>JAFQQY010000006.1 GCA_017410365.1 Prevotella sp.
ACTCGATTGGTGCTATCTTTGCAGTGCAATGAAACGGCTGTTATATTATATAATAATGTTTATGGCGTGTGGGCAGATAGATGCTCAGACGGCATTTTCATTGCCGGCGGTGCCAGATACGTTGCGCACGGCAGAGAAGCGAGCGGCGTATCTGCTGGTGCACTATTGGGACAGCATGGACTTCAACTGGCCAGATGTCAAGAGTGCAGAGGTGGAACAGGCGTTTGCAGATTTCGCATCGGTATTGCCTGTGGGTACTGAAGAGGCGGCACGTGCCGGCATAGACACGCTGATGAACAGGGCAATGGTGAGCGATTCCGTGTATTGCCATTTTGCCGATTTGGCCGAGAAGTATCTCTACGACAGTGGGTCGCCGGTGGTCAACGAGGGCATCTACATGCTGTTTCTAAGGCATGAACTGGCAACGGCGGTCTTCTCCGATGCTGAGAGACAGCGACTTAGGCATCAGCTTGAGTCGGTAAGGCGGAACGCTCCAGGCACTACGGCGAGCGATTTCTGTTATGAAACGGTTGACGGTACGAAGGGTACGCTGCACAAGACGGCTGACGGCGTGCCGATGCTGTTGCTGTTGTACGACCCCGACTGCGACCACTGCCGCGACATGCTGTTCAACCTGCGCTACAACTCTGCCTTGAACCTGCGCTTGCGTGCAGGAAAGATGAAGGTGCTTGCCGTTTATACGGAAGAGGACCATGAGCAGTGGAAGGGTACGGCGGGCGACATGCCGGCGCTGTGGACAGTATGTACAGACAGGGGCATGATAAAGGAGCGCAACCTCTATGACCTAAGAACGATGCCGGTGCTCTATCTGCTGGACGGCGACAAGCGGGTGGTACTTAAGAACACGTCGTCGAAGGCGGTGGCGGAGTATCTGTTGAGCAAATGATGACACTATATGACAATGCTGACTATAATGAAGAAACTACTGCTGATGATTATCGTTCTGTGCGGAATGGTACTGACGGGAAATGCACAGACAAAAGCTACGCGCGAGCATCGCGAACTGATAAAGCAACATATATACAGCGACTACAAACAGATGTTCAAGCAACCAACGGGCATTGCACTGAAGTATCCGTACATTACGCCAGGCAGCAGACAGTATGCGGCGGTGTTGTGGGATTGGGATTCGTGGTTGTCGAACGTGGCATTGCGACAGATTCTCAACGACATTGGGAGCGAGACAGACAAGGCTGAGGCACTGGCATACGAGCAGGGATGTGTGCTGAACTATCTGGCATACACCTCTCCTGATGACGGATATATGCCGATGGTAGTGGATGCAGAGACAGATCCGGACAGGATAAAACCGTCAGACATTTATTCTACCAACATGCACAAGCCGTGCCTTGCGCAGCATGCGGCTTTCCTGATACGTGAGAATGGAGGTGAGGCGGAATGGATTCGACAGGGTTTCGGACGCATGCAGGCTTTTATACGCAACTATCATGAGCATCATCGGCATAAGAACACAGGACTGTATTACTGGCAGGACGACCTGGCGATAGGTGTTGACAACGACCCTTCGACCTTCTTCCGACCAAACGGCAGTTCAGCGTCGATATATCTTAACTGCTTGATGTACAAGGAACTGCTGGCCATGGCATATATCGCCGGGCGACTGGCATTGGCTGATGAGGCGACAAGGTACAGCGATATGGCAACGGCACTGAAAAAGGCGGTGCAGGAGCATTGCTGGGACGAGAAGGACGGCATGTACTACTCGGTGGACATCAATCTGCTGCCATATACTGGTGAACCAGAATATATCTTCGGCAAACCGTTTGTGCTTCACGTGGGTGCGCCGCGCGACTATCCCTGCTTGATACAGAGACTGGGATGCTGGTCTGGATTCATGGCGCTTTGGGCTGGCATCGCCACGGAGCAGCAGGCAGAGCGCATGGTGAGGGAGAACCTGATGGACGAGCGCACGTTCTGTGCTCCATACGGTGTGCGCACATTGTCGAAGTTGGAAAAGATGTACAACATGCGCCCCACCCACAACCCTTCCAACTGGCAGGGACCTATATGGGGCGTGTCAAACTATATGGTGTTCCGCGGGTTGGCTGACTACGGATTCAAGCGCGAGGCGCGGTCGCTGGCACGAAAGACGGTGGCACTCTATGGCAGCGACTTGAAGAAGGAGGGTGCTCTGCACGAGTATTACAATCCGGACACGGGTGAACCGATAATAAACAAGGGATTTCAGAACTGGAACTACCTCGTGCTCAACATGATCGCATGGCTTGAGGGCAGAACGGTCGTGAGGGAGTTTTGAAATGCGGCTTTGCAGTGAAAACGGTGAATCACGATATGCTGTTAGAAATACGTTCTGACAGCTTTATCCCTCCTCCCTCCTTCCACATCTTTTCCTCCCCCAAAATGGGAGGTTAGGTGGGGCATCCCTCATTGTTTCACCCAAATAAGTTGTTTCGTGTCGTATCCGCGGCGTAAGGCTTCTCTTAGGATGTTGGTCTTGTCCTCCGCTCGCAGTTGAGGCTTGCGCGAAAGAATCCAAAGATACTTCTCGTTGCTACTGCCGATAAGTGCATACTGATAGCCGCTGTCAATCATCATAATGCGATAGTCGGAATAGAACGGACGGAAGAACGACACACGCAGCAGGGCAGGGGTATCGGTGAGCTTGGCTCTGCCGTTGGACGTCTTTAGCTTGCCGTTCTTTATACCTGTGTTCACTACGTTGATGTTGCCATCGTCGCGCAAGGTATATTCCGCTTCGGTGTGTTCCATTCCCCGTTCGAAACTATGGTCGAAGCGTGCTATTTCGTACCAGTGGCCCAAGAATCGGCTTACGTCGAAGTCGTTTACCACAGAATTGTCTACCTTTGTTGTCTGTCCGCAACCTACAGTCAGGCACAGCACCATTGCCGAAAGCATAAATGTTCTCATTATTTTCTCCTTTCTTTTTAAAATTGTTTCGTAGGCAAATATAGTTGTTTTGCTTGAAGCATGATAGAGCAGTTGTGAAAGTTTATGAGTTTTTAGTTTTAGTTGAAAGATATTGCTGCATAAATATGCAACAATGGGCATCGCGTAACAAAACAATAAAGTCTATGATTAGGATGATTTGCCATATCTCTAGCCGAGATCTGGCACTTCTCGATGAGAGAACTGGCATTTCTCACCTCAAGAAGTGCCAGTTCTCAAAACAAAGCTTTTTACACGTTCGTTTGCCGATGTTTCTTTGTCGTGAATATTTATGCAAAGTGTGTAGCTGTGGTAAATGAATGTTTTTTTTACATTAGTATTGTTTTTGCGTAAAAATAACGCTGAATATTTTGAGGATTCAAATAATATACCTACCTTTGCGTAAGATAAACGCAAGAAGTATGAGCGAACTTAAATATTGTTACAAGTATCCGCATCCGGCAGTGACGGCCGACTGCGTGATTTTCGGTTTCGATGGTGTGAGTATTAAGGTGCTGTTGATTCAGCGAGGCATTGAACCTTACAAGGGCAAGTGGGCATTTCCCGGTGGTTTTATGAAGATTGACGAGACGGCTGAGGAGTGTGCGCGTCGTGAACTGGAAGAGGAAACTGGATTGAAGAACGCTTCGGTGGAGCAGTTTTATACCTTTACCGATGTGAAGCGTGATTCGCGAGAGCGAGTGATAACCATTGCGCACTATGCACTGGTGAAACTTTCCGAGGTGAAGGGCGGTGATGATGCGGCATCGGCACGCTGGTTCTCGCAGGGCGAGATACCAAGTCTGGCATTCGACCATGACATGATTCTGCGCATTGCTATAAACCGGTTGAAAGAGCGCATCTGCTTTGAACCTATTGGTTTTGAACTGCTTCCGGAAATATTTACGATGACAGAATTGCAAAATCTATATGAGGCGATTCTGGATGTGAAGTTCGACCGCCGCAACTTCTACAACAAGATGTTGAAGCTCGGCATCCTTTCAGAAGCGGAACCTCGTCCGGCAAATGCCTCGCGTCGCACGCCAACGAAATATCGCTTCAATGCAGGGAAATATGCAGAACTGAAACAAAAGGGATTTAGATTGGAATTTTAATAAAGAAAAGGCATCAAGTATGACACACAATGATTTTAATAATTTCATCGAGAAGTATGCAAAAGAGATAGAGCAGATAAGACAGTCGGCACATGAATTGCATGAACATGTGAACCAAACCTACGACAAGGTGCATCCATACGGATTCCATCTGGACATGGTGGCTGACTCGGTGTATAAATACGGTAGCGATGTTTGTACAGAGGAGAGGGACGTGCTGCCTTTGTTTTTCGGTGCCTTTTATCATGACAGCATAGAAGACGCCCGACTGTCGTATAATGATGTGACGGCGATTGCCCGTGGGTATATGGACGAACAGCAGGCGTTTACGGCGGCGGAGATTGTCTATGCACTGACAAACGACAAGGGACGAACCCGGGCTGAGCGTGCAGGCGAGAAATACTACAAGGGCATACGGGAAACACCATACGCCCCGTTTGTGAAGTTGGCAGACAGATTGGCCAACATTACATACTCTTTTACGCACAGCAACAAGTCAAATGTCCACATGAAAGAGGTATATAAAAAAGAACTGCCACATTTCCTGAATGCAATAACAGTGGAAACAGACGATGCCAGATTCTGCTTGCCAAAGGATATGATAGAGAAGCTTTGCCAAGATTAATTATCATATTTACTGCAGACAACGAACTGATAAAGCAACATATATGAAGATGGAACGTTAAGTAAACAAATCGTCCATCAATACCACGTTGTTTATTTCTGAAGAGTGACTGTTTGCTTTGAGTCCAAATGTTGTTATTAATGTTAAGTGGGTTGCATTTCTTGATTTTGTTTCTTCCTCGAAATCATTTATTCGATTTTGCAAACGTCTCTCTTCTTCTGCAGAGATTGAATAGTCTGCCTTGCTGTATTTAATTTCACAGATATTATTTATATGGTCTGCCCGCTCTATTACAAGGTCTATCTGTGCTGGTGTTTCACTCTCTTTGCTTCTCCAAGAGTAATATTCAGTATGTATACGCTCTACGCCTAATGCTTTCTTTATTTGTGGAATATGAGACATGCATAGTCTCTCAAAAGCAAGGCCATACCATGAGTTTTGTTTGGGACTGTTAAGCGAGTTTGTCCAGTAATGCTCGTCTGTCGTTGCTTTCTTGCAAAACTCATTATAGAAATGAATATAAAAGTCTGTCAGTTGATATATTCCGTTTTTGGTATTTATCTTTTTGTCTTTTATGTTATATTTTCTTATGAAATCACAATTTTCAAGATTTATGAGAAGTTTGGATAGATGACCGCCTGTCTCTTTTGATAAGGCATTACTTATTTCTGTTCTTGTAAGTCCTTTTTTCTTTTCAGATAAAAGCTGTATGATATTTATATATGATTGTGGGACTCTGAATAGCGATGCAAAGAGCCTGTCATATTCCTTCTTAAGTTCTGCGTCTTTCGCAAAAAACAACCGGTCAATATTTTCTGGCAGTCCGAGTGAATTGTCTAATAAACTAAGGTAATATGGTATGCCGCCTAAAATCATATAGGTCTGACATATTGTCAAGCGGTTCCACTTAAACTTATTTGTCGTTAGGAACAATTCGGTTTCTCTAAGAGTAAAAGGTTGTATGTGCATTTCATGAGTGATGCGATTATGCAAACCACCGTGATTGTCGATAATGTTATCTATAATCCATGTTGTTGCAGAGCCGCAAACAATAAGTTTTATGTTGTTTTGCCTGTTTGCCCAACCATTCCAAAAGAGGTCTAAGGCTTTTGTCATTCCTGAGTGAGGCGTGTCAAGACAAGGAAGCTCATCAATGAAGATAATAATATGTTTTTGTGATTGACGCTGCTGAAGTGTAAATTTTAACGCTTCAAATGCTTCAAACCAATTTGTTGGTAGCTTGCCTTCATATCCACATTGTTTGAGCGATATGCAAAAACTCATAAGTTGGTCTTCTTTGCTACCGCCAATAATACCTGTCATGTCAAAATCTATTTTGCCTTTCAAAAATTGTGTCACAAGAAAGGTTTTGCCAATTCGTCTGCGCCCATAGATAGCAATAAATTCGGATTTATCACTATTTATGAATTTCTCAATCTCTCTCTTCTCTTTTTCTCTTCCTATTAAACATTTCATATCGCATGCTTTTTGTGCAGCAAAGTTAATGAATATTTCTAAAATTACAGCATAAACATGCGCCAAATCGATGAATTTTTAATAGTTTTGGCGCGCATTGAGGGTGGAAAGTGCGCCAAATCGATAAGATTTTAATAGTTTTGGCGCATGTTGAGCATTCAATTCTGAACTAGTAATTACTCACTTCGTTCATCAGCACGTCATGATTATTCGCAAAAACACCTGGGTTATAATTATTCGCAAAAACTCCTAATTACTCACTTCGTTCATCAACACGTCATAATTATTTGCAAAAACTCGTATGCTTCGCGGTACTAATTCATAATTATTTACTATCTTTGTGCCAAATTTGTAAAAACAATTAAATATATCGATATATGATTCTTTTTTTCATTACACAGCAAAAGAGTATTATTGCTACTGAGGTTGACCATCAGTTGACCCAAGATGAAATCAACGAACTGTGCTGGCTTTATGGCAATGCCGAGCTGGTTGAGGGAGAGACAATTGACGGATGGTTTGCCGGACCACGCCGCGAAATGATTACTCCGTGGAGTACTAATGCGGTGGAGATTACGCAGAACATGAACCTGAAGGGCATTACCCGCATCGAGGAGTATTTCCCTGTGGTTTCTGAGGATGCCGACCACGACCCGATGCTGCAGCGCATGTACAACGGACTAGACCAGAAGATTTTCACAATCAATCTGCAGCCAGAACCAATCAAGTATGTTGACAATCTTGAAGAGTACAACGAACAGGAAGGTCTGGCGCTGAGTCCTGAAGAAATAGAATATCTGAAGAAGATACAAGAGCAGAACGGACGTCCGTTGACCGATTCTGAAATATTCGGTTTCGCACAGATTAACTCTGAGCACTGCCGTCACAAGATTTTCGGTGGTACATTCATCATCGACGGCAAGGAAATGGAATCGTCGCTCTTTGCAATGATTAAGAAGACAACACAGGAGAACCAGAACAGGATTCTCTCTGCTTACAAGGATAATGTGGCTTTTGCACAGGGACCAGTGGTTGAGCAGTTCGCGCCGAAAGACCAGTCAACAAGCGACTATTTCGAGGTGAAGGAAGTGGAGAGTGTTATCTCGCTGAAGGCTGAGACACACAACTTTCCAACAACAGTAGAACCATTCAACGGTGCTGCAACGGGTACTGGCGGTGAAATCCGCGACCGTATGGGTGGCGGTGTAGGTTCTTGGCCAATAGCAGGAACAGCTGTTTATATGACTGCTTATCCGAGATTAGCCCCCCTTTCGTCCCCCGAGGGTGACACTATAGAAGCACGTGATTGGGAAAACATTCTCCCAGTGCGCAAGTGGCTCTATCAGACACCGGAGCAGATTCTTATTAAGGCATCAAACGGTGCCAGCGACTTCGGTAATAAGTTCGGTCAGCCACTTATCTGCGGTTCTGTACTTACATTTGAGCATCAGGAAGAAGGTGATACGAAGTATGCCTATGACAAGGTTATCATGCTTGCCGGTGGTGTGGGCTATGGAACAAAGCGCGACTGTCTGAAGAAGGAACCACAGAAGGGCAACAAGGTTGTTGTCGTTGGTGGCGACAACTATCGTATCGGTCTTGGTGGCGGTTCTGTGTCATCTGTTGATACCGGCCGTTACAGCAACGGTATTGAGTTGAATGCAGTACAGCGTGCCAACCCAGAGATGCAGAAGCGTGCATACAACCTGGTACGTGCGCTTTGCGAAGAAGACGTGAATCCTGTTGTAAGTATCCACGACCATGGTAGCGCCGGTCACCTCAACTGCTTGTCAGAGCTTGTAGAGGAGTGTGGCGGTAGCATAGACATGACTAAGTTGCCTATCGGCGACCAGACCCTGAGTGCAAAGGAAATCATTGCCAATGAGAGTCAGGAACGTATGGGCTTGCTCATCGACGAGAAGCATATCGAACATGTGCGCAAGATTGCAGAGCGCGAGCGCGCACCGATGTACGTAGTAGGTGAGACAACGGGTGATGCCCACTTCTCATTCGTGCAGGGTGACGGTGTGAAGCCGTTCGACCTCGACGTGGCTCAGATGTTCGGCCACTCGCCAAAGACCATCATGGTTGACAAGACCGTAGAACGTCACTATCAGGACGTAACATATACACAAGATAAACTCGATGAGTACGTTAGCCGTGTGCTTCAGCTTGAGGCTGTTGCCTGCAAGGACTGGTTGACAAACAAGGTTGACCGTTCCGTAACAGGTAAGATTGCACGCCAGCAGTGCCAAGGCCGCATACAGTTGCCATTGAGCGACTGCGGTGTTGTGGCTCTCGACTATCGTGGCAAGAAGGGTATAGCAACGGCCCTCGGTCATGCTCCACAGGCAGGACTGGCATCGCCAGAGGCTGGTAGCGTGCTGTCAGTGGCAGAGGCATTGACTAACCTCGTTTGGGCTCCGCTTGCAGACGGCATGGAGAGCATTTCTCTTTCAGCCAACTGGATGTGGCCATGCCGCTCACAGGAAGGTGAGGATGCCCGTCTGTACAGTGCAGTGAAGGCACTCTCTGACTTCTGCTGCGACCTGCATATCAACGTGCCAACAGGCAAGGACTCTCTGTCGCTCACTCAGCAGTATCCTAACGGCGAGAAGATTATCAGCCCGGGAACAGTTATCGTGAGTGCAGGTGGCGAGGTGTCAGACATCCGCAAGGTGGTTTCTCCTGTTGTGGTAAACGACAAGCATGCAAGCCTCTATCATATTGACTTCTCTTTCGACGAGCAGCGTCTGGGCGGTAGCGCTTTTGCGCAGAGCCTCGGCAAGGTGGGCGACGATGTGCCAACAGTGAAGAATCCGGAATACTTCTGCGATGCTTTCAATGCTGTTCAGGAACTCATTGCCAAAGGTTGGGTAATGGCTGGTCACGACATCAGTGCCGGCGGTATGATTACCACTCTGCTTGAGATGTGCTTCGCTAATCCGGAGGGCGGTATGAGCATCAATCTGCATAACCTCTGCAGCGACGGTGACATCGTGAAGACTCTTCTTGCAGAGAATCCTGGTGTCATCATCGAGGTGAGCGACGAGCATAAGTTTGAGTTTGCCAAGTTCATGGAAGACAATGGCGTTGGCTTCGCTAAGATTGGTTATCCGACAATGACTGGCCGTGAACTCGTTGTGAAGTGTGGCGAAACAGAACACACATTCGACATCGACGCTATGCGCGAGTCTTGGTACAAGACCTCTTATCTGCTCGACCGCAAGCAGAGCTTCAACGGTTGTGCTGAGGAGCGTCATAACAACTACAAGAACCAGCCAATAGAGATGAAGTTCAACGCAGGCTTCACAGGCACATTGGCACAGTACGGCATCACAGCCGACCGCAAGCAGCGCAGTGGCGTCAAGGCTGCCATCATTCGTGAGAAGGGAACTAACGGTGAGCGCGAAATGGCTTACTCGCTCTATCTGGCAGGCTTCGATGTTAAGGACGTGATGATGACCGACCTCATCAGCGGTCGCGAGACACTGGAAGACATCAACATGATAGTGTTCTGCGGTGGTTTCTCTAACTCCGACGTTCTCGGCAGTGCCAAGGGATGGGCAGGTGCGTTCCTCTTCAATCCTAAGGCTAAGGAGGCACTCGATAAGTTCTATGCACGCAAGGACACCTTGTCGCTCGGTATCTGCAATGGTTGTCAGCTGATGGTTGAAATGGGACTGGTGGGTGCTAAGAGTCAGGCATCTGTTCCTGCTACTCAGAACCCTACAGCGAAGATGCTTCATAATAACTCCCACAAGTTTGAAAGCTGCTATGTAGGCTTGAACATACCAAAGAACGACAGCGTGATGTTCGGTTCGCTGAGCGGAAGCAAACTCGGTATCTGGGTTGCCCATGGCGAAGGAAAGTTCCAGTTGCCACTGAGCGAGGACAACTATAATATCATTGCCAAGTACAACTACTCTGGTTATCCGGGCAATCCAAATGGTTCGGCATACGATGTAGCAGGTATCTGCTCTGCCGACGGCCGACATCTGGCAATGATGCCACACCTTGAGCGTGCCATCTTCCCATGGCAGTGTGGTTGGTATCTTGAGGACCGCCGTGCCGACGAGGTTACTCCATGGATTGAGGCATTTGTAAATGCTCGCAAGTGGGTGGAAGCACAAAAATAAGACCTCCCCAACCCCTCCGAAGGAGGGGATTTGTCTATGCTCCTGCCTTCTTTCATTCTTTTAGAAAGATTAAAGATTATTTTCATGCAACTTGTCAACTATACAATTAGTTTATGCAAGATGGCTTAAATAAGGATAAGCACCATACTCCCTTCCCTTCGGGAGGGGCTGGGGGTAGGTTTGCATTATTCAAGACCTTCTTTAAGATTGGCATATTCACCTTTGGTGGTGGATATGCCATGATACCTTTGATACAGAAGGAGATCGTGGAGCGCCATAAATGGCTGACGGAAGAAGAGATGCTCGATGTGATAGCCATTGCTCAGAGCTGTCCTGGTGTGTTTGCCGTCAATGTAAGCACTTTCGTGGGCTATAAGCTTCATCGTCTGAAAGGAGCCGTGCTGTCAGCATTGGGCGCAGCCTTGCCTTCGTTCATCATCATTCTTCTCATTGCCATGTTCTTCCGCTATTTTCAGGACAATCCCGTTGTCGCTGCCATGTTCCGTGGCATACGTCCCGCGGTGGTGGCGCTGATAGCCGTTCCTACGTTCAATATGGCGAAGAGCGCTAAGATAACGTGGACCAACTGCTGGATTCCCATAGCTTGCGCCATGGCTATATGGGCATTGGGCGTGTCGCCTATATACATTATTTTATTAGCAGCCTTGTGCGGCTATTTGTATGGCTAACTGATTAAACCTACAGAGCAATGATATTTCTGGAATTGTTTTACACGTTCTTCCTAATAGGCGTTTTCGGTTTTGGTGGTGGCTACGGCATGCTGTCGCTGATACAGACAGAGGTGGTGCACAATCACCACTGGATGACACCGTCGGAATTTACGGATATAGTGGCCATTAGTCAGATGACTCCCGGACCGATAGGCATCAACAGTGCCACCTATTGTGGATATACTGCCGTTCAGAATGCGGGCATGGGCGAGGGCATGGCTGTCTTGGGCAGCGTGGTTGCCACTACGGCTTTGGTGTTGCCGTCGCTCATACTGATGATAATCATCTGTCGTATATTCCTCAAATACATGCACACGCCACTGGTGCAGTCGGTGTTCGAGGCCTTGCGACCTGCTGTGGTCGGTTTGCTTGCAGCAGCCTGTCTGTTGCTGATGACTACAGATAATTTCTCTGCTCCGAGCATAGACCCATGGCATTTCTGGATTAGCATATTCATCTTTGTAGCTACATTCGTAGGTGTCAAGTTTGTCAATATCAATCCCATCCGCATGATAGTTTATTCTGCTATCGCAGGTCTGGTGTTGTTATATTGATGAGGTTTTTATGGAAAAATGACAAAATAGTACTCTTATTTCTATGGAAAAATGACAAAAATACCCTCCGTTTTCTATGGAAAAATGACAAAATAGCCCTCTTTTTTATATGGAAAAATGACAAATGCTTGCGTAAGTCGCAGAAAAACAGTATTTTGTATTAACTGCCTATATTTGTTATATAGCGTGTATACCATCGGTATATGCCGTGTATACCAAAAGTATACAGGCAGTATACCAAATTCTGGTGACCAAGACATTTTTGGTTAGAATAGGGTAAGTGTTTTCAAAAATCTGACATTTTGTAGTGATATATTGATATTTATTCGTATTTTTGCAATGAAATAGCAATATATTACTATATGACTACGAAAAGTTATACAACAAATCAAGATTTTATCTTGCTCCTGAGCCAGCGACTGAAGGAGTATCGGCTTGCAGCACGTATCAGTCAGAAGGAGATGGCTGAAAGGTCGGGTGTAAGTCTTACTACCATCAGTCATTTGGAGCAGGGAGTGAATCAGAATATTACGCTCAACAACTTCATATCACTTCTGCGTGTAGTAGGTATGGAACAGCGTCTGAACAATTTGTTGCCAGAACTGCCCATGCCGCCGATGGCATTGAAACAGATAAACAAGTATATTCCCAAAAGAGTAAGGAGGAACAGTCATGATACAGAATCTTGATGTCTATCTGTGGAATCAGAAAGTCGGTTCATTGGTCACCTACAAGGAACGGTATTCGGAGAAGATATGCTTCTACTTCGACCGAGATTTCCTTGCCGGCGGTTATGACATTGCTCCATTGCGGGCATCCGTGAACAGTGTTTCCGTCAAGAACGGTTTGCCGGTTTATGCCGAAGAGGAAAAACTTTTCGGGGGGCTGCCATCATTTATTGCGGACTCTTTGCCCGACCATTGGGGAAACAAGGTGTTCAATGAGTGGGCAAAGGCGCATAATATAAGTACAAGAAACCTCTCGGCTCTTGACCGTCTGGCATACATCGGCAGAAGAGGTATGGGTGCATTAGAATTTCTTCCTCCTGCAGCAGAAGAGATGGAGATGCCGTTCAAGGTGGAGATTGCTGAACTGTACAAACTTGCCCAGTCGGCACTGAACGAGGCAAAGAACTTCAAGGCAGAGGTGCATCCCGACTTGCTGATAGAAAGTTTGTTCAAAGTCGGAACATCTGCTGGTGGACGCAGACCAAAAGCTATAATCAATTTGAACAAGGAAACGAACGAATGCTATTCAGGACAGGTGGCAACACCGATGCCAGGGTTTGTGCCGATGATTATTAAGTTCGACGAGCATTCGGATGTTCCCACCACACGTATAGAATACAGCTACTACCTTATGGCAAAGGATGCTGGGTTGAAGATGATGCCGTCTAGTCTGATGGAGGGGGAAAAGGCAGCACATTTTCTGACGAAACGGTTTGACAGGCAGGAGGACAAGAAGATTCACATACAGACATTGGCAGCCATGAATCCGTCATCAGATTGTTATGAAGACTTGTTTGACACAGCATGCCGAATTGGCGTTTTGCCATCCGAGCAGAAACTGCTATTCCTGCAGGTGGTGATGAACGTGCTTGGTGGCAATGTTGACGACCACAACAAGAACTTTAGTTTCCTGATGGGCAGTGACGGTGTATGGCACACGGCTCCGGCTTATGACTATACGTTCTCCGTAGATCCGTCTGCGCCAGGATATATTAACTGCCACTGCATGACGATCAACAACAAGAACTCAAATATTGAACGTTCAGACCTTCTCGAACTGGCTAAGCGGTATAATATAAAGGGTGCAGATGCAATCATAGAAAGGTCCATCAGCATAGTAGGCAATTATGAGCGCTATGCAGAAATAGCTGGTGTCAGTCCGTTATGGATTCACAAGATAAAAGAGGAAATCGGGTGTCGGATAGACAACATTATGGGCATTTCTAGTGGAGATTGCGAAAGAGGGTAAATGGGATACAGCCATAATCTTTCTAATTATAAATCTTAAGAAGTCATAAATCAATTTTGCCAGCTCCGTACAAAAGTACTGATTTTTGTACGAATTTTCTTTGCGGTTATATTTTTTTATTATATCTTTGTCGGCAAATAACTAAGGTACAGATACTTGAAACAATTTATTAGAAATTAATTAAATGAACTTCTTAGTGCTTAACTTGTTGGTAATTACGCTCTTACCTGTCCTGAACTTATGTGGGGGGGGTAAAATTTCTTTACAAAAATCTTTAAGCAAGCAGTTCGTTTCAGGCCGTTCGGCTGATACATTTTTCTTATACCTTAATTTAATAAATTACGTGCGTACGCATGCGAGGCTCCGCTTCGTATGCCCATTTCGCATGCCCTTTTGCGTGGAGAAACCAAAGAATTTTTTAATAAATATTTAATAACTAAAATTTTAATTATGAGAAAATTTACATTTAAATCATTACTCATCGCAGCGGCGCTGTGTTTGGGGACTAGTGCGTGGGCGGAAGAAGCACAAAATCAAACAAAACGAGTCCTTTATTCCACAGACTTTGAGTCTGGTGTTGCTTCTGATTACTGGAAATGTGGAAATGGAACACTCTTAACTCCAACATATACAGGAACAACAGGACAATGTGCTACTATAAAGCAAAGCAAGGATAGAGGCGATTATTTCTTAACCCCAATAGATACAACTGGTGTAAGTGAATATTCTATTGAATTTGATTTCTTGATAGTTAAGGGTTCAAAATCTTCTCAACTTGCAGTAATGAGCGAATCATCATGGGATAGTTTTACTTTTAATTATGGATATCAATGGCAAACTTCCACAACGACAGCACATAATCCATACTTAATGTGGATACAATTCCCAGAAAGTTCAACTACAGGAACATTTAATGAGACAGAAACAACATATGCTTTTACTGAAAAATCATGGTATCATTTTAAATTAGATGTAAATTCTTCAACACGAAAAGTTGCATATTCCATTACACCTTATGGTAGTTCTGAGGTTGCTTTAACTGGCGAGTATTCAGTTCCATCAGGTGAGAGTATGTGCTGTAAAGGTTTTTATGAACGTAATAATCGTTACAATTATGATCCTGGCGCAATTTGTATTGATAATGTAGATATATATACTATGGTTGATGGTGTGGTAGCACTAAAACCTACAGTTGAATTGACAAAAGTGTTCGGAAATAATCGTGTATATACAGCAACTATTGTTGAAGGAGAAACTTTATATTATACTGTTCCAGGAAGTTCAGAAGAACAAACGTCTAATTCTATAACTACAGATATAACTGTTACACAAGATGGAAATTTAGTAGCATATACTAAAAACGGGGATTCGAAATCCGAGGATGTTACAATATCTGTTACTACTGGTCCTGTATCATTAGCTGTCCCAACCTACAAGATAACCAATATAAATGTAGGATTTGAAAAGGAATATACTATTAGTATAGATAATTCATCTGTTTTGCTTAGACCTACAGCGACACTTGAATATACTATTGGAGAAGAGACTAGAACTATTACCAATGGTGGTACTTTGACATTAGCAGAAGAGGGAACTATAACAATTAATGCTACCGCAGAAGGTTACGCGAGTACAACTCTTACTATTGAAAATGACAAGAAGTATCGTTTGAAGAAAGAGTTCAGACTTAATGAAATTACATCAGAAGAATTAGAGGCAAGTGGTCTTTGGACCGCAGGCAATGGGTATCCTCGTGTAAACTGGAGTGCTTTGATGGCAGCAGACCAGCTCTATTATGATTTAAATAATCCAACAGATAATCTTGCTTCAGCTATCGATGGCTTGACATTATTTGATAGAATGACTCCAAGAATTTATCCGGGATTTGGACTTTTTGCTCCATACGGTGGTCCTAACACTCTTCCTGTGAGCATAACAGATGGTTCTGAATCAGATTACGCAGTATATAAAGAATATGTTGGTAGTGGAAGTGGTGAAAATATATCAGTTTTGTCTGCAAGCGAAACTTTTGGTCTTTATCGCTATGATAATATAATCCAGAATATAAAGATTTATACAGAAGATTTGGGCAATGTAACCACGTCTATCTCATCTGCCGGCTACGCCACCTTCAGCTCAACCAGCGCAGTAGATTTCTCAGCAGAAGAAGGCTTGACTGCATATACAGCAACAGTAAACGAGACTGAAAAGACAGTAACATTGACATCTATTGCTGACGGTATCGTTCCTGCAAACACTGGTGTTGTATTGAAGGGTGCTGCTGGTGAATATACAGGCGCAATAACAACAACTGACGCAACTTATGCAGAAAATGCTCTTGTTGCTAACGCAGAGGCAGTTACAGGCGATGGTACTATCTATGTGTTGAATACGGATAGTGAGGGTAAGAATATTGGTTTCTATCCACTCGCAAGTGGCAAGACTCTTGCAGCTGGTAAGGCATACTTGGAGTTGACATCAGGTGCTAAGGGTTACACATTCGTTTGGAACGATGGTGAAACAACTGGCATCGAAGAGAATTATGAATTCGGAACTATGAATTCTGATGCTGCTACATTCGACCTCAGCGGTCGCAAGGTTGCTAACCCTGCTAAGGGCTTGTATATCAAGAACGGTAAGAAGTTTATTGTAAAGTAAGTGAACCTCCCCTAGCCCCGGCCTCACCCCCAACCCCTCTCCATGATGAGAGGGGAGATTGAGGAGGGGGACTTTTGGAAGAAGCAAATAAGAATAATAACAATCCCTGAACCTAATTCCTCCCCTTCGGGGGAGGTTAGGAGGGGTTAAATTAAAAAAGATTATGGAAAAGAAATATATCAAACCAGAGATTGAGGTAGTAGAAATAGAACTCCAGCCTATGATGGCTGCGTCAATAGAGACAATGGGTATCTATGAAGATCCAGTAGATACTGGCCTTTCAAAGGAGCACGAAAGCCGTGGCTTCGACGTTTGGGGTCTTGACGAAGAATAATAATTTAGTATAAAGTATTTGTTAAATGGCAGCAAGGTGTTGCTGCATAGTATTGAATAATGTATTAAAGCGGTTGCCTGTAGATAGGTAGCCGCTTTTTTTGGTTTGGATTTTAGCAGATTTTCCCTCGTTTTTGGTTTGGATTTTAGCTTTCGGTTTGGATTTTAGCAGATTTTCCCTTGTTTTTGGTTTGGATTTTGACAAAAATGTGTAAATTTGCATTACAAACACAATATATTGAAAAGAATATGGCATACCTTAGAAGACATATAGACGAAAAACTAAAAGAATGGAAGGACTCTGCAAATCGCAAGCCCTTACTGATTAGAGGTGCCCGACAAGTTGGTAAATCAACAGCGATAAAAGAATTCGGCAAATCGTTTCGCTATTTTGTTGAGGTAAACCTTGAAAAGCAACCAGACTTAAAAGAACTGTTCACAACAAACATAAATGTAAAACAAACATGCGAAAAATTGAGCGGAACGCTTTCTGTTCCGATTGTTCCTGGAGAGACATTGGTTTTCATCGACGAAATACAAGTATGCCAAGAGGCCATTATGGCTTTAAGATATTTCAAGGAAGACTATCCTGAGCTGCATATTATAGCAGCAGGTTCGCTGCTTGACTTTGCACTAGAAGAATTGCCCTCTTTTGCTGTTGGAAGAATACGCTCGCTATATCTATATCCTTTCTCGTTTGATGAGTTTCTCATGGCACAAGGATTGGATGCAAAAATAGTGTATAAGAGAAACGCAAACAGCGATAATCCTCTTACGGAATTGGCGCATAAGGATTTGGTAGAACAACTGCGCACATTTTACATAGTTGGAGGTATGCCAGTAGCAGTAGCAGAATGGATGAATACTAAGGACTATATAAGTGTATCTCATGTTCAAAACGACATTATTGATACTTATATGGATGACTTTTCTAAATACAAGAAGCGCATTTCTCCAGTTCTTTTGAGGCAGACGCTTCGTTCGGTGGCACTGCAGACAGGCAAGAAATTTGTGTATTCAATGGTTGCTAAAGACATACGTTCCCATTTGATAAAAGAAGCGCTCCATTTGCTGACTCTAGCTGGGCTGATAATACCAGCAAAGCACACGGATGCTAATGGCGTGCCCTTAGTGGCGGAAGAAAATGATAATTATGTCAAATACCTGTTTCTTGACTTGGGTGTTATGCAAGCAATGCTTGACATTCCTGCTGCGGACACTTTGTTGGCATCAGAAATAGATTTTGTGAATAAAGGTTCTGCATCGGAATTGTTTGCAGGGTTGGAACTGATAAAATATCAGGATTGCTATAAGAAAGCAGATATACATTACTGGCAGAACATGACAAAAAACAGTCAGGCAGAGGTTGATTATCTAAAGGTGAGGAATGGCATTGTGCTGCCGATAGAGGTGAAGGCGAATAAGCAGGGAAGCATGCAAAGTCTATGGGTTTTCATGAGAAAACGAGATGCTCATGATGCTATCCGTACTTCGCTTGAGAATTTCGGACAAATATACTACTATGATACTGAGGACAATGACAAAGAACGACATGTTGATATCGTACCATTGTATGCGTTGAGTAATGTTTAACTAGGCGTTACTTGTTGTATCTTTTAATAAGATAATCTGCGCTTGGCAAAAAAATTCAAACAAGTTTGATTGTTTTTGCTCTCACTTGTTGTATCTTTAGATAAGATAATCTGCGTTCGGCAAAAAAATTCAAACAAGTTTTATTGTTTTTGCACTCACTTGTTGTATCTTTGTAATCAAAATAACGAATAACTAAGATTATTATGGAAAGCAAAGAACTGAAACTAAAATCGGAACAACTCAGACTGAATCTGCTGAAGTTGATTAACACGGGAAAGACCGGGCATACAGGCGGAGACTTGTCGGTGCTCAACGTGCTGACTGTGCTCTACAACAATGTGCTGAATGTGGACCCGAAGAATCCGAAGATGACAGATCGCGACCGCTTTATCCTGAGCAAGGGACATTGCGCAGAGGCTCTCTATGTGGTGCTCTGCGACAAGGGATTCATAGATCAGAGCGAATTGGATGCTTACGGAACATGCGGTGCTCATCTGGGTGGACATCCGGATGTTACAATACCTGGAGTAGAGATTAATACAGGTGCACTGGGCCATGGACTGGCTGCTGGCGTCGGTATGGCATTGGCGGCTAAGATGGACAAGCGCAATGCACGTGCTTTTGTGGTGATGGGCGACGGCGAGCAGGCAGAAGGTTCAATATACGAGGCTGCTATGGCAGGCAACAAGTACCATCTGGACAACTTAGTGGCTATTCTCGACCGCAACGGTTTGCAGATTTCAGGTTCAACAGAGGATGTTATGCCGCTAGAGAGTGTTCGCGAGCGTTGGACAGCCTTCGGTTGGGACGTGATAGAGATGAACGGCGATGATATAGATGATATATTGAAGACTTTTGCCAGCATAGACTACAACTGCGGCAAGCCTCACATGATAGTTTCGAAGACCACCAAGGGCAAGGGTGTATCGTTTATGGAAAACGTTGCCAAGTGGCATCATGGTGTGCCTACGGCAGAGCAGTATGAGCAGGCGGTGAAGGAAATTGAGGAAAGAATAAATTCTTTAAAATAAGAATTAGGAATTATGAATTATGATTGGCGAGACGTTGATAGATTTAACTTGTCAACTTGTTAACTCATTAACTTGTTAACTCATAAACTCATAAACTCGTTAACTTATAAACTCGTTAACTTAAAAATATCATGTTAGAAATAAATAAGACCCCGTGCCGAAAGAGTTTTACCGACACATTGTTGGAGTTGGCACAACAAGACAAAGATATCATAGCAGTAACATCAGATGCTTCGGGCTCTGCCACGCTTACCGACTTTGGCAAGGCTCTGCCGGAGCAGTTTGTGGAAGTGGGAATTGCAGAGCAGAACGCTGTGGGCGTATCTGCCGGACTGGCATCTGCCGGCAAGAAGGTGTTCATCTTCGGTCCAGCATGCTTCTATGTAGCACGCAGTCTGGAACAGGTGAAGGTGGATATGGCATACTCACAGATGCCGGTAAAGATTTGCGGTGTCAGCGGAGGTGTGGCATATAGTCAGTTGGGTGCAACCCACCACAGCTTGCACGACATAGCCGTGCTGCGCACATTCCCAGGCATGGAAGTGTATCTGCCATGCGACGTGCGACAGACACGCAAGCTCTGTCAGGCGTTGGTTGACCATCCGAAACCAGCATACGTGCGTGTAGGACGCAATGCCGTGCCGGATGTATATGACAATGATGACTTCCCGTTTGAACTGGGTAAGGCAAATACGATATGCGAAGGCGACGACCTGACCATAATTGGAACAGGCGAGACCGTGGCACATTGTAAGGAGGCAGCCCGCATGCTGAAAGAAGAGAATGGTATCAATGCACGCGTGATAGACATGTTCTCGCTGAAACCTTTTGACCGCGACATCGTGATAAAGGCAGCAAAGGAGACTGGCAAGATTCTGACAGTAGAGGAGCACAGCATGTTTGGCGGACTGGGTGCAACGGTGGCTGAGATTACAGCACAGGAGTGCCCGACGAAGATGCGCATACTTGGTATTCCTGATGAGAACGTTATCCATGCAAAGCCGCTGGAGGTGTTCCATCATTATGGAATAGACTATGAGGGTATATATAAGGCTGCACTCGAAATGTTAGAAAATAGTTGACAAGTAGACAGTTGACAAGTAGACAAGTAAACAAGTAGACAAGTTGGATGCTACAGTTGCAAACAACTCGTATACTTGTCAACTTGTTAACTCGTCAACTAAAAGAAGTTACAAATAACTTGTTAACTTGTCAACTTGTTAACTCGTCAACTAAAAAAACATACCTATGAAATACGTAATATCTATTGACCAGAGCACGCAATCGACAAAGGCATTCTTGTTTGACGAGCAGTGCAAGATTGTGGCATCAGAGGCGTTGCTGCACAAGCAATATTATCCGCAGGCAGGATGGGTGGAGCACGACGCTGAAGAGATATATGCCAATACGGTGAGCGTCATCACCAAGTTGGTGGAACCATACAACACAGGCGGCAATGAGTTCTCGATAGCCATCACTAACCAGCGAGAGACGGTGGTGGTGTGGAACAGAGAAACGGGCAAGCCGGTGACTAAGGCCGTGGTGTGGCAATGCATGCGCGGTGCAGAGATATGCAAGCAACTGAAAGAAAAAGGTTACGACGAACTGGTGCGTGAGCGTAGCGGTCTGCTTATAGACCCTTATTTCTCAGGTAGCGGTGCAAAGTGGATTCTGGATAATGTGGAAGGAGCGCGAGAGGCGGCTGAGCGTGGCGAACTGTGTTTCGGAACGATAGACACATGGTTGATATTCAAACTGACAGAAGGTCAGAGTCATGCAACTGACTATACCAATGCTTCGCGCACGATGCTTTTCAATATCCATACGATGGATTGGGATGATGACCTGCTGCAGATGCTAACCATTCCACGAAGCATGATGCCAAAGGCATTGCCATGTGATGCTGTGTTCGGGGAAACTACCATTGGCGGACTCTTTACAGAACCGATAAAGATAGCCGGTGTGCTTGGCGACTCGCATGGAGCACTGGCTGGACAGATGTGTTTCCGTGAAGGTTATGGAAAGGCAACATACGGCACAGGTTCGTCGGTAATGGTGAATATTGGAGAACAAGCAGTTGCGGCACCGGAAGGACTGGTTACATCTGTTGCGTTTTCAGCATTAGGCAGAAACTTCTATGCTTTCGAAGGCAATATACATTGCACAGGTGTTACCATCACATGGCTGAAAGACCAGCTTGGCATGATACGGAGTCCTGCCGAGATAGAAGCGATAGCGACATCGGTAGAGGACAACGGCGGTGTATATCTGGTTCCGGCATTCTCTGGTCTGGGCGCTCCATGGTGGAACGACAAGGTGAAGGCTATAATCTGCGGTCTGTCGTTGGGTTCGACAAAGGCGCATATCTGTCGTGCAACGCTTGAATCGATAGCATATCAGGTGGCCGACCTAATTAATTCGATGACAAAGTCGGCCGGTATTCGTCTAAAGGAAGTAAGGGTTGACGGCGGACCGACAAAGAACAAGTTCCTGATGCAATTCCAGGCAGATATGCTACAGGCTCCAATCGTTCGCTCTGAAGTTGAGGACGCCTCTGCTTTCGGTGCATTGGTGATGAACGGTTTTGCATTGGGCAAATGGTCTTCATTTGAGGAGGCGGAAGCTGTATGGTCGGCATCAGAACCTGTCAGGCCCGTGCATACGGAAAGCGAAATGGCAGAACTGTATGACGGTTGGCACAAGGCTATAGGGATGTTGATTCAAAAATGAAGAAGAGATAAGAAGGTAGAAGGAGATAGAAGAAGATAGAGGGAGGCAGAAGACATAACTTTAAGTAACGTCTTTTATCTTCTAAGTGAGCAAAGCGAACGATATCTTCTTATAACTCCATATAACTTCTTACATAAAAAAGAACTAATAAACTCAAAAAACTATAACATTATGAAAAACGGAAAAATTTGCTTTGGAGTAATAATCGGTACTCGTGCTTATTTCAACTCTGAACTTGCAAAAGACGTGCGCAAGCAGTTGCTTAAGACGCTGACCGATGAGGGTTACGAATATATCATTCTGCCGGAGGATGCAACACCTACTGGCAGCAGCAGTATTGAAACGCGTGAGGATGGTCTGAAGGTATCGGCACAGTTCCGTGAGCATCGCGACGAGATAGACGGTATTATCGTCAGCCTGCCTAACTTCGGTTTTGAAATAGGTATCATCAATGCTATCAGTGATGCCAATCTGAATGTGCCTATAATGGTTCAGGCTTGCGATGATGAGAACGACAAGGTAGATCTGGACAGTCGTCGCGACGCGTTCTGCGGAAAGATTTCTGTTTGCAACAATCTTTATCAGTATGGCATTCCATTCACAGATACAACACTGCACACATATTCTATATATAGCGACCTGCTGGCAAAGGATATCAATAAGTTTGCAGCTGTTTGCCGCGTAGTAAACGGTTTGCGCCATTGCCGTATCGGTCAGATTGGTACTCGTCCGCTTGGCTTCAATACTTGCCGCGCAAGCGAGAAACTATTGCAGCGTGCAGGCATTACAGTTGTTCCTGCAGACCTCTCGGAGATTATCTTTGCTGCACAGAATATTGCCGACGATGACCCTAAACTCATTGAGAAGAAGAAATGCATCTGCAACTATGCTGCCGTGCCAGAGAACTATATGGAAAAACTGAACCTGCAGGCTAAGTTTGGAGTGGCTGTGGAAAACTGGATTGAGGCAAACGAGGTTGATGCAGTTGCTATTCAGTGTTGGGATTCGTTGGAGCAGAACTATGGTTGTGCTGCTTGCGTGACTATGAGTATGCTGGGCGACAAACTTATTCCTGCAGCTTGTGAGACCGATATCGCCGGAGCTGTTTCTATGTATGCTCTGATGTTGGCATCAGGTAAATCACCAGCACTGCTCGACTGGAACAATAACTTTGCTGAAGACCGCAACAAGTGTGTATGTACACACTGCGGCAACTTCCCAAAGTCGTTTGTACAGAACGACCTCAAGCTTGGTCCTCTCGGCGTGCTCGGCAGAACATTGGGCAAGGTGAAGACCTTCGGTGCTGTTTATGGTAAGGCTACAGCCGGTGAGTTTACATTCTTCCGCATTTCAACAGATGACCCTAAGGGTTGCATCAAGTCATATCTTGGCAAGGGTAACATCACCAACGACCCATACGGAATGGATGGATGTATTGCCGTAACACAGGTTGACAACCTACAGAAACTGATGAAGTATATCTGCAAGAATGGTTTTGAACATCACGTTGCCATGTGCCGTACCGATGTTGTTGATGTGCTCGATGAGGCTATCAACACATATCTTGGATGGGATATTTATGTTCATGAATAACTGTTAAGATACGCAATGAGGAGTAACAAAATCTTTTTGCTACTCCTCATTTTTTGTATCCTTACATTTCTCTTCGAATGTTTTGCGATCAACAAACAACCCCTTAAACGTGCGTACCTTATTATATTTAATGAAGTAGTTGTCAGTAGATGTGAACCATCTGATGCTTTTTACAGCTTCACATCGTTTGGCATCCTTGTCAATCTTGTCTTTGTATTTTGGATTGACGACAGACAGAACGCATTTGCCATCGTTTAATTCTACTGCCATGACTAAGTATGAGGACTTTAGGTTGTCACTGGAAACTTTCCATTCCGTTATGTTCTGTCGTATTGTAATGTTCCATCCGTATTGCTGGTTAAGCCTGTTCATGTGCCATCGAAATATCTTGCCGTGAGGAGATGTGTCGGTAAGGCCGTTACTTATTATATAATAATGTATCATTTCATGGAGTAGGGTGGACTGTATCTCACGTTCGCAAATCTCAAAGTACCGGCTCACCTTGATGACACAGTCAACAGGCCGAGGGCGTTTTAGCAACCAACTCTTTCTTTTTGTACAGCAAAATTGCCCCAACTGATGCTTTGAATTGGAGACTTCGAAACTGACCGCGTCAGAAAGGGCGCCATCGAAGTACTCTTTATTAAAGCGGTTGAACCAAGTTCTTAGTATATCGGTTGTTAGTTCCATAACGAGAGCAAAGGTAATATAAAAATCTGACTTTTGAATGTAAAAACACTTTCAAAAATGGTTAAGCGATTATGTATAATAAAAATATCACATTCTATTTCGTGTGATTTTTTTAATTTTATTGATTATTATTTGTGATAACGGTAAACTCGTGCAGATGTTGCTTTCAATGATGTAAAGGCTGATCTTGCTGGTAAGAATCAGTGAGTGATGTCTGGAAAGGCGACTGCAAACATGTCAATGAAAGGATTTGTATATAAGTCGGAGGCTAGTGATTATAAGGAACCTGGCAAAGGAACTTATCAGCATGTAAACGATATAGATATTGATGGCGCAGGAATAGGTGGACTGGGATTTGCTGTCGATTTGGGCGCTGTTTATAAGATTAACGACGATTTTAGTGTTAGTGCTTCTGTGCTTGATTTAGGTTTCATAAATTGGTCTAATGATATGTTGGCAGAAAACCAGTCTAAGACATTTGTCTTTAATGGTTTCCATGATGTGTCGGTGACCAGCTCGAGAGGTGAAGAACTAGAGGTTAAGGCTGACAGATACAGTGATCAACTTGCAGATTTTGCTAATCTTAAGGATATGGGCGATCAAGGTGGTCGTACAACAAGTTTGGGTGCCACAATAAATCTTGGATGCGAATATACTTTGCCTGTATATCGCAAATTGTCTTTCGGAGCATTGGCTAGTAGTCATGTTAATGGTGATTATTCATGGACTGAAGGTCGTGTCAGTGCCAATTGGAGACCATTAAAATGGTTAGATGGCGGTGTTATTTTTGCTGTGAATAATTTTACAACAAGTATGGGGTGGATTTTGAACATCCATCCGAAAGGGTATAACTTCTTTGTTGGTATGGACCATTTGCTGGGTAAAACAAGCAAAGAGCTAATACCGTTAAACTCAAATGCTAATATAGCATTGGGAATGAATATTGCTTGGTAAATGATTGTGGAGTTTGGTGTGCGCATGAATTAATATAATAATGTGTGCGCACACATTACGCTTGATTTACATCAACAAGTGTATAAAAAACGATTGTTTCTTTAAATTTTTCCTTGAAATATTTTGCGGGTATCAAAAAAGTGCGTACCTTTGCACCCGCTTTCGAGGAGCAATGCTCCGGGAAGCACATAAGAAAAGAG
>JAFQQY010000007.1 GCA_017410365.1 Prevotella sp.
AAATGCAACAATCATGAACAATGGTGACATTTACACAATCAATGGTGTTAAGGTTCGCAATGCCGGTGATTCTCTGAAGGGTCTTGCTAAGGGCTTGTATATCATCAATGGTAAGAAGCTTATTGTTAAGTAAGGTTTTAAGGTTATGAGGTTTTAAGGTCTTTAGGTTTTTAAGCCTCGTAAAGATAATGTTAATTAAGGCGGTGCTCCTTTTGGGGTGCCGCCTTTTTTGGGTAGTGGGGCTAATAAGGCTAATGGGTCTAATGGGTCTAATGGGGCTAATGAGGCTCATGAGACTAATGAGGCTAATGGGACCAATGGGGCCAATGGGTCTAAAGGTGTGTTAAGATTGGATAATTGATTATTTTAAATTAAAAACAGATAATATTGTTAATGCTGTTAAAATTAACGGAATTATTTAACAAGATTAGTATCACGTATTGTTTTTTATCTTATCTTTGCTGCCATGAAACAGTCAACGATTTGGACAATAGCAGCTATTATGGGGTTCTCATTCCTCGCATTGCTCTTCTTGCAGCTTTCCTATATCGAGGAAATGGCTAAGATGAAGAAAGAGCAGTTTGATGAATCGGTGAACAGAAGTCTTTATCAGGCAGCAAGAAATCTGGAACTGAACGAGACTATGCGCTATCTGGAGAAAGACGTAAATGCTACAGAGCGTAGAGCTTTCAAGCAAGATTCGATAATGACCAGTAGCGGCAAGCTGAATGACGTGATACAGCATTCGCATCTGTACTCAGTGACTGGCAACGACGGTGAGGTATATACTTCTTTCCAGTTGAAGGCTATAAAGACAAAGCCGTCGACCATACCAAAGGGCATGATACTGCGCTCAGACAAGAACACTATAAGCGAGGCCTCAAGGTCTATGCAGGAGATAGTCCGCAATCGCTATATTTATCAGAAGGCATTGCTCGACGAGGTGGTCTATAACATATTGTATACAGCAGGAGACAGGCCTTTGAAGGAACGCGTAAACTTTAAGGTACTGGATCAGGACATCCGTGCGGAGTTGTTGAACAACGGTATTAGCATACCATACCATGTAACGGTGTCTACTGCCGATGGCAGAGAAGTGTTCCGTTGTTCAGACTATACCGATGATGGTAACGACCATATGTATTCGCAGGTGCTTTTCCGCAAGGACCCGTCATCAAAGAAAGGTATTGTCAGAATACACTTCCCTGATATAAACAGCTATATCTATTCTAGCGTTAGGTTTATGATACCATCGGTGGTGTTCACAATCATCTTGTTGCTGACGTTCGTATTCACGATAGTGGTGATATTCCGCCAGAAACGCTATACGGAGATAAAGAATGACTTCATAAACAACATGACGCATGAGCTAAAGACACCGATAGCCAGCTTGTCGCTCGCAGCACAGATGCTTAACGACGAAAGCGTAAGCAAGAGTCCGTCGATGATGAACCATTTGGGCAAGGTGATTAACGATGAGTCAAAGCGCTTGAGGTTCTTGGTGGAAAAAGTGCTGCAGATGTCGATGTTTGACAAGAACAAGGTAGTGTTCAAGGAAAAAGAGATTGACCTGAATGAGCTTGTTGAAAATACCGCCACATCGTTCTCGCTGCGAGTAGAGCACACAGGCGGTAAGATATATACAGAGATAGAAGCCGTGGATTCTGCAATATACGTAGACGAGATGCATTTCCAGAACGTGGTGTTCAATCTGATGGACAATGCCGTGAAGTATCGCAACCCTGATGCACCGCTAGATGTGTATATGCGGACTTGGAATGAAGGCGACAGGGTGATGCTCTCTATACGTGACACGGGTATGGGTATCAAGAGAGAAAACCTTAAGAAGATATTCGACAAGTTCTATAGGGTTCACACTGGCAACAGACATGACGCCAAGGGATTCGGACTGGGCTTGGCCTACGTTAAGAAGATCGTGAATCTGCATAAGGGCGAAATATACGTAGAGAGCGATTATGGTAAAGGAACGGAGTTCGTTATCTCGCTGCCGGTTATTAAGAATTGAAGAATTGAAGAATTAAAGAATTGAAATTAAAAAAATTCAAGCATTAAATATATTATTAACTTTTAAAATTATTCGATTATGGATGACAACTTGAAGATTCTTCTTTGTGAAGACGATGAAAACTTGGGTATGCTGCTTCGTGAGTATTTAGCAGCTAAAGGCTACTCAGCTGAATTATGTCCTGATGGTGAAGCCGGCTATAAGGCATTCTTGAAGTCGAAGTTTGACATCTGTGTGCTCGATGTAATGATGCCGAAGAAAGATGGTTTCACTCTGGCTCAGGAGATTCGTACCGCAAATGCGGAAATACCTATTATCTTCCTTACGGCAAAGACTCTGAAAGAGGATATTCTGGAAGGATTTAAGATAGGTGCAGACGACTATATCACAAAACCATTCTCAATGGAAGAGCTCGTGTTCCGTATTGAGGCGATATTGCGCCGTGTACGTGGCAAGAAGAACAAGGAAAGCTCGGTTTACAAGATTGGCCGCTTCACCTTTGACACACAGAAGCAGTTGCTCACTATCGATGGTAAGCAGACAAAGTTGACAACAAAGGAAAACGAACTCCTGGCTCTGCTTTGCAGCCACACCAATGAGATCTTGCAGCGCGACTTCGCTCTGAAGACAATCTGGATTGACGACAACTATTTCAATGCCCGCTCAATGGATGTCTATATTACCAAGCTGCGTAAGCATTTGAAGGACGACGAACAGATAGAGATAATCAATATCCACGGCAAGGGATATAAGCTTATCGCACCAGAAGAGGAGTAAAAAATTTGTAAAACATAGCAATCGGGCATCATTCACAATAAGGGATGATGCCCTTTTTATTTAAAAAGGTGTTTTTTTTATTGATATTGCTATTTGGGATAATTAATAAGCGTTATTTTGTTACTTATTTATTATCTTTGCAAAATAAAACCAAAACTATTTACAGATGAAGAAACTAATGCTGTTTGCGCTGCTTGCGCTTTCTTGCGTAGGAATGTATGCCGTTAAAGCACCTACATTTCCAGACCGCACGTTTAATATCAAGGACTATTATAATGGCACGGATACCATTTATACCGCAGCCATCAACAATGCCATAATTGATTGCTCAAAGCAGGGTGGCGGTAAGGTGCTGATACCAAAGGGCGAATATCTGACTGGTCCGATACATCTCAAGTCGAATGTTAATCTTCACATGGAAGATGGGGTAGTGCTACGTTTCAGCACAGATCCAAGATTGTATGAACCTATTGTGCTTACTCGCATCGAGGGTGCTGATTGTTATAACCTGTCGCCGCTGATATATGCATACGGCCAAGAGAATATAGCGATAACAGGAAAGGCGCGTCTTGACGGACAAGCAACATCAGCCAACTGGCTTGACCCGCATAACATGTATAATCATCTTCAGCCAGACGGACGCATTGCCCGCGACAAGACCCAACTCGTGGAGATGAACAACAATAAGGTGGATGTAGAGAAGCGCAGATTCGAAGGCAAATGCGGCATGCGCCCTCAGTTCATCAACCTATACAAATGCAAGAACATTCTGCTCGACGGCTTTGAGATTAACCGCTCTCCATTTTGGCTCGTACATCCTCTGATGTGCGAAAACGTGACTGTTCGCAATCTTATATTGCGCAGCCATGGCAGCAATAACGACGGTTGCGACCCAGAGTCATGTACAGATGTGCTGATAGAAGGATGCTATTTTGATACCGGTGACGACTGTATAGCCATTAAGTCAGGCAAGGATAATGACGGCAGACGCTGGAACCTGCCAAGCAAAGACATTCTTATTCGCAATTGCATCATGCGCGACGGACATGCCGGCGTGGCTATAGGCAGCGAGATTTCAGGTAGCGTTTACAATGTTACGGTGCAGGATTGCTATATGGACAGTCCTAATCTTGACCGTGTGCTTCGCATCAAGTCAAACCCTGCGCGTGGAGGTGAAGTGGCAAACATTCGCGTTAAGAATATCGAAGTGGGTGAATGTAAGCTGGCCATCGTAGGATTGGAGCTTAAATACTGGTATACAGACAAGGGTCCATACATGCCATCGTTCCATGATATATATGTAGAGAACGTAAGAAGCAAGAAGAGCCGCTACATGATTCACGTAGACGGATTAGAGGGAAAGGAGCTGGCTAAGGATATTTATCTGAAAGATTGCAACATCAACGGTGTTACAGAAAGTGAAATCAATCATCTCGTTGGCGTTGGAAAAATAGAGTTTGATAATGTTTATGTAAACGGAGTCAAACAGACAAAATAATAAATGCGCCATTTACGAGTGCTAAATGGCCCATTTAGCTATGCTAAACCTATCGTTTACGGTTGCTAAATGGGCCATTTATTTTTTAGTACCTGCTGTTCGCTTTTATGCAATAGACATAAGCGATTATTCCAATGACGATAAGCGCAAAACCAATCATCAAAGAACAGTTGCCGGCGCTTGCGACAAATTGTCTGAAGGATAGTGTTGACGCCCCCAAAATGATGCATGTCAGTGGTATATATCTAGTTGCTTTTTTCATTTTGCTGTATTTTTAATGCAAAAATACTAATTATATTTGTGCAGAACAAAAAAAAGTAGTACCTTTGCACCGCAATTTTGCAAAATAACATTTTTTATTATTTCAAGTAATTATGAATCAATACGAAACCGTTTTCATTTTGACTCCCGTTTTGTCTGATGAACAGATGAAGGAAACGGTCGCTAAGTTCAAGGAAGAACTCACCAAACGTGGTGCAGAGATTCTTAACGAAGAGACCTGGGGATTGAAGAAGATGGCTTACGCTATTCAGAAGAAATCTACAGGTTTCTACTGCCTGATAGAGTTCAAGGCTGAGCCATCAGTAATCAAGAAGTTGGAGACAGCTTATCGTCGTGACGAGAAGGTAATCCGCTTTATGACTGTTAAACTTGACAAGTATGCTGTAGAATACGCTGAGAAGCGTCGCAACAAGCTTGGTAAAAAAGAGGAGGCTTAAATTATGGCACAGGAAACAGAAATCCGTTATTTGAATGCTCCTTCTATCGATACAAAGAAGAAGAAGTATTGCCGTTTCAAGAAGAGCGGTATTAAGTATATCGACTACAAGGATCCAGAATTCTTGAAGAAGTTCCTGAACGAGCAGGGTAAGATTCTTCCACGCCGTATCACAGGTACATCTCTTAAGTATCAGCGTCGCGTGGCACAGGCTGTAAAGCGTGCTCGCCAGATCGCTCTGCTGCCTTACGTAACAGACTTGATGAAATAATTAAGGAGGAGACAACAGATGGAATTAATACTGAAAGAAGATATTATCGGTCTTGGATTCAAGAACGATATCGTGAGTGTAAAGTCTGGTTATGGCCGTAACTACCTTATCCCACAGGGCAAGGCTGTTATTGCTTCAGAGTCAGCAAAGAAAGTATTGGCTGAGAACCTTAAGCAGCAGGCTAACAAACTTGCAGCATTGAAGGCAGCTGCAGAGAAGAAGGCAGAGGCTATCAATGGTATTGCTCTTACTATTCCAGCAAAGGTAAGCGCAACAGGTGCCCTCTATGGTTCTGTTACTTCTGCTACTGTTGCTGAGGAACTTGCTAAACTTGGCAAGGAGGTTGATCGCAAGATTATCGTAATGCGTGACATCAAGAACGTTGGCGAATATGTAGCTACTGTAGTATTCCACAAGGAAGTTTCTGTAGAAATTCCTGTTACTGTGGTTGCAGAAGGCGCTAAGGCTGAAGTTAAGGAAGAGGTTGCTGAAGTTGAAGCTGCTCCTGTTCAGGAGGAAGAAGCACCAGCAGCTGAATAATAAAAGATATTTCGCTGTAAAGCAAACATCAATTTATTTAATACAAATGAAGTCCCAGTCTATAAAATGGCTGGGATTTTTCTTTTGAATTATCCTGCCTGATGATATTTTCTCTGAAAAAGTCTTCAGCAGCATGTTATAAGCGTGCAAGAGCAGAAAATATGTTGGTTAAAATTTTGCTAATTCGCTGAAATATTGTACCTTTGCATCCGATTTTCATAAAGTAGTTGAATGAAGAATGACAATATAAAGAATCAGTACCGTGTTAACGAACAGATACGAGTACGTGAAGTCCGCATCGTAAGTGACAGCGGTTCTGTTGTAGTCCCAACCCGCCAGGCGTTGGATATGGCTCGCGAGCAAGAGGTTGACCTTGTAGAAATATCACCAAATGCCAATCCGCCAGTATGTCGTCTCATTGACTATTCAAAGTTCCTCTATCAGCAAAAGAAGCGTGCTAAGGAAATGAAAGCCAAGCAGGTTAAGGTAGAGGTTAAGGAAATAAGATTCGGTCCGCAGACAGATGAGCATGACTATCAGTTCAAACTGAAACATGCAAAGGAATTCCTTGAAGACGGCAACAAAGTACGTGCTTATGTCTTCTTCCGCGGACGTTCAATTCTGTTTAAGGAACAAGGTGAAGTTCTGCTTCTGCGTTTCGCCAACGACTTGGAAGAGTACGGTAAGGTAGAGCACATGCCATCACTGGAAGGAAAAAAGATGTTTATATATCTTGCACCTAAGAAGGCTGGTGTGGCAAAGAAGAGCCAACAGGCAATGGACCGTGAGAAGAAAGCTGTAGACAGCAAAAAGAAAGGTGATATTGAGGAAATGGACGAACCTTCACCTGCAAATGGCGGTCTGCTTGCAAATGCAAAGATAAGTGCAGATGCACTTAAAAAGCTTACAGGCGAAGAATAAAGAAAAAATGTGCGTAACGCCCGGTATATGCGTTGCCACTGTATAATAAATAACAATTAATTAAAACATTTAAAAAAATGCCAAAACAAAAGACAAATTCCGGTGCAAAGAAGAGATTTCGTTTCACTGGTACAGGTAAGATTAAGAGACATCACGCTTACCACAGACACATTCTGACAAAGAAGTCAACAAAGCAAAAGCGTAATCTTGTTCATCAGACACTTGTTGATAGCAGCGATATTAAGCAAGTTCGTGAATTGTTGTGTCTCCGTTAAACCTATTGTCAAACATTTTAAAGTAAGAAAATTATGCCAAGAAGTGTAAATCATGTAGCTAGTAGAGCTAAGAGAAAAAGAATTTTGAAGCTTACACGCGGTTACTTTGGTGCCCGCAAGAATGTTTGGACCGTAGCGAAAAATACATACGAGAAGGGTCTTACATACGCATATCGTGACCGTCGTAACAAGAAGCGCAACTTCCGTTCATTGTGGATTCAGCGTATCAATGCAGCTGCTCGCCTCGAGGGTATGAGCTATTCAGCTCTGATGGGTAAGCTTGCTAAGGCTGGTATCGAGATTAACCGTAAGGTTCTCGCTGACCTTGCAATGAACAATCCAGCTGCGTTCAAGGCTATCGTAGAAAAGGTAAAGTAAGATAATACTTACTGACTAATAAAGATTAAAGGTCATATCCCTTGTGGGGTATGGCCTTATTTGTTTGTTACATAACCGATATTGCACCAGTAGGAATTATAACTTACAACCGTTGTTTGCCTTATGGTTATGTTTTATGAAATTATAGGGCACAAAAAAAACCGCAAGACTTGGTCTGGCGGTTGATTCTCTCTTAGTTCGTAGTGACTAATTACTTAACGCTGTCGCACTTTACTGAATCCTGGCAGCATTTTGTTGAATCACCACAGCAAGAATCTTCTACAACTTCAACAGCTGCAACTGTGTCTGAATCAACTGGAGCACCCTGCTGTGTCTTGTTACCACATGATGCGAATGAAATAGCTGCAACAGCTACGAACATAAATACTAATTTCTTCATTTCTTTGCTTTTTTAAATCTGTAAAACAATCATTTGTTTATTAAAACGATGCAAAGTTATACATTTTTTTGCTATGTTGTTCTTTTTTTATGAACTTTTTTTCTTTTATTTTTGCCTCTTTTTCTTAATGGTTTGAATATCAGTAAGATATGAATTGTTAAAAAACATTCACACTTTGCCATTTAACTATCGTTGTATAAATAATTACCCATAATTCCAAAATATTGTGTAACTTTGCATGGTTATATACGAAAATAGGTATTTTATGATAGATACTTCTATATTTCAAGGGAAAAAGGCATCATATTATACATTAGGATGCAAACTGAATTTTTCAGAGACTTCTACTTTCGGTCGTATGTTGCATGATTTAGGTGTGCGAACAACACAGAAGGGCGAAGTAGCAGACCTTTGTATTATCAATACTTGTTCTGTTACTGATGTGGCAGATCACAAATGCAGACAGATTATAAATCGTTTGGTCAGAAATAATCCAGGTGCTTTTGTTGTTGTAACTGGTTGTTATGCGCAGTTGGAACCTGAAAGAATAAGTAAAATAAAAGGTGTCGATCTTGTATTAGGTTCTAATGAGAAAGCCAGTCTTATGCAGTTCTTGTCTGATGCATGGATAGACAAGGAAAGCAAGAAGGCGGAATCTGGTGACGATAATAATTCGCTACACCGTTACTATACAGTTAAGACAAAGGATATAAAATCATTTGCTCCTAGTTGCTCGCGAGGTAATCGTACAAGATATTTCCTTAAGGTACAAGACGGATGTGATTATTTCTGTACCTATTGCACGATTCCATACGCCCGTGGTTTCAGTAGAAATCCAAGTATACAGTCATTGGTTGCTCAAGCAGAGCAAGCATATGCGGAGGGAGGAAAAGAGATTGTGCTGACTGGTGTTAATATAGGCGATTTTGGCAAGACAACCGGTGAGAAGTTTATTGATTTGGTAAAAGCGCTTGATGCTGTTGAAGGTATAGAGCGATACCGAATAAGTAGTCTTGAGCCAGACCTTCTGTCTGACGAACTGATTGATTATTGTGCATGTAGTCGTGCATTCATGCCGCATTTTCATATACCACTACAAAGCGGTAGCGACACGGTCCTTAAATTGATGCATCGCCATTACGACTCACAGCTTTTTGCAGACAAGATAAGGAAGATTAAGCAAGTCATGCCCGATGCTTTTATCGGTGTTGACGTCATGGTGGGTTGTCGAGGCGAAACTCCAGAATGTTTTGAAGAAACATATCGTTTCCTTGAGTCTCTTGATGTTACTCAGCTGCATGTTTTCCCTTATTCGGAACGTCCTGGCACTTCTGCGCTGAAGATTCCGTATGTTGTAGACGAAAAGTCTAAAAAGGAACGATGCAAACGTCTGATAGAACTTTCAGATGCTAAGACAAAGGCGTTTTATGAGCAGCATATTAGCAAGGAGATGGAAGTGCTCTTTGAAAAAGCATCACGAGGAAAGGCTATGCATGGTTTTACAGCAAACTATATAAGGGTGGAACTGCCAGCATCAGCAGCCAAGGAAGAGTATGACAATCAGATAATGCGAGTGAAGTTGGAGGCATTTAATCATGATGGTACAGCATTAAAAGCGGAATTAGTATGAAGGATAAGGTTGCGATAGTAATTTTAAATTGGAATGGCGTTGCCATGATGCGCAAGTATCTGCCAACGGTTATAAAGTATTCTGAAGGGGCAACTGTCTATATCGCTGATAATGCTTCAACAGACGATTCTGTGGATTTTATAAAATCAGAATACCCGATGTGTCCGCTTGTCGTTCTGGAAAAGAATTGGGGATTTGCCGAAGGATATAATATGGCGCTCTCTAAGATTGATGCGGAGTATTATCTTTTGCTGAACTCTGATATAGAAGTGACAGAAGGGTGGTTGAATCCTTTGATAAGCTTTATGGATTCTAATCCTGATGTGGCTGCTTGCCAGCCTAAACTCATGTCAATATACAATCGTAATTGTTTTGAATATGCTGGCGCAAGTGGCGGGTACCTTGATAAATATGGTTATCCTTTCTGTCGCGGTAGGATATTTGAAACGGTAGAAGAGGATAGGGGACAATATGATAATGTATCGGATGTTCTTTGGGCAACAGGTGCTGCTTTAATGGTGCGTTCTTCCGATTATAAGGCTGTTGGTGGACTTGACGGCAGATTTTTCGCTCACAACGAGGAGATTGATATGTGTTGGCGTCTTAGAATTATGGGCAGACGTGTTTGCTGTGTTACTGATAGTGTTGTTTATCATGTGGGTGGTGGAACATTGCCAAAGAGCAACCCGATGAAGACATATCTTAATTTCCGCAACAATCTGACTATGCTTTATAAATGTTTGCCCGACAACGAATTGAAATCAGTAATGCGTATGCGTTGTCTGCTTGACTATGTTGCAGCTTTGCAGATGCTTATATTGAAACGAAATGTCGGCGAGTTCAAGGCTGTGATACGTGCAAGGAAGGATTTCAACAAATGGAAGAATGATTTTGATAAAGACCGTGAGCGTATTCAGAAGTTGAAAATAAACGATGTTGTGCCTGAAAGAATGAACCTATTCCTTTTGTGGCGATATTATGTGAAGGGACAAAAGACTTTTTGCCAGTTGCAAAAGGGATAACAATAAGTTTTTTTTGATATGTAAAAAAAGCGTGCCAACTATATTGCTTGAATTTGGCACGCTTTTTAATTCCTGGTTATTTGTTCGGGAATGTTATGGTTGTTATTGGGCGAAGATTGTCGCTTTTTGATGGCCCGAAACTTTGTGTTGTTAAGTCTGCGGCAAATGCAAATGAACTAATTGTATTTTCGTCTTGTTGATATGAATAGCATGTGTATGTACCTGCACTAATAATAAATGCAATTTGTTTTCCGCTATCTAAGTAATCATTGTTAATATCAGAGATGTTATTTTTAATATATTCCAATTCTTCGGCATTTATTAATCTCCAGTTACCAATCTCGTTAACCTTATATGTTAACAAAACATTATCAATTGCTTGTTTTACTGTTGCTTGATCAGTGTCTGAATATGTTACATTTAGTAGTGTTGTAGACAATAATGTAACTATCGTAGTATTATCAATCTCATTTACATCATGCTTTAACACATAACAATCCTTATAGAACGTTCCAACAGCCGGTATGTCGCTATTAGTAGTTTCTCCGCCAGTTGTTTCGTCATCGCCAGTTGTTTCATCATCACCTTCTGTTCCTTCATTTGGGTCCGTAACAGTGCTGCCCGAACTAGAGTTTTCATCAAATTCAAATGTAATTGTCTTTTCGCCTGCCCATGTTGCACCAGTTATTGTACCAGTTAGAGTTACGCCAACCTTTGCGGTATATTTGCCTTGAATCTTTATCTTGTAGTTGGCAATAAACTCGTCAGCGCAGGTATATGAATAACTCTTTGTTCCTTCGGCATTAGTCATCTTTACGCTAATCGTAGCATTACCTGAAGCAGGCAAAAGATAAATGTTCTCGGTGTTGCTCCATGTCTTTGTAGCATCTTCTTTGGTTAGCGTTATGCTCTGCGCACCGTTATCGCCACTGTAATCGCCATTGATGCAGATGTCTTTATAAAGCGGGGCGATGTCTACAGATACGGCTGTCGTAGCAGAAGGAACGTTTTCAATCTTTATTTCCTGCAACTGCATTACTTTGCGCTCAAAAGCTAGTGTAAGATTGTTTTCCTCTCCGTCTACAAGGGTTACAACATTCTTTGCTGTCATGACATCCGAATGGTTCTTGCCAGATGCCAGTTGTATGACAGAAGTGGCTGTAGCACCCTCCTTTGATGGAAGAGTATAACTGTCAGATGACGTACCAGCTATAGAATATATAGTATATGTGCCTTCTATGAGATTAAGAGATAGTACGTCTTCACTTGTCGCTAGCGTCAAATATTCTACGCATTTATCATTTTCGTCAAATACATATACATTCACAGGGTAACTGATGATGGCGTCGCCATTGGCATCAGTACCCGTGCGTGTATGTATATTCAATATACTGTTTGCCTCTTTAGCAAAACCTGACTCTTCATTCTCTGGTAATATGTCTTTAGAACATGATGTAAAGACCAGCATCAATGAAGCTATATAAAGCAAATACTTTTTCATGGTGTCTAAAAATTTATTTTATAACGACAGGCAATTCCAATTCCTCTTTCCAAGCATCAAGATACTGAAACCATTCTTTTGATGAATGATAGCCGAAAGATTCGTTGTCAGAACAGAATGTTATGTTATAATGCAATTCATCTGTAGCATTGCCAATTACGTACGGATAGTTATCCTTGTTGGATGGTTGTTCGCTAATAACATATTTTGCAGGGATATAGATGCCAAGACCAACGGTTTCGCGCTTATGTCCTGCAGAATCCTTTTCAGATACAGGCCAATCGGTACCCCAGCATCCACGAAGTCCCTTCTTGTTTGAATGCTCAACAGAATTCTTCACGTTGATTAAACCAGTTACGAATTGATATGTAGGAACCGGCTTGTTGAATTTTATGTCTACAAAACAATCACGTCTGCCTGCATATAGTGTGTAACGTGTTGTCATGTCAATCTTTTCTTTGCCAGGATTCATTGTGTTCCATCCCTCATCTATTACTTCAACAATAGTACGGAGAGGACCGCGTGAGACAATGCGAAGTGTTCTGTGGTCAACGTCCTGCAGCATCTGAGGAGATACTCCATTCCATCCACGCAATGTACCTAAACCTAAAGTCTGGCCAACCCATAGCACATCATCACCAAATCCTGCAGCTTTCTGCTCGTTGTCTGGATAAAACTGTGTCTGCTTCAGTTCCAGTCCCTTACGATACTTGCCGTAGATGTCTACAGTCTGGCGGTGATCGAAATAGATTCTGTATCCAACCATATCGTTCTCAAATGCTGGACCGTGGTGATGAAGCATGTTATACGGATTGGTACCGTTGTCAACTGTCAGGCTGCTGATATACAAATCCTGCTTGTTGCTGCTTTTTATCTTCTTGTTTGAAAGCAACATCTCGGCATATACCTGTGGCTTATACTCCTTTTGCTTTCCCTGTTCCAAAAGCTTTACGTTGAAAGATTGAGATTCTTTCTTTCCCATATCAGTAATGAAGCACAGTTCGTCATATCTTCCATCACCATTCAGGTCATCAAGCTGTGATGCAATTTCAGAACCTGCAGAATTTGTTACAACCGCAGCCTTTACATTTATTCCGTACTTGTCGAGATTCAAAACGACTGGTGTTGCCTTGCGTTCAGTTTTTGATGGGTTGTTTACGCTGATGTTAAAGCTCTTTTGTGCCATTGCTGACGAGCATATAGCCACAATAGCCGCAATAGTTATAAGTCTTTTGTTCATAATATTTTATAATGTTTTAGTATTCTTGTTTATACATACAAAGTTACAGAATTAATTTGTATTTGTTTGTTTCTTCTTTTAAATTAGTCGTTTATTCAACTTTTTTATACTCATTTTTAATTATTTTAGGTTAAAATTTTGAATTTAAAATATATTTTAGTATATTTGCAATGATTTTTAACAATAATCAATAAATAAAAACATTTCCTTGTGCGTAAGATTTATTACATATTACTTTCTGTAATGTCGCTTTGTGTTGGTTGCGAATGGCACCTAAAGCAACAGTCAGAGTATTCTACTTATGCACTTACGGTTGACCGTTATGACCTTTTGGAGGCTCGTTATCTTTCCAGTTGTGATTATTCTGCATTGCAAGAGATGAATATTGATTATCCAGTGCAGACGAATATACTGATTGAAGACCTCTTGGCAATAGGTAAGGCCAGCGACCCGGATGTCAATACGCGTCTCTTGCATTTCTTTCAAGATACTACGTTAAAGGCCATTATTGAAGAAGTTGGCAGGCAGTATGCAAATATGGACGACATAAACAAGGAACTTAGTGAGGCGTTCATGCGTCTTAAAGCTCTATTGCCGTCATTGAAGATACCTGTTGTCTATTCTCAAATAGGTGCGTTGAACCAGAGTATTATCGTTAGCGATGGCATGATAGGCATTTGTCTGGATAAATATCTTGGTACAGATTTCCCTATTTATTCTGATTTCTATTCAGAAACACAGATTCGGACAATGCGCAGGTCAATGATTGTGCCTGATTGTATGGCGTTTTATTTGCTCAGTTGTTTCCCTAATCCTGCCGAAGACACTTTGCAGTCGAGCATGAATCTTCACAGGGCAAAGATACATTGGACAGTTAATAAGATTGTCAGGAAAAAGGTTTTCAGTAATGATGGAGTTGCTGCTGTAGATAAGTTTATGAAGGAAAACAAGAATATCAGTCTTGATGAATTATTGACAGATGCAGAGATTGCAAAATGATTCTATTGTATATCTTGGCCTTGATATATGTTTTCTTTTCTAAGCTTGTTCATCAATAAGTTCGTAAACTCATAATTCTTGAGTCCCCAATGTGGAGCAATGAGAAGTTCTTTTGGCGATTGTGAAACAAATCGCTCAATGACAATGTCCTTTCTTATTAGCTTGATGTATTCGGAAATCAGTTCAATATATTCGTTTGCCGAGTAAACATGGAATGGATTCCCTTCGTATATCTTTGCCAGCTTCGTGTCGCGTATTATCTGCATCTGATGAATCTTCAGGATATTAATGGGCAATGAAGATATTATAGGTGCCTGTCGCAGACTTTCCTTTGCATCTTCGCCCGGCAATCCCAATATGATGTGGCCGCCGGTAATGATGCCCTTGGCAACGGTGCGCTCAACAGTATTGCGAACACACTCAAAAGAATGCCCTCTGTTTATTCTTTTTAGTGTCTCGTCGTTGGCTGTTTCTATTCCATATTCAACAATAAGAAATGTTTGCTTGTTCAACTGTTCCAGATAGTCGAGCAGTTCGTCAGACATGCAATCAGGTCGGGTGCCGATAACTATTCCGACAACATCATCAACGCGAAGCGCCTCATCGTATAGTTCTTTTAGTCTTTCTACAGATTCGTAAGTGTTTGTGTATGCCTGGAAATAAGCCAGGTATTTCATGTCTGGATATTTTCTGCTGAAAAATCTCTTGCCTTCTTCCAACTGCCTTGTTATGCTATCGTTGCTATTGCAGTAAGCCGGATTAAACGTTCGGTTGTCGCAATATATGCATCCCCCGTGTCCAATTCTTCCGTCACGGTTAGGACAAGAGAAACCTGCATTTACGGAAATCTTCTGCACTCTAAATGGGAACTTGGAACGAATCCAAGTTCCATAATCATTATAATGCGATATTTCTGTTGCTCTATCCATTGTAATCAGTTATGCTTTAAAATGGGAATAATAGTGGCAATACGAAGGTCATGATAATGCCGATTATTATTTGTAGTGGCAATCCAACCTTTACATAATCGCCAAAGTTGTATTCACCAGCCTTCATCACCAGAGCATTAGGCGGTGTGGCAAATGGTGAGGCAAAGCACATGCTTGCTCCTAAGGTGACTGCAAACAGGAAAGGGTAGGGGCTTGCGCCTATTTGCAAGGCAGAGGTCATGGCAATGGGGGCCATGAGCACGGCTGTTGCCGTATTGCTGATGAACATTGTCAGCAGAGATGTAGTAAAGTATATTCCTGCAAGCAATACCATTGGCCCCATAGAACCAAGTGCTGATACCAACGACTGTGATATCATGGCCGATGTTCCAGTCTTGTCGAGAGCCGTTGACATAGGCATCATGGCGGCAATAAGCACGATACTCTCCCAGTTTATGGTCTTGTAGGCAGCCTCTACATTTCTGAAACATCCCAACAGAACCATCAACAATCCTGCTATTATTACTGCTGTTACTGGGGCAACAGGAATGAAGTCGAATACCATCATGGCAATCATGGCAACCATTATAACTGCAGCCAATGGCGCTTTGTAGTTTAGGGTTACTTGTGACGCCTGTTTCTCTGGCTGGCCCAATACAACCCAATCGGTCTCCTCCTTCTCCAAATCGGCAATGTTGCTCCACTTGCCTTGTACCAACAGCACATCGCCCGATTGCAGTTTGATTGTTGTAAGGTCTTTACGTATGTATTCGTTGCCTCTTTTTATGCCAAGTACATTGATATAATACCTTTCTCGGAAACCTGCTTCTGTTAGTTTGGTGCCAATAAGACGTGAAGTAGGCATAAGCACAATCTCAGCAATACCGATGTCATAGAAATCGATACTGTTCTTATCCATCTTCTCAAGTTTGTTTTCACGTGCAAACTTGTTAATCTTTTCAGAGTCTCCGGTGATGTAGATGATATCGTCAACAGACAAGATGCTGTCCGGTCCTGCTAAACTTTGACGTACGTTCTTCAATATACCGCTTTTGTCTGCCTTCTCGCTTCTTATCTCAACGATTGTAAGTCCGAAGTTGCTTCGCAGGTTCAGTTCCGCTAAAGTCCTGTTTTTAACCAACGACTTTTCTGTAATTCTGTATCTGCGCAGGTCCTTGTTCAGGTTGTACTCCTCTGCCAGTTCGTCGAGTGTCTTGGTGCTGTTGCCTTTCTTCCCTTTGGCATCTTTCTGCTTATATAAGAACATTCTACTTAACGGAATGAGCACGACAATACCAATAGCAATGGCAATAAGACCGACAGGCGTAAACGAGAAGAAACCTAATGGTTCATAACCGTTTGCTGTTAGTGATTCCTGAATAACAAGGTTTGGCGGTGTACCGATAAGAGTCAGCATGCCTCCCAAACTGCTGGCAAACGCAAGCGGCATAAGCAGGCGACCTGGACGAGTGCCACTTTGAGCTGCCATGCTTACTACGATAGGCATCATCAGAGCCACTGTTCCGGTATTGCTGACGAATGCACCGATGAAAGCCGTTACCAATATTACGAGAAGAAATAGCTTGGTGTCGCTGCCAGAAGCCAGTTTCATAATCTTTTGACTGGCAACCTTGGCAAGACCTGTTTGCAATATTGCTCCGCCAACAACAAACAGACCAACCATCATTATCACTACGGTAGAAGAAAAGCCCGAAAGAGCTTCTTCGGGTGTGAGTATGCCACTAAGAATAAGTATTGTCAGCGCAGACAAGGCAACAATGTCCGAACGCACTTTGCCTATTACGAACATTACTATTGTCAAGCCTAAGACTATCAGTGTTGTAATCATTTCTCTTTATTGGTTTTCGATATAATTTTTAGCAGTGGTTGTCATGTAAGGCAATATGTCGCTGTATGATATGGTAAAGTTAGGCATACCAGCTGCATAAGGTGCAATCTCGTATTGCTGATAAATGAAAGTCACGCCTTCTTTAGTGAGGTATGGTGCAAACTGCGGCAGAGGAAGGAAGTTAACATCAGCATCTGTTATCAGCATTTCAGCCAAACTCTCGTCGCTATCGATAACAATATCGAATCCTGCGAAATAACTTATTACGCCTTTCTTTAACAACTGTTTGAACTCAGCCTTGTCTGTGCCCTGAAGCATTTCATAAGAAAACCTCTTGCCGTCGCTCTTTCTGAACGTGCTGCCATGTTTCGTGCTTATTCCGTGGGCACCACCCATGAATGTGTAAGTATCAGAAATATAGGTTACATATTTATCTGTCTCATAATCAACATCAATGCTCTGCGAATAATCTAATGCAGGCATGCCTTCTGCCCCAATTTCTTTGGCGTCATCTTCAAGGTCTTTGTAATAGGTGTCACCATAAAAAGCCAACATGGCATCGCCATCGCTCATGTCACCTTCATATGTGCCTCCCATCTCTTCGCTAATGTATTCGGCAAGTGCGTTGAATAAGGTTCTATTTGTGGTTTGTGGAAATTTTACCTTTATGTTTACGTTTGCTATGTCGCTTTCTTTTTTATAAGTCAATGAATCGGTTGTAAACTCATTTCTCTCTTGCTTGTTGTCTGTACAACAGACTAAACACATGGCCATCAGTGTTAATGCTATAAATGCTTTTTTCATTCTTATTTAGTTTTTTACATTACAAAGATAGAACTATTATTCTGTATGCCCAAATTAATTTTGTTTAATTATGAAATAGTTGTAAGGCTTAGCAAACTTTGACAGAGCGTGTGAACCTAATGCCAATTAACTGCTTTTGTAAAATAAAAAAGCGGATGTCTTGAGGCATCCGCTTTATATTATGTGAAGTATTTTTAATTACTCACCCTTGATAGCTGCAACGCCTGGCAGAACCTTACCCTCGATAGCTTCGAGCAGAGCACCACCGCCAGTTGAGATGTAGCTAACCTTGTCAGCAAGACCGAACTTGTTTACACAAGCAACAGAGTCACCACCGCCAATCAGAGAGAAAGCACCCTCAGCTGTAGCCTCGGCAATAGCATTACCGATAGCGCGTGAACCAGCGCAGAAGTTATCAAATTCGAATACGCCAGCAGGACCGTTCCAAAGGATAGTCTTGCAACCCTTGATAGCTTCAGCAAACTTCTTCTGTGCTTCTGGACCTGCATCAAGACCTTCCCAACCTTCTGGGATGTCAGTAGCAGGAGCAACCTTCTGGTTTGCATCGTTAGAGAAGTTGTCAGCGATGATTGCATCTGGAGCCAGAACGAGTTCAACGCCATTCTTCTTTGCAAGTTCCTCAACGCCAAGAGCAACGTCAAGCTTGTCGTTCTCGCAGATAGAGTTGCCGACATTACCGCCGTGAGCCTTAGCGAATGTATATGTCATACCACCGCAAAGGATAATCTTGTCAACCTTTCCAAGCAGGTTCTCAATGATACCAATCTTAGAAGAAACCTTTGAACCGCCCATGATAGCGATGAATGGACGCTTGATGTTGCCGAGAACTGCATCAACAGCCTCAACCTCTTTCTCCATCAAGTAACCGAGCATCTTGTGGTCTGCATCGAAGTAGTCAGCGATAACTGCTGTAGAAGCGTGCTTGCGGTGAGCTGTACCGAATGCATCCATAACGTAGCAGTCAGCATAGCTTGCGAGAGTCTTTGCAAACTCCTTCTGGCTTGCCTTCATTGCTTTCTTTGCCTCATCGTATGCTGGGTCTTCCTTGTCGATGCCAACAGGCTTGCCTTCTTCCTCTGGATAGAAACGGAGGTTCTCAAGAAGCAGAACTTCACCGCTCTTCAAGTTGGCAGCAGCTTCCTGTGCCTTAGCGCAGTCTGGTGCAAACTGAACCTTTGCGCCTAACGCTTCGCTAACAGCGTCAACAATCTGACCGAGTGAGAACTTAGGGTTAACCTTGCCCTTTGGCTTGCCCATGTGTGACATGATGATAAGAGCACCACCGTCTGCAAGAATCTTCTTGAGAGTAGGAAGAGCACCGCGGATACGTGTGTCGTCAGTTATTTTACCATTTTCATCCAGTGGCACGTTAAAGTCTACGCGCACAATTGCCTTTTTGCCGGCAAAGTTGAATTCGTTGATTGTCATAGTTGTTTATTATGTTTATTATGAATTAATTATATTCATGCTTGTTTTGCAAACGCAAAATTACTATTTTTAATTGACAATCTGACACTCAATGCTGATAAATTATTGTTTTTTTGCTCACTATATATAATAATGTAAACTACAGATTGCAAATTGTCGTAATAATTTTTTAACTTTGCAAATCATAAGTAGGCAATGAGCCACAAACTCATAAACTTATAAACTCACAAACTTATAAACATACAAACATATAAATTATGAAAGCAATAAACACAAAGAATGCGCCTGCAGCTATCGGTCCATATAGCCAGGCAATAGAAGTTAACGGTTTTGTATATACATCAGGCCAGTTGCCAATAGACCCTGCAACGGGTGAGTTTGCAGGTTGCGACATAAAGTCACAGGCAGAGCAGTCGCTGAAGAATGTAAAGGCTATACTTGAAGAGGCTGGACTGACCATGAAGAATGTTGTGAAGACCACGGTATTCCTTGCCGACATGGCAGACTTTGCTGCAATGAACGAGGTGTATTCCACTTATTTCTCAGAGCCATATCCTGCACGTTCGGCAGTTGCTGTAAAGACATTGCCTAAAGGCGCTTTGGTTGAGATAGAATGTGTGGCTGTATAACTGTGCCACTTTCAATGCATAACTGCACCATTTACGAGTCGTAAGTGGTGCAGTTATGAGTTGTAAACGGCACATTTGTTTTTTCTAATCGTTTCTTCTGAAAAAGCAACCGTTATGTTAGGAAAAACTAACCGAACAAAGCCCTTAATGCTTCTTCTACCTTGCGCACTGGAATCAGTTCGATGTTGAACTTTTTCCTGTCCAGTCCTTGCATATTATACTTTGGAACAATCATGTGGGTAAAGCCGAGTTTCTCTGCTTCGGCTATACGTTGCTCGATGCGTGCTACGGGTCGCACCTCACCACTTAAGCCGACTTCGCCCGCCATACACCAACCTGTTTCTATAGGAGTATCGACATTACTTGAAAGAACAGCAGCAATGACGCTAAGGTCCATAGCCAAATCCGTCACTCGCAATCCGCCGGCTATATTTATAAACACGTCTTTCTGCATCAGTTTGAATCCAACTCTTTTTTCAAGTACAGCCAAAAGCATGTTCAAGCGGCGCTGGTCGAAACCTGTGGCAGAGCGTTGAGGAGTTCCGTATGCTGCCGTACTTACAAGAGCCTGAGTCTCGACAAGGAATGGGCGAATGCCTTCGACTGCAGAACTGATGGCTATGCCGGAAAGACCTTCATGGTCGTGGGTGAGCAGTAGTTCTGACGGATTGCTTACTTGTCGCAGACCGTTTTGCTGCATCTCGTAAATGCCAAGTTCGGATGTGCTGCCGAAACGGTTTTTTATGGCACGAAGTATTCTGTAAAGATGGTGCTGGTCGCCCTCGAACTGTATAACAGTATCAACTATATGTTCAAGAATCTTAGGACCGGCCAACGTACCTTCTTTATTTATGTGTCCGATAAGAATCACCGGTATGCTGCTCGACTTGGCAAACCTGAGCAGTGCAGAGGCACACTCTCGAACCTGTGTTATGCTGCCGGGCGATGAATCCGCATCCTCTGTTGCTATTGTCTGGATAGAGTCAACCACAACGATTTCCGGTTGTACGGTTTTTATGTGTTCGAAGATTGTTTCTAATGACGTTTCGCACAAGATATAAAGTGAATCAAGTGAAGAATCGTCAGGCAAGGTGCCGTTGCTTGCGCCTGTTTTATATATACGCTCAGCCCTCATCTTTAACTGGTGGGCACTTTCCTCGCCACTGACATACAGAATCTTGCGGTCGGGCAAGCCAAGTATCGTCTGTAATGTAAGCGTACTCTTGCCAATACCAGGTTCGCCACCCAATAGAACAATGCTTCCGGGTACCAGTCCGCCACCCAACACGCGGTTCAGTTCGCTGTCGTTCATGTCAATGCGCGGCTCATCCTTGCCGCTTATCTCCTTGAGTCTCAAAGGACGCTTGTCGTTCTTGTCCTTCAATATAGGAGACGAAGCTATGCCTTTCGATGAGGCACCGCTAATCTTTATCTCCTTAAACGTATTCCACTGGTGACAATTGGGGCATTTGCCAATCCATTTTGCAGACTCCTGTCCGCAATTGTCGCATACGTATGCAGTTTTGTCTTTTGCCATAGTGCTACAAAAGTACTAATAATTTTCGTCATTACGAAATTAATTATTAATTTTGCACCTTATGAAACGTAACTATTTTATTATAATATTTAGTGTAATAGTAACAATGCTGCTTGCTTCCTGTGGCGATGGAAAGTCTGAAAAAGAGAAGCAGGCTGCAGCAGAGAAGGCGGCAGACTCGCTGGCATTGAAGATTGCTGTATTGCCAACGTTAGATTGTCTGCCAGTTTATGTGGCAAAAGAACTGTCGCTTTTCGATAAGCAAGATATAGATGTACGCCTAAAGAAGTATAGTGCACACATGGATTGTGATACGGCATTAACTACTGGTGCAGTAGATGGCACCTTTACTGATATAGTGCGTGTTGAGAATTTGAAGGCGCGCGGTGTTGATTGTGATGTGCGCAATGTGACAAACATATGTTGGCAGTTGGTCACCAACAAGATGGCACGCATAAACAGGCTTAACCAATTGGAAAACAAGATGATTGCCATGACGCGCTTTTCGGCTACACATTTGTTGGCAGACACAGCAATGCAAAAAGGAAAACTTACGGATGACAAGACATTTCTTGTTCAGATAAATGACGTTAACCTGCGTTTGCTCATGCTTAGAAACAATGAGATGGATGCATTGTTGTTGCCAGAACCACAAGCGACACTCGCAAGATTAGAAGGCCACAAGGTGTTGCTGGATAGTAGAAAACTAGGAATGCAACTGGGAGCATTGGCTTTCAATAACGTTAAAGACAGTACGAAAAACCAGCAAATAGATAAATTCATAGAAGTTTACGAGCAGGCATGCGATACAATAAATAAATATGGATTTAAAAAGTATCGTAAACTTATTTCAGACTTTTGTGGCATTGACGAGTCTTTGGTAGACTCAATTCCTCAAGACATTTCCTTTGTTAAGGGAAAGAATGTAAGGAAGGAAGATGCGGAACTGGCAACTCAATGGTATAAGAAAAAGCGATAAGCAATAAAATGCAACTACACGACGAACTTAAAGAGATAATGGGTATTCTTGACAAGGGAAAGTTGGGATATGCCATTGCAAAACTGGAAAATTTTGGTTATAAGTATCCTGAACTTAATTTTACGGCAACTATCGAACAAGTTCGTAATGATTATGGTTTGATGGCTGGATATTGGAGTAGGGGATATAAGGACCCGCAATTAGAGAAGCAATACAGCCAGTTGTTGCGAAGGGTATATGCTTTAGTTTCTGATGTGGCTTTGAGATATTGTATCTACCATTCTGCATATCTGCAACCAGTGAGCAAAAGGGTAAATCAGGCAAAGTCGTGGACAGTGGCTAATCTTCAGAATGAGTTGGAAAGCTTTGTTGCAGAGTTGGCTATGCTTGATTTGGAAACAAAGGAAGCCAAAAAGCAGAAACAGACGGCCATTTACAAATCACATCAAGACCTGCTTAGTGAAGTCTTTGATTATATATGGCTTTCCGGACAGTGGAACGATGGCATGACGGATATCTTTCGTCAGATCTTGCTTTCACCAACAGTAGATAGTATGGCTCAGCAGTTGATTGTATCGGCTATAACACTCGGCGCAATGAACCTGTTTGATTTCAATAAATTCAGACTGTTAGTAGATGTTTACCGTGAAAGTTCTGACGAACAGGTAAGGCAACGTGCACTTGTTGGCTGGGTGTTGTCGATAGGTAAAGACAGATATATACTTTATCCGGAACAAAAAACTTTGGTTGATGAACTGCTTCAGAGTGATGCTGTTTGCGAGGAACTTGTAGAATTGCAGATGCAATTGGTATATTGTGCAAATGCAGAGAGCGACAATCATACCATACAACGAGAGATAATGCCGGATATATTGAAGCATAATAACTTTAATGTAACACTAAACGGCATAGAAGAAAAAGAGGAAGACCCGATGCAGGACGTCTTTGATCCTGGTGCTGCAGAGCGCAATATGGAAAAGGTAGAAGACGGATTCCGCAAGATGATTGATATGCAAAAGGAAGGACGTGACATCTATTTCGGAGGTTTCTCGCAGATGAAGCGATATCCTTTCTTTGATAATATCAGCAACTGGTTTGTGCCTTTCTATGACAATCATCCTGCTATCAGCCATTTGCAAGATAAGATGGCAAATATAAAATTATTATCAGGAATGCTGGCGGGAGGTACATTCTGCAATAGTGACAAGTATTCTTTCCTCTTGGCTTTTGTGCAAATCGTAGACAGATTGCCAAAGAATGTGACAAGCATGTTGAGCAATGGCGAAATGCCCGGACATGAGGTGCTGACATCTGACGAACTGTTGCAACCAACATACATTAGAAGAACATATCTGCAGGACTTGTATCGTTTTTTCAGAATATATCCTTTCAGGACTCATTTTTACAATCCTTTCGACTATAAGAAAAACGAGAGTTGGAATGCCGATTACGTGTTCTTTGCCAACAGCCTTTTCGCTGGTTCTCGCTTGGAAATGTATGCATGCAAGGTGGCTGCATTTATGATGAAGCGCAAGATGTATAATGAAGCGGCAGAAGTGTTAGGCGGTTGCGTGAGATTGAAAGATGATTATAGTTACAATCTGCTTTGTGGAAATGTCCTGTTGCATAAAGATGAGATGATATTAAATTGTCATTTAGAGAATCTTACGGCAGCAGAGTTATTTGCAAAGGCATTACAGATTGATGATAAATCAGAAAAGGCTCTGATAGGTTTGGCTCGTGCTTTGTTTTATGCTGGCGATTATGCCAAGGCCAGTGAAGCATACGGTAAGTTGCTGGTATTGAAACCAGACAGTAATTCTATAGTCTTGAACTACTGTATATGTCTTGTAAACCTTTCAGAATATGATGAGGCTTTGGGCAAACTGTATAAGTTGCATTATGAATTGCCAGATAATAATAACGTAGGAAGGGTGTTGGCTCGCGCTTTGGTAGGGGCATGCAAATATGAACAGGCCCTGTCGTTATATGAAAGATTAGTTGAACACGGAAACAAAGAGGATATTCTGAACTATGGATATTGCGAGTGGTTCTCAGGGGCTATTGGTTCGGCTGTATCTAGATTTGTAGCATATTTGAAAAAGCAATATCCTTCTTTGACAGCATCATACTTAGTTTATGATAAAGCTTTTGAGGATATCGTTAATCCTGAGCGTGAATTTATCAAAGCCCATGATATATCAGATACAGAGATGATGATGATGATTGACCTTATATGCGAGTCTTTCTGACTTTAGAATCCTTATTGTTCAGAGTTTGGGTTAAAGGAATGGGGTTAATAGAGACGCAAACCATCCTACAAACTTTTTCCATGGCGAGCGAAACTCATCCCATTTCTCTTCTGTAAGATAGAAGCTATTGCTTTTATCGTTGTCAAAAAGTCGTTCAAGTTCATGGGTGGTTGCCTTATCAACGATAACGGCATTCTCTTCATAGTCCCAACTGAGGCTTCTTGCATTGAGATTTGCACTGCCAACGGTGCAAAAACTTCCATCAACCATTATAATCTTCGTGTGGTGAAAGCCAGGTTCGTAAACCCAGATGTGGGCACCTTTCTTCATTAGTTTATGAACGTTGTAGAAAACACAATCGGGTGTTAGTGGTATGTCGCTTTTAGCTGATACCATTATTTCCAGTTTTACTCCGCGCTTTACTGCCTTTTTGAGTTTTCTCTTTAGCTTATTGTTCATGGTTAAATATGGATTGATAAGCTTGATGGAGTCTTTGGCATTATCAATAGCGCCATAATAGAATGTACGGATGATTTCATTTGAGATGCGAGGCTCGCGGTTGATTATGCCAACCATCTTATTGCCGCTGGTTGAGGTGGTGTCTGGTTTCAGATTAGTGAAACCAGAATCTTCGCCAGCCCTAAAATACTTATCGCCCTGTATGTTTTGTTTTGAGGTCTTATTCCATATTTTCAAGAATATCCTTTGCAGTTCGTTGACAGCACCGCCTTCTATTCTGCAATGCATGTCACGCCATTCGCCAACTTGTTCTGTTCCATGTATATAATAATCAGCCACATTCATGCCGCCGGTATAGGCAACACAACCATCAATAACAACAATTTTACGGTGGTCTCTGCAGAAAACATGGTTGACCCACGGAAAACGTACGGGGTCGAATTCATATATCTCAATTCCGCCTGCACGTAGTTGCTTGATATGTTTTTTCTTTAGTGGACGATTGTTTGAGTCATTGCCAAAACCGTCGAATAAAGCTCTGACCTCAACTCCCTCTGCTGCTTTTGCCTTTAAAATGTCGAAAAGTACAAAAGCAATAGAGTCGTTTCTGAAATTAAAATACTCTAGATGGATACTGCTTTTGGCTTGACGAATGGCTTCAAACATATCGTCAAACTTTTCCTGCCCACTGGTTAATAGTGTTACTTTATTGTTATGGGTAAATTCAACCCCGCTTTCTCTTAGTATATTTACTATAAGCGAATCACTGGTTTGAGCCTTAGTTGTGTGGCACCAAACCAGTAATCCTATTATTATTAAATATCTCATTTTATTTGTTGCGATGTGTTAGTCGGTACTCAATGGGCGACATGCCAAATCTGTCTTTGAATATCTTGGTGAAATTCTCGGCAGTCATGAAACCAACATTTATGGCAAGTTCTGTTAAATTGATATTTGTACGTATAAGTAATGTGCATGCATGTTTAAGCCTTAGCTCTCTGACAAGCTCCGTTGGAGTCATATTAGTTATGCTCCTGATTTTGTGGAAGAACGGCACTCGACCCATTCCCATTGCCGATGCCATCTCTTCTAAGCTAATCTGTCCACGGCTCATATTATGAATGACGTATTGCTCAATGTTTTTAATTAACTGGCGATCTCTGAAATCATTCATGCTATAGTTGCCTAAGACATCTTCGTCAGTGAAGTATTCGATACCATGATTATCTTCACTTGCGTTATCGCCCGACAAAGGCTTGTTTATATTTGCAGGCAAGTTGCTGTTATCATCGTATGATGTGGTAACGGTTGTCATACTTGCATTCAGACTCTCCAAACGTCTAGTCTCTTTACCTTCGATAACATTTCTGTTTGTGGTGTCTGTAACTATACCGAGCAAGTTGTTTATTCTGATTATAGCTTCCTGAATATTAAATGGCTTGGCAAGATAGTCATCGGCAGATAATGTTATGTTCATGCCTTCCATATCTTGTGGAGTAAGTACTGTATCTGTCATAAGTATGAACTTAATCTTGTCTGTAAACTGGTTTGTCTTCAGACGATTACAGAATTCACTACCGGTCATTTTGGGCATGTCTTGCTTGCATAGTATAACATTGGCTTTTAATACATCAATGTCTGCAATAGCGGCATCGATATTGTTATATGCATGAGTGTTGTAGATACCATACAGATGTGCGCTGATAAACTTCAAGAATTCATCATTGTCATCTATAATCATGACAACATATTTCATTGTTGCCAAGTCGGTGTTCTTGTTCTTTATCTCTGCTGTCAGTTCTGCTCCTTCGCCGTTTGGCAGGCAAATAATGCCTTCGTCGTTTAATTGTAATCTGTTGGCAGCAGAGTTGGCTGCCTTAGATTCAGGCTTCTCCAAAGCAATCTGCATTTCAGACAAACGTGTGATTATCTGAAGCATTTGGAAATGCAAAGAGTTAATCTGTTCCTTGCCCTCGACAGTGTCTTCCTTTTCAGAAAGCGTGCTGATGATAGATGTCATTCGCGACATAGGTTGGCGAAGGTCATCGCTGGCAGATTTTATTTCTTCTCTTTGAATCTTTAGTTCTGTAAGTACAGCTTTCTTCTTTTTCCATAGATATGATATCTTTTGGTAACCGAATCTCCATAGATAAACGGCAACCATAAGTATTATGGCATAGAATAAAAGCATCCACCAAGACAGCCACCAAGGTGGAAGTATCCTAATCTCTAATGTACGTTCCTGATTGCTGATGGCACCATCTGAACTTACTGCTTTAACGTGAAGCTTGTATGAACCACTACTTAATTCGTTGAATGTTACCCCATGGGTTAGGGCATCACCGTTTCTCCAGTCGTTATCCTTGCCTTCCAGCCAATACATGAATAGCAAGCGCTCGCTTTGGTTGTAGTTGCCGGCACCGAATTTTATTGTGAAGGTGTTTTGATTGTTATTGAGAACAATCTTGCTGCTTTCATTGAGTGCCTGTTGCAATGGCACATTGTCGTCGTATCTATGTCCAACCTGAATCTCTTCTTCGTTGATGAACAGCTGAGTAAGCATTACTCTCGGAAGACTTTCGCTTTCTTTCTTTCCTTCTCTATTAATCCAGTTTACGCCAAACAAACCACCGAAAACAACGTTGCCGTCTGTCTTGGCAAATATTGCACCGACGTTAAACTCATTGCTCTGCAAACCATCTGATGTGTCATAGTTGTACAATCCATAGTTGTAAGTTCCCATTTCATGGTCACGTTGTACAACAACGCGGCTAATACCGTTGCTTGTTGATACCCAAATGTTATGATATTTGTCTTCTGTGATTCCGCAAATGTTGTTGTTGCAAAGACCAACTCTTTCAGTCAGGTGGTCAAGATGGTCATTTGTTGGATTTAATATATTAATTCCTTCTCGTGTTCCAATCCAAATCAGTCCGCGTGAGTCTTCGTATATCTGGGTAATGTAATTGTTGGTAAATGTCTTTAGGTTTGACTTGTTTCCTGTTAGGAAATATCGTTCTGTAGACGAGAGGTTCATTATTATCAGTCCTTCACCGGTACCAATGAATATGTTATTGCCTTTACCGAAATGAAGGGCTGTAATATTATTCGTATTTAACTTCCTGTTTTCTTTGGTGTATGTAGAGAAACTATTTAGTCGAGGATTGAAAACCTGCAATCCACCGCTAGTGGCAATCCATAGATTTCCTGCCTTATCGGTACACAAGGCATTAATATGGTCGTTTATTACAGTTCGTAAACTATCCTTTGAGACAGAGTAAATAGTTGCAACACCATCCTTTATTCTTGTTAGACCATTGTTTTTTGAACCAACCCAAAGGCTGCCATCTTTAGTTGTTGTGATTGCAGATACTCTTAAACTGGCAAGTGGTCCGTCGTATCCAATAACACCCTTGTCGCTTGTGCCATACCATAAATTACCTTCGGCATCTTGTGTGACAGCTGTAATGTCACCATTAAGTTCAGATTGGAACTTGTAAATGTTTTTACTCCAAAACGCAACTCCGGCTTTTTCTGTACCAACCCATAACAAATCGGTATCGTCAACATATAGGCTTTGTATGCTAATGATATCACGGCGAATGTGCATGTCATTCATGTTTCTTGGGTCAATATACTCCATTTCGTATGAATTGACATTTGTCCTGATAAGTCCAGAGCGGTCTGTACCAATCCAGATATTGCCATTTCGGTCAGCAGCCATGGCATTAACGGCATGGTCAACACTAACATTTGTAAGTCCTATGCTATTGCCAATCGTAGTATTCCATTGGCCGATTTTCTTGTTGTATATCATCAATGTGCCTTTGCCATAAAGCCAGATATTATCCATTTGGTCAGCAAAAACCTTTAATGATGCAGACTTGCGGAGTTTTTGATTGGCGACATCATTTGCAACCCATAAAGTCTGTTGTTGGTTGCTAATGCTACAACATGCGATTCGACCATCTTCGTAAACGATAAGTGCACCGTCACGGCATTCGCCGATAGAACAAATTTCTCCCTCAGGTATTCCAAGCGCATCATTGGTGTAGCCAAACTCATAAGTAAGTTGCTGTTGCATGTTGTATGCAAAAACACCTTTCTCTGGTATTGCTAGCCATAGATTCTTATGACTATCGATGAACATTACGCTTGGTTGGTCTTTTATTCCAATCTTGGCAAATACTTGCCTCATATCCCTTTCGAATGTTTCGTTCTGTGGGTGATAGATACACAACCCTGACGCTGTTAGAATCCACAAGTCACCATTTAGAGACTCATAGATATTATTAATATAGCTGTCGGGTAGTGAGGCTCCATCTTGAGAATTACTCTGGAAAGCCTTGAATGTATATCCATCGTATCTGTATAAACCTGCAGACGTTCCGAACCACATAAAACCTCTCGAGTCTTTATGGATACAATTAATCTGGCTGCTATTTAAACCATTGGTGGAGTTGAGTGTCTTAAATAAGAATTCTGCAGACGCGTCAATTGGCATCAGCAGAATTATGAAAACTATTATATGCTTTAAAATATTCATATATGGTAAATATGCTATCTAAGTCAATACAATATTGTTATAACATCTATGCAAAAATAAGAAAAATATGGCAAACGTCAAAACCTATTACCATAAAAATGGTTATTTTTATCATATTGCTTGATGTACTGAACTAAAAATAGTCATCCAATAGGCAATAATGGCCATTTGAGAACAATTACGACTAAAGCATTCCTTTGGTAGAAGGCAACTCGTAATGGTAAATGTCTCGCTTGATGGCCATTTTAAGACTTCGTGCAAAAGCCTTGAAAATACCTTCTATTTTATGATGCTCATTATCGCCTTCGGCACGGATGTTTAGATTCATCTTGGAACTGTCGCTTATGCTTTTGAAGAAATGTAAAAACATTTCCGTAGGCATGTCCCCGATGAATTCTCTTTTGAATGAAGCATCCCACACCAACCAAGGTCTACCACCAAAATCTAATGCGACAGAACATAGGCAATCGTCCATAGGCAATGAATAGCCATATCTCTCAATTCCTCTTTTGTTTCCTAAAGCACTAAGAATACATTCTCCAAGTGCAATAGCTGTGTCTTCTATTGTATGATGCTCGTCCACGTTCAGATCTCCTTTGGTTGTGATAGTCAAATCAATCATTCCGTGTTTGCCTATCTGCTCAAGCATGTGGTCAAAAAAGCCCAAGCCGGTAGAAATATTGCATTTGCCGTTTCCATCTAGGTTAATGCTCACATAAATGTCTGTCTCTTTGGTTGTTCTTTTTATTTCTGCTTTACGTTCGCCAGCAAACAATATTTCAGAAATCTTATCCCATGTCATATTGTCTTTGCCTATGATAAGAGATTTGCAACCGATGTTGTCTGCGAATTGTCTGTCTGTATCACGATCACCAATGACGTAACTATTTGCAATGTCGTATTCGGGGTTGTTTATATATTTCTCAACTAAACCGATGTTGGGCTTGCGTGTTGGAGCGTTGTCTTCTGGGAAATGCTTGTCTATAAGAATATCGCTAAATGTAATGCCTTCACCATCAAGTGTTTTTAAAATGAAATTATGGACGGGCCAGAAGGTATCTTCAGGGAAAGAATCAGTGCCGAGTCCATCTTGGTTAGATACCATTACGAATTCAAAGTCGAGTTTTGATTTGATAAAACTCAGATTTTTGAACATGCCTTCAGTGAAGGTCAATTTCTCGAACGAGTCTATTTGTTCATCAGCAGGCTCTTTAATCAAAGTGCCGTCGCGGTCAATGAATAATATGCGTTTCATTTAATTTATTCTATATAAGTCTTGTTCGTTTTTGAGCTTGTTCTCTAATATTTCTTTTTCTTGTGTCTCTATAGCACCATACATATAATATGTAGGGAATAACATAGTCATTCGAATATATGCTTGGATAAATCCGCATACGAAAAATGTGATAATCGTCAATGTGGTAATATAATCAGGCATTCCTAATGGGTCGCCCTGCAATAACCCGATGTTGGCAATGTAGTTTGCTTCTGAAAGAATGTATGCTGGAAGTGAAGTTATAAAACTAACGATGAATACTATAAACATACAGACAATTGATACTACAAAGATATAACCATAGTGACGAAAACCTGTTGGGTAAGCTTGCACTAATATTTTCCAAAAGTTTCCTTTATGAGAAAGCAAATATTTAGTGCAAGAAAAAGTCAATGGGATTGCTAAGCAAACTATAAGGAGTATAGCTATACCAGTGATGCATAGAGATAAAATGTAGCTGTTTGGATCTGCAAGCATATCTTTAAGGAAGAAAACGAAAATCAATCCGAATGGTATTGAAATTATTAAAGCAATGATAAAATAGAAAAAAGCTGCTTTAATTGTGCGCCATACGGAAGACTTATCAAAATAAAACCATGTATTTGGAACTGGTATAGATGCATTCTCTTGATGTTGGCGAAGAAGGGATACGCCACTTGAATAGAATGTGATTTCAATAATTCCGCCTATAATGATAACAACCAAAAATGAAAGACAAATAGTGATGTACTCTAGATTCTCATATAATGGCATTTCTGAAGATGTGCTGGCCATGGTCATAAGAACAAACCTTGGCAATTCGATAGATGATAATGTGCCCAGAATGCTGCAAGCTGCCGCATATAATATGGCCCAAAGCCATGATGCCTTTAATATTTTCTTGAAATTATCTGTATATAATTTATATCCAGCAGTTAAACTAGAATTGTAACTGCGGTTCTTCATTAGAATTCCTTCTGTTGCTTTTTCCATATCCAAAACACGCTTGATATTTTATGATTTCTCAATGTTGCATATATTATATTATGCAAAGGTAGTAATAAAATTATAATTTAAAGATTAAGAATAAAGAAAAAAGCAAGTTGGTGTTGGCGTTTTTCAATATTTTACATTATCTTTGTGGCAAATAAAGAATTATTATGAAAATATTAAAATGGGGATTTATCGGTTGCGGTGAAGTGACGGAGAAAAAGAGTGGCCCAGCTTTTAATGAAGTTGCGGGTTCCTCTGTCGAAGCTGTTATGAGCCGTAGTGAGCGAAATGCCCGCGGATACGCCGAACGTCATAAGATAAGTAAATGGTATACAGATGCTCAAGAACTTATTGATGACCCAGACGTTAATGCGATATACATAGCAACTCCTCCTTCTAGCCATGCTACATTTGCTATTATGGCAATGAAAGCAGGCAAACCAGTGTATGTTGAAAAACCCCTTGCAGCCTCATATGAGGATTGTGTAAGAATAAATAAGGTCAGCGAAGAGACTAAGGTACCTTGCTTTGTTGCTTATTACAGAAGGTATCTGCCATATTTCCAAAAGGTAAAAAGTATTATTGACAATGGTGTGATAGGCAAGGTGATAAACGTTCATATTAGATTTGCTGTTCCACCACGTGATCTTGATTATGAAAAGGCTGATAAGTTGCCATGGCGATTACAACCGGATATAGCAGGTGGCGGATATTTTTATGATTTGGCTCCCCATCAGTTAGACTTATTGCAGCATATTTTTGGGGTAATAGTAGAAGCTAACGGTATATATGCCAATCGTGGCAAAATATATAAGGCAGAAGATTCGGTAAGCGCATGCTTTAAGTTTGAAACAGGTATGCCTGGTAGTGGTTCGTGGTGTTTTGTTGCACATGAATCAGCAAAAGAAGACCGCATTGAGATTATTGGCGATATGGGATTGGTTAGCTTCTCTGTTTTTAATTACGAACCAATAGTCCTTCATACTAGCGAAGGTACTCAGTCGATAACAGTTCCTAACCCTCCTTATGTTCAATATCCATTGATTAAGAATGTTATTGAACATCTTCAGGGGCTAGGCGTCTGCACATGTACCAGCGTGTCTGCAACACCTGTAAACTGGGCTATGGATAGAATATTGGGTAAGTTCTGATTGTAATTTGAATATATGTTGATGCTACGTATAGTTTTGGTTTTCTGCTTGTCCATTTTCTGTTTGCATCTTAGCTCACAAGAGGTTGCTAAGAAGAAGGAACTAAGCAAATTGAGAAAAACGGTTCGTGGCTTTAGTAAAATAGATACCAACTATATAGAACCTCAGCATTATGACTATACGGTTATGTTACAGAGTACAACAACCTATGACATATATAAATTGAGGAGTGAGAATGGCCAGTCGATAACTTTGGCTCCTGATGTTATGATGAAATTCGGTCCATATATTGGTTGGCGTTGGTTTTTTCTTGGATATACTTTCGACTTGAAAAATCTTGGTTTCGGAAATAAAGGCAAGAAGCAAGAGCTTGAGTTCAGTATATATAGTAATCAGATAGGAATAGATTTGTTTTATAGGAGAACAGGTAGTGATTATAAGATAAGAAATGTTGATATGGGTAGAGGCATCGATGCTTCTTCTATGGAACATCTGCCCTTTGATGGCATTAATGTAGGAATCACGGGCGTAAATCTTTACTATATATTCAATCACCGTAAGTTCTCTTATCCTGCTGCTTTTTCGCAAAGTACATGCCAAAAACTGAGCTGTGGTTCTTGGATAGCAGGTGTTGGGTATACTCGTAATAGCTTATCTTTGGATTATGAAAAGTTACAGAAGGTGGTAGAACAGAATTGCACACCTAGTACGGTCAAGGTGGATAGTGGTTTGTTATTTAATGATATCAAATATTATGATATAAATGTCTCTGGAGGGTATGCCTACAATTGGGTTTTTGCAAAAAACTGGTTGTTTTGTGCAAGTGCATCTATGGCTTTGGCTTATAAACGCTCTAAAGGAGATGCTACAAATGGTAATAAAGAGCATGGCTTTAGCTTCAATAATTTCAATATTGATGGTATAGGACGTTTCGGGTTGGTATATAATAATACCAAGTGGTATGTTGGGTCAAGTGCGATAGTGCATTCATATAATTATAGACGAAGCCGTTTTGCCGCAAATAATGTATTTGGAAGCCTAAACATTTATGCCGGCATTAACTTCGGTTTGAAAAATAGGTATAAAAAGAAATGAAGTATTTATTTATAACGTTTTTATGTTGCTTGTCTTGTTTGCAACTATCACATGCATCAGAATCGGATAGCATAAAAATATGTAACCTACTTGAAGAATCCAAAAGATATTCTCAAGCAGATGACGTTGTATCGTATTTTGCCAAAAAGTTTGTGGGCATACCTTATGTGGCGAATACATTGGAAGTTAATGATGAAGAGCAACTTGTGGTTAATCTCCGACAGATGGATTGTACGACTTATGTGGAAACGGTAGTTTCTTTAGCATTATGTGTTCAAAATGGCCAATTCACATATCAAGATTATATTAATGCATTGAGAAATCTACGATATAGGAATGGGGTAATAGATGGATATGGAAGTCGATTACATTATTTTAGTGACTGGATTGATAATAATGAAAATATGGGATTTGTTAAGGAAGTTCAGTCACCGAATCCTCCATTTTCTGCAATCCAAGTACTAAATTTGGATTTTATGAGTAAACATCCTCATTCATATAAGGCATTGAGAATAAGTCCATATCTTGTGGAAGAAATTCGTGAAACAGAAATAAACCTTAATGGCAAGAAAATGAACTATATACCAAAGTCTTCTTTGGCTAATACTTCTTTGTTGCGCAAGGTTGTAAGGAATGGCGATATCTTAGCAATAGTAACTAATGTTAAGGGATTGGATATTGCACATCTGGGCATTGCATTATGGCGTAAAGATGGATTGCATATGCTTCATGCCTCGTCTAAGCAAGGCAGAGTGGTAGAGGATAATAATACTTTGAGAACATATCTTAATGGCAATAAGAGTTTTCTTGGTATTAGAGTGTTGAGATTAACCCATTAGAAACAATATTAAAATATAAATAGCGTATGGAGTTACCTGATTTTATGAGTTATGCCAATAAGTTTTCGGCTAACGATTTTATGGAAAAAGTATCAAGCATAGCAAAACGTGCTGGTTCTAAGCTTGTTTATGCGGCATTGATTCTTTATTATACATTGCAGAGTGACAATGTCTCTAAGGCTGACAAGGCGATTATTATTGGTGCTTTGGGATATATGATAAGTCCTCTGGATGTTATGCCAGATGCAATACCGATAGTCGGGCTTTCAGACGATTTGGCTGTGCTGCTTTATGTCTTAAAGAAGGTTTGGATTAATGTCGATTCTGATATAAAGGCCAGGGCTAAGGAGAAACTTGATAAGTGGTTTGATTCAGATGAAATAGAAGAAACTAATGACCTGTTTAAGGATGAATGAAAAAGAAAAGAACTGATTGGATTTCCAATCAGTTCTTTTTGTGAGGTGCCTGGCGGATTCGAACCGCCGTAGACGGTTTTGCAGACCGTAGACTAAGCCACTCATCCAAGGCACCGTTCCTTATTTTGCGGTTGCAAAGGTAATACTATTTTTTTATTCCTCCAAATTTTTTCTATTGTTTTTTAGTGAAGCATTTGGGTTTGGCTCGTTTGTTCTTGCTTTTCTTAAGCATTTGTTTCTTTAATTCGCATCCTTGACATCCATAACAAGGACTATTTCGCTCTGCTAAAGAACTGTACACCTTGTATACGGCATAGGTAACGGCTATCGCTAGAATAATATATACAATTATTTCTTGCATCCGAAGAACTTTTTATATTCAGATTCGAAATTTGGTGTAAATACATTTTTGCCATAACAGTTGACAATCTCATCTGGTGTCCAGAATCTTCCTGTTTCCAATTCTTTAGTGTTTGCATTTATCAAACCGTCAAAGGTTGTTTTGTATGCATATACCAATTCCTTTTCTCTGTCACTTTCAAAAACATATATACCAATATTCTCTGCTTCAAAATCACAGATGCCCAGTTCCTCTTTTGCTTCTCGCTTCAATGCCATCTCGGTATTCTCCCCAAAGTTTACATGCCCACCTACCGCCGTGTCCCATTTATTAGGTTGGATGTCTTTCCATTCAGGGCGTTTTTGCAAATATAGTTCTCCTTTGCTATTGAATACATGTAGATGCACAACCGGGTGGAGCTTTTTGGAACCATTGTGCGCCTCGCCTCTTGATATCACTCCGAGAATGTTCCCGTTTTCGTCAACCATAGGGAATTGCTCGTTGTTATTGTCTGCCTTGATTTCCATTCTTTGTTAATTTCCTTAATAGCACTTTGTTGATAGTTTGAATTCTCCTGCCTCTTTTCTCGATGTCTGCGCGTACATTATTTATATTATTAAAGAAGTCTGAGAATGCATTGAGCAAAAAGTTGGATTGCTCTTCATGGTTTTCGGCATTTATGTTGGTTACTATCTTTATTCCGCGGTTCTCTATTCTCACATCAATGTCTTCACCGGTCATAATCGGGTCTCCGTCGAAATGTATCGCGCCAGGGCCATTGCGATGTATTCTTATGCTTTTGGTCTTGAATGTCTTTATTTTTGAATTCTTGTCCAAAGTCTTGTTGAACATATCGAAACTGATTTGTGGAGCATCGAAAGCGGTAAACGGTTCCATGATAATAACATCCAGCAATCCGTCAGACATAGAGGCATGAGGGGCAATATAGGCATTATTTCCGTATTGCGACGCATTGGCGCATGCAATTAGGAAAGCGTTGTATTTTTTTGCTCCGGTTTCGTCTATTACTTCATAGGTCTCCGGTTTGTACTTCAATCCCTCTTTGAGAACATTTTCAACGTATGTTATGGGACCTCGTTTTCCAGATTCTGCGAATTTCAAGCTGATAAATGCGTCAAATCCCATTCCGCACGTGCAGAAGAAGGGCAAATCGTTAATGATGCCATAATCAAGTTCTTCTATATTGCACTGATTAATGATGTCAATTGATTTTTTTATATCGATGGGTATACATAAATGCCTTGCAAGTCCATTTCCAGAACCGCATGGTATTATGGCAAGTGCCGTATTTGTATGGGTAAGTGAACGCGCAACTTCATTGACGGTACCGTCTCCGCCAACAGCCACAACAATATCTATATTGTCTTTTGCGCATTGTTTGGCAATGTCGGCTGCATGTCCTGCATACTCAGTAAGCTTAACCTGATAATCGAATTTATCTTTATCAAGCCTGCTTGCAATCATTTGCGGTATAACAACCTTGTTATGAGTGCCAGATATAGGATTTAGTATGAATACAATCTTTTTTTTCTTATCCATAGTTGTTACAAAGATACTAAAAACTTCTGTAATAATAGCTCCTTGAATATCTAAATTACCTAAAAACTTACATTTATTATAATTTTTATTCATGATTTCATAAAAAATGTGTAACTTTGCATTCTGTAAATAAAAAATAAATTGGAATTTACACCTATTTGGAATGGGACAATTACAAGAAAGATACAAGAATTATCGCGAGCCTCAGAAGTTTATGGAGGCAGGCGTTTACCCATATTTCCGTGCTATTACCAGTAAGCAAGGTACAGAAGTGGAGATGGAAGGCCATAAGGTTCTGATGTTTGGCTCTAATGCCTATACAGGCCTTACTGGTGATCAAAGAGTAATAGATGCGGCTAAGAATGCACTTGATAAGTATGGTTCAGGATGTGCAGGCAGCCGTTTCCTGAATGGAACACTTGATTTGCATGTTCAATTGGAGAAGGAACTTGCAGAGTTTGTTGGTAAAGACGATTGCCTTTGCTTCTCGACAGGTTTTACTGTAAATTCTGGTGTATTGGCTATGGTAGTTGGTCGCGGTGATTATATAATATGTGACGATCGTGACCATGCAAGTATAATTGACGGACGTCGTCTTTCCTTTGCTCGTCAGCTTCATTATAAGCATAACGACATGGAAGATCTAGAGAATATACTTAAGGGACTTCCAGAAGATGCCGTTAAGTTGATAGTTGTAGATGGAGTGTTCTCAATGGAAGGTGACTTGTGTAAGTTGCCTGAGATAGTTGAATTAAAGAAGAAGTACAATTGCTCTATTATGGTTGATGAGGCTCACGGAGTTGGTGTGTTTGGTCATCAGGGTAGGGGAGTCTGCGAATATTTTGGCTTGACAAATGAGGTGGACTTGATAATGGGTACATTCTCTAAGTCTCTTGCAAGTATCGGTGGTTTTATTGCTGGTGACTTTGACACAATTAATTATCTTCGTCATTCATGTCGTACATATATATTTAGTGCGTCTAATACTCCTGCGGCAACAGCGGCTGCAAAAGAAGCTCTTAGAATCCTAAAGACAGAACCGGAAATTCTTGAGAATCTTTGGAAGGTGACGAAGTATGCCTTAAAGCGTTTCCGTGAAGAGGGTTTTGAAATTGGCGATACTGAAAGTCCGATTATTCCGCTTTATGTGCGTGATACAGAAAAAACCTTCTTGGTTACTAAGTTGGCATTCGATGCAGGTGTGTTTATTAACTCAGTTATACCACCGGCATGTGCTCCACAAGACACGCTGGTTCGTTTTGCTTTGATGTCAAATCATACAGAAGAACAGGTTGAAAGAGGTGTTCAAATACTCGCAAAAATATTCAAAGACCAAAAAATTATAAAATAATTGCAGAAAAATTTGCACAACTCGGAAAAAGTTATTACCTTTGCAACCGCAAAACAAAAGGGATAACCTCTGAGTGAGCAACGAGGTGTAGCGCAGTTGGTAGCGTTCCTGGTTTGGGACCAGGCTGTCGCAGGTTCGAGTCCTGTCACCTCGACAAAGAAGAGTCTTCAATGAAGGCTCTTCTTTTTGTTATATAAACTTTCTTCTTTTTAGGGTTTCTAATCACATTTCGTTTATTTGTGAGCAAAATATTTGGAAATACTATACATTTTATTTAACTTTGCCGTTGATAAACTTTAACGGATGAAAAGTATATATCGTTTACTAACTATTCTATGTCTTTTGCTATTCGTCAACATTAGTGGCAATGCAATAGATTCCAAGCGAACATTTAAGGTGATCAACGCCTCAGATGGTTTGGCTGATAATAGTGCACAAACGATTTTAAGTTTGCCTGATGGTCGAATGGTTATGACAACCATTGGTTATATCAACATTTATGATGGTATAAAGTTTACTCATATTAATACTGATAAAGGAGATTTCTATACATTGCCAAACTATACTGGTAACTATCATTTGTATTATGATAGTTCTCAGCGTTTATGGCTTAAGAATAAGCAAACCGTTACTTGCGTAGATTTGCTGACGGAGCAATGTATCAATGATATAGAAGGTATTTTCCGCTCTGAAGGTGTTAAATCAACGGTCGTTGACTTGTTTGTCGATTCAGAAGGTAACCTATGGATGATGTCTGAAGGACGGTTATATAGTAATGGCAAGCCAAATCCAGTACCTGTAATAGATGCAATGCAGCTTCAGGATATGGATGTGCTTGGAGATAGCATATTCTTATTTTATTCATCAGGTGAAGTTGTTTGTCATGAGATTTCTTCTGGACGTGAGATTTATCGTATACCATCTTATTCTGCAGATGTGGCTAATAACTACTCACGTACGTCAGTAATAAGAAGATGTGGAAGAGATATTATTCAGATCAGAAATGGTATTGTAGGAGCTGTACTTCAGCGTTTGGATACCCGTACCAGAAAGTGGCATACTATAATGCAATTAAACCGAAAACTGAATAATTTGGCAGAGCTTAATGGAATTCTTTATATCCCTTCTGCGTATGGCTATTGGACGTATGATTTGAAAACAGAAGAGACAATACATTATGACCGCTTGTCTATGTTTGGTGGAGCGAAGTTAGAAACCGATATAAATGTAATGGCTTTCGACCATCAGGGTGGAATGTGGTTAGGTACGGAAACGTATGGTCTTTTATATTCACAACCCTTAAACTCACCATTTAATGCTGTTTCTTGGAGCGATGAATCAAAATTGGCACATCATTATGCATCAATGATGGATACAGTAAAGTTGCCAGACCTGACCGCTTTTGCGAAGAATACCAACTGCGTATATACAGATAGTCGTCAATGGACATGGATTGGTTCTCAAACAGGTGTTGAATTGCGTCGTACAGAGAATGAAGATCCAATTTACTTAAGTAGAAAGGATGGATTGATGAACGAGGTTGTGCATTCTATCATAGAAGACAATAATCATCACATGTGGGTCAGTACCAGCCATGGTATAGCTTGTATTGTTGTTGCTAATGATACAATCAAGCATATTTATAGTTATACAGAAGGCGATAATATTCCTTCAGAGACATTTCGTAATGGTCGGGCAGTAATTGATGAAAATGGCATAATAGGAATGCAAGCCATAGAATATGTGGTTGTATTTAATCCTAACCAGTTTACAACTCTTGATACCATTAGTATTAAGACCCGTCCTACTCTGATTGACGTAGCTGTTAATGGTCGTGAATTGGAAATAGGTACAATGCTTGATGATAAGGTTGTACTTGATAAAGCAGCAGCCCATACAAGATACATAAAGCTTGACCATGATAAGAATACAATAGTTCTTACCTTCTCTGCGCTCAACTATTTCCGTCCCCTACAGACCTATTACCGTCTTAGAATACTAGGAATAATGGATGAATGGCAAACGCTGTCATATTGCAACTCAGATGAAATGGTTAGTGCAAATGGTGTTTTACGCTTGCCGTTGGTAGGTCTTCAATCTGGTATATATAAGGTAGAGTTACAATCATCAATGTCGCCACATTCGTGGAATGAAGAGCCTTTGGTAGTTACTATAGAAATTGATGAACCTTGGTGGAAGACCGGAGGACTTTATATCTTGTTTATTCTGTTCCTGGTAGTACTGGTTATAGCCAACCTTGTGTATTACAATCGTAACTATCGCATATCGATGAAGCGCAATTCAGAGGAATGGGATGTTTTGAAGCGTTTGCGTAGTTATCTGACGCGATGTGAGTCTTATGGAGGTGAAATCCTTGCACCACGTCCAGACGACGTGCGCGGCCTAAGTACAGAAGGAAAAATAGACCTTGACGAGAGTTTTGTAGAGATGATGCTTGTCATGGCTCCAATGCTTGCAAAGGATAATGTCAAGGTGAGAGAGCTTTGTGAAAAATCAGGCGTAGGCATTAAAGATTTCTATAGTATGGTAAATACTAATATCTATAAAAATCCGAGAATGCTGGCACGCGCTATAAGTTTAGAGCAGGCTTGCAAGTTGCTGAAAGAAACAGACATGTCTATTGAAGACGTCGCTTCTGAATGCCGATTCGTTTCAGCCAACTATTTCATAGCAAGTTTCTACGGTCGTTACCGTATTACTCCTAAGGAATTTAGAGAGTAGCTTATTCCGTTTGTATTTGTCTGTAAGCAACAAGTCTCCATGTGCGTGCACCTGTAGGCTTGTAGTAGACGTAGGCTTGATATCTATTCTCCGTTTGGTAGAAATTGCCCTCAGTTGGCGGTGTCATAAAATGACCGTCAGCTGTTTTCATTATATACTGAAATGAATAGTAGCCTTGTTTTTGCAAAATCGTGGCATTATAAGTTCCGTCATTCTCGTCGTAATGCATCTTGTAGTTTGCCTTGTTCTCTGCCGTTGTCCACTCACCATCTACATATAACTCAGCATCTGGAATATATGGAGATTTCAGTTTGTAGTGAACATAGACATAATCGCAAGTGAAATCGTTATCGAAATTGTCGCTGTTCCTTATGTAGAAAGCGCCGTTGGCATCCTCATCAGTGAGATAGTTTTTTCTTGGTTCGCAGACGAAAGGGTAGGCGTGGTAGTTGTGTCCGTCCCAACGCATGTAGTCAATGCCCATGGTTGCATGGCTAAGTGCCAGCACTTCAAACTTCCTGTACTCGTTTCCGGCATTGAATATCAGTTGCCTATTGTGTCTCCATTCCAAGCCTCTTCCGTTAATCAGAGTTGTTGGAATATTAATCTTTGCGTTGTGTGTTTGGTTATTTTGGGTTATTAAAGTGAATATTTCTTCCTGATGATTGATTACCTTTTGCTGTCCGTAGTTTAGTTTCATTCCTAATTGTTGGTGGCTATTATTGATGTCTATGTCGGTGTTAGTGGTCATGGTCAAGTCGATGCTCATCAGTTGTTCTGCAACCCTAAACCTCACTTCTGCCACTTCTTCGTTATCATTGTCCTCGTCAATTATTGTCAGCTTATAGTTGCCGCTCATTTTCAGCCGGCATCTCTCATTTGGAATCTCCAATTTGTAGTGCGTATAAAGAACCGTTGTGTTCAGCGAGTTCTGATAGTCTTCTATCGGAATATTATTGAATCCTTCCAGCCAGTCGCTCTCAAAAATATCCTGAGAAACTGACCAATCTGCCTCGCAATGCTCTATGCGATAGACAAATCTGTGGTATTCGTGTGATAACTCGTCGAAACTTATTCTGAGCACGTCGTCGCTACCCATGGTCATTACCGCTGGCGAAAGCCAATCTTGGTTTACCACTGCCTGCAGGCTTTTTATTCTCGGCTTGTATATGATATTATCTGCAGCCATTGCTATTGTCATAGCACAGAGAGCCATAAGGGTAACGAATAATCTTCTCATGCTTGTACTTATGTTATATAGAAACAAAGCGACCGACAATCAGGCACGTGTTTAAGCATGCTTTCATGTCGGTCGTAAAACTTATGTGTAAAATACTCTTACTTGTTAAGAGCCAAAGAAACTTCTACGGCGATAGCTACGGTAGCACCAACCATTGGGTTGTTACCGATACCGAGGAATCCCATCATCTCAACGTGAGCAGGTACAGAAGAAGAACCTGCGAACTGAGCGTCAGAGTGCATACGTCCCAGAGTGTCAGTCATACCGTAAGAAGCAGGACCTGCAGCCATGTTGTCTGGGTGAAGTGTACGACCTGTACCACCACCAGAAGCTACAGAGAAGTATGGCTTGCCAGCCAATACGCGCTCCTTCTTGTATGTACCTGCTACTGGATGCTGGAAACGTGTTGGGTTAGTTGAGTTACCTGTGATTGAAACGTCAACGTTTTCCTTCCACAGAATAGCAACACCCTCACGAACGTCATCAGCACCATAGCACTTAACCTTCGCACGAGGACCATCAGAGTATGGAGTTTCCTTGATGACGTTAACCTCGCCAGTGAAGTAGTCGAACTGTGTCTGTACGTATGTGAAACCGTTGATACGGCTGATAATCATAGCTGCATCCTTGCCAAGACCGTTAAGGATAACGCGGAGAGGCTCCTTGCGCACCTTGTTAGCCTTTTCTGCAATCTTGATAGCACCCTCAGCGGCAGCGAAGCTCTCGTGACCAGCCAAGAAAGCGAAGCACTCTGTCTCGTCGCGGAGCAGACGTGCTGCAAGATTACCGTGGCCAATACCTACCTTACGGTCATCAGCTACAGAACCAGGAATACAGAAGCTCTGCAAGCCGATACCGATAGCCTCGGCAGCTTCAGCAGCGTTCTTTACACCCTTCTTGATTGCAATAGCAGCACCGCAAACGTATGCCCACTTAGCGTTCTCGAAGCAGATGTTCTGAGTCTCCTCGCACATCTTATATGGGTCAACACCTGCATTCTCGCAGATTTCGTTAGCCTCTTCGATGCTCTCGATACCGTTCTCCTTAAGAGCAGCCAGCACCTGGTTGATGCGGCGGTCGTAACTCTCGAAACTTACTTTTCTTATCATAATCTTCTTCCTCCTTATTCTTTACGTGGGTCAATAGCTTTAACGATTCCCTGCTCGGCTGTTGTACGTCCGTAAGAGCCTGTGAACTTCTTCACTGCCTCGTTAGCGTCCATACCGTTCTTGATGGCTTCCATCATCTTGCCAAGGTGTACATACTCGTAACCGCAAATCTGGTTGTCCTTATCCAGGAACTGCTTTGTGATGTAGCCTTCTGTCAACTCGAGATAACGAGGACCCTTTGCTACAGTACCATACAGAGTACCTGTCTGTGAACGCAATCCCTTACCGAGGTCTTCAAGTCCTGCACCGATTACGAGACCGCCCTCAGAGAATGCACTCTGTGTACGTCCGTAAACCACCTGAAGGAACAATTCACGCATAGCTGTATTGATAGCATCGCAAACGAGGTCGGTGTTCAGAGCCTCAAGAATAGTCTTGCCTGGCAGAATCTCTGATGCCATAGCTGCTGAGTGAGTCATACCAGTACATCCGATTGTTTCAACGAGAGCCTCCTGGATAACGCCCTCCTTGATGTTGAGAGAGAGCTTACAAGCACCCTGCTGTGGTGCACACCAACCCACACCGTGGGTAAAACCAGAGATGTCTTTAATCTCCTTAGCTTGAATCCACTTTCCTTCTTCAGGAATTGGCGCTGGTCCGTGGTTAGGACCCTTAGCAACAACACACATGTTGCTTACTTCATGTGAATACTGCATGTTCTTTATTGTTTAATTAAATATGATTATATAATCTCTTTTTACAATTTGCAAAATTACTAAAAAATGGGGGGAGTGCCAAATTATTTAAGATTATTTTTAATGAGTTCGCGTTCCGATTGCTTATGTTTACTCTTGCTTTTATGTTGCTTTGGGTATGATTGTTTTCAGTAAGTGGCGTTCTGACTGACAGTTTGTAGGCCAAAAACTGCCAGTCAGAACGCCACTTACTGAAATTTATAGTTAATATCTCTATAATCAACGACAACATTGCAACTACATCAAACGCATATTTAATAGATTATGAATGCGTATAGTGGATTGGTAAAGTGGCAAATTCAGTGTTAATTGCATTTTTGATGTTCTTTTTCTTCGCTTTGAATATAATTTGCTATATTTGCAAAGTATTATATTGTTCCGAATTTACCAACTTAATTTAAACAACATGAAACAACTATTGTCTTTGGCAATTATAATGCTGTTTACAATGTCAGCAAACGCACAGGTCTCTTTTGGTAAAGCATTTCAATTTAATGATGGGTGGCTATTTTCACAAGGTGATGAGCCGCAGCGGGTAGAAGAGAAATTCGATGACAGCAAATGGAGGCGATTGACGTTGCCTCACGACTGGTCGATAGAAGGCCTGATGTCGCCGTCGCTTGCCAGTTGTACAGGCTATCTGCCTGCAGGAGTAGCATGGTATAGAAAACATTTCGATGTTGATGATATAAGTAAACGCCGTTACATATACTTTGAAGGTGCCTATAATCGTAGTGAGGTATATCTTAATGGTCATCTTTTGGGTAAACGACCTAACGGCTACATATCTTTCATGTATGATATGACACCTTATCTCAAACAAAAGGACAACGTGCTTGCTGTACGTATCGACCACAGTAGGCATGCAGATTCGAGATGGTACACAGGTTCTGGCATCTATCGCGATGTGTGGATGATAGAAGCGGGCGACGTGCATTTCGACCTTTGGGGAGTAGGGTGGTCCACACCGGAGGTAAGCGATAAGAAGGCACTTCTTAGTGTTGATGCTAAGATAGTAAATCACGCATCTTCAAAAGGCCAGTACATCCTCTCTGCCACGCTTTATGATAATGATGGTACAAAGGTGGCAAATACGGTCAAGGATGTCAGCAAGGAAGTTGCAGGTGCTACCGTTTCAAAACTTCTGATGAAGGTGAACAAACCCAAGCTTTGGCATTTGGATTCTCCATATCTTTATACCCTCGAGTGTGAGCTGTTGACCAATGGCAAGACGATAGACAAGAAAAAGACACACGTTGGTTTCAGATGGTTTGACTTCGACTCGAATAAAGGTTTAAAGATGAATGGCAATAATCTGAAAGTCAAAGGAGTATGTCTACATCATGATGCTGGTGTTTTGGGCGCGGTCGTACCTGAAGATGTATGGCGCCGCCGATTGATAAACCTCAAGGAAATGGGTGCCAATGCCATACGTATGAGTCATAATCCGCAAGCACCGGTTGTCTATGACTTATGTGATGAATTGGGACTTCTTGTTATGGATGAGGCTAGCGACGAGTGGGAGTTCCCTAAGCGTAAGTGGGTTGAAGGTTGGAATGTTGGAAAACCATCATACGATGGCACATTCGATTTCTTTGAAGAGTGGATAGAGCGCGATGTAACCGATATGGTGCGCCGCGACCGCAACCATCCATCTGTATTCCTTTGGAGCATAGGCAATGAAGTTGACTATCCCAACGACCCATATTCGCATCCGGTTCTGGACGGCACCACCATCAATCAACCCATGTTTGGTGGCTATAAACCAGACGCTCCCGATGCCATGCGCATAGGTAAGATAGCCAAAAGGTTGGCGGCATGTGTAAGAAGCGTTGACACGTCGCGCCCCGTTACAGGTGCCTTGGCAGGAGTGGTCATGTCTAATCAGACGGAATATCCCGAGGCAATAGATGTTGTTGGCTATAACTATACAGAAAACCGCTACGATGAAGACCACAAGCTATACCCCAACCGTATAATCTACGGTAGCGAGACGCACACCAGTCTTGCGGCATGGAAGGCCGTTCGCGACCGTGAACACATTTTCGGCCAGTTCGTATGGACAGGTACCGATTATCTGGGCGAGTCAGGCAGATGGCCTTCAAGAGGATTGCACACCGGTTTGCTCGACTTTGGAAGCTACAAGAAACCGCGCGGATGGTTCAGAGCTTCGCTGTGGAGCGACAAACCTGTTACATATATAGGCACTTACCGACAGATGCGACGCCGCAATGCTCTTTCTCCTGAAGCTCCCGATGTGTGGAACTATGATGAAGGTCAGAACGTTAGGGTGGTGTGCTATACAAACTCAAAGAAGGCTCGACTGATGCTTAACGGCAAGCAGATAGGCGAGGTCAAGGAATATGACGACGAAACCGGTATAATCCATTGGGATGTTGACTACGTGCCGGGCACGCTCACGGCAGAGGGCCTTGATGCCAATGGCAACGTAGAGTCAAGCTATACCATTCAGACTTCAGGGCGCCCATACGCCATCAAGGCGATGATTGAAGACAAAGGAGAACAGGTGGCTCATGTAAGGATTGAAGTGGTAGATGAAGACGGCGTGCTTGTGAAGTTGGCCGACAATGAAATAACATGTTGGGTTACGGGCGGCAAACTATTAGGGCTTGAAAATTCAGACAACGCAGATATGACCGACCACCGCGACAACCGTCAGCGCGTCTATAGAGGCAAACTGCTGGCATACGTGCGTTTGCCTGAAGATGGAAGCCAGGCGGTATTGCGATTCTCGTCGCCATTGCTTAAAGGCGCCCAGCTCGAGATAAAATAATTTTGACATAAGTTTTGCATTTCGCCCTAATTGATGTAACTTTGCATTTAATATGAAAAATGTGATTGTTAAGGATGCTGACCTGATGCAGGCTGCTCAGCAGGGAATGGATGAATTCCTTCAGGTGTTTGTCAAGGGCATTTACGATGCCATCGACGGGCAACTGACGGCCGAGAACATGGCAGAACTGAATGCCGACCAGATTACCTTGCTTGCATGGAACGTGCTCCATGAAGAAGTAATGGACGGAGGATTTGTGCAACTGATTCATAACGGCTATGGCCCGTTCATATTCAAGAATCCTTTTGCCAAGGCTGTGAAATTGTGGGGATTGCGCGACTTGTCAAAGCTTGTCTACAACGCCCACACTCTATACTTGAAGTATCGCGAGGAAATAGAAGTGGAATGTGATGAGGATGAGTTTATGGCCATGTTCGAGCGCTATCCGGAATTTGACGACATGGACGATGAGTTCGTTGAAAATGAGGAACAATGGACGGAACAGATTGCCCAATACGTAGACGATAATCTGCAGAAGTTTGCAGAAATAGTGTAGTGGTACAATAACAAAATGAACAAGGAAGAAGAACTGATAAGGAAGAAAAGTCCTGTAAACATACGCAACAAGAAGGCTTCGTTTGAATACTTCTTTGTTGAGACTTATACCGCAGGCATTGTGCTTACGGGTACGGAAATTAAGTCTATACGCAACGGTAAGGCAAGTCTTGTAGACACCTATTGCTATATCATAAACGGCGAACTATGGGTCAAGGGCATGAGCGTAAGCCCTTATTTCTATGGCTCGTACAATAACCATGAGATGAAGCGCGAGCGTAAGCTTCTGCTCAAGCGCAAGGAAATTCAAAGGCTGCATTCTGCCACCAAGCAGACGGGCTATACTATTGTGCCCCTGCTGGTGTTTATCGACCAGAACGGAAGGGCAAAGATGGATATAGCCTTGTGTAAGGGTAAGAAAGAGTTTGACAAGCGCCAGACACTCAAGGAGAAAGAAGACCGCCGAGAGATGGACAGAGCATTTAAGAGATTCTAAGAACCGGCTATGGAAAACAGAAAGATAAAGACGCTGTTGTTCGATTTAGGAGGCGTGATAATAACGCTCGACCAACAAGAAGCCATCAGGCGATTTCAGGAACTTGGGCTTGAAGATGCGGCACAACGACTTGATGCTTATACTCAGTCGGGAATCTTCGGCGATTTGGAGCGCGGAGTGATAACGGCAGATGATTTCCGTCGCGAATTGAGCCTCTTGGCAGGCAAGCCGCTAACCCACGACGATTGTCTGAACGCATGGCTCGGCTATCGCAAGGAACTGCCTCTAAGAAACCTCGATGCTCTGAAGAAACTCAAGGCCATGGGGTATAGGATAGTATTGGTGTCAAACACAAATCCGTTTATGATGAGTTGGGCGCTGAGTGCAGATTTCGACGGCAACGGAAACTCGCTCGAACACTATGTCGACGCGCTCTATATGAGTTATAAGATAGGTGCCATGAAGCCCGACGAGGCTTTCTTCGACCATGTGATAAAAGCAGAAGGCGCCAATCCTGAAGAAGGACTTTTTATAGACGACGGCCAACGTAACGTAGAAATGGCTGCCAGAAAGGGATTCTTGACGTTTTGTCCAGAAAACGGCGCCGATTGGACAGACGAATTGTTTAACATTCTGAATCACTAAGTTATGAAAAAGATATTTTTATTATTGTTTGCTTTACTGATGGTTATGACCGCAGGAGCACAAAAGAAGAGAGAGTTTAGAGGCGCATGGATACAATGCGTAAACGGGCAGTTCGTGGGCATGTCCAACGAAAAAATGAAGCAGACGCTGATATATCAGTTGGATGAATTGCAGAAGACAGGTGTCAATGCCATATTCTTTCAAGTCAGGGCAGAGTGCGATGCCTTGTATCATAGCGACCTCGAACCGTGGAGCCGATTCCTGTCTGGCTATCAAGGTACACCGCCACAACCATATTGGGACCCCCTGCAATGGATGGTGGACGAGTGCCACAAGAGAGGCATGGAGCTGCATGCATGGATAAATCCGTTCAGAGCCAAGACCAAGAATACCAAGGAACTGGCTGTGAGCCATATTGCTGTAAGAAAGCCGGGCAGCGTGTTCAGATATGACGGGCAGATGATTCTGAATCCGGCAATACAGGAAAACCGCGACTATATATGCAAGGTGGCAGAGGATATCGTAAAAAGATACGATGTCGACGGTCTTCATATAGACGATTATTTTTATCCATATCCGGCTGCCGGCCATACCATCGAAGACGATGAGCAATATACAGCCAACACTCATGGCATAAAGGATAGGGGCGACTGGCGCAGGCACAATGTAAATCTGTTTGTAAAGCAATTGCATGAAACCGTTCATAAGACCAAGCCATGGGTCAAGTTTGGTGTGTCGCCATTCGGAATCTATCGCAACAAGAAGACATCATACATCGGTAGCGAAACAAACGGCTTGCAGAACTATGATGACCTTTATGCCGACGTGCTTCTATGGATAAACAACGGCTGGATTGACTATTGCGTGCCTCAGCTCTATTGGCAGATAGGGCACAAGGCTGCCGATTATGAGACTCTGATAAAGTGGTGGAACCAGTATGCCGGTGGACGCCCCTTGTATATTGGCGAGGATGTTGAGCGTACCGTGAAATTTCCCGATCCGAAAGACAAGAACAGTCATCAGCAGCCGGCAAAATATGAGTTGCACAAGCAGATGAAGAACGTCAGCGGAGTATCGCTATGGTATGCAAAGGCAGCTGTTGACAACATAGGCAACTATTCTACTATTCTTAGAAACAAATACTGGCGCTATCCAGCCCTTCAGCCCATTATGCCTTTCATAGACGGAAAGGCTCCAAAGAAGGTGCGCAAGGTAAAGCCTGTGTGGACAGAAGACGGCTATATACTTTTCTGGACGGCTCCGAAGGGCAAGGGATGGAAAAACGAAGCCGTAAAGTATGTGGTCTATAAGTTTGACAAAGGCGAGAAGGTAGGCATCAGTGACCCGTCGAAGATTGTTACCATAACAACCAACACATTCCTGAAGTTGAATTACATCAACGGAACCAAGAAGTATACTTATGTCGTAACGGCTCTTGATAAGATGCAAAATGAAAGTAAGCCGAAGAAAAAGAGTGTGAAACTGTAAACCACATAAAAACAGGGCCATTTAGTAATAGCAAATGGGCAACTTTTGATGTCTAAACGGCCTATTTAGCCAGTCTAAATGGGCCGTTTAGATTTGTTACCAGTCGAATATCTCTTTGCCGTTCTCAAAGTGGAAGAAGTCGACAATCTTTGAGAAACTATCGTCTGTGAACTCTTGGTCCTTGCTTTCAAGGAAACAAAGCGGCACTTCGCCAATGAACGAGGCCCAACGCGAATAGCTGCTGAATGGTCCTATAATCATGTCGCAGACAGATAGCGTATAAAGGTCAAGTATAGCACCAGACGGTTCCTTGCCGAAACGTCGGCATTCGCAATCGGTAAATTGTTCAAGTTCAAAGCTCTCGTTGCTGCTGATGAAGAAACTCACTCGCTTATCCTTATGCAACGCTTTTATGCGGAGCATGAATTGGTGATAGTCGTCAAGGGAATAGAAGAAACGCCCGTCGTTCCATGTGGCATAGTCACCTCGGCGTATATGCACTCCTACGACGATATCAGAAGTTTTTCGCATGTCGTTTATCAACTGCTCAGCCTTGTCGGTAATGTCCTTCTTGGGTCTGTATATGTGTTGCAGTTCACTTTTTGCCTCGGCTATGTAGCGCGTGTCGTTTCTAGTGCTCCATCCCTTTGTGCACCCGAAGAACTTGAACACCTTGTCCATTCTTTTGCTATGTGTAGCTTTCCATGTCAACCCCTTGTAGTTGTTCCATCCGTTGCCTCTTTCCAGATACCATTTATGCCATAGTGGGAAATGGATGAAAGGGCAATTTAGCAGGTTTGGAAAATCTTCTATTGTCCAGTCGTAGAACAATATTACCATGTGCTTGCGCTTGACCACGCATTCGCTAATAGCAGCAACATAAGTCCACAACCTGTTGCACGTCTGTCCGGGGGCATCACATATTATTTTCATAGTTATATAATCTTGTCTATTAATGATGATGTCTTATCGTCTATTGCTTTCCCGATTAATTTTATTGGATTGCTAAAAATCATGTTCCTGATATATTCAATGATTATGCTTATGCCTATTATTTCACATTGAACGATAAGATAGTACAGTAAAAAAGCATTGTCAGCTCTTAAGCCGATGTATTGAAACTCAAGCAGATCAATCAAGAATATGTTGAGAATATAAATGGGGAAGGCATATGATGCTGCTTTGATAATCAATCCATTTGCTCCTGTTGATAGTTTTTGTAATTTACTAAAGATACTGAAAATGCATAATGCACCAATTATGATAAATAAATTATGGTCTTTTGCCATAAACAAAGGGTCGAATATAAAATAGTTTACACAAAATATCAATGAAATACAGCTTAAAAATATCATTAAAGAATGTCTTTTTATTATTGATGGCATGCCATAAATGTAAATATATCTACCTATTAAATAAGCAAGAATCATGTTTTCTGTGCATTTTCCATTTGGAGTGTCCGAAAGGCTATGCATTAGAAACGTGGGTGAGGCTGAATAGAAAAATAATAAAACGACTAAAAGGTATTTAAATTGGTGTCTCGTTATATGCTCAGTGGCTTTGTTTAATAGCGGAGAAAGCATAAACAGGATAGTATACGAAGTTATGAACCACCATGTAGCAGAAGTGATAGGTGTAAGTGCTGTATATAGGTTTTTGATGAACTCCTTGTCTAATATGCTTGTAGGTGGTAAGTTAAGCGTATTATATGTAAATATGGCAAGCGAATAGAAAAGAACAATAGCCCATAGGGTGAATAGTTTTGATAATCGGAATCTTATGCCGAAATAGCCAGATATTAATATGAATATTGTAACGCCCATATTACCTATGGCATTTATGGCTACGAATGAAACGGAATTAAGAATGTTAGGACTTCCATAAGCACTTCTGATGCCATGCATTAAAGAAATTAGCAGAATGGCAATAATCCTTAACAATTCATAGTTGGTTTGGCGCTGTATGGTTTTATTGGATTCTGGCATATTTATTTTCTCAATTTTAGTTTATTATATATCGCAGGTTTTCTAGCTATGAAATATTTCATGCCATCAGTAAAATAGAACATACAAAGGAAATATAGCAATACCAGCGGGGCATATATTATAAGGCCATAAATGACTAAAGACAGGAAACTGTCGACAGAAGGCATTATGACAAGTTCTTTTAATAACAAAGATATGCCAAGGAAAACAATGAAAATGGCATAATAGCGTGTCATGCCTTTCCAATAGCCCTTGACACTTTGCTTCAATCCCTTGGAAAACAAGAAATACGGCTTCCAGAACATGGCTATAAAAAATACACTTACTATCTTGCCAATCAAAATACCGGATATGCCCAGGTGGGGGGCCAAGGCAAGAGTAACACCAAGATTAAGAAAGAGTTCTGTCCACGTGGCCCATACATCAGAAAACAATCCTGATGCTCCGATATACATTTCTACAACGCCTCTGGAAAGCATGATGAAAAGATTGAACAAAAGCAAGTAGACAATGAAATCGGAAAGCAGATACTCGTTGCCAAGCCAGCATATCATGAAAGGTTGTATGAACATAAGCAAGGAATATATGACTATGCCGACAATGATGAATCGTATGGCCGTCAACTCCCAAAAGACTTTCATCGTGTTCTTCTCATTGCCTTCTGCTATCAGATTTCCAATGCCAGCATTCATGCCGTTAGACAAGATATTTACGAGATAGTTGATTTTGTTTATGATAATCATGTAGCTGTCGTAATATGCAACCATCTTGAGCGAAACGAATGCGAATATCAAAATCTGGTCGCTACGGTAAAGTACAAAATCCTTTACTTTCTGTATGAATATCTGGCGTGTCTTTCTTAGTACCTCAGGGTATTCCTTAAGCAGTTTCTTGCCCTGCTTGAGGTCTATTTTCAACCATGGATATACTTTCGCTATACGCCAGTTGAAAACAACGCATCCGATAACGGTAAATATCAATCCGACCAGAACCCACAAATACAGATTCTGGTAATACCATGCAAGCAATATCTGAACGATGCTTTGCACGATGGCTATCGTTTGGAAATAGGCATTAACAACGTATTGTTTCTGATTGGCAGATACAAGCAGCTGACGGTAGTTGATGACGTAGCCGGCAACGGAAGAGGCCAAGAACGAATAGAATGCGAAATAGACAATGAAAAGTCCCATCGACGACTCGTTGAACATGAGCGGGAAGAAGAGGCTTACGACTATTCCTCCAACGCCAATCAGTATACCTATCTGACGATATAGATAGGCGAGCATGGACATTATTTCGTTAATCTTCTGGTGATTATCCTCTTGAAGGGGTTTGTATAGGAAATAGGTGATGCTGGTACCTATACCTAGTTCTGCAACATTCAGGAAACTGAGTATATTGCTTAGAGCTCCCGTAAGTCCTATAAATTCAGCACCAAGACAATCTAAGAATATCTTTCGTGAATAGAAGGCGAGAAACAGAGATATGAAGTAGAAAAACATTCCTACTTTGATATTCATAATGCTTCTATGTACTCTGTTGCTCATTATTCTAGTGCTTTGAAGAAGTTCTTTGCATATTCAAACTTGTCAAATCTACTGACACTTGCTCTTGCCGCAATGCTCATTTCGTTTCTAAGCGTAGCGTCGTTGTACAATTCCAAAATGGATGCGGCAAGTGATTGTGCACAATTGTCGTCTACGTCAATTGTTCTGGCATAATCGCTGCTGATGATTTCAGGAATACCGCCCTTGTTTGTCGTTATAAGCGGAAGTCCGGCAGCAAGTGCCTCAATGCACGTCAAACCAAAGGGTTCATCCCATATAGAGGGAACTACGGCAATGTCGGCAATGTGCAGATACGACGGAACAATGTCGTAGTTAACATATCCGGTGAATATTATGTTTTGTTCTATCGGTTTGGCTAATTCATTGAGCAAATCAAGGAATTTGCTTTTGCCGGTATTGTTTCCGAGGAAAGAAGAACCAACTACTAACAGCTTTATATTTTTGTTGTCTTTCAACTTAAGCATAGCCTCAATGAGTTGTTTGATTCCCTTTTCTGGTACTAAACGACCACTGAAGATGACAATAAAATCGTTTTCAGAAAGGCCTATCGTTGCTCTGTTGATCTTTATGTCACGTGATTGGAAGCGTTTTGTATCTATACCGTTATAAACGGTAAGAGCCTTGTTCACTCCAGGGGTTATAGCGTTTGTCCTGTTGCTGATATAATCAGAAACACATATAATACGTTCTGCTGCATCGTATAGTTCATTGCTCAGTCGGCTGGTCGTGTTTAGATGATCGTTATGCAGATGGTAAACGATTCTTTGTCTTTCTTTAAAATGGAGCGCAAAAGCAGGGCGGTTCTCCATTATTATCAAGTCAAATTTCTCTTTTCTTATTAACTTGGCCGCCTTTTTTATGAAATATTCTATATGCTGGTCGTAATATCCTTTGTTTGTGAGGAAAAACTCAGCCAACTTTTTAATGACCTTTGTAAAAAAGCTGTCTGAATTTATATAAACATAATGATTAACATCAGAACCGAGGGCTGGGTGCTTTCTCGCTTTGGCGTTGTCAATGCTATAGACGGTTATATCGTGTAGCTTGTATTTGTTGTTGTATTCCAGATAGAAGTCAATAAGATTCTCAACGGCTCCTCCTTGAACAGCCGGAACTGGTAGTATGCCAGAAGTGAGAATCGCAATTTTCATTTGTCGTGAGTAGTATGTATGAAATCTTTATTGCTTGTATCTATGCGGAGTATATTGCAGCACATTTTCCATATAAGTCTTGGAAGGAACTTGATACTTTTAACTATGCTCTTTGTCCTAAGCTTCGATGGCGTGGCTATAAGAATGGCAATGCTAATGCTAAAGAACAAACACCACCATTTTATACTCGCAACAGGATTGATTATCAGCGTAATGACAGACAGCAGTAGGGTTAAGGCTATAAGAATAGAACGTGGTATCAGGGCTTGCTGTATGGTCTTGTCTATATAATCAACGTTGTGTTTCCTGATAGCTTTTGGAATGTATGGCAACATGCTGGAAAGGCTTTGCAACTGGGCGGTCATCCAACGTAGGCGCTGACGCTGGAAATTGTCTTGGTTGCTGACCTTTTCATCATATACGTATATAAATTCTTCGTATTTGATATATTTTCCTTGTCTTAGAAGCAATGCTTCTAGTTCACGGTCTTCGCCAGCTGTTGTCAATAGGTTGACATTGTCGGCAAACCAATTATATTTTATGCACATGCCTGAACCGATTAATGCTGAAGACAAACCGATGGCATTATGTGCCTTTCTGAATATTGAGTTGTTTATCTCTTCGCTTACACCATCTAATACGGCTATTTCATTATCTTTGTTCTTGGCGCATCTATGGCATTGTATCGCAGTATATTTTTTTTCTGATAACTTATTGTTCAGTTGAGTAAGGAAATTGTTTTCAACAACGTTGTCAGCATCAAGAATTACAACATAATCATAGTCAGAACCAATGTTTGCTATTGCATATTGCAATGCTTTGGCTTTTGAACTCTTGTCAAAGTGCGGAACGAGCACTTTTATAGGCAAATCCCTGAGAACCGCGATGGTATCGTCTTGCATGTGGTCGGCAATAACGGCTACGTCATAGCAATCTCTTGGGTAGTCTTGCTCTACAAATTTGTTTAATGAATTGATGATGATGCGGTCTTCTTTATATGCTGGAAATAAAACAAGAAATCTTGTACGTCTTGATTCTTTATTAATATTTTTGCTTGAACTTTTTGTGGGAAATAAGGATATTATGGCAAATAAACTAACATAAAAAACAGAACCTGCTACAAATAACCATAGCAGAAAATCTATCAAATGTATTATAGTTAGTAATATATCCATATATGTTTGTTCTATTATGCCTTATTTTGATTTTTTTGTCAATCTGCTGATGATAGATGAGAATACTACTTTCGGTATGCTATAAAATGTCTTATTCCAGTTCTTGTCTACCAGATAATCAGGTGTGGCCATTGCAAATACAAATAATATAAATGCAAACAGCAACCACCACTTTATGGCAATGCTTAGGTAGATAAAGGGCAGTATGATACTCATAAATGCGATAATGCACACCATGATTGTTCGTGGAACAAGCATCCATTGCAATATCTTATCCACAAAGTCGTATCTCTTGCTTAATATAGCTGCAGGCAGATACTTGATGTTTGACAAGATGGATTTTAATTGTGTTGCAACCCAACGGCTACGCTGCTCTTTGAACTCCTGGCTGCCTCTGGTCTTTTCGTCATAGACGAATATATTGTCAAAATAATCTATAAATATTCTTTGACGCATCAAAAGTGACTCTATCTCCTTATCCTCTCCGGCCGTCTTGACTTTAGTGATATTATTTGCAAACCATTTATAATCGTATGCGACACCAGAACCGGATATGGCGGCTGATATTCCTAATGTAATATGGCCACGTCTAAATACAGAGTTGTTTATTTCCTCAAATATAGCGTCAAGATGTGCTATTGCGGTATCGCGGTTCTTTGATAGGCGATGTGCCTGAATTGCCTTTGTGCCTGCTATTTCAAATGCATCGTTCATCTGTTGTAGAAACTCTGGTTCTACCAAACTTCCCGCATCTAATATTATGACAACGTCATATATCTTAAATTGCGGCAGATTGTTTATAGCTAATTGCAGTGAACGGGCTTTAGAACTATTCTTAAAATTTGGTGTGAGAAGGGTTATCGGGTATTGAGCTAACTTGAAATTGGTAATTTCTTTCTGATGATCTGAAATGACGGTAATATCAAACAGACGTTTTGGGTATGTCTGTCCTAAAATACTCTTTACTGTCTCGATAATATTATCATCTTTCTTGTAAGATGGTATTAATATTATGAAACGGTTGAATCGCTTGGCTGATGGAACGGTTTTATGTTGACTGAATAATGAGGCAAATGAAAACACCGTGAAATATAAAACCGTAATACTGACTATAATGAATAGTAGTATGTCAATAGTATATAGTATGGTCCATCCGATTTCCATTTATTTCATCTTTAAAAAGTTAATAATTCCTTTTGTTGTAGCAGCCGCTAGTTTGAAATTACCACTTATTGAATATTTTAATATGTCTCTAAGTGCAACGATACCTATTAAATAGCAGTATATAATATATTTAATGTATGTTTTCTCATTACGTCTGGCTAACAAAAGTCTGTTTCTTGTAATATAATATGTCTTTAAAGGACTATTTTGACCTGTTGACTTACTTTCTTTATGGTATATAGTGAAAAGGGGCTCATACCATATCTCATAACCGGCACGCCTAAACATGATCGACCAGTCGTATTCTTCATAATATAGGAAATAGCATTCTGGCATCTTGCCGACTTTTTCAAGAGCTTCTCTTTTTACCAGCATCGCAGCACCATGTGCATATGGAGTAGGGTGGGGAGTATTATGCTGCCCCATATCCTTTTCTCCAAAACCAATGGATTTATTCCTTAATGTGATTCTCGACAGTTCTGTATAACCGGCAAACTGAATAGGATTATCTTCCCAGGCAAATCGTATTTTCGGGCATACCATTCCTATTTTGCTCGATGATTCAAGTCGATTAATCAATACATTGATATTGAAGTCTTTAATGATTGTATCATTATTTATGAAAAACAAGTACTTGCCAGTTGCTGCATTAATTCCTAGATTATTGCCACCGGCGAAGCCTAGATTGGTATTGGAGCGAATGGCTTTTACATTAGGATATCTTGCTTCTATAAGCAACGCTTCGTTTTTCTCTGATGCATTATCTATAACTATTACCTCTAATGAATCGTCATTTAGTGGTAACGTATCAATCAATTCACAGGTGTCATTAAAACCATTATAATTGACTGTTATTATAGATATCAATTTGCTCAAGCTTATTTCTCCTATGCCTTTTGCTTTTTCTTATCTTTTAATAGCTTCTTTTGTTCTTGTTCATGAAGTTTTTCTTCTTCATATTTGTCATACTCCTTTTCTATCAATGGTAAAGTGTAAACTACGGCGAGTGAACCATAGAATAACAACACATTAGGGAATTGCATCAATATCTGGTTTGCATAACCACCTACTTGAATGGCGGCAAATGCTCCACAGATGCCTCCTCCAATACCTATCAATGCTTTGTTTTTCAACCTAAACATAACTATCCAGCAGGCGCCAAACAGCATGACAACGGTTGTTATTACAAATATTGTAATGCCTATAGGGCCAGTGTGTACCCATATAAATACATACTCAGAGTCAGGCGGTATTGTTGATAGTTTTCTGTACTTGTTGTTTGCAGGAACATTTTCATATCCCATACCGACACCTATACCCCATGGGGCATCCTGAATGTATTTGCTTATCGCCTCTTTATTTATGTCGCGTACATTTAGCGATGCATCGTTCCTATTGAATCCCGAACGCATGCGTCTAATCATACTGTTGCCGTTTCCTATATTAGTAAAAGCAAGCAATACTATGAAAACAGCAAAAAGACTTCCAACTGAAAACAGTATCTTTACTGACTTGGACAGGACAAGATACACCATCATGCCTCCAATGAAGCAAAATATGGCAGTTCGGGTTCCGGAGGCAAATAGTGCCCAAGTACAACATAATGCTGCTATAAGATAAAAAATCCTTTCACGTCGTATCTTGTTTGTCAGCGCTGTTACGTAGAACACAATAGCACTACCAGCCATGTTACAACCAAAATTTGCAGCATCACTGAATACTGAGAAATAGCGGATAATACCATTTACTATGTGAGTTCTTCCTGCATATACCAGCCATGATTTCTCTATGTCAGTAAAGCCTATGTTTTGCTGTTTCCATGCCCAAAAAGCAGCAAATATTGATAATATGGCCCACATCCTGAGAAATGCATTAATTCTTTTTGGATCTGCTATGTAGATAGAACAAACAATAAACGCATACATCAGCTGAAAAGCCATGAGTCTTGCCCCTGTGTACCATGCTCCGATATTAAAACCTAATCCGCATGTGTCGTTAAACATTTCAATCGTACAGAATCCGCACCATGCAATAAGTGCAATGAACATGGCATTCGTAAATCGAGACAAACTAAGCTCTTTAATGTCGATAATTGCTATTGCTATGAGGATTATTTCTAATAACTCATTTGGCAGTGAAGAGGGTATAGGCATATATTGATACCTGTTCAAGAACATTACAAAATAGTTTACAATGAATAATGTCCAGAAAGTAAACATTTTGTACTTGAGTGCAATTACAACATAAAGAAGAACTATAGGTATCGCACATACCATGGCTAACCCCGTTATTCCCGTTGTGGTTAGTTGGTAGATGGCAAGTAAAAACAAGAGAAAGAGTAACAATACTCTTCCTCTGTTTTCATGAGTATATACTTTGAATTTTTCAGTTCCTAATACGCTCATTATACCGCTCGGCTATTTTCTGTTGCTGTTAGTCCTAATTGAGAAATTCTATATACAAAATTCTTAAATTTGGTATATGGCGGTAACTGACCTACGAATTCCTCTACTGCATATCTGCTGGATTCTGTCAAGTACATGAATAAAGAGTCCTTGTTGTCAAGTTGTCCTTGTAGTTCTTTAAGGGCTTTCTGGTCAACATCTTTCCATGTTCTATTTGCACGGGTTACCAATAGATTGACAGTTCCAAGATTTAGCAACGCAGGAGTAATAGAATGGTCGTTTAAGTTCGGATATTCTATTATCGCAATTTCGTTTGGTTGTATGTCTGGACAAATGTCTTTTATATCTTTCGCCATTATATACCTGCTGTCTTCTGCTAAGAAGTCTTCATCGTATGTTAGTCTTCTTACTTGAAGTCCTATAGATATCCAGTAGTTCTCCAACTCTTGTGCCAGATAACTCTTGCCATTTGCTGCATCTGTTGACAGTAAATTCAGAACATTTTGTTGACCAGTTTTGAAATGTGGCAACAAAGTCTTGCTTAGTTGTCTTAATGACATATCGGCTATGGTCTTATTGTATCTGCGATAACGCAAATTGCTGTCTTTGGGGAAACAACCCATTACAGGTATCTTGGTTATACGTTCAGAACGCATTCTGTCACGCAATGTTCTGTCAAGCAACTCGATAATCAAGAAGTATAATGCTGTTAGCATAAATGTCAGCATAAATGCACCTAAAAGAATCATCAGACGATTGGTCGGTTGTGCATTTAATGGGAACATAGGTGGATTTAGCACACGTAGAGTTGCTGTTGTCATTTGCAAATTACGTTGACGCAAACGTGCGGTATTTAATGCACGCAACATTTCCATATAGTTTCCTTCGATAAAACCGATATGTCTGTCTTTTCGATCAAGAGTAGCACCGATAGGAGAGTAATATAGAATTTGCTTGTCAAGTCTTGCTCGCATGATGTCTTGTGCTTGCATTTGAGCTTTTGTCTTTTCGTGTAAAAGAACTTGCTCCAGCCAACTGCCGATCATAGATGAGGCTTTTACTCCTGTTTCAGTGCTGTACATGCTTGCCTCTATATCTTTTGTAAGTTGTTTGATGCTGTTTGTAACATCTTGCAACTCTTTTTGTGCCTTTGCAAGCTCAAGTTGTGATTCAATATCATTGCCAGAACCCTCGCTGCTCATTAATTGCAGGTTGGAAATTCTGGAATTGAGGCGTGATACATCTCTTACCTTATTTGTGAAATCTCTATTTGATCTGATTACTTGTGCTCTATTACCAAGTTGTCTCTCAAGATAATCCATTAATGCCTTTGTCGTCGTGTAGTTCATTAATTGTTCGTTGTCAGACATCTGATGTTGTGCATCGAGCACTGTAAGCTGTTTTGTCTGCTCACCATAATTAATGATTCTTTTTGATATATTATAGTTAATCAAGTCATTCTCTGCATTTGTCAAGATGCGGTATAATCTTGCTACTTCACGCTCAAAGAATTTAATTACATTATTGGTTTCTCCAAATCTGATTTGCTGATATTGTCTTGCAAATACATCGTTAAGGATATCTAGTGTGTTATATGCAATACCGGCATCATTTGCAGAATAGCCAATGTCAATAATGTCACTATTGTTTAGCTGCAGTACCTTGATTCTGGCGGTAATGTTGTCTATTCCAAAATAAGGGTGGTGATTTAATATACCAAATATATAGTTGTCTGGTGTTGGCTTCTCGTAAGCTTTTAAATTAGAGTACGTAGCCGATTCATTATTGTGGTTGATTAAAGCTTTAACAGATGCTGGTACAGACTTGTTCAATTCTCTGAAATGTTCAGCTGAAATGTAGTTGTTATCCTTTTCTGGGTTACCATACATCATACATCTTGCAAACAATCTCAGTGCAACTTCATGGATAGTATTATCGGTTGTAATAATAAGCATTAAGTTGTTGATGTTCGTTTGAGAGTTTCCACCGGCAATACCGCTACCACCTTCAAGGTTGTAGCCAGTTATCATACCAGTATATATAGTAGTATTTGTATTATAAATACGATCCATGTTTCTTGTTAAGAACCATGCAACGATTAATGCTATTAATGGTAATATTACAAGATACCATCGTATTCTATATAGAAATCTAACTAAATATCTAAATGTATCCATATAATAATCTAATTTGGTTTGTTATTAATTCTTTTTTGCTTTTTTCTCTGCTTTTTCGAACTCCTCGTATTCTTTTATTTCTTTTTCTGCTTCTTTCTTTATCTTTTTCTGGAGTTCTTTGTTTTCTTCAGCAATTTCTTTTTCTGTTTTTTGAACAGTGCTATCTAATGTTATATCTGTAGTAGTATTAGTAATAATAGGTGTATGGGTTAAGATTTCTAGTGTTATAATATCTGTTGTAATCTGTGTTTGCAGTTCCTGATATCTTCTTACAGCTGTTTCCTCTCTAAGTTTTGTATATGCAAAATCACCAATTTCCATATTGCCTTGGTGGAAATCTTCTTGGTTAAGAGCTCCTGCTCCTTGGTATATGGCTGCATTTTCACTTGCTGTTTTTAGAGCTACAAGTGCATTGGTTATCTTAATGTATAAAGAAGCAATTTGTAATTTTAGTTGGTCATATGCCAAATCTTTTCTAATTTGGGCTTGTTCCACTAATAGTCTTTTGCGTTTTACTGATGCCCCTAAATCTAAAATGTCTTCTAGAGGTACGCTAAGATTAACGCCGACATTCCAATAATTCTGTTCACTACCTTGGAACTGGTAAATCATTTGATTGTAGGTTGACGAGTTGTTTCCCCACATGTCTGTTTTACCATAGCTATAGCTGGCATGTCCACGGACATAAGAAAAGATATGTCTTTTCTGTTTTGCAACCTCTGCCTGTGCAATTTCCTGAGCCTTGCCTAGTTCAAGTATTTGAGGATTTGATTTTGCATTCTCAAAAAGCACAGCTAATGGAGGCAAGTGAAATTTTGAAAAGTTTATAGTGCTAGTTTCGCTTGAATCAAAAAAACCGGCACTAATACCGCTATCAATGTATTGAGCAAAAATCGAATTGCTTATACAAATCAGAGTTGATAATAATAGTAACTTAATTCTATTCATTATATTGATTTTTAATGGTTTGGTTTTATACGTCTTCTTTCTGAATAAAGGCAGTAAATGTCTTTAATATTATTTTCATGTCCAAAATGAAATTATATGTCTGGCCGTACTTGATATCAAGTTGCTTGCGCTCTTCAGCAGACATGGTGCCACCTTTACCTCTGCCTTCAACCTGCCAAAGGCCTGTAAGGCCAGCAGGAGCCATAAATCGGTCAATACAGTCATCGTTTGTCAATTTCTCGGCTTCATATAAAGGTAATGGACGATTGCCGACAATAGACATGTCTCCCTTCAGAATGTTAAATAACTGAGGAAGTTCATCAATACTGTATTTCCTAATGAAACGTCCTACTTTTGTTATTCGCGGGTCATTTTCAATTTTTACAAATGCATTATTGATTTCTTCTGTCTTCTGTTTGTTAAAATCACTTTCAGCAACAACAAAGTCATCTCCAACCAACATGACTTCATCGTCGCTTATCATCATTTCTGATTCTATGCCACTGGCAATCATTTGCTGCTCAGCATCATCACCTAATGGTGACATTTTGACGCTAGCTTGTTTTTTGTCGTTGTTTTCGGAATATTGATTGTGTGATTTGCTTAATTCTTTTAGACGCTTATCAGCATCAGTGAACATACTCCTAAATTTGAGGAAGTCGAATATTGTATAATTCGTTCCTACACGTTTAGATTTAAACAATATAGGTCCCTTACTCTCTAACCTAATAGCAATTATTGTTAAAATAAAAATAGGTGAAAGTATGATAATTGATATGAGTGAGAATATTATATCAAATGACCTTTTCCAAATAGGTATTTTAAATCTTAATATCTTATGCTTGGGCTCTTCTGAGTTAAATAAGATGTTTTCTCTTTCAGATATGAATAGAATCTTTTTGTTTAACTCAGTAACAGATGCTTCTTTTTCTAATGTGTCGTTAATTCCACATTCATTATATGCCTTTCTGTCTTCTTCAGTAAGTGGCCCTGTTAGCAAAACGATATAAACGTTTTTGCATTTTTTCCTAATATATGTTATAGCTGTAATATCTTCGTTCCTAACACCCCTTTCGTAAAAAACTATAACATTCTCACCCATAGTATGAGAATTGCATTCTATGGCCGCGTCTTTATAGTTTGTCGTCATCTTTACTAGACGACCTGGTATATATTTAAGACGTTCTTGTGTCTTGGTATTATTTCCTAAGTATACTACACCTATCATAATAAATTAATCTGGTAATACTTTCTTTACCCTTATCTTTAATTCTGCTGGATTAAATGGTTTTACAATGTAGTCGACAGCTCCAATTTCTAACAATCTAATACGTTCACTAGTACTATCTTCGCTGCTAAGCATTATTATAGGAATATGTCTAAACAATTCATTTTGTTTAATCCATTCAAGAAAATCATCACCACGCATTCCTGGCATGCGGATATCTGAGATTATCAGGTCGGGCGTATTGCCAGCTTGCAGCCATTTAACTCCTTGGAGACCGTCTGGCATCCATTGTAAATCGTAATCGCTCATTAAATATATTGAAATAACCTTAGCGATCGTTTCTTTGTCGTCTAATATTAATATTTTCTTTTTCATTATTTTGTGATTATTTGAAAAAATTCTGTTGTAATTTTCTTTTATTCTGCAAAGATAAATAAAATATGTATAAATTGAAATATTCTTAAAAGAAAAATAATGATTTTCAATTAAAAAATGTTATTTAATGTGCTTGTTTAGGGAAAAACGGTTTCTGAACGTATTTAAAATAAAAAGATTATATGAAAAAAGAATATTTGTTAGGTTTTGATGTCGGCAGCAGTTCTGTTAAGGCGTCGCTTGTTGATTCGGTCAGTGGAAAGTGTGTGGCAACTGCTTTCTATCCTGAACATGAAGCACCTATTATCGCATATAAATTGGGTTGGGCGGAGCAAGATCCTCAAATGTGGTGGGAAAATGCCAAGTTGAGCCTGAAAAAGATTATGGCTGATTCTGGTGTCACAGGTGAAGAGATTGTTGCAATTGGAATTTCTTATCAAATGCACGGTTTGGTTTGCGTTGATAAAGAGTTGAACGTGTTGAGACCTTCTATTATTTGGTGCGATTCTCGTGCTGTTCCTTATGGAGAAAAAGCATTTGCGGACCTTGGGCAAGATAAGTGTCTGAGTCATTTGCTCAATTCCCCAGGCAATTTTACTGCGGCAAAATTGGCATGGGTAAAAGATTGTGAGCCAGAATTATATGATAAGATATTTAAAGTAATGCTGCCAGGTGATTATCTTGCGATGCGGCTAAGCGGAACTGTTAATACAACAGTTAGTGGATTGAGCGAAGGTATGTTCTGGGATTTTAAGAATAATAAAGTAGCAGATTTCCTAATGGATTATTATGGATTTGATAGCTCACTTATTCCAGATGTAGTACCGACGTTTAGTGTACAGTCGGTGGTTTCTGAAGAGGCTGCTAATGAATTAGGTCTTAAGCCTGGTACGCCAATTTCATATCGTGCTGGAGATCAACCGAATAATGCATTGAGCTTAAATGTGTTTAATCCTGGCGAAATAGCTTCTACGGCAGGTACCTCTGGTGTCGTTTACGGTGTTTTGGGTGATGTTAATTATGATAACAAAAGTCGTGTAAATACATTTGCCCACGTAAATCATACAGCCGAACAAGCAAGGTTGGGAGTGCTGCTTTGTATAAATGGAACAGGAATACTTAATGCATGGATAAGACGTAATGTTGCTCCAGAAGGTATCGGTTATGCGGAAATGAATGATTTGGCGGCTGATATTCCTATTGGTAGTGATGGCGTTTGTGTAATTCCATTCGGAAATGGCGCAGAACGTGTGCTAGAAAATAAGGAGATGGGTTGCTCTATAAGTGGCATAAACTTCAATAAGCATGGTAAGGCACATATTGTTAGGGCTGCACAGGAAGGTATTGTGTTTAGTTTCTGTTATGGTATGGAAATAATGCAGCAGATGGGTATGAATATCAATAAAATTCATGCTGGTAAGGCAAATATGTTCTTAAGCCCATTGTTCCGTGATACTCTTGCTGGTGTTAGTGGCGCTACTATTGAACTTTACGATACAGATGGTAGTGTAGGAGCAGCTAAAGGTGCTGGTATATATAATGACAATAATGAGGCGTTTGCGACATTAGAGAAATTGCAAGTAATAGAACCAGATGTTAAACGTGCTGAAGAATATAGGAGCGCGTATATGCATTGGAAAGAATTATTAAATAAAAATCTATAAACTTTAATTAAAACAATTATGGCAAAAGAGTATTTTCCACAAATTGGTAAGATTCCATTTGAAGGACCTGAAAGCAAAAATGTAATGGCTTTCCATTACTATGACCCAGAAAAAGTTGTGATGGGTAAGAAAATGAAAGATTGGTTGAAGTTTGCAATGGCATGGTGGCATACATTGTGCGGAGCTTCTGGTGATCAATTTGGCGGACAAACACGCAGTTATGAGTGGGATAAGTCAGAATGTGCTGTTCAGCGTGCAAAGGATAAGATGGATGCAGGCTTTGAAATAATGCAAAAGTTGGGCATTGAGTATTTCTGCTTCCATGATGTAGACCTTGTTGACGAAGGCGCAACTATAGAAGAGTATGAGGCTCGAATGAAGGAGATTACTGATTATGCTCTTGTGAAAATGCAGGAGACAGGTATCAAGAATCTTTGGGGTACAGCAAACGTATTCGGCAACAAGCGTTATATGAATGGTGCTGCAACAAATCCTGATTTCGATGTAGTTGCTCGTGCTGCTGTTCAGATAAAGAATGCTATTGACGCAACAATCAAGCTTGGTGGCCAGAACTATGTATTCTGGGGTGGACGTGAAGGTTATATGAGCCTTCTTAATACCGACCAAAAGCGTGAGAAGGAACATCTCGCTCAGATTTTGACAGCTGCTCGTGATTATGCACGCAGCAAAGGATTTACAGGAACATTCCTGATTGAACCAAAGCCAATGGAACCAACAAAGCATCAGTATGATGTAGATACTGAGACAGTTATTGGTTTCTTGAAGGCTCATGGTCTTGAGAATGACTTTAAGGTAAATATTGAAGTAAACCATGCTACACTTGCAGGTCATACATTTGAGCATGAATTGGCAGTTGCTGTTGATAACAATATGCTCGGTTCTATTGATGCTAACCGTGGTGATGCTCAGAATGGATGGGATACTGACCAGTTCCCAATTGATAACTTCGAACTTACACAAGCAATGATGCAGATCATCCGTGGCGGTGGTCTTGGAAATGGCGGTACAAACTTCGATGCTAAGATTCGTCGTAACTCAACAGATCCAGAGGATATCTTTATTGCTCATATCAGTGGTATGGATGCTATGGCACGCGCACTCGAAAATGCTGCTGCTATTCTTGAACAGAGTGAATTGCCAGCTATGCTTAAAGAACGTTATAGTAGTTTCGATAGCGGTATCGGTAAGGACTTCGAAGACGGTAAGCTTACGCTAGAGCAGATTTACGAATATGGTAAGAAGGTCGAAGAACCAAAGCAAACTAGTGGCAAGCAAGAAAAATACGAAACAATAGTAGCATTATATAGTAAATAATATTTAATTTTATGTAATAAGCCTCGATCTAGTTCGCTATGGTCGAGGCTTTTTTATTGCAATCGCGCCCCCTTTTTTCAGTAAGTGGCGCACTTACTGCCAGTCAGAGCGCCAAAAACTGCCAGTCAGAAGGCCAAAAACTGTCAGTCAGAACGCCACTTACTGATTTTAAGCCCAATTTTGTTTGTAGTTGAACAAGGTTATTAGGTGAACATTCATGTTCACACTTGCCTACAGATTCAACAAGCAACCTGAAAAGAAGTGATGTGTTATTTAAATCCATGCGCCCTTTCATCTTCACTTGTCCTCTATCTTCCTTTATCTCCATTTGTCTCCCTTTAATATATTATATAATAATGTGTACGCACACAGCGTGCTTGATTTAAATCAAAATCGCATAAAAAAGCATTGTTTTCTTAATTTTTTCCTTGAAATATTTTGCGGGTATCAAAAAAGTGCGTACCTTTGCACCCGCTTTCAAGGAGCAATGCTCCGGGAAGCACAGAAGAAAAGAGTTCTTTGAAAGATTTACATAGACAGATACGAATAGTAGTACAAGAAGCGAGTGCCTTTATGGCACTTGGGTAAAAGAAGCGAACCGTCATTTTTATTTAATGATATTACAGGTTTTGATTTAGACTTGAATAACT
>JAFQQY010000008.1 GCA_017410365.1 Prevotella sp.
CGCCCTACGTAAGGTCCCTCCATTCCGAAGAGTTTCTGGCAGATGCTCAAGGGGAAGAAGTCGGCATCGGGTGTCTCGAAGTCCTCTATGTTTCCCTCCACCATGTCGAAGGTGAAGACCTTTGGCAGGTCTTTGGTCACGTCTCGGATGGGGACGCTGATGCTCTTTGACTCCTGTGTGGTGTCGCTGTCGAGAATCTCATATTGTGAGGGAATCCATTGGCCTCCAGCTCTGAAATAGACAGCACCTTCCACCGCCTCTTTGCAGCTCTCCATGATTGTATAACCCATAGTACCATTATATTGACAGCCAAAAGGTCCTTTAGAGTCAACCCTACAAATGCGCCCCGCTCCGTCGTGGAACCTATCGAAACCGTGCACCCACTTTACTTCAGCCATTAAGACGTAGAAGACGACAAATGCCAGGCTCAAGCCCAACAGGTTGAGCCAGAAAGCCATGCGACGGGTAGAAAATAGGTTGTTCAGAAACTCTTTCATACAAATATGTTTGTCTTATATATACTTCATAAGTTCTGCTTGCTTTGTTGAAGGAGATAGATGAAGGTAGATGAAGATAGAGGGAGATAAATGACATTAGTTTTTGCATCAGAATGCTTGATGATAAAGTAGCGTCTTCTATCTCCGCCGCTGAAAGCGGCATATCTTCCTTTAACTTCCTATATCTTCTTAGTTTGCGAAACTTGAGTTCTTTAATTTACATCGTGGTTTGTGTAACGATGTGCCCATCAAACATGTTGATGATGCGATCGGCAAAGCCGGCATCGCGCTGCGAGTGGGTAACCATCACGATGGTGGCACCTTCGGAGTGGAGCTGCTTCAACAGGTTGAGCACCTCAAGACCGTTCTTTGAGTCGAGATTGCCGGTAGGCTCGTCGGCCAAAATAACCTTGGGATTGCTGATTACGGCGCGGGCTATTGCCACACGCTGCTGCTGACCGCCTGAGAGCTGGTTGGGATAGTGCTTGGCGCGGTGACTGATGTCCATGCGTGCCATCACCTCTTCTACACGGCGCTTGCGCTCTTGAGCCGGCACATTCATATAGAGAAGCGGCAGTTCGATGTTGCCAAATACGGTAAGGTCGTCAATCAGGTTGAAACTCTGAAACACAAATCCAATGCCGCCACGGCGAAGCATCGTCTGCTGGTCTTCGGTGAATGAAGACACTTCCACGCCATCGAGCCAGTAGTTGCCCTCGGTAGGATTGTCAAGCAGGCCGAGCATATTCATCAGGGTGGACTTGCCACAGCCCGAAGGTCCCATGATGGCAACGAACTCGCCCTTTTTTATTTCGATACTTACATTTGCCACGGCAACCGTTTCAACCATTTCAGTGCGGAAGACTTTTCGCAGGTTTTCTGTTTTTATCATAACTTTTATTTATTATATGGTTTGTAATATTTTTTATATAGAGGGAGATAAATGAAGATAGAAGGAGCTAGATGAAGATAGAAGACATTTGCTGATGAACGTACATCTTGCTGCATAATATCCGCTGATGGAGTAATGTCTTCTATCTCCGCCGCTGAAAGCGGCATATCTTCCTTTAACTTCTTATATCTACTAAACATATTATTATTGATTTCTACCGCAAAATTATTGAACTGTGTAAGAATAATTGACGAAATTATCAAAAAACGCCCGTTAGAGGTTAATTTTGTATGATTTTCATACACCTGTTTTCACTAAATGATGTATTTTTGCACAAAATAATTGTTTTTATGTACGATTATCATATAGCTATTATCGACGACAATAAGGCTGTGCTACAATCGTTGAAGTTGGTGCTTGAGGGCGTGTTCCGCAGCGTTACCGTCATGACATTGCCCAACGCCTTGCCAGCCATTCTTGCTGCAGGAAAGGTAGATGCCGTGCTGCTGGATATGAACTTCAGTGCACAGAAGTTGGACGGACAGGAAGGACTGACCTGGCTGCGATACATCAAGCAACAGGAGAATCCGCCTGCCGTGGTTATGATAACCGCCTTTGGCGACATCAACATTGCCGTAAACTCTCTGAAAGAGGGTGCCGAGGACTTCATAACAAAGCCTTGGGACAATGATGAACTGGTGGAGAAGCTGTTGGCTGCCATTGACAGGTGCCGTCAGCAGAAGAATCTGAACAGGAAAGCCAGCGAGGCCGATGTGCTGATTGAAAAGCAAGAGACGCTAAAGCAAATGACATTGGATGAAGTGGAGAAGCAGCATATACTGGAGATGATGCAGGAGTGTGGCAACAACCTCTCTGATGTGGCGCGGCGACTGAATATCGGTCGTCAGAAACTTTATAGCAAACTGAAGAAATACGGATTGATGGTATGAAGATAAGGAACGCCTATCAGATAAAGTTCGTGGCTGTGGCTCTGGCATTGATGGCGCTGGGGTGGCTGTTGGGGAGCAAGTTTTTTGACGACTCGACGCTTCTCTTCAGCGGTATTGTCATAGTGGCAGCAATAGTACTGATTTGCTATTTGGTAAGGATGGCTAATTTTGTGCCCGCTCAGGTCAACCACTTTCTCAGTTCGCTGCTGTGCAAAGACTACATGATACACTTTCCGCCAACGAAAGATGCAGAGCTGGAGGAAATGTACAAGAACATGAACCGCATCATTGCACAATACAGGAATAGTCTTCTTGATATAGAATACAAACAGCAGTACTACAACCGCCTGCTGCGCATCATGACCCACGAGATGAGAAACTCTATCACTCCCGTGATAACCCTGTCGAGCGATATACTGAAACACCCCGACAACTACACTCCAGACAGGTTGCACCAGGGAATGGAGGTGATACACGGACAATGCGTAAGCGTAAAGACGTTTCTCGATTCGTACCACAAGCTGACCCATCTGCCTGACCCAAAGAAGTCATTGATAGATGTAGATAGGTTTTTCGGACAGATGCAGGCACTGATGAACTATCCCTCGGTTCATTTCTCATGGGCTAAGGGCATGACCTTGATGGCAGACGAGAATCTGCTTACCTTGGTATTGACTAATCTTATAAGGAACGCACGCGAAGCAACTGAAGGAATGGCTGATGCCGATATACAGGTGGTGGCAACGGATTCGGGCGGTTCGCCCTACATCTTGGTAAGCGACAACGGTCCCGGCATTCCCGATGATATTCGTGATGAGATATTCCTGCCTTTCTATACCACCAAGAAAGAGGGCACAGGTATCGGACTCAGCTTGAGCAGACAAATAATGTGTTTACATGGCGGTGACTTGAAGCTGTCGCTCAACAGTTCAAGAGGGGCTTCGTTTATGGTGGTTTTCTGAAACATATTAGGGATGTCATAGACAGACGGCAATTGAACCGCCAACGAATATTTTTTTAAAAAGCATATTTTTCCTACATCCTACATTTTTGCTTTTAACTCTCTGCTCCGTAGTGGGTTAGGTGCAGTGTAGGAGGATTTCAATCCTACATTTTTTGCCCGTTTTTCGGTGCTTTTTAGTAATTTTAACAAATTGCGAATTCAACAAGCAAGTGAAATTTACAACAAGTAATTGAAAAACTCCTCAATCTGGTAGTAAAAATTGATATTCCTAAAAGGCCGTTTTAGACTTCTGAAAGGGCCGTTTGGGTATCGTAATTGAGCCATTTGGGTGTCAAAAGTGATGCATTTAGGAGTGCTAACCGCACCACTTTCTTATTCTTGAAAATATCTTTGTCTTTTCCTGATTTTACTAGACACTTTTTTACTTCATTACCTGAACTACTTTACAGTTTATTTCTATACATGCTGAGAATCTTTACTTATTTCAGAAATAAGTCCTGTTTTTATTTA
>JAFQQY010000009.1 GCA_017410365.1 Prevotella sp.
ATTTTATTCATTTTCTTAGCAGAGGTAAGAGACTACTAAGTTACTGAAAACCAGGCACTTGACCAAATTTTATTAGTTATATTATGTTAAAGTAACTCATTGATTTTTAAGCGATTAAATGTATTATTAACTAAGTATTATTATTAGGTTGTCTACATTAAATATATTATTCTGCTAAACGGAATGTTACCCAACCTCTGTGCATGGGAGGTTCTGGATTAAAAATAAGACGAAGTTGCTTTACGTGGCCGCAGTATTCATCAGCCACCTTAAATGTAAGAATTGATTCGTCTGGGAATCCAATTGTCAGCCATTCTATTTGCATATAGTCTATGCGCCCATCGTTATGTAGCTGTAAACGTACGGGGTCTGACCAACAGCTCATATAGCGATCTTCAATGGGATAATAATAGTTCTCATCCCAATATGAACAAAAGTATACTTGTGAAAATCCATTCTTTACATTATATGCATAAATAGTGTCTTTGTTATCTCCGTATCCTACAACTCTATATCCTGCATATGCCAAAGAGTCTTCCATCTGCAGTATTTTTATTGTCAAACTATCTCCCAGCTCTACTTCCTTTAAACTATCATCTTCAGAAAACAAAGGGATGCAAGGAATTCCTAGCAGATCATTAGTTTCGATTTCATCATCACTGCTACATGAACAGAACGAACCGATGCCTATAAACAGGCTTAAAGCTATTAATAGTTTTTTCATAATACTTATATTTTATCGTTATTTTATTCTTTTGTCTTTAGACGCAGACGCAAGCCAACCTGCAAGTTGAAGTTTGCAGGTTTGTCCTTGAAATAGTTTTTCACCTTACTACCATTGTCAAAATAGTATTTCAGACTTGGCTCTAAATAAATGCCGAACCGCGGAGACAAATTATACTGCATGCCCACTCTACCGCCCAACGACCATTGCAAGCGGTCTCTATCTGAATCTTGCTCTACGCCTTCGGTCTCTACATTAGCAGAAACATTCCAATCGGTCTGTACTCCCGCACCACAATAAACATCCAGTTTCCGATATTTCCATAAATGCCAGTCGAGGTTCAAAGAAACACCTTGATAGTATAGTTTCTGCTTGCGACGCGTCAGTTCCCCATAAGTCCAATAGTCAAACTCAGAATGTTGCCATGTGAATATGATTCCAGCCGACAGAGACAACCTATCGGTAAATGGATAACTGACCTGCAAACCGAACGAGACAGGGACATGGTGTTTCTGTTCTTCCTTGTAGTCAACAAGATAGATTGGAGACAGACGTATGGAACCCGGATTGTAATTCATTAGCACACCATTGCTGCTTGACTGCGTTCCGATGCCATTGTTGGCAAAAAGCGCCACACTGACATGCCGTTTATTACTTGTCGCCAGTTGGGCAATCTGCCGGTCAAGTTCCAGTTCTGCCGACCGTTCCTTCTCCGCAAGTTTCGGTTGTGGTTCCGACTGTTTGGTTTCACTTGATGATTTGTCTGTTACAACAGGTTCCGACAATGGTTTGTATTCATCGGCAACAGGTTCTGCATCCGCACACTCCACGCCAGATGCTGGTACTGTTTCAATGGCATTGGTCCTGTTTTGCTTTTTTTCACGAACAGGCTGTTCTTTATTCTGCCGTACTTCTGTCGGCTCAACTTGAGCCAGCAAGTCTGTTGCACCACCCATTTGTTTCTGTAACGGTTCGGCAACTTTTTCAGACGATGTCTGCGAAACAGTCCCATTGCCGTCTGATTGGAATAACCACCAAATGCCTGCACCTGATAATACAGCGAACAGCGAAGCAGCCACTGCCCATCGGCGCCACGAAACAAAACGAGCAGGCACAGGCTCTGCCTGATTCTGCAACTTAGCCTCGATATCTGCCCACAATCCCTCTGGCGCCTCCACCTGATGATTCGCCAGTTTGTCGTGCAGTTGTCTTGTCCACTCCTCTTGTTTCATATTTTATGTTTATTCAGATAATCGTTCAACATCTTTGCCAGCAGCTGTTTTGCCCGGAAATATTGTGATGTAGAGGTATTCTCCTTGATGCCAAGCAACTGCGCTATCTCCTTGTGCGAGCGCTGTTCGAAAACGTAGAGGTTGAGCACCATTCGATAGTTGGTTGGCAACCGTCCTATCATCTCCGTCAACACATCTGGCGGCACTCCACCCACATCGGGTTCCTCCTGTTCGTCTGCCTGTTCAGGAATGGCTGTCACATAACTTATTCGTTCATGCGCTCTAAGATAGTCGATGGCCTTATGGGCAACAATCCTTGAGACCCATGCCTTCAGCGACCCTTCTCCACGGTAATTGAACTTAGAGACAGAGGTCAGTATGGTTACAAAGCTGTCCTGCATAACGTCGCGTACAGAGTCACGCTCTGGCACATACCTCAGTCCTATGGCCATGGCATGTCCAGAATAGCGCTCGTAAAGGCGCCTTGTCGCCCCTCGGTCGCCTTTGCGTATTGCGTCAAGCAGTTGCAGCTCGGTCTCCACCTTATTTTATTTATATATCATTGTACTGCTCTTTCTATTGCTATTGAACCTCAGCAACCGTTCTGGCATAGTCGGATTCTCTATGAGTTTCAGATTACTGTCGTAGCATTTCACCGACTTGACAACGAGCAGCAGCGACATTGAAGGATATGCCAACGACATGCTAACCGTCGATACACCTGACGATGTGTCCAACGTGCGCCACGTTGCCACATCAGCCACAAGTACAAGCCTATTGCCTGTGGTTGTTGTCACCACAGCAGCATAATGCACATAAGCGTTCTCGCCGTCGGGCATCAGTTCAAGATATGCCATATCTTCCGAATAGCCAACTTGACGGAGGCGCGTTTTAGCTATTGCCGTCATTGCATTATCGCCTTGACATCCATATAGCGAATCTATTTGCCAAAGCAGACGTTGCTCTTCGTCAACAATTTCTCCATATGGTATCAGTGCTGTTATTTTGGCAATGTCAATATTTGGGAAGAGCATCTTTGCAATGGCCTTAAAAGGGAATTCGGCAAAGGAAAGATAAGGTGTTTGGTCAAAGCCCATTAAAACACAAGATGGTGCGGGTGTTGACAACACAAGCGGTTCGGCAGAGACCGTTTCGCCGTCTATAGTCCACACGCCACCGTAATAACCCACATATTCCGGATTGCCAGCATTTCCCGAAACAGAATCCATCATCACGTTGTCATCATCTGTTTCACCAACAGAGCAGGCTGTCATAAAGAAACAGCCTGCAGCCAGTAATGCATATTTAAAAAGTTTTATCATAACATTCTATTTCGCATTTATTTTTCTGATTAGTTGTAACAGTTCTGCACGATAACCATGAGGATCAAATTCAAGACCTGCCTCAACCAACTTCTCCGCCATTTCAGAAGTGGCATTACCCTTATATTGAGAATCACGCAAAACCATTCCATGCACAGCGACACCAGCAGCAAAATAGAAATCAGGAGTACGCTCATGCTCACTATTCATCTCCTCGAATCTTATTTCATGCTTTAGAGATAGACTGGAACCATCAAGCGACTTTTTGTATCGGAAATCAAAGGTAGCCAGTGTTTGATTAGGGTTTGCCTGTTCTTTTGATGCGGGAACAATCTCATAAAGAGCCGTGATGGTTTGTCCTGCACCTATCTCGCCTGCATCCTTTGTATCGTCCTCGAAGTCCTCGCTACTCATCATGCGGTTCTCATAACCTATCAAGCGGTAGGCACTGACAAGGGTGCTGTCGAACGTAATCTGGCACTTGGCATCATTAGCAACTGAAACGAAACGCTCACGCTCATGCACAAACACCTTCATAATCTCGTTCTCACAGTCTATGTAGTTATATGTGCCATTGCCGGCATTGCTCACCTGTTCCATCATACTGTCATTCAGATTGCCTATACCAAAGCCCAGACAAGTCAGGTAGATTCCCTTTCCAGCATAGGTTTTCACCATATCCAACAGTTCCTTTGTGTCAGTAACGCCCACATTGAAATCGCCGTCAGTACCCATAATCACACGATTGTTCTTCTCCGGATCGTAATTAGCCAAAGCCTCCTCATACGCCATCTTCATAGCCTCTCCACCAGCAGTACTGCCGTTAGCAGTGAGTTTGTTTATTGCTTCCTCTATCTTCGGAAACTCTTTGACTGGAGTCGATTCCAACAGTTTCTGCACTTCACCAGAATAGGTAATGAGTGAAATGCGGTCGTTAGGGTTCAGCTTTGAGAGCAAGTGCTTCAAACCAGTCTTCAGCATACCCAGACGGTCATAACCAGCCATAGAGCCAGACACATCAACAAGGAAAACATAATTGGCCAGTGGCACTTCATTCTCTGCCAGTTCCTTGCCTTTGATGCCAAGTCTCAACAACTGATGTTCTTCATTCCAGGGGCATGGACCAATTTCTGCATTTATGGCAGCAGCATGGTTTCCTGTCGGAGCCGGATAGTCGAAGGTGAAATAATTGAGATACTCTTCTGTTCTTATACTATTTTTAGGCACATCGTAACCACCTGCTAACAACCGGCGCATGATGCCATACGAAGCACCGTCGGCATCTACCGAGAATGTTGAAACTGGCGTATCTTTTGTATTGACAAAAGGATTCTCCTCTACCACGTCAAATCGGTTCCCACCTGGCATGGGCACCTCGCCATAGATTCCCTCACCAGACGGGTACTGAGCATCACCAACATAAACGCTTTCGCCATCGGTACTACATGATGTCAGCATTCCAACTGACACCATCGCAATTATTGCATAAAAAACTTTCATACTCTTCATTTGCTTAATCTTTTATCTATTAAACGGCCATATAAGGGAAATACTGCGCGTAATAAACTTAAAAAATGTAAAAACATAGATTGGAGCGGGATATTGTCCTACTAACATCTATTTGTTTCACTATTTCAAATCTTTTTATTACCTTTGCGCTCTACTGATTATCGTCCTTACCATAAAGACGGGGATATTGAAACGGAAATAAATGGAAGAAGTAAAACTGCATATATTTTCTGCCGACACATCGACAATTCTGAATCTGGACTTCGTTGACTGCGGCATAAAAGCGGGATTCCCAAGTCCTGCACAAGATTATCTTACCGACAGCATCGACCTGAACAAGGAACTTATTCGCCGCAAGGAAACAACATTCCTGGCACGCGTGTCGGGCAACTCGCTGATGGAGGCTGGGATAAACGACGGCGACCTGGTGGTGATAGACAAGTCGCTGGAGGTGAAAGACGGCGACTTTGTGGTGGCTTTCATCGACGGTGAGTTCACGCTGAAGGAGTTCCGCCGCGACGAAGAGAACAACTGCGCATGGCTGATTCCGCACAACAAGCAGTTTGAACCGATAAAGGTAACCGAGGAGAACGACTTCATGATTTGGGGAGTACTGACTTATACCATCAAGCAACTGAGGAAATAGCGATGCAACTGTTCGGTCTGGCTGACTGCAATAACTTCTATTGTTCGTGCGAGAGGGTGTTTCACCCTGACCTGAGGAACAAGCCCGTTGTCGTGCTGAGCAACAACGACGGGTGCGTGATTGCACGCAGTGAGGAGAGCAAGGCACTTGGCATCGGCATGGGCGAGGTGTTCTATCAGGTGAAGGACAAGCTGGAGAAGAACAACGTGGCGGTATTCTCGTCAAACTATAATCTGTATGGCGACATGAGCCGACGGGTGATGTCGCTGCTGTCAACATACACTCCCAAACTTGACATCTACTCTATCGACGAAGCTTTTCTCGACCTGTCTGATATGGGCAGTCAGGAATGGTTGACAACGTATTGCAGGGGTATGGTGAAAGACATAACCAAGGGCACGGGCATACCTATTTCGCTTGGTGTTGCACCAACAAAGACTCTGGCAAAGATGGCTTCTAAGTTTGCAAAGAAGTACAAGGGTTATCAGAGTGTCTGCCTGATTGATACCGACGAAAAGCGGGAGAAGGCATTGCGACTGTTTCCTGTAGAAGACGTGTGGGGCATCGGTCATAGGCACACAAAGAAACTGGCTTACCATGGCGTACACACGGCTTGGGACCTTACGCAGAGAAATGAGAGCTGGATAAAAAAGGAACTGACCATCAACGGCGTGCGCACCTGGAAGGAGTTGCGAGGCGAGAGTTGCATCTCTGTTGAAGAACTGCCCCACAAGCAGTCGATATGTACCAGTCGCAGTTTCTCTGGCATAGGATTGAACAGGTTGGCAGATGTGGAAGAGGCTGTTGCCAACTTTACCGCTGCCTGCTCGCGCAAGCTTCGTGAGGGGCGCATCGTCTGCGGTGCCATCACTGTGTTCGCTCATACAAGCAGATTCTGTACGGACAAACCGCAAAGCTATATCTACCGCAGTGTCAACATGCCTGTTCCTACCAACGACATGCAGGAACTTGTGGCGACGGCAGTAAGGTTGCTGCGGGAGGAATGGCGAGAGGGTTGTTTCTACTACAAGAAGGCGGGAGTGATTGTGTGGGACACTTGTCCTGACAATGCCATTCAAGGCTATCTGTTCGATACCGTTGACCGCGAGAAGCAAGCTGCACTGGCAAAAGCAATAGACGAGATAAACCGAAAGAACGGTCATAACACCATCCGCATGGCCATTCAGGGATATAGCAAGAACTGGCATCTGAAAAATGAATATATCTCCAGACAATACACCACGAACATCAAGGACATTATTAGGGTAAAGGGGTAGCCTCTCCTAACATCCCCAAAAGGGGATGGATATGTAAAAATACATAAATATATTTGGCGGTTGTTCACTAATTGGTTATCTTTGCAATTGAAAAGACAAACAAAATGGCTGAGGACAGAATATATTATAGGAATATTGTCGCATATAAAGAATACTTCAAAGATTTCAAACGTAAGTTAAGTAAAAATACACTTATGAAAATCTATCAAGTATTTATGTATATCATGACGATAGAAAATATACCTGCTAAATTCTTAAAAAGCATAAATGGCTCAGACGGATTATATGAGATAAGAATTGAAGAAAGCAGCAATATTTATAGGATATTCTGTTGTTTTGACAATGGTAATTTGATTATCCTATTCAATGGTTTTCAGAAAAAGAGCCAAAAGACTCCTAAAGGAGAAATAGAGAAAGCGCAAAGAATCATGAATGAGTATTTTAATGAAAAAAGAAAATCACAAATATGAATACAATAGAAACAAAACCAACATTCCTTACCCCTATTGAAGATCTTATTGCAGAAGATTTCGGAGCAAAAGGGACTGAAAGCAGAATTGCATTTGATAATGCATGTGACGCATTCATAATAGGTGAGAAAGTAAAAACAGAAAGAATCAAAAAAGGACTGACTCAAGAGCAATTGGCCCAAAAGATTGGAACAAAGAAAAGTTACATCTCACGCATTGAAAATGGACATACCGATATTCAACTATCAACACTTTTCCGTATATTCCAAGGTTTAGGCAAGCAAATAAGTTTTTCTATACTATAAGACAAATTATAACATATTTATTATATGGACATTACCGAAAGATTTTTAAACTACACCAAATTTGACACGCAATCGTCAGAAGAGAGCGAGAGCGTGCCCAGCACGGCGAAACAACTTGTGTTTGCCGAGTATCTAAAAAAAGAACTGGAAGACGAAGGACTGAGCGACGTAGAGATGGACGACAAGGGCTATATCTACGCCACACTGAAATCGAACATCAAAGACAAAGTGCCCACAATAGGATTTATCGCACACTACGATACAAGTCCTGACTGCAGCGGCGCCGGTGTGAACGCACAGATAATAAACAACTACGACGGCAGCGACATTCTGCTGTCTGAAGGCATCATCTCGTCACCAAAGAAATTCCCCGAACTGCTCCAGCATGTGGGCGAAGACCTTATCGTTACCGACGGTCACACACTGTTGGGCGCCGACGACAAGGCCGGCATCGCAGAGATTGTTCAGGCTATGTGCTATCTGCGCGACCATAAGGAAATAAAGCATGGCGACATACGCGTGGCATTCAACCCTGACGAGGAGATTGGCATGGGCGCACATCACTTCGACGTTGAGAAGTTCGGATGCGAATGGGCTTACACCATGGACGGTGGCGATGTGGGCGAACTGGAGTTCGAGAACTTCAACGCAGCATCGGCAAAGGTAAGCATCAAGGGTGTGAGCGTGCATCCTGGTTATGCCAAAGGCAAGATGGTGAATGCCAACAGACTGGCTGCTGAGTTTGCTGCCATGCTGCCTGCCGACGAGACACCTGAGACAACAGAGGGTTATGAAGGATTCTATCACTTGATTGGACTCAAGGGCTGCACCGAGAATGCACAACTGTCATACATCATCCGCGACCACGACCGAAAGAAGTTTGAGGCACGCAAAGATTTCATCGAGGAGTGCGTGGAGAAGATGAACGAGAAATATGGCGAGGGTACTGTAACGGCAGAAGTAAAAGACCAGTACTACAACATGAAGGAGAAGATTGACCCGCAGATGCATGTCATCGACCTCGTGCTGAAGGCTATGCAGGAGTGTGGCGTTGCTCCTATGGTTAAGCCTATCCGTGGCGGAACGGACGGTGCACAACTGTCGTTCAAAGGTCTCCCCTGCCCTAACATCTTCGCTGGCGGCGTAAACTTCCACGGACCTTACGAGTTCATCAGCATACAGTCGATGCAGAAAGCAATGAACGTAGTAATTAAGATTTGCGAGTTGACGGGGGAGTATAATTTATAATTGAGAGGGACCTCCCCCTGCCCCTCCGAGGGAGGGGAGACTTGGATGAGGGATGAAGGCTTGAAAAATTGAAGACTGTTACCAAAGCATACGTCTGAACTCCTAAGCGAAGCGTCACTCCTACACTTCTGAAAGCAAAGCGACCTCATAACTTAAAAACAACAGCACCACCTGCAAATTTGCAAGTGGTGCTGTTGTTTTATACTATTTCATTATCGACGTAACCGCCTCCTCCTCCCCTACAATCCAGATGATGTCGCCTTCCTTGAAGCGATAGTTAGGACTGACATTCGACAGGTTCTCCTTACCCTCTTCAAGGCCGACAACCATGCAGTTGTAGCGGTCGCGGATGCCACTGTCCTTCAAGGTCTTGTCAACAAAAGGAGTCTTTGACGTTATTACCATCTGACAAAGACGCATCTCACGCTTTTCAAACTCAAGGTCCTCACCGAAAACCTCCTTTTCAATGGCAGCACCCATCTTTGACAACTGGTCGTCACTACCAATGGCACGAATACGGTCGCCGGGGAATATTATGCTGTTGCCGGCGGGGATGTTTATCCTTCTGCTTGCACGCAAGATACTGCTTACATGGATGCCGAACTTACTGCCCAACTGCAATTGACTGAGCGTCTGACCAGCCCAAAGGGAATCCTGAGGAATGTCAAACTCGGCAATATGTATGTCACGGTCGAGCAGATGTCCCTCATACAGCGGACGCTTCTTGCCACTTACAAGTGCCTCTATGTCGCGCGAACGGAGATTGTTTAGGAACAGGCGTTCAAGACGTATGCTACTGCTCTTTATGCTTCGCGACGCTACTATAAGTGCAACGGCACCAACGGCAATGGTTATCAGCAGGGCATCAGCAAAATGGAACAGATAATTGCACACATAGAATACAAAACCACCGGCAATGACCACGCGCACTATTATAGTGAAGATGAGCCACAGATGATTGATACGGTTGGCTGTCCAGAGAGCCTTGAACTCCTCGCTATGATTCTTCTTCATCACCATGGCGCGAAGGAACGGTGATATGATAAGCAGAGTTATCACACCACATATCAGATTTGCCACCCACTGATGCTCAATAAACTGTGTCTGAAGGAACGGCAAACAGAAAGAGAGCATGAGGAACATGGCTGCTATCGACAGGATTGAATAGATAACCACATTAACCGCCATTTGCATAATAAGCGATTTCCACTTGTTATCAGCCGAAGGGTCGGAAGCGCGGTTGAGGGTAATCTTGTTGAGCATCAGGATAACGTTGCCCGGCAGTCTGCGCTCCAAGAACGAATGAGCAGGCTCTGCCAAGCGAATCATATACGGAGTGAGGAAGGTGGTAATCACCGACACTGCCACAACCACAGGATAGAGGAAGTCGCTGATGACGCCAAGCGACAAACCGAGCGAAGCGATGATAAAGGCAAACTCACCTATCTGTGCCATGGAGAAACCACACTTCATCGCTGTCTTCAGAGACTGACCGCTGAGCAGATAACCAAACGAACCGAAGACAGCCTGACCAACGAGTATCGTGAGAATAAGGGCTATGATTGGGAAAGCATAGTCAACAAGCACTGCCGGTTCTACAAGCATACCCACAGACACGAAGAAGATGGCACCAAAGAGGTTCTTAACCGGCTCTACCACACGGATAATCTTCTCCGATTCCACTGTTTCCGCCAGTATACTACCCATTACGAAAGCACCGAAGGCACTGCTGAAGCCTACCTGCGTTGACAGCACTGCCATCAGACAGCAAAGGCCAAGCGACACGATGAGCAGCGTCTCCTCGTTGATAAGCTTGCGCATCTTGCGGAGCATAAGCGGAATGAGGAAGATGCCCACAACAAACCATAATATCAAGAAGAAACCTATGCGCAGCACACTGCCCAGCATCTGACCGCCGTCAGGACTGCTGCCGCTCGCTACAGCCGAGAGCATCACCATCATCACTATGGCAAGCACGTCTTCAAGTATGAGCACACTCATCACCATGCCGGCAAAGTTCTGCTGACGAAGTCCCATATCATCAAAAGCCTTATATATAATAGTGGTGGAACTCATTGCCAGCATACCGGCAAGGAAGATGCAATCCATCTGTCCCCAACCGAAGAGGTTGCCGACTATCATGCCTGCCATCATCATACAGAAGATGATAGTACAGGCTGCTATGACAGGCGCAATGCCCATCTTCAGAATCTTCTTAAAAGAGAAATCGAGTCCTAAGGAGAACAGGAGGAATATCACACCGATATCTGCCCACGTCTTCACATCTGCCTTATCGACCACCGATGCGAGGAACGGAACCTGAGAACTTACCAGGAAACCGGCAACGATATACCCAAGCACAAGCGGTTGCTTGAGTTTTTTGAATATCAATGTTACGATACCCGCGACAACCAGTATCAGCGCAAGGTCTTTAACTAAGTAGGGAATCTCTGCCATATATTTATAAGAGTTATTTTTTTAAGGAGTGCAGGCAATAGCATTTTAAGGAGTTCAGGAGTGCAGGAATGTAGGAGTGCAGACGTATGCTTTGGTAACAGTCTTCAATCCTTCAATTATTCGCCTTCGCTCATCAGCTTCGCAGTCTTCAATTTTTCAATCCTTCAATCCTTCAATTTTTCAATTTTTCAATCCTTCATCTCTCATCCAAGTTCCCCTCCTTCGGAGGGGTTAGGGGAGGTTCCTAATACCACTGCACCGCATTGCTATAGCTGCTGCGCTTGTCGTATTTCAGGGCATCGGTAAGCGTGGCGGCATTACAGCGGAACGAGAAGTTGTAGCTTGTGTATGGTGACAGCACCACCGAGCACGACATGCTGAAGCAGTGGAGGTCACGGCTGAGCGAAGCCGTTGTCATGGAAATCTTCTTGTTGTCGAAGTCATAACCTGAAGAGAAACTGATGTTCCAACCATCGCTGATGCGCACATTACCGCTGAAGTTGAGCGACTGCGTGAAGGCGTATGGATAGCGCATCTTATCATAGTCGAAATCGCCACCGGTATTCTCGCGCATCGTGATACCGTAACCGAAGCTCAACGACCATGGCAACTCAAACGCCATATAACCGTCCTCGTCGGTCTCTGCCTTGCCGGCACTTTCACGGCGAGCGCCGTTCTGTCCCTCCTGCAAGTCATCGTCGCGGTTGGTCTCACGGTCGAAATCATCTTCTTCGTCGTATTCGTCATCATCCTCATCATCTTCCTCATCGTCATCCTTAACCTTCTCTCCCCTCAACCACTTGATAAAGTTCATCACCTTTGTATTGTCAAGAGTATAAGACAGATTTTGAGACATTCCTTGGAAGCGTCCGAACTTACCCTGACTATACAGAGTGGTCTTATCACTAAGTCGAGGGTTACCATTTTCGTCAAGTTCGTATGCGTATGTAGAGAACACGGCGTTCATGTTGAACGTATAGTTCTTTGACAACTTCAAGCGCAATCGGGTGCTGAGGTCACTCCATGGGCGAATATCCGTTGCCATATTATAAGACATGCTTGCTCCGAGCTCATCGATGATGCTTATCTTCTTATATCCAGTAGAGTCGTCGTCAGAGCGCAGTTTCATCTCTACATTATTAGAGATATCCATAGAGATGCTTCCAGTCTTGCCCCTACCCGGCACACCAAACAGTCCGTTGCTATATGGCGAGTATTCCACCATTGACACATTGCCGTTCTTGTCTGTCTTCTGATAAGTCTCATAATATCCGTAGCGGCTAGAACTGAAGTCAGGTGCATAGCTGAAGCTGACCTGAGGAGTCAGGACGTGACGAATGGCAACGACCTTGTCGCCAAAGAGTTTTCTTGACGGAACATAGAAACCATACAACTTAGTAGAAGCGCTGACATTCATGCTCCAGTTGTAGATATTGTAGAAGCCGTCGATGGTGTCGGTAACTTCCTTCTGTGAGTTTTCGTCCCATGAGCGCATCACCTTATTGGTATACATGCGGTCGGTGAAATTGAATGAAGGATTGATGTTCAGATAGTTGAACAGCGTGAAGTTGCCGCTGATTGGTATATTGTGTTGCATACCATTGCGCCAGTCACGTGTCAGTTTAGAGTGCATCAGCTTATCCTCCTTCGTTGAGATGGAGTTGCTCAGATGACCGGTATAGCTCATTGAAATCTTCTCATACCAACGCTCCTTGCCTGCCATCTTCTTGCGCTTGAACGGATAGAAGCGGCTCAAAGATATATTAAGGTCAGGCAACGTCAGGGCTATGGTCGAGTCGCGCATGTTCTGGTTGAGGTTCATTGTTGTAGACAATGTCAGACCGATGCTTGAGAATGTGTTTGTCATGCTGACAGATGATGTACGCGTACTCTGCGTCATACTCTGCGGATTATACATGCTCGTCAGGTTGTTGCGCTCATAACTGCTTGTTGCAAAGTTAACACTTGCAGACAATGTTCGGAACGGATTGGCTTTCGGGTCCTGACGATGACTCCACTGAATCTTAAAACTAGTCTGCTTGGCATAGTCGGGCATGTTCTTCTCGCCGTTTATCGTGTTCTGATAACTGGCATAGAAGCTTCCGCTGAACTTATAGCGCTTGCGATAGTTTGATGCTGCCGACAGTCCCCAAGAACCCTTTGTGTAGATTTCGCCCAATAGCTTCAGGTCCATCTTGTCGCTTATGGCAAAGTAGTAACCGCCATCACGCAAATAGAATCCGCGCTCTGTCTCATCGCCGTAGGTAGGCATAATGAAACCGCTCGAATAGCTCTTCGTGAATGGGAAGAATCCGTAAGGAATAGCCAACGGCAGAGGCACGTCGGCAACTACGAGATATGCCGGACCGAACACCACGTCCTTGCCTGGGCGCACCTTCGCCCTCGACAATGCTATATAGAAGTCGGGATTCGGCTGATCGCAGGTAGTATAGCGTCCGTGCTGCAAGAACAGTTCACCTTTCTCGTTACGCTTCGACAGTTCACTGGTAAGATAACCATCCTGCTGCTGCGTATATACATCCTGAATGAGTCCCTTCTTGGTCTTGAAGTTGAACATCATTGTGTCGGTCTCGTAGGTATCGCTGCCCATCTTGAACACTGGCAAACCGAACATCTGGCCTGTTGAGTCGCGCGAACCTGTGGCATGCACAAGACTACTGTCCATAACCATGAATATGCGGTCGCTCTTCAGGTCCATATCCATATATTCCACGTGCGATTCTCCAAAGAGATACGACCTGCCAGTCGTTGCCTCGTAAACAAGAGAGTCGTTTGCCTGATACTTCACAGGAGCATCAATACCGTTCTTTCGCTGACGGTTGATACTGTCGAGTGCAAGCGAATCGTCTATAGCCTTATTGTGTTTGTATATAGCCAGTTCCAGCGAATCCATCTTTGTTGTGTCTGGCATGTTGTCTTTCGGCTTTAATGTCTTGAGACCAGCAAAAGAGTCTGCTTTACTTGCCAATACAGAATCGAGCTTATTTACTGCTGCCGAGTCTACCTTAGCTACGATAGAATCGTTTTCAACCGACTTTATAGAATCAAAAGCTATGGATGTATTGACTGATGCAACCGAATCAATCACATTTACCTTACTTGTATCAGAGCCAACGACAGGAGTCTTGTTTGGAGTATGAGAATCGACATTTTGAGCGCTCTTTGTCTTTTCATTTAAGAGCACAGGAGGTGTACACGCTATCAACAAAATAACAGCGGATAGTATCGAAAATATCAATGTCTTAATTTTCACGGCTGCAAAATTACTTATAAAATGCCGAATAATGCGCAGCTTTCGATAAATTAACGTTAAAAACTATGTATTATTCGAACATTTCAGCCCATTTTAGGAAGCGTGCCACGCTCTCCTCTCCAAATTTCCGCAGACTGTCGGCCGTCTGCTCTACGGTACGCTCTCGCTCAAGATGTGATTTTGAGTAGAACTTATCGGCATAGCATATCACTTGTTCTTCCATCGTCTCAGGCAGAAAATCCTGAACAGGCAATGGAAGATTGCGTTCTACAATCTGCCTAGCTGTTATTCCCGTACCGGTATGACGCTCGCAAACCCTTGCAAGTTCGGGCAAGCCCTCACTGCGCAACAGTTCCGCCCCTATCCTACCGTGCAGGATATATGGTTCTGTGCCGAAGCATTGTATTCCCGGAGCATCGGTCTTGAAAATGCCTATGTCGTGAAGCATTGCCGCCCGCTCAAGAAAAGCCGCATCCAGATTAAGTTCAGGATGGCGACTGGCTATGAGCAAGGCCCTGTCAGCCACCATCCTACTATGTGTCAAGAGGATACGTTTCAGTTCGTTATCCTCGGGATAGTATTTGTCAATTATATTCATTTTTTAAGTTGACGAGTTGACAAGTAAACAAGTTGACGAGTTGTTAGTATCAATTGATGAACTGTTGTAGGGGCAGATCGGCGTATCTGCCCGTTGATTTGATTGGTTTTCGGGCGGATACGCTGATTCGCCCCTACAATCTACAAATAACTTGTCAACTTGTTTACTTGTCAACTTGTTTACTTGTCAACTTGTTTACTTGTCAACTTGTTTACTAAACTCTCTCTATCCAAGCCAATTCCTGTCCTTGGCGCACCTGAGCACCTGGTTTTACGGAGATGTCAACCAGCTTGCCGCCGAGAGCTGCCGGTATTTCTACTATCTCGCCCCAGCGTGTCTGCAAGTAACAGAACACGTCGCCCTCCTTGTACTGCTGACCGATAAACGGTTCTATGCATGGTGCCATCACACCCTCACCAGCAAAGCTCCAGTATAGCTTGCCTGCAAACGGTGCTTTCACGGCATCGGCCTTGGCATGCTTCAATTCTGCTATCTGAGCCGGAGTGAGGTTGTTGCCCAGTTTCTTGTCGCGAGCCTTCTGCAGGTCGGCAAGGAATGTCTTCTTTGCCTGACCGCTCTTATATACTCTGTACTGCTCTGGGTGCATTGCCAGTTCAAAGAGTTCTTCATCGTCCTGACCGCAATCCCAACCGTTGTCTTCCATTTCCTTTCGGAAGGTGTCGAGGGCATCGGCCACGAGCGAGCGCGGGTCTTCATCAGTAAACTGGCGACCCTGCTTCTCTGCCAGTTCACGAAGTACAGGGTCTATATCGCCAGGCACCTTGCCGCTCTTGCCCAGTATCATGCCCCACATGGCATCGTCCATCATCACAAAGCGTCCCTTGCCCTGTGCTATGGTCAGCAGATTCATCAAAGCTATGTTCTTGACATACTGCGAGAACGGTGTTACCAGTGGCGGATAGCCTACGCGAGGCCATACGTATGCCACCTCGTCGAACAGCTTCACCAGCATGTCGTCGATGGTCAGTTCCTGCTCGCCCTTGCCTCTCAGTATTCCGTTGATAACGCCAAGCATACCTCCGAGGTCGGACATCATAGAACCCATCATGCCGCCAGGCAGTCCGCAGCCCAGCAATAGCGACGACATGTGCTTGTTTGTAGGGTCGATAAATGCGCCCAGCCAGTCGTCTATAAACTCCTGAGTCATTGAGCGGGCCTTCATATATGCTGCCATATTAATCTCTGGCACATCGAAGCCCTCGTTCTTGAGCATGCTCTGCACAGAGATGATGTCTGGATGCACCTTGCCCCAGCTCAGCGGTTCTATCGCGGTGTCTATGATATCGGCACCGTTGTTGCACACTTCAAGTATTGAAGCCATCGACAGACCTGGGCCGCTATGGCCGTGATACTGTATGATAACATCGGGATGCTTCTCCTTTATTGAGCGTGTGAGCGCACCGAGCATTGCCGGCTGACCGATTCCCGCCATATCTTTCAGACAGATTTCTGGTGCTCCGGCTTCTATCAACTGGTCGGCAATGGCAGAATAATATTCCACCGTATGCACGGGCGAGTTGGTTATGCAGAGCGAAGCCTGTGGCGTCATGCCTGCCTCGGCTGCCCATTTTATGCTAGGGATAATGTTGCGTACGTCGTTCAAGCCACAGAATATTCGTGGTATGTCTACGCCTTGCGCGTGCTTCACCTTATACATCAGCTTGCGCACGTCGGCTGGCACAGGATACATTCTCAATGCATTAAGACCACGGTCAAGCATGTGGGTCTTTATGCCCACTTCGTTAAATGGTTTGCAGAATGCACGTACGGCATCGTTCGGATTTTCGCCTGCCATCAGGTTCACCTGTTCAAAGGCACCTCCATTGGTTTCTACGCGGGCGAAGCATCCCATATCTATAATTACAGGGGCTATGCGCTCCAACTGTTCTTTCAGCGGTTGGTATTTACCAGACGACTGCCACATGTCTCTATAGACAAGACTGAACTGGATTTTCTTTTTCATAGGTATTCTTTTATTAGTATCGTGTTAATCATTTGTTGCGACACACCTAAGCATCAGTGCATCTTTTCTGCAAAAATACACATTATTTTCTTATTCCACCATAAAATGCGAATATTTAATAATTATTCACTCATTTGCTGGCACAAATGGCACTTCAATGTTCTAAAATGCCGTTTCAGAGTTCTAAAACGGCGGCTTACGATACCTAAAGGGGCCGTTTAGCAATCGTAAATGGGCCATTTGGCAATCGTAACTGCACCAGTTTTGATGCACAAATGGCATGTCTTGTTCACCTTGCATCGTGCAATAAATTTCTTAAAATTACTTAAAAGCATTGAAAATGCGCCCAAAAATGTAGGTAAAATTTTCTTATACACTGCATCTAACGCACAGCGTGTCAGTTGGTTAACCTTTAAAATGTAGGATGTATGAAGAATTGTGATTTTAAAAATTTGGAGAAAGAAAATAATTTGGGGATTTTTTGCCTAAGGTATCACGATCTGGTGGTAATTTGCTAAGAGACAGATATTTAATGTGTGATACCTTGGTTTTGAGGTATCACAAGGTATCACGAGGTGTCATCCAGCTATATAAGTATATATTTTTTCGCAACCTCTCCCGTCCTCTCCTTGCCGTAAGGAGAGGTTCCACCTCTCTCCTAAATCCTCTCTCCTCATGAGCGAGGACTTAACCGCTCCTCCCTGTCGCTCTTACACTAAGGTAGGCGGGGCATCAAAGCCCTCGCCTGATTGTTTTATTCAACTGGAGTTTCCTTTTATGGCATAAAGACGGAAATAACATAAATTCCCCTTATGGCATTTGGTTTATCTAGGTTCTAGCAAATCTTTATCTGTAAGGAAATCTAATAATCCAACAGTTAGCACTCCTAGTTCATTCTCTTTTCGATGAATCTCATCGCCAACTATCACAATCTTACGGAAATGGTCGTTTATAGATAATAATGAGCGTTGTTCCTGTTGTTCTTTTTCAGGTGTTGGCATTCTGAAAGCAGATTGTATGTAAACTCTATATGGAGGTCTGTTGACAACAAAGTCTACTTCTAATTGCCTTCTGACAAACTTGCCATTTTCATCTTTACCTCCTATTTCAACCATTCCAACATCTACATTATATCCGCGACTACGGAGTTCATTGTATATGATGTTTTCCATAATATGAGTTTCTTCTTGTTGGCGATAGTTAAGTATAGCTGCACGAATACCAATATCTGCAAAATAATACTTGGTCTCTGTTCCTATATATTTTCTGCCTTTAACATCATAACGTAAGGATTCTTCTATGAGGAAAGAATCTTTTAAGTAGTCAATATATTGCCCTATCGTATCTCTTTTAATAACAATGCCTTGGGAAGACCTAAACGTATTGGCTATTCTTGTTGGATTTGTAGAAGAGCCGATGCTGGAAGCAATAACGCGTATCAGTTCCTTCATGCCTTCAGGGTTGCGGAGATGATTTCGCTCTATTACATCTCGGAGATAAGTTGTTTCATATAGATTACGCAAGTAATCAGTTTTTTTGTCTTCTTTTTCTAACAGAGCTACTTGAGGTAATCCGCCAAATGTATAATAATCTATCCATGCCTTGTGTATATCACCGCCAATACCCTTATAATATTCATCAAAGGTTAAAGGCCAAATTCGTATTTCATCTCCTCTGCCTCTGAATTCTGTAACTACATCACTTGACAAAAAACGTGAATTGGAACCAGACACATATACATCTGTATTCTTTATATGTGTCAAGCTTAGAATTACTTCAACAAAATCTTCTACCAATTGCACCTCATCCAGTACTATATAATATGGTTTATCATCATTTACCATTCTAGACTCTATATAATCCAATAATGCATCTGGTTTTCTCAATCTCCTATTTCGATAGTCGTCTAGTTGTATTTCAATTATATGACTATCATCTACCCCATGTTCCAATAGCCAATTATGCCAAATGTGGAAAAGTAGAAAAGACTTTCCGCATCGCCTAACACCTGTTATAATCTTCACAAGTCCATTGCCTTGTCCAGCAATAAGCTCATTTAAATATTTTTTACGCTCAAAAATCATTTACAGTGCTTTTTGTGATAGTAGTATCATATTTTACACCGCAAAGATAGCGTTTTTATTTGATATTTAATATTAAATTACTATTTTATTTTGTTTTCATTGTAATATTGAGAATGGTTTGCACAATCCTTAGAAGTATATATTTTTCGCAACCTCTCCCGTCCTCTCCTTGCCGTAAGGAGAGGCTCCACCTCTCTCCTAAATCCAGGCCTCACCCCCTGCCCCTCTCCGTAATGAGAGGGTAGCTTTACTCATGAGCGAGGACTTAACCGCTCCTCCTGTCGCTCTTACATTAAGGTAGGCGGGGCATCAAAGCCCTCGCCTGATTGTTTTATTCCACTGGCATATACTATTTCCCGCTTTTGAATGGATTGGGTAGGTAACAAAAGGCTTTTGCAGTGAGGTACCTCCCCTTGCAAGGGGAGATTTAATAGCTTCCTTATGACATAAACACAATCCCCAAAAGGGCTGACATCAACATTAGATGCCAGCCCTATTTTTAGAGGGGTCCATATTTTAGTGGACTGTAATAAGTTTAATTATCACAAAATAACGTCTCCTGTAATTGGCCTCGAAACTATTTTTATTGGTTCATGACCTTTCTTACAGAACCATCTTTCATACGTTGGATATTCAGGCCCTTACTTCCAGAACGGATCTTGCGTCCAGATACATCATATGAACTATTTACAGTTGAATGCTCTGTATTCACATCTGCTATTCCACTTGTTGAGTAAATGACAATACCACAAGATGCTTCATCATATCTCCAACCATATCCTTCTGGCAAAGTAATTTGGAGATTACTGCAGTCCTCTGCTGTCAGTATATAACCATTACCACCAAGTATTATTGGAGTATCCAGCACGATATTTTCTACCGTTATGTTCAAACGCAATAGATAGGTCAGCTTATTGATTATATATATGCGGCAGCCTAAAATAACATGAATTTCGTTTATATTTATTGTATTGCAACCATCGATGTATATAGTGCCTTGGTTCCATATTGTACCAGGTCCGTCACAAGTGCCACCATAAACATAAACAATACCACCTTGATAATTATATATGGTATGTCCCGAGCCACCTGTTATAACACCGCCATAAATGTATGTAGTACCATAATTATGAATACCGCCAACAACCGTTCCGCCATATATATACGAAACGCCATTGGCTCCTGTATAGCCTCCGCAGGTTCCGCCCTTTATTGTGCCATCATAGATGTATACAGTACCGCCGTTATTCCACCAACCATATTTGCCACCTGCTGAATTGCCACCACGATATTCAACGGTTCCTCCTTCAACATAAAAGATTTCATCTGCAACTTCACCATTCAAACCACGTATGATTATGCGTCCACCGGGGCGAAGGTAGATAAAGCGAAGGTAATTGTAAATATAGATGTTATAGTCGATTATCAAAGTACCATAGACATATATATACTTTTGGCAACCACAGCCATGGAGATATAAATATGTGTATGTCACCGTTGAACCCGTAGGGATTGTCACATCACCTTCATTCTGACGAATGGTACCCTGGCAGTCTGCATCCTCTGCCTGCTGGCCGGTTATGAAATATTGAAGATCATCCTTGAATTTCAAGTCATCATTGACATCAACACCATCGCAACCGATATTACCCTTTATCGGATCATCTTCTGTTCCTGTCCCATTGCCTTCTCCCGGATTATCAATAAAATCTTGTAGATCGTCAATGCCAAGAACAACCTTATTGTTTTCTAATCTTAACTGATACTCCTTATTGCCCTTAAAATCAATATACTTAAAGTTCTTTATATTAGGATCGGAAGACAATTGAAAATCATAACCTTCCATTATGGTGTCATCATACGTTCTTTCCATTGCTTTAATCTCCATTGACCGTTTCAATGCTGATGTTAGCTTTACGACATTGGCCTTGCCTAATAATTCTATATGCATCCACATGTCTCCAGAAACTATAACGTCAGAAAAACTCTTGACAGTACCAAAATCAGCCGTATTCGTGTGCATCATATTGCAATCAATGGAAATATATGCTTTTGAAGCATTGCACACTATTGGACCACTGACCCAGCCGAAAGCGCCCTCTTTCTTCGCTAAAATCAATCTATCTACATCTGATGTCATCAGAACGGCATTGTCATAATCTTCGGAGTTCCATGTATAACCACCATCCAAAACGCCTCCGAGGACAGTAAGGGAACCGCCTTCCATTCTAATTGTCTCTACACCATTGATAACACCATTTGCCGTAACCCAGGCCCTTGTGTCATTGCTATTATCAATTGAACCTATTTCGACTGAACTTCCATTACTAATTGTAATAAGCGGTTCTGTGCTGTCTGCCGCTTTTTTCAAGGTTCCATTTACAAGCTTATAGTATTTGCCTGTTCTGATTTCAAGAGTCTTGTTACGTGTTGTAGCTGAAAACTTTGACAAATCCACAGTTATGACATTTCCAGACTGCTCATTGATGAAATCCTGCAAATCATCTGCACTCGCTTTTTGACGCAGTTTTACTGAATTATCAGTCTCGTCAAGATACGCTTCTATGTTTTCTGGGAGATTTAGGAATTTTATCTTCTCAAAGTCTTGCTGTGTCAATACATATCCTTCACCTTTTACGATAGACTTGTCCATTGGCATTTTGCTCCAATCTGAAGTTTCAATTTCCCACCCGTTTGTTGATGACAATTTATTAGGCAAAACCAATGATCCAAACTTCTCCGGTACATCAATAAATATTGTTGGCACGTCCAAATCTCCTCTTATCAAAGCCTGCCTATATATAATGATTTTATTATATTTTCCCACGAATTTGCATTTCCCCTCAAGCATCGCTGTATATGCCCTAAAAAAGACTGAACCACCCCCCATATCTTGAATAGTAAAATTATCTGTAGTAACATGGATACTATCAGCTACAATAATACCCTTGTCTTTACTATATCCAGCAACCTTTCCACTCATTAAGTAGATACGTGCATCACCATCTATAGTTGGTACACCTGAACTTTCTATTTCACTACCGTTAAAATAAACAATTGATGTTGATATTGCCTTAACAACACTTAAATTATGAGTTTCTATACGGCCACTATACAAATACAAATGTGCACCTTTGCCTACATAAAAAATACTTTCTCCATACTCTCCTTTAGTGATAGGGACATTTATAAAATTAACATTTCCGCCAAATCTACTTCCTATATCTAAAATACCATAAATATAGAAAATACCACTATTAAGACTAAAATCATTATCCATTAAATCAACGGTGATATCATTCAAAGTTAAGCTAGCTCCTGAATTAATATTAATACAATAATGACCACCACTCTTAGGAGAAATGCGTAAAGGACCACCTGTCAATACTGCATGACATTTATTTCGTAAATGCAAACCCTTATTAATATCTATACCACCATCTGCAATTACAATTGTATCTCTATTATTATATGTAAAAGTACCATTCTCAGCTATTTCATCTAATTTTGCCTGAAGGTCATCCTCATTGTCTATTGTGTATTTATATGTTAAATACACCTTATTATCCTTAAGCTTAAGATAACTTTTACGTTCCTCTTGTTTATATCCATCTTCCGAAGTGTACCATACTGTTGTATTCATGTTTTTTACATCCTCCTGAGTAATAGTATATCCATCGCCAACAGCAACTATGTCTCCTTCTTTTTTGTCATAGAGGTTAAAGTTAAATCCGTATTTATATTCGTTTTGTAAATGCAAAACACTACTATAATGTAATACAACCGGAAAAGGATCAAAATCTTCTGTTGGTTGTGTTTCTGTACCACCAGGAAGAACAATGGAGAGGTCTCCCCATGTATAATTCTTGGAAGTTGTCTGATTTATATATACATTAGAAAAAGTATTAATAATAGGAGAGCGACTTCCTTGCGGTGCAGCTCTTGTCGTATTGGCACTCGCCATTGATGTTTCATCATCTTCTCTAAGGCCCATACCCCTTATCTTACCATTATCAAAGCGCACCTCAGCACCTTTAGACTCACAAATGAATAATCCATACATAATACCATTGCCTAAATAAAATCTGTCATCATTCGATGTCAATCTTACTGCAGGATCTTGCAGAGGATTACCCAAATATATATTAACATCATTATAATGCCTATAACCAACTGAACCTTCTATTATTCCTTCGGATATATTCAAGGTTCCTCCTTCAAGTCTGATAATTTCACAAGATATATCATCATTCATATGCCCCATTCCTGTTACAAGAGTGTTCTGTCCTATATCAACACTGCTGCCACCACTTATTAACATAACGGGTGCATTTAGTGAAGTATCACGGTCAAGTGTACCATTAACAAACAAATAATTACCTCCTGTGCTAATTGTCAACGTAGTTTTTCGAGTTGTCGATGAAAATAGCGACAAATCAACTAATGTCACATTGTCCGCACGCGTCAAGGCACCAGAGTTAGCACTATTAATAAACTCCTGTAAGTCATCTTTCTCCTGAGCCACAGAAATAATGCAAACTGCAAGTAAAGCCATTAACAATAATAACTTTCTAGTAATTCTCATACTCTTTAACATCGCCTATTGCTCCCTGATTCAGCTTTAAAAGATTAACAGATTATCATCGGCAAATAAAAAACGTGGGAACTATACTTTAGCTCGTCTCGCATATTGAGGCCTTCGCATTGCCCTAAATAGTCGAACGAACAACGCAAAGATCCCACGAGGACATGTATATACAACCTATCTAATCCACTAATGATAATGAATTAAAACAGGTTTGTGTATAAACACACCAAGGGGCATCTACCGTTGCAATGTTCATGACTATTTATAGGAGTTGCGAAGTTCCAATCTGCCAAGAACAAAGCGCTTAGTAAACGCCTTCTAAAATGTCGTGACTCTTTCGGAAAGTAGAGATATGCTTCACAGACCTCAAGAATCGCAACAAAGGTAAGAAAAAATTTTATATACAACAAATAAAATGGAAAGCAATGTCACATACAAGCAAAAAATCACATTGACATTTTCTTCTGACCCGAACAAGAAAATAGAGAAATGCCAGATCACGCTAAGAGAACAGGCATTTCTCGATGAGAGATCTGGCATTTCTTGTTGTGAGATCTGGCACTTCTCTGTTTTGCCTATATCATTTTCAAGACATAAATACATAATCCTTCAATTTTTCAATCCTTCAATTTTTACGGCAAGGAGAGGACGGGAGAGGTTGCGAAAAAATAGCTTCTTTTATGACATAAAGACAGATTATTTTAAACCACTAATTTCGCTAATTAAACGATTTTTTTGTTTTACATAAAGACATATTCTTAGACATAGGAGACATAAGTTTTTAAGACAGAAGGACAGAAGCACAAAAGGCCTGCGGAATAAAACAATCAGGCGAGGGCTTTGATGCCCCGCCTACCTTGGTGTAAGAGCGACGAGGAGGAGCGGTTAAGTCCTCGCTCATGAGCATAGCTACCCTCTCATTATGGAGAGGGGCTGGGGGTGAGGCCTGGATTTAGGAGAGAGGTGGAGCCTCTCCTTACGGCAAGGAGAGGACGGGAGAGGTTGCGAAAAAATATACTTCTAAAGTACAGATATTACTAGTATTTTTGTACCTTTGCATAAACACCAAATTTTTGCTAAGATGAAACGAATGTCTGTAATGAAGAAGAAACTACTCATTTTCTCTTTCCTGCTTTTGCACATCAATGCCATGGCACAGAGCATTGAGGATTTTGTCACCCGACAAATGACAACATATCCCGAATCTCATTTGCTCGACATATACAAGTCATGCTTCCAAGATTATATGGGGGCAGAACATCTTGTGCCTGACAGCGAAAAGGCGAGATCGTATCTCATGAAGGAACTGGCAACAGTGAATCTGAACGAGTTGCAGCCTTGGTATTATGAATATTGTGGCGTGGATGGACGATATGTTCGGGTTAGTTTGCGTGCCGTCTTGGAAAACAGGATTACGACAGACGTATTGCTCGATGCTTTCGTTCGTAGCGCAAATGCCAGGAAACGACCTTCGGTTGGCAGATTGGCACGTCGCTGGCACAAGATTATTGATACCATTGAGGACATGAATCTTAAACTGCCCGACTACGAGCGTGAAAAACTCTTTCTTGACAGCATTATAGCTAAAGGGAAGTATGCCACCAGTCATTCTGAAGCATATCGCAAGGCGTATAATCCTCACTACAGGATTGTTGAACGCAGTATTTTTGAAAAAGAACTGATGCCTTTATTACAACATGATTGACAAAAGAGTCAACATTATACTCAGTGGTGATGAAGTAAGTGCTTCATATTTAACTACTTTTAACCGTAAAAAAGGATTGGGAATTGTAGGATATTTGAACAAAATAGTGTATCTTTGCCGCATATTTTCATTGAAAATCGTAAGTAGCGTTTACGTTTTTCATTGAAAATCGTAAGTAGAACAGCATCAAAAGGACTATAAAATGTATTCAAGATACCTACAACTAAACAAAGAAACGGAATCGTCGTTATTCCTTTTTGGAGCCAGACAGACAGGGAAAAGTACCATTCTAAGAAAAGAATTTCCCAAATCTGTATTCATTGATTTACTGGACTCTGAACTTCGGATGCGTTTTAAGCGGCGCCCGAGCCTCCTTTACGAGATGTTAAAGGATAAGGAGAGTAACATTATTGTGGTAATTGATGAGATACCAGAAGTTCCAGAACTGCTGAATGAGGTGCACAGGTTAATCTCTGAAAAAGACATTATATTCGTTTTGTGCGGTTCGAGCGCCAGGAAACTAAAAAGAAAGGGGTACAACACATTGGGAGGCAGAGCATATCCATGCTATTTCTATCCACTGACCAGCAACGAGATAACCGATTTCGACCTAGACAGAGCGCTGACATACGGACTGCTGCCCACACATTATCTTGCAAAGAACCCAAAGCGTCTGTTGGCTGCATACGTTGACGTTTACCTGAAAGAGGAAATACAGGAAGAGGCGCTGGCACGCAACTTAACTGGTTTTCATAGATTTCTGGAAATAGCGGCGTTGACAAACGGGGAAATCGTAAACTATGCAAATATAGCATCAGAATGCGGGGTGAGCGCACAAACGATAAAGTCGTATTTCGGAATACTTGAAGACACCTTAGTCGGATATATGATTCCCGCCTATACAAAGGTAATGAAACGAAGACTCGTTCAGGCTCCAAGGTTCTTTTTCTTTGATGTGGGACTGACAAACCATTTGCTTCATAGGGATGCTCTGCTGCGTGGCACACCTGAGTATGGACATGCTTTCGAGCATTTTATCATAATGGAACTCATTGCATATATCGGATATAACCACAAGGAAGAACAACTATCTTATTGGAGGACACATACAGGAGTTGAGGTGGACGTGGTGATTGGGAACGCAAAGTTGGCCATTGAAATAAAATCTGCCGATGAAATAGCTAAGCGACACATGAAAGGACTTAAATCGTTTGGAGACGATTATCCTGACTGCCGAAAGATTATCGTTTCGTTAGACAGAATCAATCGCAAAGAGGACGATATAGAACTTATATATGTACATGACTTCCTTAAAATGTTGTGGAACGATGAACTGTTTTAGCTTTATTTCCAGTCATACAACAAAGTTCTAAAAGTCTGACAGAAGAAAAGAACCTTGTGATAATAAAGCAAGTCCAATCTGAATCTATAAGGTACAGATAAAAAGAAGACAGGGATGTAACCAACTGGCGCTACATCCCTGTTTTTTATTTTTCCAAAAAAGGAATTACTAAATGTTGTACAGCAACCATGCCATGTAGCCGAAGAAACCGAGTGTGAGAACAGCTCCCTCCCAACGCGCAACGGTGTAGCGGGTGAAAGAGAACATCCACACAAGCAGGATGCTGACAAGCAACATTGATATGTCAACCATAGTGATGCCACTAATAGCCATAGGACTGATGACTGCCGTAAGACCAAGAATGGCAAGGATGTTGAACACGTTGCTACCGATTACGTTGCCGATAGCAATGGCCGACTGACCCTTGCGGGCAGCCACAACGCTCGTTGCCAACTCAGGCAGTGATGTTCCGCCGGCAACAATGGTAAGACCGATGACGCCATCGCTAACGCCCAAAGAGGATGCTACTTCTGATGCCGAACCTACAAAGAGATTACTGCCAAACACAAGGCAAGCCAAACCTAAAGCGATGAAGAAGATACACTTCCAGACGTTCACTTCTGATGCCGATTCCGCCACGGATTGTTCTGCTGCCGCTCCCTTCTTCGCCACACGCAAAGTATAGGTCATGAAGATAGCAAATCCTATGAGCAACAGAATGCCGTCGATGCGGTTTATCTCGTTGCCTGAGAAACTGAAAGAATCGAACCCGTCGGCACACAATGCCATAAGGAGCATCGAAGCAAAGACGGCAAAAGGGATATCCTTTTGCACGGTTGTCTTAGTGATAACCATCGGAGATACCATGGCAGCACAACCAACTATGAGCATGGTATTGAAGATATTGCTACCTACAACGTTTCCCACCGCCATGTCGGGCGTGCCTTGAAGTGCTGACATGAGACTTACAAACAGTTCCGGTGCTGATGTGCCTGCTGCTACGATTGTAAGACCGATTACAATCTCAGGCACTCTCATTCTACGAGCAAGCGATGCCGCCCCCTCTGTGAGGCGATCGGCTCCCCATAGCACTACAACGATACCGATTACTATATATAAAATATTTAAATACATATTGTTTAAAATATATTTTTAAGGAGTGAAGGAGTTCACCTCCTTCGGAGGGGTTAGGGGAGGTTAACCACCTTCTCTATTACAACAGGGAAATGCTTTTGCTCAAGCAAATGGATGTTTGCTGCAATATCCTCGGGAGTATCAGTAGGAGCGACTGGTGTCTTTGCCTGAAAGATTATCTCGCCCGAATCGCACACATTACTTACATAGTGAATGGTGATACCCGTCTCCGTCTCGTTGTTGCGGCGCACAGCCTCATGGATATGATGGCCGTACATTCCCTTGCCACCATACTTTGGCAACAAAGCTGGGTGAATGTTCACCAGGCGACGGTCATAGTGCTCGACCAAGAACGGCGGAACCATCATAAGGAAACCAGCAAGCACAATGAAATCGATGGCATACTGTTGCATCAAATCCATCATATAGGTCTGATTGTTAAAACTTTCACGATTAACGACAATTGTCGGCACACCCAGACGTTCCGCCCTTACCAAAGCGTAAGCATCTGCCTTGTTGCTCAGAACAAGTGCCACATTAATATCGTTGTTATCTGCAAAATAGCGGATGATATTCTCGCAGTTGGTTCCGCTTCCTGAAACGAAGATTGCTATGTTTGTCATCTTACCGGTAATACTCGAAGGTGTAGTTTACTGTCTCCCCATTCTTATCTGTCACAGCCATTGTTGCAACACTCTTGTCGGCATTGAGGGTTGTTGCAACAGAATAGTTGCCGGCAGCCGACTTAGCTGTTGATATGATGCGACTGATACGTGTGTTGCGGTAAAGACCGAGCAAAGCGTAAGGACTGCAGTTCTCTATACCCAGAAGCAACTGGTTGGCATCTACCGACTGACGGCGATTGCTGTTGTCGCTATACTCCAAGCCAAGGCTTTCGCTAACGAGCGTCTTTCCGCTGCCATCCTTAGCGATATACTTCAAGCTATCGGCTTTGTGCTCCCAATCAAGATATGGCACCTCGAAAGCTGCCTGCTGCTCACTATAGAGAAGCGACATTGCCTTGTAGCCTTTCAGGTGCATCTTCTCCATAAGGTAGAACACGCAATAGCCGAGGTTGTCGGTAAACTTTCCCGAGATAGTGTCTGCCGTTGATGCGAGAATATCCTTTGGCATATAGCCGATGTTATATTTTGAAGACATATAACCGCGGCCTGTCTTAACGGCAATCGTTGAATCTGACTCAAAGTAAGAAAGTGTCATATCGTGAAGTACTTCTGAGTTCTTAGACATAACAAGGCTGGTAGGACGACAAACACCGTCGTACTCCAGTTCTACAAGACTTCCGTCGTCGCCTTTAATGGCCTTTACCAGTGGAGAGCTGCCCAAACTGCCATCGCCACGGGTAGCAAACTGATAAACGATGAACGATGCCATACCGTCGTCCTCTACGTCGCGCGCCACAAAGCGAACGGCACGCACGGTATCGGTGGTGTTTGGCTCGAAAGTAATGCCTATCTTATAGAACATATTAGCAGAACCGCTCATACGGTCGAGCTTGCACCAGTCACCGCCTGAGTTCTGACTAATCTGCCAGTTGCCGCCAAGGCTATAAAGTCCGGCAAAGCCCTTAGTTGTATTGGCATATCCATAGTCGCAACTAACATTGGCAAAGCCAGATTGTGAAAAACTATCTGGTGAATCAAGACATGATGCCATAAACGGCAATGTGGCTATAGCCAGCAATAAATTCTTAAATCCTTTCATAATTGTATTTTTTAGTTTTTGCTTAAATGTATTTGTTCTGTTAAGGAGTATAGGAGTGCAGGAGTGTAGGAGTGCAGGAGTGTAGGAGTGCAGACGTATGCATGACACGCTATTGGCTTTAACTTCTCAGCGAAGCGATAACTTCTTTAACTTCATTAACTTCTTGCATCCCTCCCCTCGGGGAGGACAGGAGGAGGCTCCTACTCCCAATCTTCCCAATCATCAAATCCCTCGAGCGAAGGACCGATGAAAGCATCGAGCGAACGGCGCTCCTTTTTAGTTGGACGGCCAGTTCCACGAGCACGATCGACAAATCCGCTTATTCGGTTCATCTCTAGCAGTTCGTACTGGTCGGGAGTGGTAACATTCTCATATACCCCGGGTATCAGTTTAGCACCCACACGCTGCTCTATGGCATCGAGAATCTTAAACGAATAGGTGATTGGCGGTTTTCTCACGCATATGGTTTCCCCAACCTTCACAATATGTGAGGGTTTTATGTTCACGCCGTTCTTGGTAACACGTCCGTTCTTGCAAGCATCAGCTGCTATAGAGCGTGTCTTGAATATGCGTGCTGCCCACAGCCATTTGTCAACTCTCGCCTCGTTTGCCATTATTTCTTCTTGTTATATGCGTTCATTGTAAGGTTTACACCCGCAAGCACGAAACTCTTTATTATCTCGCAAGCCGTTTCAATCTTAGGTTCGAGCACCTTCATGTCTTCATCGTCAAACTTTCCGAGCACCCATTGTACCTGCATTCCGCGAGGGAAATCGTTGCCGATGCCAACGCGAAGACGACAATACTGCTCTGTGCCAAGCACCGACTGGATGTTGCCAAGGCCATTATGACCGGCATTGCTGCCTGAGGGTTTCAGACGAAGGGTGCCGAGAGGCAAGGCTAGGTCGTCAACGATGACGAGCATACGGTTCACGTCGATATTCTCCTTGTTCAACCAATAGCGCACAGCGTTGCCGCTGAGGTTCATAAACGTGCTCGGCTTGAGCAGAATCAGTTTGCGCCCCTTGACGCTCGTCTCTGCCACAAAGCCGTAACGCTTGTCCTCAAAAACAATATTGGACGCCTTAGCAAAAGCGTCCAATACCATAAATCCTGCATTGTGCCTGGTCTTGTCGTACTCGTCGCCGACATTTCCAAGTCCCACAATTAAGTATTTGTCCATTCCCTGAATTACTTATCAGCCTGAGCTGCAGCAGAACGAGAAGCACGTGTAGCCTTAACAGAGCATACAACAACCTCTGCTGGTGTAGCGATTTCGAGACCCTCGAAGCTCAGATCAGCAACCTTGATGCTCTTGCCAAGCTGAAGGTTTGTAACGTCGATATCGAGAACTTCTGGAATATTCTTGTACGGAGCTGTAACGTTGATCTTACGGATAGAGAGGTTGATACGACCACCATCGCGAACACCCTGTGCAAGACCGTTGAGCTTAACTGGAATACCAATTGTGATTGGCTTTGTCTCGTTTACCTCATAGAAGTCAACATGGAGCAGAGCGTCTGTTGTTGGGTGGAACTGAAGTTCCTTCAGAACTGCCTTGTGCTCAACACCGTCAATATTAAGGTTTACAACATAGATGTGTGGAGTGTAAACAGCCTTGCGAAGCTCGCTGAATGGAGCTACGAATGCAAATGCCTCTGGCAAACCGTTCTCACCTTTCTTCTCACCATAGAGGTTACATGGGATTAAACCCTCCTTACGCTGGAGCTTAGAAGCCTTCTTGCCGATCTCGGCACGCTTCTTACCTGATACGCTAATTTCTCTCATAATTAATAAATGTGTTACTCTAAATTAAGTTTAAATTTTACTTTTGCCTAATTCACCATCACACGAAAAAAAATCGATGTGCTTGAAAAAGCGGTGCAAAGGTACTCGTTTTTATTTAAATACGCAAGTATTACCAAAAAAAACTCAATAATTTACTTTTTTTCTTGCACCTTATAGGATTTTTATCTAAATTTGCAAACGAAAGGCAATGCCATTACATTGTTAATTAAGATTAGTGAATCGTAACAAAGACATCGTATGATAAACAGAGATTTAATAAGAAACAAGGTAGTTCAGTTAACCTATGCCTACTATCAGAACGGCAGCAAGAATATTGACTCTGCAGAAAAAGAGCTATTCTTCAGCTTGTCAAAAGCCTACGACCTTTACAACCATTTACTTTCATTGATGGCTGCTGTTTCAAAAGAAGCACAGCGACACCTAGAAGTAGCACAATCAAGAGCAAGAAGAGAGGGCACAGAAACTCCCTCAACAAAATTCGCATACAACAGGTTTGCCATGCAACTGGCTGAAAACAGAATGCTAAACGAGTTTATTCAGACACAGAAGAAGACATGGAGCGATGAACCTGAGTTTATAAAGAAACTATATCTACAGATTACTGAGAGCCAGATATATGCCGACTACATAGCATCGAGCGAAGACTCATATAATGACGACAGGGAATTGTGGAGAAAATTATACAAGGCGCTTATTCAAAACAACGACGACCTTGATGCCATACTTGAGGAGATGAGCCTCTACTGGAATTACGACAAGGAGATTGTTGACACCTTCGTACTGAAGACTATCAAGCGCTTTGAAGAGAGCAATGGCGTTAAACAGGAACTGCTTCCGGAATACGACAACGAGGAGGACAAGGATTTCGCACGCAGGTTGTTCAGAGCCACAATACTCAACGCCAACGACTATCAGAGGCTTATGAGCGAGGCTTCACGCAATTGGGACTTCAACCGTCTGGCATATATGGATGTGGTAATAATGCAGATTGCCATTGCCGAGATGTTGACCTTCCCAAGCATACCTGTCAACGTTACCATCAACGAATATGTTGATTTGGCAAAGCTATACAGCACTCCTAAGAGCGCAGGATATATAAACGGAATGCTCGATGCCATAGCACGCCACTTGATCAGCACTGGCAAGATGCTCAAGCGAATGGACGAGCCGCGAACAAGATTGAACAAATAAAAAACTTACAAAATAATTTAAACAAGACAACAAAATGACAGAATTATTCTTATCAGCACAAGCTGCCCAGGGTGGCGGTAGTATGACTAGCATGATTATCATGATGGTAGTTCTCTTTGCCATCATGTGGTTCTTTATGATCCGCCCTCAGCAGAAGCGCCAGAAGGAGATCCAGAAGTTCCAGAACTCTCTTGCCGAAGGTACACAGGTAGTTACTGGTGGCGGCGTTTACGGAACTGTAAAGAAGATTGACCTGGCTGCTGGTATCGTTGAGGTTGAAGTTGCCAAGGGCGTAGTTATCCGTGTTGACAAGGGCTACGTGTTCAAGGATATGGCTAGCACTCCTGTACAGGGAAAGTAATTGGGAGTTAGGAGTTAAGAGTTAGGAGTTAAGAGTAAAGAGTTAGGAGTTGGGAGTTGAGAGTAAAATCTCGACAACTAAGACTGGCACAAAACAGGTGAAAGACTATAAAGGCATAGCACAGACGATAAGAAATTTCTTGTTCAGTAAAACGAACAAGGAATTTCTTGTTTTTATGTTTTTCCTGGCTCTGTCGGGAATATTCTGGCTATTGATGGCTCTCAACGAGACATTGGAGAAAGAGGTCAGAATACCTGTGCGCATTGTCAACATACCCGACAATGTCGTGCTGACGTCCAACGAGGCTGACACCATAGTCGTTGTTTTGCGAGATAAAGGATTGGTTCTTGCCGGATATAAGTTCAGTAACCGCATGCAAACCATCAAGCTCAGATTCAGAGAGTACATAAAACGCGACGGATATGGAATGGTGACGGTTGCCGAACTACAAAAGCTTATTACCGCCAACCTGCCCGCCTCTACCAGCATTACGGAGATAAAGACCGAACTTATTGAGTTTTACTATAGCAACGGCAAATCGAAGCGCGTACCAGTAAAATGGACTGGTCAGGTAACTCCAGAGCTGCCATATTTCATTTCAGAGGTGCTATATTATCCTGATAGCGTTGATGTGTATGCACAAGAAGAAAAGCTTGACAGCATAATAAACATCGGCACCATGCCACTCAACAGATCCGATTTCCGCGACTCGCTCGTCGTAACCGCTAACTTACAGAACGACAAGGACTTCAAAACCGTTCCCGATAAGGTTACGATTAAATTCTTGACCGACATTCTGACCGAAGAGAGTTTCGACAACATTCCGGTAAAAGCCATCAACCTGCCAAAAGGTAAAACCTTACGTACATTTCCGGCAAAGGTTTCCGTGCATTTCATAACTGGCGTAAACAGATATAAAGAGATAAAACCATCTGATTTCTCTGTTGTTGCCGACTTTAACGAAATAGCCGCCCTGCACCCGGACAAGTGCACTATAAGCCTGGCGAAAGCACCAAAGGGCATATCACGCACATCGCTATCGGTAAGTAAGGTTGACTATCTCATAGAAGACGAGGCTGAAATAACAGAAGACACTACTACTGTAGCAAGCACGGAATCTGAAGAACAATGAAAATAGGTATCACAGGCGGCATTGGTAGCGGAAAGAGCTATGTGTGCAAGTTGCTTGCCGAGCGGGGCATCGAGGTGTATGATTGCGATAGCGCGGCCAAGCGATTGATGCGCTCGTCTAACGAGTTGCACCAACGGCTAACGGCACTCATCGGCAAAGACACTTACACCAGCGAGGGACAACTGAACAAGGCCGTGGTGGCTCAGTTCCTACTTCAATCGGAAACTAACGCCCACGCCATCGACGCCATCGTACACCCTGCCGTGGCAGAAGACTTCAAGCAGAGTGGCGCCCAGTGGATGGAATGTGCCATACTCTTCGAGTCGGGTTTCGACAAACTGGTTGACAGGGTTATTGTCGTTACCGCCCCTGAGGACGTCAGGATAGAGCGCATAACCAAGCGCGACGGCATCAGCCAAGAGAAGGCCAAAGAATGGATAGCGCGCCAATGGCCTCAGGAGGAGGTGAGGAGGCGTGCCCACTACGAGATAATAAACGACGGGACACATGATGTGAACCAACAAATAGATAAATTAATTAATAAATTATAGACATGTTACAGACAATTTTAGCAATCTCGGGCAAACCGGGACTTTACAAACTTATTTCAAGAGCAACAAACAGCCTTATCGTAGAAACTCTCGATGAGACACATCGCCGCATACCTGCTTTCGGCACTGACAGAATAACATCACTCGCCGACATAGCTATGTTTACAGAAACAGAGGATGTGCCTCTGAGCAAGGTGCTCAACAACCTCAAGACTCTTGAGGAGGGCAAGGTGGCAAGCATCGACTACAAGAAGGCAAGCGGCGACGAGCTTCGCGAATATTTCGGCAAGGTGCTTCCCGACTTCGACCGCGAGCGCGTTCACAACAGCGACATCAAGAAGCTCATCCAGTGGTACAACATTCTGGTTAACGCCGGAATAACTGAGTTTGAGCAGGAAGAGGAAGCAGAAAAGGCTGAGGAAGCTGAATAAAAAAAGAAGATAGAGGGAGATAGAGGAAGATAGAGGACTATAGCTTTTGCAACAGAAAAGCAACACGTGTCTTTTATCTTTACGGCGTATCTTCTTCTATCTCTTTTTTATTTCCTTTATCTCCTTATAAATCCACTTCACCATTCTATTGTCCTTTATTTTCCTCTACCTTCTTCTATCTCCATTATAAATCCCTCCCCATTCTATTGTCCTTTATCTCCCTCTACCTTCTTCTATCTCCATTATAAATCCCTCCCCATTCTATTGTCCTCTATCTCCCTCTACCTCCTTCTACCTTCCTCTATCTCCCTCATAAAAATCCCCCTTATAAAAAAACTGGCTGCACCCGAATATCAGGCACAGCCAGAAGCAACTATTTTAGAAGTTTAGTTTTAGTATTATCTTTTAGAATCGAGGTCCGCCGAAACCGCCGCCACGCATGCCACCGCCGCCGAAACCTCCACGTCCTCCACGTCCGCCGCGCATGCCAGGACCGCCCTCCTGCATTCCCTCGCGCGCCTGTCGGCCGCCGAATATGTTAAGGCGATAGTTCACCGTGAGCATGGCATAGCTGTTTATAGAGTTGTTCCATGTATCGGTACGTCCCATAGCACTGATGTTACGGCTGAAGTTAGACAATTCGCGCAAGAGGTCGTGGAACTGAAGACTCACGGAGAGGGTCTTTTTCAAGAAGTGCTGGCTCACTTGAACGTTCCAAATCAGTTCGTTGGTGTTTACCGACTCGTCGCTGAATCCTCTACGGCTGTTCATGTTCAGGTCGGTAGCGAGCTGTGTGCCCCAAGGCATGTCGATGCGTGTATTAAAACCGTAGGTGTACATCCATGTGTCGAGGTTGGCATTTGGCTGCAACTCGTTCTCGGCATGGTTGTATCTCACCGAACCAGCTACTTCAAACTCTATCCACTCGTTGCGGTAGCTACCGCCTAGACGCTCAGAGATAGAGAGGTCGCGGGTGTAGTTCTTCTGCGAGTCAGAATTTCGGTTCAGGCTTACATAACCCACGTTGTTGGCATATCTGATGTCGGTAGATGTGTTCACGTTGAATGTGCTCAGCGTGTCGAGAGCCGTATTCAGGGTGAAGTTACCGCTAATGTTCCAGTTGCCGTTGATGTTTTCTGGACGAGTCAGGCGTCCGCCCGTCTCAGGGTTGTAGGTCACCTTGCGAGCCACGCTGTTCGATGTGGTGCTGAAGTTGACGAAGGCATAGAGGCTCGTCATGTATCGCTCCCAATAGTTGTTATAGCGCAGGTTCATGTTGTTTGTGAACGAAGGTTTCAATCCCGGATTACCGGTAGAGATGTTCAGCGGGTCGCTATTGTCGGTAATTGGCAACAGGTCGGTCATGCTCGGATGGCCTGTGTTACCGCGGTATGTAAATCGCAACTGACTCACGTTTGAAATCTTCCAACGGAAGTTGGCAGTTGGCGTGATGTTCGTGATGTTTCTCGACGTAACGGTATCTATGTTCTGATAGCGATATGTGAAGTCGTTCTTCTGCGGAATCACGTTCACACCCACGTTGAAGTTGTATGCAGGACGTATGACGCGCAACATGAGTTCTATCTCGTGTATGTAGTTTTCGTACTTAGAGAAACGGCTCAGTTTTTCGTCGCGGTAGTCGTTGTAGTCGCCTGTAATATATGAGAAGTAGTCGTCCCAGTTGCGGTATGTTGGATTCCAGGTACCGAAGTCGAAATTGTATGGCGGGTTACTGAAATCGTATGTCGAGCGGTCGCTCTTTGTCAGCTGGTATCTGAACTGATAACTGAACTGGAGGAATGTGGCCGGCAATATAGGTTCGCTATATGTAAAGCGTGCACTATAGTTCCAGTTCTTTGTTGGGGTGAGGTTGAATCTGTTTGTCTGATATGTAGAGTCGCCCGTACCGAGATAGTTCATGAGTTGATAGAGAGTAACGTCGTTGGTTGATGAGCTCTTGTTCTCGCCCTCGCTATAGTTGGCATCTGCGCGCAAGGTGAGGTTGCGTCCGTTGTTGCCCAGACGACGGTTAAACTGGAACATACCGCCGAAGTTCTTGTTCTCGCTATAATTGAGCGAGCGGTTTGAGCGGCTGTTTATTATCACCGAGTCGTCTCTGAGCATAGTCAGTTCTGTGAGCGAGAGGTTCAGCGGGTCGGTAACGTAGAGATAAGGGTCTTGGTTGAACGATGAAGAAGCGCTCTTGCCTCTTCCGTCATTGGTAGAATAGCTGAACGACGGACGGAACATGATATTGGTCATCGTGTCGGGCATCCACTCCAGGCGCATCTGTCCGTTCCAGCTGTTGCCGCGCGAATAGTTATTGTTTACGTTGTTAGAGAAAGATCCCACGGTACTTACGAAGTTTTCTGATGAAGAACGTGAGTAGGTGTCACCGTCGCTATGGTTCCAGCGTATGCTTCCGCTCAGCTTCAGTTTCTTGGTGTCATAGTTCACGTTCACGCCAGCCATCTTGCTTGCCTGCAAACCGGCACCTCCTCCGCCGAATCGTCCGCGTCCTCCGCCGAAGCCACGGTCGTTCACGTTGTTGGCATTGCCCATACCCATTATCTTCAGGTCGCTGTTGAAGCTTCCCACGAAGGCACGACCAGTGTAGCGGTCTTCCGTACCAATGCCGCCGTAGAAGTTTGACAGGAATCCGCGATTCATGCCGCGCTTGATGCCGAAGTCGAGCACCGTCTGTTCGTTGCCGTCGTCGATGCCAGAGACGCGTGCCAGGTCACTCTTCTCGTCGTAGGCCTTAATCTTTTCGATGATAGACGTTGGCAGGTTCTTCATGGCTGTCTTTGTGTCACCGGTCATGAACTCCTTGCCATCCACGAGAATCTTCTTCACTTCCTTTCCGTTGATGGTTATCTTTCCGTTGTCATCGACCTGTGCACCTGGCAAGCGCTTCACCAGTTCCTCGACTACCGAGCCTTCCGGTGTACGATAGGCACCTGCATTATATATAAAGGTATCTGCCTTGACCGTCACTTTGGTAAGGTTCTTTGTCACGGTGGCACCTTCAAGCATTATAGCGTCTGACTTCATGGCAATAGCACCTAATGCAACATCTTTCTTGTTCTCGATAGTCACGTTGCGGAAAACATCCTTATATCCAACACTCGTTATGCGCAGGATATAGTTGCCCTTCGACGGAGCCTGAACAGAGAAGGCACCAGTCTCAGAGGTAACGACACCCTTCACCAGCGAGCTGTCGCTCTTGAGCAGTCTTACGGTGGTCATCACCATGGCTTCCTTCGTATCATTATCAACAACTGTACCCGTTACCTTTCTTTGGGCACAAACAGAAAGCGTTGCCATTGTCACGGCAAACAAAATTAGAAGTCTTTTCATTTATTTCCTGAAACTTTGATTTGTCTTAATCTAAGACGAAACAGAACAAGAAAAGTTTAATCGGGAACGAAAAATTATTGTACTTTCGACAATTATTCTGCATTTTTCATCCTAATAACCCATTTTTTTATACCTTTGCATCACAGAAATATGGAAAAGCAAAAGGTTATCATATCAAGGGAACTGCACGCTTCGCTCGCCGAGGCCATTGCAGAGTGCAAACATGACAGGCTTTTCGTGCTTGTCGATGAGACGACAGACAAGGTGTGCCTACCGCTCATAGAGCACTTCGAGTGCATGAAGGGCGCACAGAAGATTGTTATCGGAGCCACCGACAACAACAAGACCCTGGAGTCGATTGCCCACGTCTGGAGCGAACTGGGACGCATGGGCGCTACCCGCCACTCACTGATGGTCAACCTGGGCGGCGGAATGATTACCGACCTGGGCGGATTTGCCGCATCTGCCTTCAAGCGGGGCATCCAGTTCATCAACATACCCACCACCCTGCTCTCCATGGTCGATGCATCGGTGGGAGGAAAGACGGGCATCAACTTCAACGGCCTTAAAAACGAGATTGGCGTGTTCAACAATGCCCAAAGCGTGATTCTCGACACGGTTTTTCTTGAGACGATGGACCGAGAGAACATGCTTTCGGGTTATGCCGAGATGCTGAAGCACGGACTTATCAACACTCGCGCAATGTGGGCAGAGCTTGTGGGCTTCGACATCGAGCGTCCCGACCTGAGCCAGTTGCAGAGGATGGTGGCTGAGTCGGTGGCGGTAAAGCAGCGCATCGTGACCAAAGACCCTACCGAGCGAGGCATACGCAAGGCGCTCAACCTCGGCCACACCATCGGCCATGCCTACGAGTCGTTTGCCATGCGCCGCACGCCTGTGCTCCACGGTTATGCCGTGGCATGGGGCATCGTGTGCGAACTCTATCTCAGTGCGCTGAAGACGGGTTTCCCAACCGACGTGATGCATCAGACTGTGGCTTTCATCAAGGAGCACTACGGCAAAATGGAGATTACCTGCGACGACTACCCCGAACTGCTTGAGCTGATGACTCATGACAAGAAGAACATTGGCACTACCATCAACTTCACCCTGTTGGGCGGCATCGGCGACATCATAATCAACCAGACGGCGACCAAGGAGGAGATACAGGAAGCTCTCGACTTTTATAGGGAGTGCTGAACCTCACAATTCGGTATCAATAAAACAAAGTTTTTTACCAATTAAGCGAATTATTATAGATTCGCTTAATTGGTGAAATTTGTGGTTTGTTATGACAGAGCCCAGGGGTGAGGCTCCTCTCATCTCTAAAGATACAAGCTGATATCCCTGCGCGGCTTGCCCGTCTCGGTCATCAGAATATGGGCAACCGGGAGATAGCGGCGGGGCTGCCAGTACTTGGGCAGAACGGCTTGGCAGATGCTCTGGACACTTGCGCCGAGGAAGTCATCCTCGTACACCAGCGCCACCACCTCACCAAACTTGGGGTCGGTGACCTTTGTTATTATAAAGGGCATGCTAAGATGCGGGCGAAGGAGTAGCTCCACCTCCTCGGCATGAATCTTTATGCCTCCGCTATTGATGACATTGTCTTTGCGACCGACGATACGGAAGCGGCGACCGTCGGGATGTAGCTGGGCGCAGTCGTTGGTAACCAGCGTTTCGGCACACACGCCCGGGGCATCGATTACGAGGCAGCCATCGCCGTTGAGCGAGACGTGAACGTCGGGGAAGGGGGTGTAATAACCTCCCCCGTCCCCTCCGAAGGAGGGGGGATTAGAAGCCAAGCAAACAATATCCTTGTTAAGCCCAATCTCCCCTCCTTCGGAGGGGCTGGGGGAGGTTCCATTTATTCTCCTCAGAGCAATATGCGAGAGCGTTTCGGTCATGCCGTAGGTGCTCCACACGGCATTGGGAAACAGACGCAGCTCTGCCTCCAAAGCCTCGTCGATGGCTCCGCCGCCAATTATCAGGTGCTTTACCTGCATCAGCTGCTCGCGTTCCTCCGGTACCTGAAGGGTGTTATAGACTTGCATGGGGGTCATGGCGGCGAAGGAGAAAGCCCCCTCCTGCCTCCCCCTTGGGGGAGGTTCTGATAAACTGCCTTCGTTAATCGTTAAACGCTCAACGTTAATCGTTGAAAGAGGATGCCCGCTCGGTTCCACGCAAACGAGGTTGAGCCCCCACTCTATCGCCCTTACCGCCATCATCTTGCCGGCGATGTAGTCGAGCGAGAGGCAGAGCAAGGCGGTGTCGCCCCGCTTCAAACCGAGAAAGCGACAGGTGGTGCGGGCAGAGTGAGCCATGCGCTTCTTCTCCACCCAAATGGGTTTGGGTTTGCCCGTAGAGCCGCTGGTGTGCACCAGCATGCGGTCGGAGCCGTTGTTCCATTCGTCTAAAAATTCCTTGAAATCCATAGTGCGTTGTCGCGTATCTCGAGCGGCAGGTCGATGTTGTCGGTAAAGAGTTGTCCGGTACCAAGTCCTTGGGGCATGGTGATATTGTCGCCATAAACATCGGCGGTGAACTGCGCTATGGCATTGAGACCGATGTTGCTCTCCAGCGCACTGGTAATCCACGAGCCGATGCCCATGTCGCGCGCTATGCCTATCCACTCGCGACAGCCCTGCATGCCGCCGTGCAACGATGGTTTGAGCACGATATGCGCGGGCTTTATGATGTTGAGCACGTGGCGCTTCATCTCAGGCATGTTGACTCCTATGAGCTCCTCGTCGAGGGCTATGGGCAGAGGCGATTCGCGACAAAGTTCTGCCATGAACGCCCATTGCTTGGTCTTGATGGGTTGCTCAATGGAGTGGATGGAGTATTGCGATAGGAGTTCGAGCTTGTAGAGTGCCTCGTCGAAGGAGAATCCGCCGTTGGCATCGAGACGAATCTGAAGTTCCTTTGCCGAGAAGCGCTTGCGTATGCTTCTGACCATGTCAAGTTCCTGTTCGAAGTCAATGGCACCAATTTTCAGTTTGATGCAACGGTAGCCCTGGCCGATTTTCTCGTCTATGCGCTTCATCATCTCCTCGTAGCTGCCCATCCACACAAGTCCGTTGATGGGTATGCCACGCTCGCCTCGGGTGAAGGCGTTGTTGAAGAGGATTAGCCCCCTCCTAGCCTCGCCGAGGGGAAATGCCTCTCCCCCCGCCCTCTCCTTGGAGAGGGAGCTATTGTCTTCACTCCTACACTCCTGAACTCCTGAACTCCTTAAGAGCGATGAGCGTTGAGCGTTGAGCGATGAGAGCGCCGTTTCAAGGCCGAAGAGCATAGAGGGGTACGGGCGCATGACGTTGTAGTCGATTTGTCCCTCCTGTTCGAACTTGTCGCAGAGGGCGCGCAGGGTTTTCTCGTATTCGGGTATGTCGTCGCAACTAAGTCCTGGCAACGGTGCACACTCGCCTATGCCGGTATGCTGGCCGTCGGTAAGCTCTATCATCCACGACTTGCGCTCGGTATATACTCCGCGCGACGTTCCTGCCGGTTGGCAGAAGTGGAAGGTTCTGGGGGTGATGGTTATTTTCATTTTTGATATTTTTTAAAGGGTTAAGGGGGAATGGGGCGATAGGGAACTATAGGAAACTCTAGGAAGCACTAGGAAGCACTAGGAAACTTTAGGAGACTATGGCCAAACTCCCCTCCTTTGGAGGGGCAGGGGAAGTCTTCAATTTTTCAATCCTTCAATTCTAAATCACGGCAGCTTCGGATATTTCTTGAAGTCGGGCTTGCGCTTTTCGAGGAACGCTTTGCCACCCTCCTGAGCCTCATCGAGGAAGTAGTAGAGCATGGTACAGTCGCCAGCCAGTTCTTGAATACCCGCCTGGCCGTCTAGCTCGGCGTTCAATCCCGCCTTTATCATTCGAAGAGCCAACGGCGAGCGCTCCATCATCGTCTCCGCCCACTCCACGCACTCGTCTTCCAGTCGGTCGAAGGGCACTACCTTGTTGACCATGCCCATGCGCTCTGCCTCCTCAGCCGAGTACTGGCGGCACATGAACCATATCTCGCGCGCCTTCTTCTGACCGACGATACGGGCAAGGTAGGAGGCACCGAAACCGGCATCGAACGAACCCACCTTAGGACCTGTCTGACCGAAGATGGCATTGTCACTGGCTATGGTGAGGTCGCACATGAGATGAAGCACATGGCCGCCACCGATGGCGAAGCCGTTGACCATGGCGATGACAGGTTTGGGCAAGCGGCGTATCTGCATCTGCACATCGAGCACGCTGAGACGCGGCACGCCGTCTTCGTCGATATATCCGCCATGACCCTTCACGTTCATGTCGCCACCGGCACAGAAGGCCTTGTCGCCGGCACCGGTGAGGATAACGACGCTGATGTCTTGCATCTCACGACACATGGAGAATGCCTGCGACAACTCCCATGTGGTCTTTGGCGTGAACGCGTTACGATAGCGCGGACGGTTGATGGTTATCTTCGCTATGCCGTTGTATTCTTCAAAGAGGATTTCTTGGAAATCCTTGATTTTTTTCCATTGTCTTGTTTTCATATTTTGTTTATTTTTAGGAAATTCTAGGAAGTTATAGGAAGCTCTAGGAAAACCTGGGAGCTTTAGAAACTTTGAAAATAAGCCCTCATCCAAAACATCTTTGGTTCCAAGCCCCTCTCCGAGGAGAGGGCGGGAGGAGAGGCTTTTCCTTCGGAGGGGTTAGGGGAGGTTCCAATCATAGAACTCCTGCACCACCTGAGCGTCTATTTCGCCATCTGTAAACACCTCGAGGAGCATGGGGCGGGTGGTTTCGGCGGTGAGCAGGCGAACGACGCCAAGCTGCATATCGAGCATGGTGCTAGCCTTCAGATAACCGATATCGTTCTGCGTGCAGATGCCCTGTGCCGTGGTTGCATGTTGCGCCGCCACCATCGGCTCCGCCACAGGACTCTCACTAAGTCCGGGCAACGTACGGAAGATGGAACCGCCGCCGTTGTTGAGCAATAATATCCTCAGATTACCACGGAGACATTTGTTCCACATGGCGTTCTGATCGTAGAAGAAACTCAGGTCGCCGATTACGCAGAATACCTTGCCGTCTGTACCAAGCGAATGGCCAGCGGCCGTAGATAGGCTCCCCTCGATGCCGTTGACGCCACGGTTGCAATACACATAGTGGTCGGCAAAGATATTCGCCAGGCGCACGGCACTACTGTTGGCATAGTGGACGTGGTAGTAGTAATCCATGTCTTCGAGTTGTTCCTCGAAATACTTCACCGTTGCCATCTGCGAATACGGCGGTTCATAGAGCATGGACTTGCGGGCGCTATCGGCAAGCAGTTCGTTCCAACGCGCAACGAAACTCCTGTCGTGCTTGACATGAGAATCGACTACAGGCATGTTCTTGATGAACTCTTCGGGCGTGGCCTTGAGCACGTGAGTGGCACTCATCGTCACGTCGTGAAGCTCTCCGTCAGGCGTCACCACCCACGTCTCCTTTGCCCTTGAGCGGCGTAGGAACTTGCGCAGGCGCTTGCTCACCACTGTGTCGCCCACGTATATAATCATGTTAGGGAAATACTCTTCTTCGCGCCCCTCAATGGCACATAGCGCCTCATCTACATGGCAGATGCCGTCGATGGGATGAGAGAGCGACTCGTTCACCACCACCGCCACCTTCTGCAAATTGGATATGCCCTCCTCTATGCCGCAATAGTCGGGAAGGCAATGCGTCTGACCGATGACCACCATCGCCTTGCGAGTAAGGCCTATCAAGCTGAGCAGCCACTGATAGAGCGTGCCAAAGCCATCAGCCTCGGCATAGCTTACCGGGGTGAAATCGGGCAGTTCTGCTACATCAAACTGAAAAAGCGGTTCGGTTATCGGCACGTTGATATGCACCGGACGACCTCCGTTTTTCACCGTCTCAAGCATCGCCTCGTTTATCATCCGCGCGCAATACCACCGCTCTTCGTCGGTGGTTGGTTCTGGTAGCGACACGCTCTTGGCCACGAAGCGTCCGAGGGCGTCGGTTTGGGGCAATGTCTGTCCGTCCAACTGGTCTATCCATTGAGGAGGGCGGTCGGCAGAGATTATAATCAGGGGGATATGTCTATAGTGAGCCTCTGCCACGGCAGGAGCCAGATTAAGAAGAGCCGTACCCGACGTGACACAAACCGCCACGGGTTGGAAGTCGCACGACAAAGACAAGCCCAAGGCATAGAAGCCCGCCGAGCGCTCGTCGGTGACGGGATGACACTCTATCTGGTGCGTCTCGTTAAGATTGTGCACGATGGCCGCATTACGGCTTCCCGGGCACACCACCGCATGCTTGACGCGATGTCTAAGCAAAAGCGATGTCAGTATGTTTACATTTTCTTTATTGCAATACATCTTCTCATTGTTTCAAGTTTGGCTTCCGTCTCGTTCCACTCCTGCTCCTCTATGCTATCCTTGAGCAGTCCTCCACCGGCATATAGGCGGCAACGGCTGCCAGTTATCTGCATGCAACGCAACGAGACGTAGAGATGCGTAGAATCAGCCACGTTGAGAGGGCCCATGAACCCGCTATAATACCGGCGTTGCATGTTTTCGTTGTCTATGATAAACTTGCAAGCCTCATGCTTGGGAAGTCCGCATACTGCAGGCGTGGGATGCAGAGCCTCTATCAGATTGCCTATATTCGCATCGGGTGCAAGACGGAAACGGAAGTCGCTACGCAGATGCACAAGGTTGCCGGCGCGCACGGTTGTTGGTCCTTCCTCGCAAATGTCATCTGCGAATTGCAACAGGCAATCCTTAATATAAGTTGCTACATAATGCTGCTCCTGAATGTTCTTTGTGCTCCACGTTATCTCTGCCTTAATTCCACAATCCTTTGGCGTATCAAAATCCAGTTGCGCACCTTCCAGCCTCATGGTACCGGCAAGGGCCATCGTCTGCCATTCGCACCCTGAGCCTTTCAACAATATCTCTGGAGTGGCGGCCAACCATATGCCGCTCTTGGGCGCCGACACGAGTGCCACAAACGTACGCGGGTATAATTGGCAGGTGCTGAAAAACAAGTCTTCCAATGACGTGCCTGCCGCTATTTCTTCTTCAGCACAACGGGCCAATACAAGCTTACGGAAATCGCCTTGCTTCAAAACCTCATGAAATCGGGCAAATGTTTCCGAGTAAAGCGAGCCAACCTTTGAACCAAGCGAGCCAACAGATTCTTTTACGCTAACATCTGATGGCGACGAAGGAACCCGCTTTTCTTCTATCAAATCTGGGCGGATGACCAGAATAGGACAATCGTCGGATATTGAAAACGGAGCGATGCAGAAACCTACCTGACAGGCCAAGCGCGAGTAGGAAAATATCTCCATCGGTTCGCCGTCTGTCTGTGTTATCTTCGTATATGTTTCGGCATAAGGCAGCCGGTACATTGCGAAAGCAGCCATATCTATATCTTTATTTCTTTTCTTCTAATTGAGTAATATAATTTGTAACCCTGACCGTTGATGCAAGCTCACCATCGCCACGAAATATGTCCACATTCCAGACGTGCAACTTATTGCCTTTACTTACAATTCTTGCAACGGCCTTTACTTCATCTCCCTCGGCAACAGCATTTATATGATTTCCACTAACGTTGATGCCAACACAACTGCATCCCGGACGAAGCGCCATAGAACCGGCACCGGCCAGAGCCTCGGCCAGAGCAAGCAAAGCGCCGCCAGAGGCATAGCCAAACGGTTGGCGTGCATTCTCGCCTATAGGCATCGATGCCTCACATGTATCAGCATCTGCTGTGGAAAGCAATATGATATCCAGCGCATGCACTATATTATGGCGAGCATCGACGATATTCTTTATATGTTCTAAATCCATAGGTCTTATAATCATAATCAACGGACCACACCGACTCTTACGGTTATTCTCCTCTATACTCGGAGCAGCCGCGATCGTCTGTGAAGTCCGTTGACATCAACAGGAAAAAATATCAAATCTACTTAAACAGAGAATATTCCTTTACTTCCCAAGCCAATGCACTTGCTCCAAGCACATCGCGGTCTCTATCTGCAATTGTAGACACTATCAGTTTAATTTTATCCCTCTGGTTGTGGAACAGATGCTCTGCAAAAGATGCCTCAAGAGGATCCATGAGCCATTTGCCTGCCTTTGACACTCCACCAGCCATTATAATAGCCTCTGGGTCAATAACAGCTGCAAGGTTTGCAAGTCCTATACCCAACCAGTAACCTGTACGCTTATATGTTTCTATTGCCAACTCATCACCTTGCTCGCAGAACTCTGTTATCAGCTTCGGAGTAAGTCGCTCGCAACCACGCATCAGCGACGGGGTATCAGGATTGGCCTCCATCAGTTCTTCTGCCGTCATAACGATGCCCTTAGCGGCCGCATAGGTTTCCAGACATCCTTTCAGGCCACACCCGCATGGCCTTCCGCCATCAATAAGACAGGTATGTCCCAGCTCGCCGGCAAAACCGTTTGCCCCAAGATGAGGTATCTTTTTCGAGAACACAGAGCAACCCAAGCCATGGCCAAGGGTAACAATCGCAAAATCATGCATACCGTGGGCACTACCAAACTGCTGTTCGCCAAGCGCTATGACATGGCCATCGTTGGCAACAGCTACCGCCAAACCCAGACGGTCGCGCAACATGGCAGCCAACGGAATGACACCCTTCCATGGCATATTTGGAGAGTTTTCTATACATCCTGTTCGGAAATTACCGCTCGGCGCACTAATTCCTACAGAACGAATGCTTTCTATTCCTCCGTTTTCTATCATGAAAAGAACCAGTTTTTCACTAAGCGCTGTAACGTAATCATTTATATCTGGATAGTCGGAAGTGCATAATTCTTCTTTTGCTATGATATTACCCCTAATATCAACTATCGCATAAGTTGTGGTCAGTTTACTTATATCAATTCCAACCACTCGGCTCTTAACTGTTTGTTGGTACATAGTAGTATATGTTTTGTTATTTGACAAAAGTATAAATAATTTGTTAATCCTCCAAATTTTTAGGCTATTTTTACACATAAATATTGCTTTTTAGTTTCTACACGTGGGTTTATTCCACGGCTAATAGCGCATTACAAAACTTGTATTTGGGCAGAATACAAAGTGTTTTTGCCGTAAATACAAAAATGAAACCAGTCTTATTTTACTCAAATCCTATAATAATATTCAATTATAAGGGGCGATTATTCAGAAATCATTCGCTCATTAGCAGATAATTTAGTATATTTGCACCCAAATACACAAGAATATATTCGAATATAAAGATATGAACATTTTAGAATTAAGCGAGCAGGAGATTGGCAGACGCCAAAGCCTGCAAGAGTTGCGCGACATGGGCATTGACCCGTATCCAGCAGCAGAGTATCCTACAAACGCATTCAGCACAGAAATCATCGAGAACTTCAAGGACGACGAGGCACGCGAGGTGTGCATAGCCGGACGTATGATGAGCCGCCGCGTTATGGGAAAGGCAAGTTTTGCCGAGATTCAGGATTCAAAAGGAAGAATACAGGTTTATATTACCCGCGACGATATTTGTCCCGGCGAGGACAAGGAACTCTACAACAAGGTGTTCAAGAAACTGATGGACATCGGCGACTTCATCGGCGTGAAGGGTACCGTGTTCCGCACTCAGACGGGCGAGATTTCTATACATGCCAGAGAACTTACCATGTTGTCAAAGAGTTTGAAGCCGCTGCCTATCGTGAAGTACAAGGACGGCGTGGCTTACGACAAGTTTGACGACCCGGAACTGAGATACCGCCAGCGCTATGTGGATTTGGTGGTTAACGACGGCATCAAGGACACGTTCCTGAAGCGTGCCACAATCATCCGAACCATACGCCGCGTACTCGACGAGGCGGGTTATACGGAGGTGGAGACCCCTACCCTTCAGTCAATCGCGGGCGGAGCTTCTGCTCGTCCGTTCATCACTCATTTCAACGCTCTAAGTCAGGATATGTATATGCGTATCGCTACGGAGCTTTATCTGAAGCGCCTCATCGTGGGCGGCTTCGAGGGTGTCTATGAGATTGGCAAGAACTTCCGCAACGAGGGTATGGACCGTACCCACAACCCAGAGTTCACCTGCATGGAGCTTTATGTTCAGTATAAGGATTACAACTGGATGATGAGTTTCACAGAGCAGTTGCTCGAAACCGTATGTACGGCCGTAAACGGCAAACCAGAGTGCATGATTGACGGCAATCTCGTAAGTTTCAAGGCTCCTTACCGCCGTCTGCCTATCCTCGAAGCCATCAAGGAAGAGACTGGCTACGACCTTGAAGGCAAGAACGAAGAGGAGATTCGCGAGGTGGCTAAGAAACTGGGCATCGAGGTTGACGAGACAATGGGCAAGGGCAAGCTCATCGACGAGATTTTCGGCGAGACATGCGAGGGCAAGTTCATACAGCCAACATTCATCATCGACTACCCTGTTGAGATGAGTCCTCTGACAAAGATGCACCGCTCTAAGCCGGGATTGACAGAGCGCTTCGAGCTGATGGTTAACGGCAAGGAGCTGGCAAATGCCTACTCAGAGCTTAACGATCCGATTGACCAGGAGGAGCGTTTCGTTGAGCAGATGCGTCTGGCAGACAAGGGCGACGACGAGGCGATGATTATCGACCAGGACTTCCTCCGCGCCTTGCAGTACGGTATGCCTCCAACGAGTGGTATCGGTATCGGCATCGACCGTCTTGTGATGCTCATGACAGGCAAGACCTTCATTCAGGAGGTATTGTTCTTCCCACAGATGAAGCCGGAGAAGAAGATTCCTCAGAGCAGCGTGGCCGAATGGGCAGAAATAGGCGTTGGCGAAGAGTGGGTACCTGTTTTGCGCAAGATAGGCTTCAACATGGTGCAGAACATCAAGGACGAGAAGGCACAGGGCTTGCAACAGAAGATTGGCGACGTGCTGAAGAAGTACAAGCTCGACATGCAGAAGCCTTCTGTCGATGAGGTGCAGACATGGATTGACTGCCTGAACAAAGAATAAGCATTATCACTACGCCATCAATTTGCACACAAGCATACTCAAGTAATAAAGACAGAGGCTTATGTTTGACTGCGGGAAAATAGCAATCATCGGAGGCGGAAGCTGGGCCACAGCCATTGCCAAGATCGTGGTAGAGCATACTCACCACATCGGATGGTATATGCGGCGCGACGACCGTATAGAGGAGTTTCGTAGATTGGGACACAACCCTGCCTACCTGATGAGCGTCAGATTCAACATCAACGAAATTGAGTTCTCAAGCGATCTCAACCATATCGTGCAGGAATACGACACGCTGGTGTTCGTCACTCCTTCACCTTATCTGAAAAACCACTTGAAGAAGCTCAAGACGAGAATCAAGAACAAGTATATCATCACGGCCATCAAAGGTATCGTGCCTGACGAGAACCTGATATGCTCCGAATATTTCCATCAGGTTTATGACGTGCCGTACGAGAATCTGGCTTGTCTTGGAGGTCCTTCTCATGCCGAGGAGGTGGCGCTGGAGCGCTTGTCGTACCTTACCGTGGCGTGTGCCGACGAGGACAAGGCGCAGGCGTTTGCCGATGTGCTCTCAAGCGACTACATCAAGACAAAGACCTGTACCGACGTTATCGGCATCGAGTACTCTTCAGTTCTGAAGAATGTATATGCCATAGCGGCGGGCATTTGTAGCGGACTTAAGTTTGGCGACAACTTCCAGGCGGTGCTCATGGCGAATGCCGTTCAGGAGATGGCACGCCTGCTTCAGGCGGTACACCCTATTGAGCGCAACGTGTACGATTCGGTGTATCTTGGCGACTTGCTCGTAACGGGTTATTCCAATTTCTCGCGCAACCGCGTGTTCGGTTCGATGATTGGCAAGGGTTATAGCGTGAAGAGTGCTCAGGTGGAAATGGAAATGATTGCCGAGGGTTATTTTGGCACCAAGTGCATGAAGGAAATCAATCGTCATCTTCATGTCAACATGCCTATCCTCGATGCCGTCTATAACATCCTCTACGAGCGCATATCACCACAAATCGAGATAAAATTATTAACAGATTCATTCAGATAAGTTTAGACAAAGAGACAGATTGTTTTCTTTAGACAAAGAGACAGATTGTTTTTTAAGACAGAAAGACAGATTGTTTTTTAAGACAGAAAGACAGATTGTTTTTTTAGACAAAGAGACAGATTGTTTTTTTAGACAGAAAGACAGATTGTTTTCTTTAGACAAAGAGACAGATTTCTAAAGTTCGGTGTAAAATGGATACAGAAAAGTTGATTAAAAAGATAATAAAGTGTGCGTATAACGTACGCGGTCAACTGCCTCAGGGATTTCTTGAATCTGTATATAAAAACGCCCTTCTTCTTGAAATGCAGAAAAACGATTTGAAAATCGAAACAGAAGTGCCTGTCAAAATATATTACGACGATACTGTTGTTGGTGAATATCGCGCAGACATTATGGTTGACAATTCTGTTATAATAGAACTAAAGGCAGTAAATCGACTAACGATAGCACATGAAGTACAACTGGTCAATTATCTATCTGCTTTTAAAATAGACAATGGTATCTTAATAAACTTTGGAGGAGAGAATATCGAAATAAAAAGAAAATACAGATTATATAATAGAACATAATTAGGCATTATTGACTTAGTTAAAACAAGAATATGTATTTATGTATAAACAAAGAATATGTATTTATGTATGAAAATTAAGAAATATGTCTTTATGTAAAAAAACAACAAATTATGAAGAACATCAGTTTAGACATTACAAAGGCGGCCCAGTTCTTGGCACCGGGCGCAGTAAAGGCTTTTGAGCCACAGGTAAAGGCAGCACAGGAAGCGCTGGAAAACGGAACATGCCCAGGCAACGACTTCCTCGGATGGTTACACCTGCCATCATCTATCACACCTGAGTTTATCAAGGAGATACAAGACTGCGCTAACGTATTGCGCGAGAACTGCGAAGTAGTGGTTGTTGCAGGTATCGGCGGCAGCTACCTTGGAGCACGTGCCGTTATCGAGGCTTTGGGCAACTCATTCGCATGGCTCGTAAACGACAAGAGCAACCCAACCATCCTCTTTGCCGGCAACAATATCGGCGAGGACTATCTGGCAGAAATGACAGAATATCTGAAGGACAAGAAATTTGGTGTCATCAACATATCTAAGTCGGGAACAACAACCGAGACAGCTCTTACATTCCGCCTGCTCAAGAAGCAATGTGAGGCTCAGCGCGGCAAGGAAGAGGCAAAGAAGGTTATCGTGGCTGTTACCGACGCTAAGAAGGGTGCTGCACGCACATGTGCCGACAAGGAAGGATATACTTCGTTCATCATTCCCGACAACGTGGGCGGCCGTTTCTCTGTACTCACACCAGTAGGCTTGCTGCCTATCGCTTGCGCAGGATTCGACATCCAGCAGCTCGTGGCAGGTGCTCAGGACATGGAGAAGCAATGTGGCATCGACACTCCATTTGAGGAGAATCCGGCAGCTGTTTATGCCGCTATCCGCAACGGTCTTTACAACGACGGAAAGAAGATTGAGATTATGGTTAACTACCAGCCAAAGCTCCACTACATCAGCGAATGGTGGAAGCAGCTCTACGGAGAGAGCGAGGGTAAGGACGGCAAGGGCATCTTCCCTGCATCTTGCGACTTCACTACCGACCTCCACTCTATGGGCCAGTGGATTCAGGATGGCGAGCGCACTATCTTCGAGACAGTTATCAGCGTTGAGCAGCCAAACAAGAAGATGCTGTTCCCTGAAGACGAGGAGAACCTTGACGGCTTGAACTTCCTCGCCGGCAAGCGCGTTGACGAGGTTAACAAGATGGCAGAGCTTGGCACTCAGTTGGCTCATGTTGACGGTGGCGTGCCAAACATCCGCATCAGCGTTCCTACTCTTAACGAGTATTACATCGGTCAACTCATCTACTTCTTCGAAATTGGTTGCGGCATCAGCGGAAATGTGCTTGGTGTCAACCCATTCAACCAGCCAGGTGTAGAGGCTTACAAGAAGAACATGTTCGCCCTGCTCGACAAGCCTGGTTATGAGGCAGACAGCAAGGCTATTAAGGAAAGACTTGGTTTATAATTATGAGTTATGAATTATGAGTTATGAGTTTTGACGGAGCAGGAACCTTCATAATTCGGAATTAATAATTCATAATTTGTAATATTAATTACAGAATGTACACAAAAGAAATACAACAATATTTAGAGAAAAACGGCTTTGGGGCTTTCAATCCCAAAGCCGTGCTCTTTGATATGGATGGCGTGCTCTACGACTCCATGCCCAACCATGCCTATAGCTGGCACAAGGCCATGAAGGAACTGGGATTGGAAATGTCGGAAGAGGAGGCATTCATGCGCGAAGGCATGCGCGGAGTAGAGGTGATAAAGATTCTCGCCCGAGAACAATGGGGACGAGAGGTGAGCGACGACGAGGCGGAAGAGATGTATCTGTACAAATCGAGAATCTTCGCCTCACGACCAAAAGCAGAGGTTATGCCGGGAGTCAAGGAACTGCAACGCAAGATAAAGGCCGACGGGTTGAAGATTGTGGTCGTTACAGGAAGCGGCCAAAAGACGTTACTCGACAAACTGGCTACTGAGTTTGAGGGACTTATCGTTCCGGAACTTATCGTATGCAGCTACGACGTAACCCGCGGCAAGCCCGACCCAGAGCCTTATCTCATCGGCATGCAGAAGGCGGGCGTCAATCCGTGGGAGGCAATAGTGGTAGAGAACGCTCCTCTTGGCGTGCGCTCGGCCGTGGCTGCCAATATCTTCACCATAGGCGTGAACACAGGTCCGCTGCCCAACAAGATGCTTACCGACGAGGGTGCCAGCCTTGTGTTCAACAAGATGCAAGACCTTGCCGACAACTGGGGGAATATAATGCGTAATTCTTAATTGGTTTGCAAGTTTAATGCTTAATTCTTGATTTTAGATATACTACCAATAAATTAAGAATTAAGCATTAAGAATTAAGAATTAAAATCATCCTCTCCGCTGGTATCCATCTGCGTGTCGCGCGAAACGCTAAAAGAGCCGTTCTTTGATACCTGAAGGACGATTGGAATATACTCGTCTGTCTGCGGATGACTCACGCTTGCCGCGAATTTCATCTTGCCGTCTTCCATTTTGTCGTATACCAACCCCTCCAGAACTCCCGTACGACGATAGTCATCGTCCAGAGCCGAGTTGAAGTCACTCTTGGTAAACGACTTGTCTAAAATCACGCCTCCGTTCTGGTAGCTTATCTTCAGGGTTATTCTATTGTCAACAAACTTCTGGCCGTTTTCGTTAGACACCATTGGCAACGAGGCATCTGGCTTGCGGCTTATCTCGCAGACAACCGTTTCTCCGCCCCACTCCGCTTCCGTGGCTTGTGTATACTCTTGCATAGCAATAGGACCCGACGGAGCCTTATGCTCTATCTTCTTGACGATAATGCTTTCGCTCTTCTTCTCTTCCTTGCAGCCAGTAGTAATGCCCATTACTATGGCCAGAGCTATAATGCCAAACGATTTTTTCATCTTGTACGATTGTTTATAATACAAAGGTAATAAAAAAAGTGTAAACTCAAAAACTTACCAACTTAAAAACTCACCAAACTCAAAAACTCACCAACTCAAAAACTCAAAAACTTACCGACTCAATCTGTTTACAAGAAAAAAGGCTTGCGTCTATCACAGACACAAGCCGGTTGCTATCCTATTTTTACCTTTAAATCAGAACTTTTACCTTTGAAATAGGCACGCTTGCCTTCTAAAAAACACTATGTTAACCTAAATCACTATGATCAATAAATATAGATAAAATTATAAATTACTTTTGTCTGCGATTGTTTCCACGCTGCTGACGCTTCTGCATATCCTCCTGGTACTTCTTGTACTGCTCTTCGGTCATAATCGACTTCAGTTCAGTATTGTAAGCCTCCATCTGCTTCTGCATCTCTTCGCGGCGCTTCTGCATTTCTGCACGCTGCTCGTCTGTCATCTGACGGCGCTGACCGCCCATCTGACCCTGACGCTGCTGGCCCTGGCCCTGGCCCATGTTCTGTCCGCCTCTCATTCTCATACCGCGGAACATCGTCTCGCTATACTTGGTGTTCAGCTCGAGCAACTTTGCTGTCTGAGCCTCATCCAGGTTATATTGCTTAGCAGTTTGTTCTGTACGTTTCTGCACCATTTCCTTTGGATCCATCTGACGACGTTGCAGTCTGCCGTTGTCATCCTGAGCAAATACAGAAGTACTTAATACTACTGCTGCTGCCAATGTCAAAAATATCTTTTTCATAATTTAATGTCTAATTTTGTTATTATAGTTTTAGTTGCAACTATCTCTATGACGTGAAAAAGAATAAAAAGTTTAATCATTAACGAAAAAAAATATCATTTTATCGCAAGAAAATGGTTTTTTGCTTATTTTTGCACCATAATTCATATCGCGATGAGACATATCTTATACATATTTATATTACTTCTTGCCTGCTCGTGCACAAATTCGCAGGCACCCGAAACCGACAAGGCCGAGCCTGCAACCGACACCATACCCGTGCTGGTAATGCAGATACAGAAGTGTTCAAAGCTATACACGGCAGAATACAACATCCACAAGATAGTTACACACGACGATGTCGTAAGACTTCAAGGAAAGTTTCTGAGCAAGAACTTCGACATAAAGATGCCCGTTGGCGACCGCAAGATAGCCATACCTATCGATGCCACGCTCAAGGCATACGTCGACTTCAAGGACTTTTCCGAGCAGAACATCGTGCGAAGCGGCAACAAGATAACCGTTATCCTGCCCGACCCAAAAGTGGCCATGACCTCGAGCAAGGTTGACCACAACAACATAAAGGAGTTTGTATCGCTCACGCGTTCCGACTTTACCGACGAGGAGATGTCCAACTTCGAGCAGCAGGGGCGCAAAGCCATTATCAGAAGCATTCCGTATCTTGGCATCATAGAAACGGCACGCGACAACGCCGCCCACACTCTGATACCTATCATCATGCAACTGGGTTATCAAGAGCGCGACATCACCATTACCTTCAGAAAGGAATACGGCGAGAACGATATTGACATTTTACTTGACAAGACAACAATAGAAAAAAGATGAAAGACATACTCTCAAAGGTTCTTAATTTCCTTGCCATAGCCGTGCTTCTGGCCGTGGCGGGTGTCGTGGCGTTTTTCTTGTGGTTTAAGGAAAGCGTGGAAGATACGGAACTGACCATCACGTCTACCGAGGAAATAGGGCTCACGCCCGAGCAGGTGCAGTCGATAAAGACCATCGGCGAGTGGGAGTTTCTGGCCGTCTCGAGCGAGGAACTGATAGACACGACCCGAAAGGGGGTGTTCAGCGACGACCACCTGGTGCGCATATACTACGGAACGGTAAGGCTGGGCGTAAACATGCACCAGCTGGAACCTGGATGGATAAGCGCGTCTGGCGACTCGCTTCTCGTTACCTTGCCGCCTATCGGCATTCTCGACAACAACTTCATAGACGAGACGCGCACAAAGGCATTCTACGAGAGTGGCAAGTGGACAGCCTCCGACCGCGAGGATATGTTCCGCAGAGCCTACAACCGCATAAAAAGCCAATGCCTGACACCCGAGAATATCCGTGCCGCAGAAATAAATGCAGGCGTGCAGATACGCTCGTTGTTCAGTTCTATGGGGTTCAATAATGTTATGGTGAGGTTTGAGGAATAGCCAGAATTGCTGCTATTCCATTTTCTTGAGTTCCACTACCCTGACCACGCCTTCCGCCACCCGGAACCTTACGTCGTAGCCGGCGAAGGGCATACCGTAGATGCGCTCCGCATCATCATGATAGTGAGGGCGAGGGTCGAGGGCAAGGGTTTTCACGAGTGCCTGCTGTTCGCTTTCCGTAAATGCCGCCTTCCACTCGTCGGGCAGTACCACCTTCAGCGACGCCCATTTGTTGTCGTCTGTAAATCCGCATCTCACGCCTTGATGCGAATCCACATATTCCAGATATGGCTTAATGTCGTATATCGGCGTCCCGTCCATCAGGTCGGCACCCTTCACGTGTATCACCGGCCCTTCAGCCGTCGTCAGTTCTATGCTTTCTATTCTTACCGACGACAAGCCGAGGTTGTTGGGGCGGAAGGGCGAGCGTGTCGCCCATACCCCCATTTGCCTGTTTCCTCCGAGACGCGGAGGCCTTACCGTAGGGTGCTTTTCCGCCTCCACGTTTTTAGAGAATCCCCATATCATCCACAGATAGTCGTAGTCTTCCAATCCTCGCAAAGCGTCTGCATTCCTGTATTCAGGCACAAACACTATGCGTCCTTTCAGTTCCTCCACCAGTCCTGCCTGGCGCGGCACGCCAAACTTGCTGCTGAATGGCGAGCGGAAGTATGCTATGGGGGCTATTTGCATTTTCTTTTTTTTAGGAGTTAAACTAATGTTTTCTTTTTAAGGAGTTCAGGAGTGAAGGAGTGTAGGAGTTCAGACGTTTGCTTGTTTTTTAAGGAGTGTAGGAGTGAAGGAGTGACGCTTCGCTTAGGAGTGAAGACGTATGCTTTGGTAACAGTCTTCAATTTTTCACGTGTTGATGAGCTTCAGCGAGTAATCCTTCAATCCTTCATCCCCAAACTCTCATCTCTCATCCAAGTCTCCCCTCCTTCGGAGGGGCAGGGGGAGGTCCCCTATTTCAACTCAAAGTCAACACTACCCCTCACATCCGTTTCGCTTGCACATACGTATGCTCTGTATTTTCCTTTCTCGGTCATCCATCTTTTATGTTTTGTCGAGAAACAAAGCAACTCCTCACCATTTATTTCAAACTCCACGGTCTTTGTCTCGCCCGGTTCAAGCGAAATCTTCTTGAAATTCTTCAATTCTTTCGCAGGTCGATCTTCAGACGATTTCAGGTTGCCTATATACAACTGCACAATTTCTTTTCCTGCACGCTTTCCTGTATTGGTAACATCAACAGTTATCTTCAGTCCCTCATCATCTACAAACGTTTTAGATGATATCTTTGGCTTCCCATATTCAAATGTAGTGTAGCTCAAGCCGAATCCGAACGGGAACTGCGGCTTAATCTTCTTGGTGTTGAACCAGCGGTAGCCAACGTAGATGTCTTCCTTGTAATACACCTGACCGTCGACGCCCGGATAAGCCTCCTCGCCATACTGGTAGTAAGAATAGTCCTCCAGCTTCTTGGCAAACGTAACAGGCAGCTTTCCGCTTGGGTTGACCTCGCCCGTCAGGACGTTCGTCATGGCCTTGCCCGCCATCGAACCCAGATACCAGCAATGGAGCATGGCCCCCACCTCGTCAATCCATGGCGTAGCGAAGGCATTTCCGCCGAAGGTCACCACCACGATGTTCTTCTGTATCTTAGCCAATCCGGCTATCAGCTCGTTCTGACCGTACGACAGGTCGTAGCCCTTGCGGTCGCTATTCTCGCAATCCTCATGACCGTTCTTGTTCATGCCCCCGACGTAGATTATCAGGTCGGCACCCTTGGCCTTCTCCATAGCCTCCTCGTGCAGGCGCTGCTGCTTCTTCGGGTCGAGCTTCTCGGCCTTGGCATACATCACCTTGCCCGAGTAATATCCCTGTGCATACTCCACCTTGCTGCCATAAACGGCCTTCAGAGCCTCCAGCGGCGAGATGTCGCGCTTGGTCTTCAACTCCGACGAGCCTCCGCCGGCAGTCAGGCTACGGGTGGCGTTCTCGCCCACCACGAGTATGCGCTGGTATTTCGAAGCGTCGAGAGGCAGCAATCCCGAGTTCTTCAGCATCACGATACCCTCCTCGCCTATCTTCAGACAAGCGTCATAGTGAGCCTCCGAGCACAACGAGCCCACCGCCTTGTTAGGATTCATCGACGTGCGGAAGATGGTGCGCAGCACGCGCGAAGCCTTGTCGTCGAGCACGCTCATCGGTATCTTGCCCTCCTCTATCAGCCTTTCAAACTTGTTGGCCAAGTGGTAGGTATGATAGCCCATGCTCTGGTCTTCCGTCTTTCCGTCGGTATAAGTGCCCATCTCTATGTCCATGCCGCCCAGCGCAGCCTCCCAGGTGTCGGTCACTCCGCCCCAGTCGCTCACCACGGCTCCGTCAAAGCCCCACTGCTGCTTCAGAATCTTGTTCAACAGCGAGTCGTTCTGACAGCAATGCACGTTGTTGAAAAAAGGATACGACCCCATTATCGTCCATACGCCCGACTCATCGACGCACTTCTTGAACGGAGCCAGATAAATCTCGTAGAGCGCACGCTCGCTCACGTTCACGTTGACCTCAAAACGCCCCACCTCCTGATTGTTCAGGGCGAAATGCTTCAGACAGCAAGCCACGCCGTTTGCCTGCGCGCTCTTTATGTAGGGCACGTTCATCTCGCCAGCCAGATACGGGTCCTCGCCCATATACTCGAAGTTGCGGCCGTTCAGCGGCATGCGTGCTATGTTGCATCCCGGGCCCAGCATGATGTCCTTGCCGCGGTAGGCGAACTCCTCGCTCACGGCATTTCCGTACAAGCTGCTTATCTCACGGTTCCATGTCGATGCCAGACAGGTGAGCGACGGGAAAGCCACGCACGAGTCGTTTGTCCACTTTGCCGGACTCCACGAGTTCCAGTCAATCTCCTCTCTCACGCCATGAGGACCGTCCGCCATATTCAGTTGGCGTATGCCCAGACGAGGCACGCCAGCCGACGAGAACTTGCCCTGCGCATGCAGCAGCTGCACCTTCTCATGAACAGTCATTCTCTTCAGAGCATCCTTCACCCTCTCCTCTACAGGAGCATTCCCGTCTTGATAAACAGGTTTCTGAGCATCGGCCAATGTCATCGACATCGCCATTGCCGCCAGTACGATTAGTTTCTTCATATTTTATTTTTTTTAGAATCATTGGGAGAATTCGGAGAATTCTGATTATTCTGATTACTCTGAGAATTCAGATTATTCCGATTACTCAGATTACTCCGATTACTCAGATTACCCTGATTACCCCGATTATTCAGATTACCCCTATAAGCCATGCGGCTCCTAAACATCCGCTCTTTTATGCCGCCTTCTTTCACGAACCTGTCCTGCATCGTTATCAGCAGCCGGTGCAGCATATACGTTGCCTGATGAATCAGGGTTATGCAGAGGTTGGCAATCTCCTCATCACTCATGCGCGCCACCAAGCCCGAATACTCCTTCCTAATCTGCTCGCCACGCGCATATTCCCTCATCCGCTCGTATCGAGGATGCTGCCTGTCCCATATCGGCAGATTACGCACCCTGAGATAGTCTTCATAATCCTTCAGCAGCTCTTCAAGACTGCTTTTGGCCACATTAGTAAGCTTTATTTCCGTTTCGCATGATGTTGCCGCCGCTTGGTTTCCCTCGGCAATATTCTGTTTGCCGCTACGTGCCGCCTGAACCATTTGGTCAACGGTACGGTCGCCGCGCCCGAGAAAGCGATGGCAAAAATGAAATGTCATATCATAAATCATCTCAGCCACCTGATACACTCTCAGATTGCTATAATGCCCATGCTGCGGCAAGAAAGTCACCGGCTGCTCCTGAGCCACATGATTATTTTCTATATGGTCTTCCATCTTACCGATAATCTGCCAACAAAGATAATAACCTTTTGCCTTACAACAAAATATAAACCGATTTATTTCTCTAAATCCCGAAAATCGCTGGACAGAGAGACAGATTTTTCAAAGACAGAGAGACAGATTTTTTCTTGGACAGAAAGACTGATTTTTCTAAAGACAGAGAGACTGATTTTTTCTAAGTAAAATCCCCTGCCATTATTTTGGGAGTTTCAGAAAAAAGATGTATATTTGCCGTCGTAATGGTAGCATGTTGCAATCATGATAAATCAAGAAAGGATAAAAATTATGGCACAGTCGGCAATAACCGTGAGGATAGATTCGGAGATGAAGATGCAGTTTGACAAGCTCTGCGAGGAGTTTGGCATGAGTGCAAACACCGCCTTCAACATCTTTGTGAATGCGGTGGTAAGGAGTCGTAGCATCCCGTTTACCATCAAGGGAGCGAAAGCATCCAGCGCACTCGACTTGTTTATGGAACAGCGCAAGGCGGCAGAGGCCAGTGAGGAACCGGAACTGACGCTCGATGAAATCAACGCAGAAATACGTGCTGCAAGGGAGGAACGTCGTAAAAATAAGCAGAAGCTATGATATACGCCGTGATTGACACGATACTTAGTTCTCTAATTATTATAACGAGATAGTTTATTAATTTCTCCAAACCAATTTTTAGGTTTGGAGTTTTTATTTTAGAGTAAATTATCACAAATACTCAAAGGATTTTCTACATCCCCAAAACCACCCTTTTTGACCTTCGTCAAAACTCAAGGCGCTCATAAAAAATATAAAAAAATAAATTCCCCATTCCTTTCCCAATTCAGATAAATATTACTACCTTTGTGCTTGATATTACAACTTAAGACAACCAGCCTTGACTGATGGTCGAAGGGAGTAGGGAGAGTGTAGGGCTAACATTTAATTAAGCGAAAAATTATGGATGGAAAGGAGGAAACTCAGGTTATTGCTGCCCGGGTCAGGGCTCCCGTCGCCAACAGGATGGCGATGCTGCTGCTGACCAAGGGTTACGAAGAGGCGGAACGGGTGCTGACCGTTCTGAACAACACGTTTGCCACGGAAGAGTGGTGGGCGCCGGTGTACAGGGAGATGGTGCAGATGCTGCTGGATTTCGCCATGAAGCAGCAACAGAAGCAGGTGGAACTGCAAAGGCAGAAGGAAGAGAAGAAGGGGCTCTTGCTGGGCGGCGTGCACATCACGAACATGATGACGGGCAGCAACAAGGAAGAGACAAGCGTGAGCGGAAACATGTTTAACTTAAACAACAACAAGGAGGTGAATCTGAATGGGTAACACAATCAACGTGGCGGGGTCGTATATCGACATTCATGACAACGAGGTGGTGAACCTTACGGTTGACAAGGCTCTGGTGAGCATTGGCAAGGATCAATTGAATACTGCTAATGACAACATGACAGAGGATGAACCTATGGTGCCCGACGAACTGACCACCGACGAGGCCATCTGCGTGCTGAACAAGTTGGTGAAGGGCGGCATGACAGATGAGCGTTGGCAACCCAAGAACTTGTCAAATGCCGAGAAAGGATTGCTGGCACAACGTCTGGGCGTCATGCTGGATATACATTATATTTGGAAGGTGTTCGGCAACTTATGGGGAATGAAATCAGAAACGCTCCGTTCTGCCTACAACAAGGGCATGGAGCAGAAGAGGAAGGCGTCGGATTTCCTTGAAAAACTAAACAAGTTATTAAACTGACATTCAGCGGTTTACAAACCGCCGTACCTGCTACGAGTACCAACTACGTAGCAGGTTTTTTTATGCCCTTTTACCTACCTTTGCCCATGGATTCCAGAGTGGAGTCTGTGGGCATTTTCTTTTTGCCTGCCATTTTTTTAACCGCGAGTTGAAGTGAGGGTTCCCATGGGAAAAGTAGCTACGCCTGAACAACGCTCACTAAACTTTTAGTAAAATGACGAGAAAGTCAAACAACAAAACGAAGCAAGGCTCAAACAGAAAGCAGGGCGAACCTAAGGTGATTGGTGAAGTGCTGGTAGGCTACTTCATAAGTAACGAACCACTGGCCGCAGCATGGCGCGACAGGAAAGTGTTCCCGAACACGGAATTGGGAATCGACCTGAAACTGATGACCCGACAACCGGGACGGATGAACGTCGGCGAGTATCGCGACGGCATGATAACGTGCGACGGAGACGGACACTACACCTTCATCGAGAATGCTCATGAGAGGAAGGAAACCGCAAGGCGCTACCCGCACATGTACGTGGGAAAGAGGATTAACGTGATACGCAGAAACGACGGCAGGCTGCACACCACGTTCAACAAGCCTCACTACGACAAGGGCGACACCTTCGGGCTGTTCTGCCGCGAGGCTGCCGAAGAACTGACGGCGGTGGCTGGCCTTGTAGAGAAGAAGCAGATGGCAGAGAAGTGATTACGCCACGAGCGTTCCAGTTCCAGTTTGTTCCAGTTTCTAAAAACGGGACAGCATACCCGTCTAAAGACACTATAACTTATTGATATATAATTAGTTATATAACAAAAGGCAACAATAAAACCCTTGAGAAAATAATTGGAACAACTGGAACTGGAACGCTAAGATTATTATTAATTCATCTAAAAAGCAGAAAATCAATGAGATACGACATTTCAAAACCTACCGCCCCTAAGATGCCAAACCTTGGCAGGGGCACAGAATGCATCAAGCTCCTGCTCTCGCAGGTGTCTCGCGACATGCACGAACCGCTCGTTCCGATGCTCTTTCCCATACTTGGCGCACACATCAGCGGAGCGGAATTTCAGTACCCCGACCTCAGTTGGAAGGAACTCTGCGGCATGATGGCCAATTTGGTGGCAGATTCGGGCTGCAACAAGGGCCAACTGTCGAATATAGTGGAGGCTATCTGTCGCGACTTCCGCCAGCACGACGAGACAGAACTGAAGAAACTCGTGGAGTGGCAACGGCAGTATAAGAGCAAGGCCAGCAACAAAGAGAAGCCTGCCCGCCCGGAGGTGGCGTTCTGGTTTCCGCCTGCCGACGTAACAAATGCCGCCTTCATCCAAAACGCCATGGCACTCGAAGCCTTGGGCGAACGCACGCAGTACCTGAACATGCCAGAGGTGGAGATGGCCGACAAGATGTGTGGCGGGCACAAGCAGGTTACGCAGATGCTCCGAAACATCTACGACCGCCAGCGGGCAGGGGCACTCCGAGCCACTGCCGACGGCATCACGGGCAACCCGCTACTGCGTACCAATCTCACGATTTCCAGCACTCCCTTTGCCACGCGCAAGTTCTACAAGAACGAGCTGTTCAACGGCACCTTCGGCCGCATGGTGTTCTCATACAAGCCTCGCTCAGGACGCGACGGACGCATACCGCGGCAGGGCAAGTATTGCGACGAGTTCTATCAGAAGCTTGACGAGTACATGGTGCGCCTTGACATCTGCAAAGGCCGTTACATCATACGTCCGCTGAACAAGTTGGCCGACAAGCTGGCTCATGACATGGCCTCGCTGGCCGACCTTGCCGACGACGACATCCTGTGGGACATCTCTAAGCGCGCGCTGGTAAGCGGCTGGAAGGCTGGCTGCGTGATGTGGGTGCTCAACAACCAGACGTGGACCAAGTCGATGGGCGACGTAGTGGAGTGGCTGGTATATCATGACATCTGGAGCAAGATGCAGATTTTTGCCGACATGCTGAGTCAGGATGCCGACCAGTTGAGCGAGAGTCAGCGCCGCGGCCCGAAGAACATGCTCGACTCCCTGCCTACCACCTTCAACAAAGCACAGCTTGAAGCACTCCGCACCACGCTCGGAAAGAGCCAGGAAGGGACAGACGCCCAACTGCGCAAATGGGTGTACCGCAAGTTCATCACTTACAACGAGCAGACGGGGCTTTATGAGAAGAGAAACCTCCCCTAACCCCTCCGAAGGAGGGGGACTTGGATGAGAGATGAGAGGTTTGGGATGAGAGTTTGCTTGCACTCATAATTCATAATTCAAAATTCCTAAATCAGGCGTGAGGCCGTCTTCACTCCTTCACTCCTAAAAATAAAACATTCGTCCTCTAACTTCCCAGCGAAGCGATAACTTCCTCTAACTCCCATTAACTCCTTTTTTTAAAAAAACAACATGGAAAAATACGAACTACAAAAGCTCCGCGACCTGCCTATTGAGGGGGTCGCAGAGCGACTGGGACTCCACGTCTGCCGACATAAAAGCCTGTGTCCGTTTCATGACGACCGCCACCCGAGCATGTCGTATCACGTAAAGAGAAACACGTTCCGCTGCTTCGTGTGCGGGGCATCGGGCGGCACTATCGACCTCGTGATGCGCCACCTGAACGTTGGGTTTCTTGAGGCTTGCAGATGGCTGGCGGATGAGCACAATATAATCGTGGACGAGTGGAAACCCTGTGTCAAAGCCGAGCAACAGAAGCCTTTCGATGCCAGTCGCTACGAGCGTTTCTTCGAGCGTCCGTGGCTGTCGGCAGAGGCACGGCGGTTTCTCTTCGACGAGCGGAGGATAGACGCGAGAGTGGCTGCGTGGTGCCGTCTGACATCGTGGCGCGACAAGCAGGGCGTCAGTTGGCTGCAGATACCTTACTACGACATGGAGGGCAAGTTGGTTGGGGTGCAGAACCGCAACATCACAAAAACAAGCAACTCGTCAACTTGTCAACTTGTCAACTCGTCAACTCCTCCCCTTCCCCGCTTCCGCTTCCCCTACGGTTCCAGATGCAGCATCTACAACCTGCCAGTACTGAAGATGCTCAGGCCGCAAGAACCGCTCTACATCACCGAGGGGTGCAGCGACTGCTGGGCGATGCTCTCGGCAGGTCGTAAGGCCATCGCCATACCGTCGGCCACGCTGCTGAAGCCAAAGGACGTGGAGATGCTCTCTGCGCTCACCACCCGCCTGTCCACCCCACTCCACATGTTTCCCGACCGAGACGAACCGGGCGAACGACTCTTCCTGCAACTGCAGCAGTTGTTGCCTTCTCTGGAGCACCACCAGTTGCCTGCGGGCTGCAAGGATTTCGGGGAGTGGTGGAAAAAGCCCCCTCCTAACCTCCACCGAAGGGAAGGAGCCCCCTCCTAACCTCCCCCTTGGGGGAGGGACTCGAATGCAAACTGTGCTCCCTCTTGGAAAGGGGCTGAACAATCCCCTCCTAACCTCCCCTTGCTAAGGGGAGGGAACTTGAAGCCTCTCCCCCGCCCTCTCCTTGGAGAGGGAGCTTTAAATGGGAATGAGGAATGAGGGATTGGAGAGTTGAAGGATTACTCGCTGAAGCTCATCAACACGTGAAAAATTGAAGACTGTTACCAAAGCATACGTCTTCACTCCTAAGCGAAGCGTCACTCCTACACTCCTACACTCCTTAAAATAAAACATTCGTCCTCTAACTTCCCAGCGAAGCGATAACTTCTTCTAACTACATTTAACTACATTTTTAAAATTTATGCCCCAAGATTTCAAGATTCGCGCATACACCAAGAAGGAACTTGCGCTCATGTACTTCCCGTACAGCAGCCCGCGCGTGGCTGAAAACCACCTCATGGCGTGGATAAAACGATGCCAGCCGATAAAGCAACAGCTGATGGACACCGGCTACCAGAACACCAGCAAGGGCTTTACGCCACGGCAAGTGAAAATAATAGTTGAACACCTGGGCGAACCATGACGTAGGCACGAAATGTGCCGCCATCGCACGCCATCGACCATCATCGCCCAACCGCCCTCGGCAGATGTAGTATCTTTGCATCGTAACACTAAGGCGCCGAGAGAAAGAACCGCCCAAACAGCATCGAAGAACGGCGCAATCGTACTGATTGGACGGTTCTCACAAGCGGGAAGCAGCCACCCGAAGCAGTTGGCCGCAACAAACCATCAAACGCCAAAAAACAAAAGAATACTATGGCAAAGATTTTTTATGAACTGAGAAAAAACACCAACCAGAAGTCTACCACCTTCGGCAAGTTCTACGCCCACTCCAAGAGCGTGGAGACGCTGAACACGCGCAAGATAGCCAGCCACATAGCGGGCCACGGCAGCGTCTACACCACCGACGTGGTGCTCGGAGTGCTGGAGAAGTTCCGCTCGTGTCTCATCGAGATGCTGCTCGAGTCAAAGCGCGTAAAGATAGACGGTCTGGGCACGTTCTACGCCACCATCGAGAACAACGGTCCTACCGAAAGCGAAGAGGAGTTCAGCGTAACCTCATGTCTTAAGGGATTGCACATCCGTTTCATGCCGGAGCAGGAGCAGGAGATGAACATCTCAAGCCGCGAGTTTCTGAAGAAGGCGGAGTTCGTGAACGTCAAGACGCTGACCACCAACAAGGAAGAGGAACAAACTGGAGAGTAATCTATGGACAAAAAGCGTATTATCGAGCTCGTGGTGAAGATGATAGTAGCCGCGCTCACAGCCTTCCTGACCGCCATCACCACTACCAGTTGCATGGGGCATGGACCGATTAATTTATAACCTTCTGCCTCACCCTTGCCTTGCAATTCTCGTGCAGTCTCTTTGATAGCCGGGATTGGGGCAGGGGGATTTTTCTTGGGAGTGTAGGAGTATGCTTGTTTTTTAAGGAGTGTAGGAGTGAAGGAGTGTAGGAGTGTAGACGTATGCTTGTTTTTTAGGAGTGAAGGAGTGAAGGAGTGTAGGAGTGTAGACGTATGCTTTGGTAACGGTCTTCAATTTTTCAATTCTTCAATCCTTCATTTTTTTTTAAGGAGTTCAGGAGTTCAGGAGTTCAGACGTATGCTTGTTTTTTAAGGAGTGTAGGGGCCTCACTCCAAACACCTCACTCTTTTCCATCCCCCTCTACCTCCCCCTTTCCAAGAGGGAGCACAGTTTGCATTCGAATCCCTCCCCCAAGGGGGAGGTTAGGTGGGGGCCCCCTCTCCAAGGAGAGGGCGGGGGGAGAGGCCTTCAATCCTTCCTCGGAAATACCACCAGTTGCTTCTTGATAATCTGACGGAAAGAAAGGATAATCTTGGAGTAAGAAAGACCTATGGGGTTCAGCTTCTCGTGAATGACGCTAAGCAGATGGTCGTTGTTGCGGGCATGCACCTTGATGAAAAAATCAAAGGGTTCGTTGGTACAATGGCATTCCACCACCTCCGGTATCTCGCCTAAAGCCGCTACCGCCTTGTCGAACGAGGTGCCATCCTTGAGAGACATACCTACATAGGCGCATGTCTCGTAGCCTATCTTTGCAGGGTCTATCTTATACTCCGTACCCTGCAACACACCCATTGCGCTAAGGCGCGATACGCGCTGGTGGATGGCCGTGCCCGACACTCCGCAAGCCCGCGCCACTTCAAGGAACGGCACACGGGCATTTTCCGACAACATGCGGAGGATTATCTCATCCATTTCATCCAATTGATTGTACTCCATAAGCCTTTTTTTTCTCGGCAAAAATAATAATATTTTTTCAGCAACGCATCTCCGCGATTTGAATATAATTTCAGAAAAGTGCGTTTTTTTAATCTAAATCATCCATGCTTACAGCCACTTGCTGAGTCGCGCCACCGCCTCCTCGCAATTGCTACGGCTGGCAAAAGCACTCAGGCGCACGTAGCCCTCGCCACTGGGCCCGAAGGCGATGCCGGGGGTACAGGCCACGTGGGCACCGTAGAGCATCATGCGGAAATACTCCCAGGCAGTATGCTGATGAGGAACGCGGAGCCAAAGATACGGCACGTGCTCGCCACCATAGAAACGGATGGCGGTGGACGACAGCTCACGGCGCATCATCATTACGTTCTTCATATAATAGTCGATGGCGTTGCGCACCTCAGCCTTGCCCTCGGGCGTGTAGATGGCGGCAGCAGCACACTGGGTGATGTAGGAAACGCCGTTGAAGCGGATGCGCTGGCGGTAGCTCCACAGAGAGTTCATGGAGATGCTACGGCCGTCGAGCGTCTGCACCTGCAGCTCGTGGGGTATGACCGTGTAGCCGCAGCGAAGACCTGTAAAACCTGCCGTGCGAGAAAAGCTTCTCAATTCTATGGCCACCTTCTTGGCTCCGCGTATCTCGTAGATGGAGTGAGGTATGCCGGGCGACTGGATATATGCCTCGTAGGTGGCGTCGAAAAGAATGAGCGTGTTGTTTTTCAGGGCATAGTCAACCCATTTATTCAAACTTGATTTGCTGAAGACCATGCCCGTGGGATTATTGGGCGAACAAAGATATACAACATCAACAGGACGGTCGGGCGGCTGAGGAACAAAACCGTTTGATTCCATGCATTCCAGATAGTTGACGTTGCTCCAATGGCCTCCGCGAAAGACGCCTGCCCTGCCAGAAACCACGTTGCTCTCTACATAGATGGGATAGATGGGGTCTGCCACGCCCACAGCATTGTCCGTGCCCAGAATCTCTCCGATATTGCCCAGCTCGCTCTTGATGCCATCGTTGACGAATATCTCTTCGGGCGTCAGGTGTATGCCGCGGGGTTTGAAGTCGTTCTTGATAATGGCTTCGCGCAGGAAGCCGTAGCCTTGTTCAGGTCCATAGCCGCGGAATGTTTCGGCTTGCGCCATTTCATCTACCGCCCGCCGCATGCTCTCAGCCACATGAGTGCCCAACGAGTGGGTTACATCGTTGACGCTCAGGTCGATAAGATTGCCCGACGGACGAATGACCTTGAACTTCTCCACTTCTCCTCGGATGCTCGCAAACATATTTTCTTGCGGCAGTTCCAGAAAATTTTCATTTACCAATGCCATGGAGGGTTGTTGAATTGTTCTTGTGTTTAAAATGTTGCAAAAATACAGAAAATCTTGGAAAAGACAGCGCTTGGCGACTCTGTTTTGCCAAGAAAAAAAACGAGGTTGTTTGAAACTGAAACCAAAAAACAAGTCAGCAGATTGCAATCTGAATCTGATGCACGCCAAATAAGTTGGAATCTGAAACATCCGCTATCCCGACTCCGCAAAACAAGTCTGTCTGCATCCTCTGTTTGCATCGCAAGACTTATCTTTGCAGCAGCAAAGCAAGACGCTCATCGGATTAGCTGAAGCGTTTCGTTTAACAATCATATTATCAGTTAAAGAACAATCTGAAAAAATTATGTGTGGCATAGTAGGATACTTAGGAAAGCGCGAGGCTTATCCTATTCTCATCAAGGGTTTGAAAAGACTTGAATACCGGGGTTATGACAGCGCAGGAGTGGCTATGATAAATGCCGACGGCAAACTGAACGTGTACAAGGCCAAAGGCAAGGTGCATAACCTGGAAGATTTTGTGGCAGAGAAAGACATCAACGGAAATATAGGCATTGCCCATACACGATGGGCCACCCACGGAGAACCTTGCCAGGCAAACGCCCATCCTCACTATTCTACCTCTGGCAATATGGCTTTGATACACAACGGAATAATTGAAAACTATGCCGACCTGAAGGAGAAGCTAAGACAGAAAGGATATGCGTTCAAGAGCGAAACGGACACGGAGGTTCTGGTGCAGCTGATCGACTATCTGCACAACAGCACCCATCTGCCTCTGCTTCTGGCCGTAGAGACGGCACTACGCTCCGTGATAGGAGCATACGCCATTGCCATTATCGACAAGAGAAATCCGCACCAGATAATAGCCGCACGAAAAAGCAGCCCGCTGGTGGTTGGCATAGGCGACGGCGAATTTTTCCTTGGTTCTGACGCAACACCCATCGTTGAATATACCGACAAGGTGGTTTTTCTAAACGACGAAGAGATAGCCGTTATCGACCTGGACAACGGACTTGAAATAGTAAACCTGAACAATACAAAGGTTACTCCTGAAATAAAGACTATCAACATGGAACTGAGCCGTCTGGAGAAAGGCGGATATCAGCATTTCATGCTCAAGGAAATATACGAACAACCCAATTGCCTGAGCGACTGCATGCGCGGAAGGGTTAGCGACGAGAACAACAGCATCAGGCTTTCTGCCATTATCGACCATAAGGAGCGTCTATTGTCGGCACAGAGGTTTGTCATTCTGGCTTGCGGCACATCGTGGCACGCAGGACTGATAGGCAAGCAACAGATTGAGAACTTCTGCAGAATACCTGTTGAGGTGGAATATGCGTCTGAGTTCAGATACCGCAACCCTGTTGTCGACGAGAATGATGTGGTTATAGCAATATCACAATCGGGCGAGACGGCAGACACGCTGGCTGCCGTGGAACTGGCCAGACAAAAGGGGGCGTTCATCTATGGCATCTGCAACGCCGTGGGGTCTTCCATTCCACGTGCCACAGATACCGGTTCCTACATACATGTGGGCCCTGAGATTGGCGTGGCTTCAACAAAGGCGTTCACCGGACAGGTGACGGTATTGGCGATGCTGGCTCTATCGCTGGGCAGAGAGAAAAAAACTATTGACGGCAACACATACGGCCAGCTGGTGAACGAACTGACTCAGATTCCAAAGAAGATGAAAGAGGTGCTCTCTGTAAACGACCACATAGCCCAGTTGGCACGTATCTTTACCTATGCCCATAACTTCCTCTATCTTGGCCGAGGCTACAACTACCCGGTGGCTCTGGAGGGTGCTTTGAAACTCAAGGAAATCTCATACATCCATGCAGAGGGTTATCCTGCGGCTGAAATGAAGCACGGGCCGATAGCTCTTATTGACGAAGAGATGCCCGTGGTGGTGATTGCTACACAAAATGCTATGTACGACAAAATATTGAGCAACATCCAAGAGATAAAAGCACGCAAAGGCAAAGTAATAGCCATCGTTACGGAGGGCGACGAAGTGATAAGTCATTTGGCAGACGACGTGATAGAACTGCCCAAGATTGCCGAATTTCTGGAACCTCTGATTACAACAATTCCTCTGCAACTCCTGGCATATCATGTGGCTGTATGCAAAGGAAAAGATGTTGACCAGCCTCGCAATCTGGCAAAATCGGTAACTGTAGAATAACCTCACAACCTCACAACCTTACAACCTCCGTCGTACTTAACCATTTTGCCCTTCGGATTGACACAATCGATGCCGAGGGGCTTTTCCTTTGTCACGAGTATGATGTTGAAGCGGCGATGGCTAAGCATGCCCTTGAAACTGCCCTTGCGCTCAGCTATCGTGAGGGTGCGTCGGGCGTCGTCGTAAGTTATGTCGATAGTGGCGAAATGTCCCTGCTCGTAGTTGTAGTTGGTATTCTCGTCTTCATAAAGTTGGAAGCGGCCATCCCTGCCGGCATAGACATAAAGGTCTATCAGCTCTGCCGGTTTCTCGTCGCTCCATTGCAGAGCAGGACCGAACGGAATGATTGAACCTTCGGGCACGAAAACGGGTATTCTGCCGTATGGCGCTCCGACGGTCTTGACCTGACCGCCGCCCACGAAAGTGCCGCTATACAGGTCGTACCATCCGCACTTGTCGGGGAAATAGACGTTGCGGTCGCGATGCTCGTAATAGCCCACAGGACATGCCATCAACGAAGGTCCGAACATCCATTGGTCGCCTATGTTGTTGACCCTTGAATCGCCTGTGAAGTCCATCGCCAACCCTCGCATTATGGTGTAGTGGTGCTGGTTCACCCAACCTGCCATGGAATAGAGATAAGGCATGAGGCGGTAGCGCAGCTTGTGGTAATAGACGATGCTCTCGTAGGCGGGATGACCCTCTGGAGCTATGTTCCACACCTCGCGCGTAGGCCACTGGCCATGGGTGCGATAGAGAGGGGCGAAGCATCCAAACTGATGCCAACGTGCCTGCAGCTCGCGCCACTCGCGCAGGTCGGCATTCTCGTTGCCGCTCTTGTTGAACTCCTTCTGCGCCCGCTCGTAGCGTTTCTCCACGCAAAAGCCGCCGTTGTCCATTCCCCAGAACGGTATGCCCGACATGGAGAAGTTGATGCCTGCCGTCATCTGCGCGCGCATATCCTCCCAACGCGTGCCTATGTCGCCGCTCCATGTGGCTGTGCTGTAGCGCTGGAGTCCTGCAAATCCGCTACGGGTGAGCAGGAACACACGCTGGTTGGGGTTCACGCTTCGCTGGCCGTTATATATGGCATCGGCATTTACTACGGAATAGGCGTTGAAATACTCGTCGCTGGTGCCCATGGCGGTAGGTCCGCACAACAGCTTGCGATAGCCTATAGGCGTGCAGTCGCGCACATTAGGCTCTGAGGCATCCATCCACCAGGCGGAAATAGAAGCCCCCCCTTCGTCCCCCGAGGGGGACACATTAGCCCCTTCCTCCAAACCTCTCCAAAAGGAGGATTCAGAAGACCCAACAATTGAGTGTAGCGTGTCCCCCCCGGGGGACGAAGGGGGGGCTTTATACAACTTCTCACACATCTGCTCCCAGAACAGCTTGCGGGCGCCGGCAGAATAGGCATCGTAGAACGAACCGAGATAGCCCTGCCCTATCCAGTCGCGTATGCTGTCGTTAACCGCCTGACGATACATCCAACCGTTGCGGTCGAACGCCTTGTAATTGTCGGTGGTGCAATAGAACTTAGGCCATACGGAAATCATCAGTCGGCCGTGCATGGCTGCCACGCTGTCTATCATCTGCTGCGGATTGGGGAAGCGCTTCTTGTCGAAGTCATGACTGCCCCACGCGTCTTCCGGCCAATAGCTCCAGTCTTGCACGATATTGTCAACAGGTATCTGGCGGCGGCGGAACTCCTTCATGACCGCGAGCAGTTCGTCGGCGGTCTTATAGCGCTCGCGACTCTGCCAGAAGCCCATCGCCCAGCGTGGCATCACCTGTGCCCTGCCCGTCAGAGTGCGGTAGCCGGCTATCACGCTGTCCATCGTCTCTCCGGCTATGAAGTAATAGTCCATATCCTTCGACATCTCGCTCCAGATGCTTATATTGTTCTGCTGCTCAGCGGTTTGCGGCACAGCAGCACGAAGACCGCAATAGCTCACCCCGCCGTCGGGCTGCCACTCTATGCGCAAAGGGGTTTTCTGTCCGCGCGCCAAATCGACAGCAAACTTATAGGCGTTGGGGTTCCATGCCGTGCGCCAGCGCTCTGGCACTACCAATCGGCCTCCGATATATACCTTCACATATCCGGCATAATAGAGGATGAAGTTGTAGGTGGCCGACTGCGGAGCACTTATGTAGCCCTCGTAGAGCACCTTGGAACCGTCGAGGTTGAATTTCTTTGGCAGGTTGCCTATCACGCCTGAATGCTCGTAGTAGATGGAGTCTTCCTGACGCACGAGGGTCTTGCCCTTCTTGTCGGTATATGTTCCCGTTAGCGAGCCCTGCTTGCCGTCTTTATCGTAGAGGGTGAAGGCTCGGTTTAGCTGCTGGTAGTCGCGAGGATTGCCCCAGCGGCCGTATGAATAGGAGTCCCAAAGCAATCCGTAGCCCTTGTTGCTCATGACAAACGGAACGGACACCTTGGTGTTGTACTGAAACAGTTCTTCGTTGCGCCCTTTGTAGTTCATCTCTTCCGACTGGTGCTGACCGAGGCCGTAGAATGCCTCTTCGGCGTTGCTCTCAAACTGGGCGTGCCAGGTATATCCGGAGCGGTCGGCAAGCGAGATAACATTCAGGCTGTCTGTCTTGCCCCAGTTCAGTTCTTCTGGCGACGACGGCTTGTAGGTTTCGGGCAGATGTGTCTGGTTGGAAACGAACCGCTTGAAGGTCTTTCCGCCATCGGGCAGTTCGGCAAGCAATTTCCTGCCTGTCGTCAGGTCGAAGAATATGATGCGACCTGTCTGCTTGTTGACGGTAAGTCTGAGGCGGCTTGTCTTCAGGATATAGTCTTTCCAGTCTTCCTCTACATCCCATGTCTTGGCACCGGCAAGCACCTGCTTCTGCACCATCAGGCTGCTTTTCTTCTTGGGTATCTGCTGTTCGGGCGTTGCCTCCACACGTACTATCTCGTCTGTAACAGCCGTCAGTCGAATGGTTTGCGCCTGAGTGGAGTCTGTCTGCGGCAGTCTTATTGTGAAGCTGCGGTCGTTCTGAGCCGCATTTGCAGCTATTGCCGTAAAAAAGAATATGGATAATAATGTTTTTATCATGCTTGTTTTTTTTAGGAGTTCAGGAGTGACTTTTTAAGGAGTGAAGGAGTGTAGGAGTGACGCTTCGCTTAGGAGTTCAGACGTATGCTTTATTTTTAAGGAGTGTAGGAGTGAAGGAGTGTAGGAGTTCAGACGTATGCTTTGGTAACAGTCTTCAATTTTTCAATCCTTCAATTCTCCAATCCCTCACTCTTTTCCATCCCCCTCTACCTCCCCCTTTCCAAGAGGGAGCACAGTTTGCATTCGAGTCCCTCCCCTTAGCAAGGGGAGGTTAGGAGGGGATTGTTAAGCTCCCTCTCCAAAAGTGAGCACAGTTTGCATCCGAGTCCATCCCCTTAGCAAGGGGAGGTTAGGAGGGGATTGTTAAGCTCCCTCTCCAAGGAGAGGGCGGGGGGAGAGGCCTTTCATTCCTTCAATTCTTCAATCCCTCATCCAAGTTCCCCTCCTTCGGAGGGGTTAGGGGAGGCCTCTTTCCTTCGCCGACGTCTCCCTGATAACCAGTTTCTGGGGCACTATCTTCTTATAGATTGTACGGTCGCCCTCTATGTTCTTCAGAAGCAGTCGGCATGCCGTCGTTCCCATGAGATAGGCTTGGTCTTCGATTACCGACATGCGAGGGGTGACGTATGCCGCATGCACGTCGTCTGTAAAACCTATCAGAGCCACATCGTCTGGTATTCGCAAGCCTGCCTGCTTAATAGCGTTGAAGGCAGCAAAAGTGATGATATCGTTGAAGGCGAGGATGGCATCTGGACGGTCGTCGCGGCTGAGCAAATCGGCCACGGTCTGCATAGCCCATCCAAAGTCTATCTTTCCGCATGCCACAAGGTTGCGGTCAATGGCTATGTGGTTTTCTCTCAACGCCTCAAGATAACCATGCTTGCGGCGGCGCACCATGTCGAGATGGTTGGGACCTCCGATGAAGGCTATTCGCTTGCTGCCTGTGTCTATGAGATGCTGGGTGGCCTGCTGGGCAGCCTCATCGCCATTTGCCATGACGCTCGAGAACTTGTCAGGCAGGCATGTCCTGCCAAAGAATACGAGGGGGATGCCCATGTCGGCAATCTCTTCAAAATGAGAATAGTCGGTGGTATCTTGCGCCAGACAGGCTATGATGCCCTCTACGTGCATGCTGATAAGGTTGTCTAAGGCCTTGGCTTCTGTCTGGAAATCCTCGTGGCTGTTGGCACTTATCACGGAATATCCGGCACGGCTGGCTTCGTCTTCTATGCCGTCGAGCACGGCAGCATAATGGTGCGTAACCAGATTGGGAACCACCACTCCGATAATTTTCGGGGCTTCGCGCCTAAGACTTTGTGCAAAGGGATTAGGACGATAATTACGGGCACGCGCCAATTCCTTGACACGTTGCTGCATTTCCTTTCCTATCTCGGGGCTACTGCGCAAGGCCCTGCTGACGGTGGCAATACTGACCCCCAGTTCCTTAGCCAAATCTTTTAATGATACTCTGTGTTTATTCGTCTGCATGATGCAAAGATAAGTATTTTTTGCAAAAACCGCAAACGTTTACGTATTGTTTTTGTCTCTATATTAATCATTTTTTCGCTAAAACCCACTAACTTTGCCACATATTAATAAAAGAGTAATGAATAGTTGATAATAAGTTAGTTAGAAAACGCGAAAGGATTCGGCTGTCGTGAGACATTCGAATCCTTTTTTTGTACCTCCCTTTGTATAAACAAAAGGCGTTTATTTCCTCTATCTACTACCTCATAAAAAGCAGAAGCCTGCCACTAAAAGAACAGTTCGTCGCCTTCGAGTTCGCATCCTTCGAAACCCATTTCGCGTGCCTTTTCCTGTGGAGCCGTGAAGTATATCGCCTCTGCCTCTGAACATATTTCGCCCATAGAGTTTTCTATATGCACATGCAGATAAACCACGTTTCGCTTCTGCTCTGTAATGCGTGCGCGAATGGTGAGCTGGGGTTCGGTGGTCATCAGCGGCTTCTTGTATTTCACTTCCAGTTTGCTGGTGACGCCAGTGGTCTGCAACTTGCGTGTTATCACCCATGCCGCGCACTCGTCCATCAAGGTTGCCTGTATGCCTCCGTGCAGAGTGTTTATCCACCCTTGATACTCGGCTTGCGGTTTCCAGAAGCACACCACTTCGTCGCCGTCTTCGTAAAACTCCATCTTCACTCCTGCCGGATTGTCAGGACTGCAACCGAAGCAATAATAGCCGGGCTTCGACTGCCACGGATTCTTTATCTTTCGCATATCATCTCTTTTTATAGTTTAGCATCTGCAAAAGTAACAAAAAGCGGAGGAAACACCAAATATTAAATGGGAAATGAGACGCGGAATGCTATGATTTTGGGGTTCAGACCACCATAACAACCTCATATTTAAACGATTATAAAATTATACATTTTTGCGTAACGCATTTTTGTATAATTAAGTATTTTTAATAACGTATTCTTTTATATCTCTATCATCATAGCTTCACCATAACACTTAATTCCTACTTTCGTCAAAGAAAGTTAAATTCATAGGAAATTATCACAAAAAGATCTCAAATAACAAGAAAATATCATAAATTTGCCACAACTAAATTAAAAAAACGCAACAATCATATAATCAACATATAAACAAAACTATATAATATATTTAATCAGCAAAAAACTTAAACTACAATGAAAAAAATGGCAAAAAAAATTGGAGCGGCAACTATGATTGTCCTCTTAAGTTCATGCAGTACTAATTATGACAAAGAATTTGAAACAACTACAAAAGATTCAACAATCTGTAACAGTAATTATATTCTATTACAAAATGAAGTAAACAGCTTAAACTCACAAATAGCATCTTCAGAAACAAGAGGTTTTTTGTCAAGATTATTTAAAAGAGTTCTAAACGTTTTTGTATCTGATTGCATTGGAGCTGTGAAAGGTGGATTTCAAGGAGAGAATATCTGGTTATCGGCACAAGGGGCATCTTTAAACTCTGCAAAGAAGCAAGGTTTTATAACAATTGTTGATGCAACAAACACATACATCACCAGATCAACATCAATAGAAGATGATGTTTTAGTAACAACGCTTTTACAACCCAAAGAATCAGCCTTAGATAAATTAATTTTAGCTGAAGACCCTATCAACGCAACCATATCGGATAGTATTGGCTATTATCATAACATGATAATATATGAAACTTTAGAAAAATCAAATAGCACGATCTATTGGGCTGAAGTGTCAGATTATGCAAGTCTTTTACAATTAAATTCAGAAATTATTGAAATAATACCAACAACAACGTATAATGACACAATTGTCAATTATGAGACTTTGGAGTTTTGTTCATTTATTAGTGATGAATCTTTAAAATGTGACAACTATCAGGAATTAATCGATGTAACCAAAATTAAATATCCACAATTAAATGACATGCTTAATATTGTTTCATCATATTTTCAAGGCATGGAACTTGTTACCACAGAAGAAGAATGGGAAATGTATTGCAAAAATTTGATTGAGATTATTTCAAAATCAGACATTCCTACGAATGACAAAGAATCTCTAAAGATGGGCATTACAGTTGGTTTTGCTAGTTCTAAACTATGGAAATACGAATAAGAAGTTCTATATTTATTATGAAATATTTTATTATATTACTACAATTATTGTCATCTTCGATTCTTTATGCACAAGTTGACAGTTCTACATCAAAAGATGCAGAGAAACGCTTATCCATATTGCAAGTCTTTGCCAACAAGACATTAAGCAACATAATAACGTTTCAGACAATTGAGATAACTACACAATTGCACAATGGACATGAGATGTTCAAAACGACAAGAGAAGTTGAATATACAATTAAAGAAAATGAAAAAAGGATTTCTATAAAACGCGAAGTCATAAATTCAAGTACTACTAAGGGCTGTGATGCCGATAGCATTTTTCCAGATATGACAAACAAACTTCTAAGCGTTGTGCTTACCCCTGGCAACATAAAAAAAAATAACGAAAAGAAACTATTGCCTTACTCCATTAATCGAAACAACGAGACAACGAAAGTTTGTATCAACAAGCTTATTGGTATTGGAGAGAAAACTGAAACTAAGGCTATGAAAGAAACCTTGAAATTTGAAAACATTTCAGAATGTATCACCTATGGTTCTATGGCAGACAATCTATATTTCGATGACATCGAATCTATATGTACAACAATTGAGCTTAATGTTGTTTCAAAATCGGGAGTTTCTAAGAATGTGAAAGTTATAGAGAATATTATAATAAAAACGAACACTAAAATTTAAAATTAAGACCTAACCTTACGCCATGCTTTGAGGCATCAGGATGGTCGAGGTGGGTGAAGCGACGGACGTAATCGACGTGGAAGAAGCGGAAGATGTTGTGGACGCCAACCGAAGCTTCGAGATATGGTTTTGACTCAGTTGACGAGTTGACGAGTTGACAAGTTGACGAGTTATTTGCGCCAAAACCATTGTCTCCACTCCTATACTCCTCCACTCCTACACTACTTAAAGAAGTCGGCGTCCTTCCCCACAACATATTTAGTCCGAGATGCTCACGCCATTTCAACCTACTAATTAGCGGGATGCGGTTAAGCAGCTTGCCGTTCATGTCCCACGACAGATGGAGCGAGGCGTAACGGTCGTGAAGAAACTCCATATCGTTGACAAGATGAAACATTCCCGGTTGCGAGACATAACTGAGATTGACAGCCGGCATGTTAAGCAACCACCACGGCACATCGTTCCATTGTACCCCACCTCGCAAGTGCATGTCAAGATGCCCCCAACTGTTCAGCCAAAAACGGTTATATACAGATGCCTCCGTTAGATTATAGTTGTAATCGCCGCCAAGCACACCCTTCAAGCCCATGGTATGACTGAGTTCATAAATAGGTGCGTCGAGGTGGATATAGCGGCGCCCTTTCTTGGTGCTCACATATTTCTCGCCTGGCGAATAGCGCAAACTGAGGGATAGTTCTGTGAGGTTTTGAGGTTGTGAGGTTGGGAGGTTATGAGATTGGGAGGTTATGAGGTTGGGAGGTTGTGAGGTTATGAGGTTATGAGGTTGGGAGGTCGCAGAAACGCGTTCTACGGCAGCCGTCAAGGTGGTGCGTAACCCCCAATCTTCCTCGCGCTCAACGGTCAGTTGCTGACGGTTGTAGCGATGCAGGACCTCGTCGTCTGCCCATTTCAATAGCGAGAATACGTTGTCGTTGTCGGTCTTGTTGAATTTCTCCGACGGCAGGCGCACGTCGCGTGTTGACGAGAAAGAGATGTTGCGCATGGGGAACTCACGTGGCAGATACTCTTTCTTGTTCAGAGAATAGGTGAGTTGGGCATTATAATAATGTTCGCGACTCTTTGTGCCATAGGCGTAATAACCGTTCAGGAAAAGGTGCGGATTAAGGTGGGCTGTGGTCTGACCGCCGATGCGCAGGCGAAGACCATCTACGTGGTTGTGGGAGAGGAACGACGTGATTGGTCCGAAGTCGAACTTGCTCGGCGTCAGCTGACTTCCCGTTTCTACATATCCCTCGACAACAGCCTTCAGCAGCAGCTTCATCCATTTGGAATTGCCGGCTGCCGTCTCCATATTGTCAACCAGTTCGCCCAATCGGCGCTCGCTACGCAACAGGTCTATGGGGCGATGGTTATGCCAGAACGCCTCACTCTGATGCTTGGCATTTACGTCGGTAATCTGCTTGCTACTGCCCCGGAATATGCTGTTGGGAATGTTGTCTGTCGTATGGTCGGTCAGTCGGGTGTTTCTTATCACTATGGCACGCTGCATGAAGTCGAACAGGCGCAGCTCCACTATCATGTCGTCAACAGTAAGCGCCCAACGTCCGTTGCCTATGTCGGAATATTCCTGAAGAATCATCAGGCAGTCGATGAAGTTGACACTACCGCTTGCGGGCACCACGAGTTCGCATCGCTTCACCTGATACGACGAGTCGTCGAGGATGTAGATATTGCCGGCAAAACCGAAATCCTGCACGTTGTTTGGCACATAGCGCAGATGAATGCAACGGTCGCCGCTTACCTCAAGAGTGTCTATTATATAATATCGGTAGAAGCCCAGCGCATCCTTGCCTATGGGCGATGTGAATGTGTTTTGCAACAGCTTTATCTGGTCGTCGTAGATGTCTACGCTTTTGAAGAAATCTTTCAGGGCCTCGGTTATCAACTGTCCCGACTGAAACATCTCGTTGATGCCCACGGCACGCTCGCCGAGAATTACCTCTTTTTCGTCGGCAGGGTCGGCACGATAGTATTTCTGCGACACCACCTCGCTAAGCGTCAACGGCAGAATGAGCTTGTTGTTGTACAGACAAAACTCAATATGATTAAGCACATTTGGAATCTTGGCCAGCACCCCTTGCTCCAAATCGCTTGGCATCACTCCGTTAATGCCAAACAATATCTTCTGGTACTTTTGATGGGTTGACGAGCCTCCCCCAAGGGGGAGGTTGGAGGGGGCTTTCTTCTCAATCACCTTGCGCATCAGCTCCACGGCAGGATTGTTCTTGCGACTATATCGTGAGCGCTTTGACTTTACGGTTACCCCTTCAAGATGCTGCGTGCGGTTGTACCATTTGCTTGTGTCTTTGCTCAGTTCGGAGTTGGGTTGAGCATAACAATCATGCACAACAGAACCTAAAAAAATGAACAAAGCAACAAGAAACCTCATAACCTCAAAACCTTACAACCTCATAACCTTACAACCTCAAAACCTTACAACCTCAAAACCTAACAACCTCATAACCTTACAACCCCATTCTCCCCTCTCTCGGAGGGGCTGGGGGAGGTCCCTAACCCTACAACCTCTTCATCATCTGTTCGCTGAGAGCCTCATGCTTGTGATGCATATAGAAATACATAGCCGAAAGCACGATAATCTCGAACAAAGGATAAACATAAGGCACGTTGAGCAGGATTGTGATGTAGAGCGTAAAGGCACGAGAATTGTGGGTGAGCCAGTTGGTATATTTCATCAGCGGAAACGAACCCTTGCGGAAATCGTCGCGCAACTGCTGCGGCATGTCCTCTACGTTGGGGTATTTCTTTCGCAAGGCAGCATATAGCGCCTGGAACTTTGGTGTGCGCTTCTCCTGACTCTTGCAATAGTTGGCATAGTTGTAATAGAAGGCATGCGCCCAGAAGTCTTTCCATTTAGGCAGAGCATCATAGATGGCACGCTGAGTCTTCGAATCATCCAGTTCGCTGCCATTCTTTCCCAACAGGAAGTAAAGGTGTATCTGGCGGTAGTAGTCGGCAAGCGAGCTTTGCTTTGAATGGCATATCACACCAGCAACGAAGCACAACACGAAAGCCCATACTCCCCACTCCACATCTGTGAACGGTATCTTCTCGTTCCACAGGCGGAAGATAATGGCAAGGTAGATGAACGTGTACCACACATCACCAGCAAATCCGTCGAGCACACGACCGACGAGCGTCTTCTGACCGGTAAGTCGTGCCAATTGACCGTCGGCAGAGTCGCAGAAGTTGGCTATCATCAACAGCAGTATGCCCAGCAGATTAAGCCAGATGTCATGATAAAACAACAGCCATCCGCCGGCTGCTCCCACGAAAAACGAGAACACGGTAATGGCATTCGGGTGTATGTGCAGACTCTTGCAGACGAGTGCAATGGCCAATCCCACAGGACGGTTGAAGTATATATCTACCGTCTCTTCTGTATCTTTTGATTTCAGCGATGCCTTCAGCAGTTCGCTAAATGATTGTTTCTGTTCCATGTTTTTTATTTAGTTGACGAGTTGTTTGATTTAGTTGACGAGTTGACAAGTTAACAAGTTGACAAGTTGCTTGATTTAGTTGATTTTCACCAAGAATCACAAAGACTATTAACTTGTCAACTTGTTTACTCGTTTACTTGTTTACTCGTCTACTTGTTCACATAACTCGTTTACTTGTCTACTTTTTTACTCGTTTACTCGTTCACTTTGAAATAAACTCTTCCGCCTTCTTTATGTCCTCAGCATGGTCTATGTCGAGCACCTTAGTGAACGGATATGCCTTTAACAACATCTCGTCGGCGATAAGTGCACGCTGGAAGTTGCGCATGCGACTCTCGCCACGCTCAATACAGGCATTAAGAGTCTGCAACGCAGGTGCATTCAGTCCGTAGATGCCGCCAGAGATATACTTGCAAGAGTCTGACTGGTCGAGGAATGCCGTGATGTTCATATTCTCGTTTACCTCTACATACAGAGGTTTTTCATCGTCTATATAGTCGGTCACGCCCATCACACCGTCGAAGCCATCTTCGAAGGCGAAGCGATAGGCCTGCATATACTTTCGGAAATCGTCCTCACGGAATATCGTGTCAACCGTGGTCAGCACAAAAGGTCCTTTGGTAAGGAAACCGCTCAGTTCGTAAAAGCTGTGCATCGAACTTGGAGTACTCTTCACGATGTACTTCAGCGGCACCTGTACTCCGTTGAGTCCTTCCTTCTGGATCTTCGCCAGATGCTCAGCCACCTGTGTCATCTGTTCGTTACAGATAACGAATATCTCCTCGGCATCATTATCCATGAACACCCTTATCAGTCGGTCGATGAGCGCCTCGCCGCCCACCTTCACCAGCGGTTTCGGTTCCGCTATTCCTTCAGCAGCCAACCGGCTGCCCTCTCCTGCTGCTATTATTGCGTATCTCATATATTTTTAGTTGATAAGTTACGAGTTGACGAGTTGATGAGTTATAAGTTGACAAGTTATAAGTTGATGAGTTAACAAGTCAAATGTCCACCTTAATTCTTTCTTTCTGCAAAATTACACTTTTTGGCTCGTCTGTGCAAATAATATAAAACCTTATTATGCTTTTTATATCTCTATCCTTTTATATATATATCATGATTTTTAAGATAGCAAGCCATTGGATTATGACATTTTTATGTAATTTTGCATTATCAAAATAACAACACGACTATTACTAAACAATAAATGCATAAGACAGCAAAAACTATACTGGCATTATTGACAATCACGATATTCTGCGCTTGCCAACAAAACCCGAAAGAGGCGATGGCAATTGAGAATGCGGAAAGAATGATTGCCCACAACCCTGATAGTGCCCAGACAATTCTCAATCAGATTAATCCGCAAGGCAATAACGAACTGCATGCTTCGTGGGCGGCACTCAAGGTGTGGGCGGCATACCGTTGTTATCAGCCGGACATCAACGAACAAGACCTGCAGACGGCATTCAACTACTTTGCACATCGCGGCATAAAGAACAGGAAAGCACTTGTTTACTATCTTAGGGCTGTTGTTCATGAGGAGAAGAATATTGGCGACGAAGCTGATTGGATGGAGGATTTGAGACGAGGATGTACTGAGGTTGAAAGTACCGATGACCATTTTCTCGCTGCCCAGCTTTTCCACAGATACGGTATAGGCCTACAGAAACGCAAAAGGTATGACGAAGCGGGAGCCTTTCTTAACAAGTTTATGACTCGTGCGGAACAAGCAGGAAACAAGTCTGACATTATAATTGCTCATATCAACCTGTCAAACCTCAGCCTGGAACGCAACAGGAAGAAGGGCGAATATGAAGAGGCTATAGCGTATGCACAGAAAGCTGTTGAAAAAGCACAAGGGTGGAAGATGCCGGGCGAACTTGGCAAGGCATTAGGGCAGTTGTCTATCTGTTGCGGACACAACAAGCAATTTGACGAGGCTTTGCAATATGCCATCCAGGCAAAGGACATCGACGAGCATCAATATAATACGAGGAAGCGCAAAGAACCGGTAAGATATACGCGTATCGCAGATGCGCATCGCAAGCTGGGGAATGCAGATTCTGCCATCTATTATGCAACAAAAAACCTGAAGCATCCGGAACTGACTATACGCATGAATGGCATCCAACTGCTTTATATGATTAATCGCGACCTGATTCAGGACTACCAGAAGAGCACTCGCTATATGGAGACTTTCCAGCTGATGAAGGATTCGCTTGCCACGAAATTGAAAAGCGAGCAGGTGATAAGACGTGAGATGGATAGCGAAAGTGCCGAGGCTCTCGAGAGTCAGAAGACTGGATATAATTACTTATTACTGTCTATTGCCGTCGTCGTAATATTGCTTGCAATATTGGTTACGGTTTATAGACTAAGGTTGAAAAGGCAGAAGCGCTTGTTGAGCGAATCGGCAACCGTGATACAGGAGCAACAGGCACACGAGCAGTTGCTGACAGAGGAGATTGTGAACAGCAACAAACTGATAAGCGAACTGCATGAGGCACCACATTTCTTGAGTCAGTCAAACTGGAACATGCTGTATTCCGTTACCGAAAAGGCTTATCCTGATTTCTTGTCATCATTAAAAAAACAATTCGCGGATCTTACGGATGTTGACGTGCAGGTGGCACTATTGATAAGGCTGCATTTTAGTGGCAGTCAGATAGCGACTATGATGGCAGTATCTCCTTCGTCGGTAACAAAGCAGAAACAACGCATGAAGAAGCGCATGGCGAAGTCTAATCCTACACTTTTCCAAGCGGAAATGTCACTGGACAGCTTCATCCAATCGCTTTAAAGTTGTCCTGTCCACCTGTACACAACAATCACTTCTGATAATCAAGCAGTTAGCACTCATGCTGTCCACCTTGTTTTCTTTGTTGTATTACGGAATCGTTGTAACTTTGCAGCATCAAAATCATTTTAAATCTCAAAGTTATGAACAGACGAATAAGACAGTATCTTGGCATTATCGCTGCCGTTGTTGTTTATTATGTGGTACACGAAGGAGCGCATCTCCTTACCGCTTTGTATTATGGAGTGTTTAAGAATGTCCAATTCATGGGTATTATCGGCATACAAATTGATGTCTATAACACCCGAATGACTGACACCCAGTTGGGAGTTCTTTGTATCATGGGACCTGTGGCGACATTCATAGCCGGTTATCTTATGGTGTTTTTAACCCAAAGCATTTGCAACCTGAAATCTGATGTTGTCCGCACCATCGGTTGGTACACATCGCTCATCTTGCTACTGCTAGACCCCATCTACCTCGTCGTGCTGCAACATTTTGTTGGCGGAGGCGACATGAACGGAATTTCTCTACTGATGCCTGAAATGTATGCCACATTAGTGTGGCTTCTCGTCGGTATAGTCAACTTATATACTTTAATAAAATATGTATATCCAAAATATTCACTTTCTTTCAATAAGAAAAACTCTGAACGATGATTTCCATTTGCATTCTTTTAATTTCGTTGAGCATGACTGTATGCCAATACGCCTGTGCTCAAACAAGACAGGCATCTGTAATTATAAGCGGACAAGTAACCGACTTTAATGGCAACGCCATGGCTGGTGCCTCGGTATTCTGGCAAAACGAGTCGTTTGATGACGTATGTTCTGCCACCTGCGATGAAAACGGATATTACAAAATTTCTGTTCCATGCGGGCGACACTATTGCATAAGTGCCATCAACATGCAAGAGTATCCTAAGTCAAAAGAACTGAAGGTAAGTTCGCCCGACGATATGCGGTTGGAGTTCTGGGGATGGAATTTTATTGCCGACCACGATACCACTCTCAATATACGCTATCACAGGATGGAGGCATACGGCGTAAATGTCTTTTCAATACAAGGCGCCACACCTGCATATCAGATATATGTACGCCCGATGAGTCTTACACGGACCATCGAATGGACAAAGAACCAGACGGCAGAAGCAAACCTCGCCCCGCCTGCAGACAAGTTAGAGGTCAAGGTATTCATAGATGGTGAAGAGGTTGACGTTTTAATGAAACAGGCCGTCAAGGAATACTTCTGCGACACACAGACAGGTACGGGTTTCTTAATCAGCGTCAACAAACCTGATGTCCGCCCTACCCGTCCATACTCAACATTCCGAATCGTGCTTGCTGATTTGGAAAATGGCGACAAAGGTGAAGCCATTTATCATTATGAGCATAAAGATTACATGAAGTAATAAGAACATCAGATATAAACAAATTATGGAACAGAAATTTTGTCAGAGCTGCGGAATGCCGCTCACAGAAGCTATCCTCGGCACAAATGCCGATGGTTCAAAGAACGAAGATTACTGCATCTACTGCTATAAGGACGGGGCCTTTACTGGCGACTTCACCATGGAACAGATGGTTGAATACTGCTCCATGTTCGTGGAGGAATACAACAAGAATACAGGTCAGAACCTCACAGCATGCCAGTATAAGGTAGTCTTGCGTAAGTTCTATCCTACCCTGAAACGTTGGAAGGGCGATAATGCAAACATCCCTCATGCCGATCATCCCATGAAAAAGGTCTTTATCGAGGAGGTCAATGCCCTTGGAATACCCGATCTTCACATCGATAATCTCTACGTTTTACAAGGTTCGTTCATCAACCAGCCATACAATATAAATGGCAACGAAGTAAAGTTTTTTGATGATAACGCCACCTATTGGGGTAATCAGATTATGAAAGATGATAATCGTTGTTACGGCATCGCTTGCTGCGAGAAGTTCATCCTCGTAAGTGAATACGGCAAGGATGGGGCGAATGCGGAATTGGTACTTTTGAAGAAAAGGAGCTAATGAACTGGTTTAGGTTTAACATCATAGAGTTTTCACAACAGTTCACCAGCTACTTGGCAGGTTCCGAAAAATCAAATTGAAATAAGTCCGTTTGTATAGCGACTTTGACTATATTGATTTATAAATAAAAAGTAATGAGTAAAGATATTTTAATCCGCAATGAGCGGCAATCAGATTATTTTGAGGTTGAAAAGCTTGTTAGGGAATCCTTTTGGAACGTTTACCGCCCCGGATGTACGGAACATTATGTGCTTCATTGTTACCGGAACAATCCGGATTTTATTCCAGAACTGGATTTTGTGATGGAGGAGGCTGGCAGGCTAATCGGTCACGTAATGTTTTCTAAGGCTGAATTGGTCTTGCAGGATGGTTCGTCGGTACCATCCTGGACTTTCGGTCCCATCTGCATCCATCCTGATTATAAACGCAAAGGATACGGACTCAAGCTGCTAAACTATGCGCTTGGGAAGGCTTGTAATATGGGAGTGGGATTCCTTTGTATGGAAGGGGACATCAAGTTTTACAGGCATGCCGGATTTGATTTGGCCAGCAAGCTTAGAATTCACTACCATGACATGCCTAGGAGCGAAGATGTCTCTTTCTTTCTAGCACAGGAACTGATTCCCGGTTGGCTTGAGGCAAACGGCATTGATGAGGCGACTTATAGCCCACCCAAAGGGTATTTCGTGGCCGAAGAGAATCCGGAGGCGTTTGAACAGTATGAGGACAGATTTCCTCATAAAAAGAAATTACGTCTTCCTGGACAGCTGACTACGACAGTATAATGGACTGATGCTGCGACCATCCTAAACAGGTTTTATAATCAGCATCAATAAACTAGATGCCCGCCTTCCCCGTCCATACCCAACATTCTGAATCGTACTTGCAGATTTGGGAAATGGCAACAAAGGTGAAGCCATTTATCATTATGGGCATAAAGATTACATAAGACAACAGAATACTCATCATTAATAAAACAATACAAAAAAAATGAAAAAAGAAGAAGAAAACGACAACAACAAATACCTGGTATATGGATTATGCTTCGGTCCTTTAATCGGTATGGGAATCAGCTATATCATTAATTGCGACCCCGTTAATGGTATCATCTACGGTCCACTGGCAGGACTTGCAATTGCAGCATTATTCAAAAGTATTAAGAGAAAGTGCTCCTCCGAGACCAACGACGAGTCGCAGGAATAGATGAAGCATCTTTGTGAGTAAAAGAATTTTATCCTAACCCTTTCCTTCTGAAAAGGAAAGACTTCATGTTTTATATCCTTTTCAGAAGGAAACTCCACCCATTTCTATCCACTAAAAAGTGGAATAAGTGTAGTTTTTTGGTCCTCTCAAAGTAGAATAAGTGTTGTTTTTAACTCGATAACATACCCAATCAGATATGTTATCGAGTCTTTTTCATTGGTTTGTATTTTTCAAAAGAGCATTTCTTTTCATTAAAGTCAACCTGCACATCGCCGATGCGCCCTAACCTGTTTTTTCTTACAATAACAATCGCAAGGTTTGAGATGTCGCTCCCATCAATATCCTCTATAACTCCATAATAAGAAGGTCTTTGCAGAATCCATACAGAATCAGCAACGTTTTCTATTGCACCGCACGAAGACAAATTTGACAAGAACGGTCTTTTCCCCTCAAAACCGTCGTGAGCAACCGAACCTCTATTAATATCCGAAGAAACAATTATAGGTATATTCAATTCAACGGCAAGACTCTTTAAATCAATGCACACCCTCTCCATCGCTATGGCATCCATCTTATCGTCACCAGCAACAAACAATCTCTGTATCGTTTCAATGAAGATACATTTCACGCCGTTTTGCTCTACCATTTCTTTCACCTTCAATCGAACATTCTCCAGCGTCAGTTCATTATTGGCATATAGATAAAACGGCAAGTCCGGCATATCCTCGTTGTCCAATACTTTATTCACATCCTCCGGGTTGCTGCTTACTTCCTTGTCTGTCAAGGTATTCACAATACGAGAAAGGAAAACCGGATTAGCTGTATCTATCGCCGTGAACAAGGCTACTGGTGTATTGCTCTTTATAAGATTTTTGGCAACAGAGAGTATCATCGCAGTCTTACCCATAGCCGGGCGCGATGCTATAACGCACAACTCTCCTGGTTTGAAGCCTTGCACCATTTTATCCACCTCTTCAAGCCCCGACATCAATGGCGCATATTCCATACCGCCATCATCAGATTTCAGATTGTTTATTACATCCTTTATCCTCATACCATACATCGTTTATTTCTACTTGCAAAAATAGCAAAAATTCTTTTGTTTGGGGAATGGTTCGAGGAATTTCTTTATCTGATTATTTTTTTCTCAGAGAAACAGGCATTAGGAGTATTATATGAGACTTCGCCTTCCAAGGTTGCATCTGATTGTATGGACAAAAACGCTCCACCTTTTAAGCTTAGCGAAAATTTTAACTCTTCAAATCATTTAAGATATTAAACTTTGGCAATTCAATGTTATCAAAGTAATCTTCATACAGATGCAGATAATCCGTCTTTATATCCTGTGCCAAATAATTCTCATCAATACCCTCTATCGTCTCTAACAATTTGTTATCTGAAACATTCTTCAGATTTGAACGTATAACCTTGAAGAACTTGATTTCACTGTATTCTATTTTATTATCAGAACGTATTGTCTGAACAGCTACATCTGCAATCTTCAACTCTTCATCTTCTGTCAATGTTAATTCCGAAAGACTTAGAAGATATTGCTTCAAAAAGTTTTTTCCGTTAATATTTATTTCTTGAACCAACTTGTCCAATTCCTTATTTATATCTATATCACCAAACAAATGTTTATCTTGCGCCATCTGCTTTAATACATCAACCTCTTCTGCCGCAATTTCACCATCGCAAGACATGCAAGCGAAAGCAGTTTTCAATAATAATTCATTAAGTTCCATAATTAAAATCCTATTTTAGGTCTGTCGTTATTTTGTTTTACTCCATTAAATTTATCTCTAATAATTTCATGTCTCTTTATTTGTTCCAGAGTCAAACTAGGTTTGGTCTCAACTATAGCCTCTTCTAAAAGAGCCATAGTTATTTTACCAATTTTTCTTCTGAATGCTAATCTTGCTGCATTATCTACGACAAGTGAAATATCAGCAGAAATGTAATTCTGTGTCAATGAAGCAAGTTTATCATAATCAATACCAAAATCATAGCACCTTTTACTCAAACTAATTTGAAACATGCTTTTCCTTGTTTCATAATCAGGTTGCGGTATATAGTACTTTAATTCAAGCCTTCCCGCCCTTAATGCCGCTTCGTCAATGTCTAAAGGATTGTTGGTCGCACCTATTACCAAAATATTATCACGACCACAATTATTAAGTTGCATCAAAAACTCATTAACTGCTCCTGCTGTTGTTGGATTATTATGATGACTGCGATTCCTTATCACTGCATCTACTTCATCTAAAAACAAAATTGTAGGTGCGCTTTCACGAGCTTGCTTAAATATATCTGCGATTTTACCCTTTCCTCCATCGATATATGGTGATGCAACATCCGAACATTTTACATACTGGTAATTAAACCCTGTTTCTTCTGCAAATTTTTCTGCGAAGAACGTTTTGCCGCATCCTGGAGGTCCATAAAATAGCAATCCATTGGGAATTGACAACCCTAACGCCTTTGCCTGTTCCGGGTTCTGTAGCAAGTCAATCACATCTGATTTTAATTGTTCTTTAAGTTCAGACATTCCAGCAACATCAGCAAAACCATTGCCACGTCTTATATTTTTCTTTACATCAGATGAAGATGAATTAATATTTCTTTTTACAATATCGACTTTAATTTTCCCATCAATAGCGTCAATCATTTCTTGAGCTGTTTGGAAATGGTCCTGAACATCGATTTGCATTGATTTACTGACAATGTTTAGCAGTTGTTCGTCCAACTCAAACATTTCAATATTAGGCATTCGTAAAGGATGATTTCTTTCTTCCTGAATTCTTTCTATTATCTGTTGGTCATTCATTCCCGAAGCATCAAAGAACCAAGGGAGTTCATCAAAGATAAGTTGGTAAATTACAGCACCAACAGAGAATAAATCTGACTGTACACAACCAACTCCATTCAATCTTTCAGGAGCCATATAGAATGGATTCAACTGTTTAAGGTTTGGTTTTGCAGGTTCTTCATTTAAAAATTTTGCATAACCAAAATCTATTAATTTCAAATCCTCCAATGTACCAGACAAATCAAGCATCAGATTTTGGATTGTAATTTCATTATGGATAACAGGAACAGATTGAGAATGCAAATATTGCAGTGCCGAAAGCAATGCCTTTACTACTTGTTTAATTTCATAAACACTCATATCCCCATCCCGAGCAATTCGTTTATCGAGCGTTTCACCACTCACAAATTCAGTCACGAAATATGCCAATTGCTGCCCGTTGGCAACCAACCTCCCACTGTCAACATATTTGCATACATTAGGATGATTCAATATCTTGGCTATTTCCACCTCTGCGACACACCCGTCTTTGCCAAACTGCGAATACTGCAACTTCGAGTAGTATATCAGTTTTAGGAAACGCAGTTTCCCATTTAAATCCTTTACACGGTAAGTTTCCGCATAAGAACTTTCCTTATGCGGAAACACCACAGTGTATCGATTGTCTATTGTTTGTCCTTTTTGAAACAGAAACATTCTATAGAATACAATTTTAATGTGGAATTTCAATATCAATTTCTGGAGCCAATCCAGCCAATTCTGCGGCTATAGGCCGTAATTGTTCCTCTGTTGGGTGATTGGCAATTATGGTCATACCTTGATTCACAAGCTGACGAGCACGATTTGTATCCTTCCAACTGTAACGATCAAAGTTGTTATTACAATCACGTATCAGTCCCATGCACTGATAAATCATGGTAAGTTGGAAAAATACATGAGTAATCTGAGCCAATACTTCACGCCCCATTAAAACATTCTTAGAACAAATCGCTTGGTCTGCCAGATTGCGAAGCTGGTTCACAAGTTGATGACTATTATCATTACCTAATTGTCTGTCTGCATCTTCCAAACGTTCAAACTCTTCACGAATTGTCTTTTCAAGTCGTTCCCATTCTGTACGAGCATCTTCATCCTCTATCTTGCGAAGCACTTCCTTTAGGTGCTGCAATACCGCCTTCTTTTCTTGACTATTTTTATTTTCCTCTAAGACTGTATCCAACTCTAATTGCAAAACCTCAGTGTTAACACCAAATGCGGATAATCGGTTTATGTCGCTCTGAGCATCACGACACATTTGAGGAATTATTTTTTCTGCTTCACTTACACTCTGTTTTTTGCTTGTATCAAGTGTTTTTGAGACTGTAAAGTCTGCTGATGGGAAATAGATATCCATTGTCATCTGCTCTGAAGAATCCACCTTCAATGTTATATCAATAGGACTATCTTTTGGCATCAGTGATTCTATATCTTCACCCGTAACTACTACGTCTGCAACATATTCGTACAAAGCAGCCGTTCTGCCAACCTCTGGGTCATCCTCGCACTGATATATTGGTACCCTTAAAACATCATCTGCCATTCCTGGACGTAATTGCTTTGATGTATGAAGTCCATTTACTACGCCGACAGCAGGCACAGGTTTATTTTTTTCAAGACCTGTTGCAGCCTTAAATATTGCTTTACTCTTATGGTCGTCCCAAATGGCAATACCTATATTATAAGGCAGAGGTGCTGATCCAACCTTTGAACCTTGAATTATAGTTATCTCAGACGGGAAACATGGCAACTTGTCACCCTTTTCATTGTAACACACTACACGGAAAGCATTAGGCTTACCTTCAATCAAATTGGCCTCTATTACATTTCCAATTTCATCTATTTCCGTCTTTCCGCTTGACCAAGCATTGTCTCCACGCACCAACTCAACAAGCACCTTTGATGGAGATGACGAACCTGACTTATCTATTTTTACGCTAACCCATTCCGTCTGTTCAACGGATGTTGCTTCATAACCTATCTCAAGTTTAACTGTTCCTATCTCAATATCACTATCGTTTATATCTGCATCTTTAGTAGAAGCATAAAGAGCTGCACCTGTTGCAACAGCAGTCATTGGATTGACACTTGTATCAACATTAGGCGTTATCTGCTCGCGTAGCATCTGACGTATCAGTGGAGAGTGAGTTGGACCTCCAACAAGTATCAGTTTGTTCAAATCAGCCCCTTTCAGATTGTTTCGCTCCAATAGCATTTTGCAAACATCTACAGACTTTTGGAATACAGGTCGCATAGCATCAAAAACTTGTTGCTGTGTCACATTTAAGTCTAGTTCTATTTCTTCACCGTCTTCATCTTCGCCCAAATCACCAAGATTGGAAAGAATGTCTTCGCTTTCTTTAAACGATAGTTGGTTCTTTACATCCTCTGCGTATGTTTTCATAGCATCACGAAGCACTGCATTCTTTTCCTTATCTGTCAATATTCCATCGATAGCATAATTTTCTTTCAGATATGGAATTATAATATTCTCAACAATAGCAGAATCAAGGTCTTTACCACCAAGATAATTATCTCCTGCCGTGTCAAACACCTGCATAATTCCGTCTTCTACTCTCAAAAGGGCAGCATCAAAAGTTCCTCCACCGAAATCATAAACCAACCAAATTCCATTCTTTTGCTCTGACGAAAGACCGTATGCAAAAGAGGCAGCTATTGGTTCTTGCAAAAGTTCACAATGGTCAAATCCTGCCATTTTTGCAGCTTCAATAGTTGCAGTCTTTTGACCTACAGTAAATTTTGCAGGAACAGTAATGACCACAGAACGGAAAGCTTCATCTGTAACAAACGACTTTAATGCTTTCAAGACTTCCGAAGAAAGTTCTTCCGAAGTAAAATCCTTATCAGCATTTGAACAATGATATTTTGTATCCGTTCCCATTGTGCGCTTAAACTCAATATAAGTATTAGAATTTAGCACATTACCAGATTTAGAAGCGCGACGCTTATCGCTTTTCATTGTCGCATAAGCTGCATCACCCACCATAACGCCTCCTCTTCTGTTAACAGAAACACATGATGGCAATGTATCCTTTAATGTGTCGGTTTTAATAACAACAGGTTCACCTTTTTCCATTCGGCATATCGAAGAGTTTGTTGTACCCAAGTCTATGCCATAATCAATTTTTATTCGTGCCATATTACTTATTTTTCTTATTCTTTAGTTTTGACTTACTGTTATCTGAGCTGATTGAATCATTATGCCTTTATAGTTGATTTGCGGTTTGATAATTCCGGTTATTATCTGCTCTCCCTCTTTTAATGTTTCATCTGGAATAAAATTAGGAGTTGCCTTCATTCCTTCAACATACGGTTTGCCAAGCATATCCACTATTTCATAACCATTTGCCATAAAATTTGCTCTGATACGCTCAACCGCTTTCTTCAATTGTTTGTGTCCTTTTATAGACTCATCCATTCTTGACAAGTTTGTCTCTATTCTAACTATCTCATCGGCAACTTTCAAGGCTAGGGTATGGTCTTGTTGGTCATTAATATTGTTTTGTGATTGCAAAACAACTTGCTTATTAAGTAGTTCTACCAATTTATTATCAAGTTTTACAGATTCTTCATGCATTGCTTTTTGTGCTGTTTCCAAACTATCTTGCGCAGCTTTTATCTTGTCCATAGATGTAGAACCATTAAGGATCTTTTTTTTAAGAATGTAATAAACCACAAAAAGGAGAACTAATGCTATCACCAAACCGCTTGAGGTCAACCAAGTTCTGCTATTAATGCTTGCATTTAAACTACTGGCACTTGCCTCCAATTTTTTGTTGGTTTCTGATAAATCTGTACCCATTTTGTTTGCCAATGCGCCAAGTTCTTTATCCAATTGCATTTGAGTATTCTGCAAACTATCAATATTGGACTTTTGTTCTTTGTATAAATCCCTAATTATCCTGTTTTCTCGTTGAAGATTAGAAACAGCATATTTCAAATTATAAACTTCCTTTTGAAGAACCGCAATCTTCAAAGAATCATTACTTTTCACATACAATGTAAAAAAGCAACATAAAAACATTATCAATATTTTTTTCATCGTCCTAAACCAACTTTAATTTTCCAAACTAGACCGATACCTAAACAACCACCAACTATAGCCCAACAGATATCCCCAAAATTTGATCCAATTATTAAACCTATAAATCCTGATACAATACCCCAAAGCACCCATTTCAAATCATCATTTTCTAAAGAAAAATCAATATATGTTTCCACGCCAAGACTATTACATGTATTTTCAAGTATTTTTCTGTTTTTCTTATAATGATTTGCAAAATCTTTTGAAAGTTTCATTGTGTCTATTATAACAATTGCATTCCAGCATTTTTGCATAAAAGAAACCAATTCTCTATCTGACCCATAATGGATATGCAATCTACTAATACTATTCTTTTGTTCATAATTTACAATATTGATAATTCCAGACAAGGCAATTGAAGCAATTCGTGTTGATTGTTTAATATAAAATGTGTTTTTACCTGATGTATTTTTTTTTATATCTTTTAAAGGTTCCTGAGCTTCAGTTAATAATTCCAAAACGGCATCAATTATTTTTGATGAAGATTTTAAGGTAGAATCAAATGGAAATGTTTCGTAATAATTAAAATCGGATTTATAATTTCTACTAATTCGTTCTTCATATTTTTTGATTACAGTATCAAGATGCAGCAAATATAAATCAGTACCTTTAGGAGGAAGCAAATTGTCACATAGTTCTTTAAGAATATTTCGATTAGGTATATATCTTGTTTCCTTTGTTTTTGTATCCATGTCAAAAGTATCTAAAATAAGAATAGCATCCCAAGCTTTTCTTAGACACTTGACTAAATCATCTGGTGATTTTTGTTTTTGAATTTCATTAATCTCTTCTATTACATTATGTAATGCGCTATTAGCTACGAGTGTTGACAAATCCAGATAAACCTTATTATTCACACCTAATTTGTTTTTCACTGTGGCTAAATGTAATTTTGTATTATTAAGCAGTGCAATAGCAAAAGATATTTTATTTGGACGTTTTACATATATCTCTAATTGTTTTTTTATAGCTCTGTCTTCGTGAAGAATTTCTTTTGGAGGCAAGTCGGCAATTATTTTCTGTAAGATTCTCACATTCTCCTCACAACGCTGTTTAGCTAATGAACCTACAACAATTGATTGCGCATGTTTCTGCATCTTCATTGCTGTATAAGGGGCTTCATCTTCTTCTGAGTTATTGTAATAGTCTATGCCACACTGCAATATTTCAAGTCCCAGTTTGTCTGCTATCATCTGATACTGTGAATCAGTTTCAGGAAGAATCTCTCTTAACAGCTTTAAATCCTCTTTTGTGTTTGCCACCAGTTTCCTCGCAGCCTCTATACGCGCCTTGTGGTCTTTATGGTCAACTTTCTTTGTTTTGTCAACTTCGGTTGATATTTTACTTATGAGCGGGCCGACTGTCTGACTACTTATGTATGCTTTGGTAGAATCGCTAAGGTCATATTGCAGGAGTTTTGCCATTCCAAGATTCTCACCTAACAAATCTATGAACTGATGCAGCAATTCCGTGCCACTCATTTGGAGAGTACTATTTGCATCTACCTTATTTATATATGCATCTCCAAATTTATCATAAAGTCTTTCTGCTGTTTTCAATGCCAGCAATGGTTTCTTACCAATAAGATAGCATACTATTTTATTTTGCAAAGAGGAAATTGATTCCTGCTTTGCCCACATCTCTTCTGCCTGTGAAATGTTCCCTGCTACAAGATGATTAAAAGCTATATCATCAATTGGTGTTATCTTCAAGAACCAAAATTGCACATACTTGATTTGCTCTTTCGCAATGGCAAGGTGTGCCTCCGCCTCATTCATAACATCAAGAGTTCTGTTAGGAACAGGCATCAATCCTTTCAAATCCAAAGGATATTCTACAGTCTTGTTGACTTTCAGAAAAGCTGTTGCTTTTGCCTTATTGGACACAACATCTTTCTTTGGAGAATTAGCATATACTCCTAATATTCTGAAAGGATTATCTAATATAATTTTAGGTATATTGTCCACTTTTCCTTCATATTATACCATTTCCAAGCAGACTCCCAACACATGGAAAAATTTATTAGGTTAGCACTATATACAAAAAAGCGTGGGAATCTCTCTGTCGCTCATCCCACGCATCGAGGCTCTGGCATCGCCCTACTTGTCAGAACGAGCAACGCCGAAGCCCACGCCGATATGTATAAATCTACAAGGATTACACAATAGTCACAAAAAGACTATCGGCAATCATGATGTTGAATACAACATATCACATGAGCGTCATTGTTGCTTTGTTTCTTGACAAGTAGTTAGGAACTGCCAGATTCCGATGCGTCAAGCACAAAGCGTCAAATAACGCTTTTCCCATATATAGGTCCTCATCCCTCTATCCACCCAAAGGCAGGCTTCGGTTATGAGAACATTGCAAAATTACATTATTTTTGTGAAAACACCATAATAAATACAACTTTTTTCGAAATAAAAATATCTACAAAGAGGACGATGGAATAAGAGCACTATAAATAATAAATATTCCTAAAACATTGACATGATTATAAAGCAGGAAAGACTTAACAAGAAGAAACACCTCAGGAATTTGGAAGAGGCAAGATATGAATAAGAACTGATAATAGGCTTCTTTAACAACAGGAGGAAACGCAGAAGCAACAAGAACAATATTATAATGAGAAATTCAGGAAACACCTCTGTTCATTGCGCTCAATGGAAGCTTTGCACCTGTAAACTTTTTCAGAAAAAACAATCAACATGCTGTAAAGCATTTTAGCAACACCATAAACTAAGTATGAAGTAACTTAGTAAAACACAAATTAAGCGTGAAAGAAAAATCAGTCATAACCAATAGCCATAAATAGCAGCCACATCAAATTTGGTATATAGCGTATATACCATCGGTATACACGGCGTATACCAAAAGTATACAGGCAGTATACCAAATTTGATTGACTAGTTTCTATAGTGCTTTGAGACCTTCTCCTTACCATTATGGGAAGTAGCGAGGCGATGTTGAGCCACCGAACCAGCTTCCTAAATCACAACTGCAGTTCCGCTAGTCGTCACCATAATCATTGAGTTGCCCTGTCCGATAGTGGCATAGTCGATGTCGATACCAACAATGGCGTTAGCACCCAAAGCCTTGGCTCTATCTGCCATTTCGCGCATAGAGGTGTCTTTTGCTTCACGTAATACTGACTCATAACTGCCAGAACGACCGCCTATAACATCGCGGATGCCAGCAAGGAAATCCTTGAACATATTGGCACCGATAATTGTCTCACCAGTCACCACGCCCTTATACTCTCTAACAGGCCTGCCTTCAATAGAATTTGTTGTTGTTAAAACCATATTTATAATGCTTAATTCTTAATGCTTAATTTTCCTCTCCCCTCCTTTGGAGTGGCCGGGGGAGGTCTATACCGTTATCTCTCCACTGCCGTAGCAACGATGGTGGTCGTTGTCATATACAACGCAGAACTGACCGGGAGCAACGCCGTGAATCTTCTCAGCTGAATGAATGATGTATGCGCCGTCTGCTGTCTTCTCCACCGTAGCCTTGTGGTACTCCGGGGTATGGCGGATTTTAAACGTTATGTGTTCAGGAAGCTCCGGTTCTGTGAGGAAATGGAAATCGTGAACGGGGAAGTCCTGCTTGTATGCCGTCTGCGGGTCGTAGCCATGAGCCACATAAAGAATGTTGTTCTCCTGGTCTTTCTTAACAACAAACCACGGTCCGCCACCAAAGCCCATGCCCTTGCGCTGACCAATGGTGTGGAACCAGAGGCCCTTGTGCTTGCCGATAAACTTGCCTGTCGCCAGTTCTATAACATCACCTGGGTTCTCACCGAGATAGCGACGTATGTATTCGTTGTAGTTTATCTTGCCAAGAAAACAGATACCCTGCGAATCCTTTCGCTTTGCATTCACCAGATGTTCGCGCTCAGCTATCTGGCGCACCTCATCCTTCATATATCTGCCAATGGGGAATATCGCCTTTTGCAACTGCCAATCGTAAATCTGAGCAAGGAAATCGGTCTGGTCCTTCACCGGGTCAGGAGCAGTCACCAGCCATTTCTTGCCGTCGATAATCTCTGTACGGGCATAATGACCTGTGGCAATGAGGTCGTACTGATGCCCCATCTTCTCGTGAAAAGCACCAAACTTAATCAGTCGGTTGCACATCACGTCGGGGTTGGGCGTAAATCCGTTGCGCACCTTGTCCATGGTGTATTTCGTCACGCCGTCCCAGTATTCCTTGTGACAATCGACCACCTGCAACTTGCAACCATACTTGGCCGCCACGGCAGTAGCCATCTCAAGGTCTTCCTCCGAAGTGCAATCCCACTCCTCCGCTTCTTCCGGTCCTATCTTTATATAAAAGCAATCGGGATGAAGCCCCATGCGCGCCATCTCGTAAACCACAACCGAACTGTCAACACCACCAGAGAGCAGTACGGCAATCTTCTTATCTTCCAAGTTCTGCATTATATATAAATAATGTATAATGCAAAGTTACGCCAATTTGACGATAGAGACCGACTAAGCAGATATAATAAATGTTAAATATAGGCAACAATCCATTGCCAAACGAACAAATAAGCATATCTTTGTGCTATCAAAATAGTATCACTTTAAAAAACAAATAAATATGAACAAAGGAGAATTTACATTTAGCGGAACGACACTCAACGGCTTCCTTATGCTGTTTGTCAACTTGTTTTTAACCTTCGGCAGTATTGCCGGCATTGTATATGGTATCATTTTGGATAACGCCACTGGCGGAGTTATGATTGGCCTTAGCATTGCGGTGATGATTACTACATTATTCTTGTGGGGCGGTTTCATGATGCTCGAACCAGGCGAGGCTCGCGTAATGGTGTTCTTCGGAAAGTATTGCGGTACATTCACACAGACAGGCTACTTCTGGGTAAACCCATTCATCACAGCCAAGAAAATATCGCTGCGTGCACGCAACCTCGATGTCGAACCTATAAAGGTGAATGACAAGACCGGCAATCCGATAATGATTGGTTCGATGCTGGTTTGGAAACTAAAGGATACATACAAGGCAATGTTCGAAATTGACTCACAGACAATTGCACAGTCGGGAGCAGCCAAGGCAAACGAGGTGACGGTAGGAACATCAGTTGCCAGCGTTATGAGCGCATTCGAGCATTTCGTAAAGATACAGAGCGACGCTGCCCTTCGTCAGGTGGCAGGACAGTTTGCATACGACGATACCGACTCCAACCACGAGGAAGTGACACTGCGTGGCGGTGGCACCGAGATAAACGAACTGCTTGAGCGCACACTCGACGAGCGTCTGGCAATGGCAGGCATCGAGATTGTAGAGGCACGCATAAACTATCTGGCTTACGCCCCTGAGATTGCAGCCGTAATGCTCCGCCGCCAGCAGGCATCTGCCATCATCACAGCTCGCGAGAAGATTGTTGAGGGTGCTGTGTCAATGGTCAAGATGGCTCTCGACAAGTTGTCAGCAGAGGGTGTAGTTGAGCTCGACGACGACAAGAAGGCTGCCATGGTAAGCAATCTGCTCGTGGTTCTTTGTGGCGACGATACCGCACAGCCGGTTGTGAATACAGGGACTTTGAATCATTAAGTGAGGTTTTGAGGTTATGAGGTTGTAAGGTTATGAGGTCGGGAGGTCCTTAAACCTAAAAGCGAAGCAACCTTAAAACCTTAAAACCTGAAAGCAAAGCGACCTAAAAATATGGCAAAAGAGAAGTCAAAGACCAAGAGTTTCATTCTTCGCATCGATGGCGATACGATGGATGCAATAGAAGCGTGGGCAGCCGATGAGTTCCGCTCTACCAACGGACAGTTGCAGTGGATTATCACGGAAGCTCTGCGCAAGGCCAAGCGTTTGCCAAAGAAAAAGAGAGAGGAACCTGAACAGATTGAGGAATAACCTGTCTAGAATACATTATCGATAATAAATAAATTGAATGCAAATATGAAATTGACCAAAGGCAACCGCCCAGCAGTAAAAGTGAGCCGCACGCTTGAAGGCACGATATTCGAGATAGCAGTAGCGGCAATACTTATCATCTCGTGGGTATATCTAATCGTCAATATTGACAAATTGGCATCCTCTTTTCCGTTCTCTCAATGCGTAGTAACATCTGCTGTTGCTCTCTGCATGATGGCGGCTGCCTATTTTCCAAACAGCATCAACATGCCTGTGAGAATAGAAACGCCACGCCAATATTCTCTTGCCATCCGCATGATACGTATTGTTGGAGTTATTTTGAGTCTTATGCCTGCCGCAATGGTTATATCAGACGACATGGTTCTGCATATTGTCCTCATATCCTCCATGTTTATCGTCATCATCATCTTCGGTGTGTTGATATACAGGGCGAAAGGATAATTTGATAAAAAGAAAAAGGCTTCTGATTAGAAGCCTTTTCTGTATTTTCCCTCCTCCTTATCTTCAAGCATACTCAGATAAGACTGGTAGCGGCTTTCGGATATATAGTGGTCTTCAAGAGCTTTCAGAACAGCACACCCCGGTTCTTTTGTATGCGTACAGTTATTGAAACGGCAGTCCTTGGAGAAGTGGAATATCTCCTTGAAATAACTCGTAAGTTCTTCCGGTTCAATGTCGAATGTTCCGAAACCCTTTATTCCTGGAGTGTCTATCAGATACCCGCCCTCTGGCAGCAACAGCATTTCGCTGAAGGTAGTGGTGTGCATGCCCGTGTTGTGGGCGTCGCTAATCTCTGACGTGCGCAGATTGGCATCAGGTAGAATCTGGTTAATCAACGTTGACTTGCCCACTCCACTGTTTCCGCTCAGCACGGTTATCTTGCCAGCAAGCAAAGCCTTCAGGCCATCCACTCCATCGCCGTTGGCTGCCGATATAGCCATGCACTGATAACCAACGTTATCGTACATCGCCATCACCATCTCCTGATAGTGCAGTTCCTCATCCGAAAGCAAGTCGGTCTTGTTGAAAACCAACACCACAGGAATGCGATAAGCCTCTGCCGATGCCAAGAAGCGGTCGATAAAGGTCAGCGACGTCTCCGGATAGTTGATGGTAACAACTAGTACAGCCTGATCGACATTAGCGGCAATGATATGACTTTGCTTGGAGAGATTTGACGACTTGCGGATGATATAATTGCGCCTGTCTTCAATCTCCGTGATAAAAGCCGTACCCTCCTGATTGGTAATAATCTCAACCCAGTCGCCCACGGCAACAGGGTTGGTGCTACGTATTCCTTTCAGTCGGAAGTTACCCTTAATCTTGCTGTCTATCAGTTGGCCGTCGTCGGTCTTCACGGTGTACCAGCTACCCGTGTTCTTTACAACTAAACCGCGCATGTGTTATTTAGTTAACAAGTTGACGAGTTGACGAGTTGACAAGTTGACGAGTTGATAAGTTATTTGCAAACAAACTCTCATCTCTAATCTCTCATCCCAGTATTATACTGTCATAATTTCCTTGTTCTTCTCGGCAAGCAGGTCGTCAACCTTCTTGATCATCTTGTCGTGAATCTTCTGGAGTTCGTTCTCAGCATCCTTCTGAGCGTCTTCAGCAAGACCATCCTTTGTTGCCTTCTTGAACTTATCCTTCATGTCGGCACGGATAGTACGAATCTGAACCTTAATCTGTTCCCCCATCTTGTTGCACTGCTTTGCCAATTCCTTACGGCGCTCTTCTGTTGGCTGCGGAATACCAAGGCGGATAATCTCACCGTTATTCTCCGGAGTGATACCCACATCAGAGTTGAGGATGGCCTTCTCGATGTCGCGTATCTGCTTCTTGTCCCATGGACGGATAGCGATTGAACGCGCATCAGGTGTTGACACGTTGGCTACTTGGTTCAATGGCACCATTGAACCGTATGACTCTACTCTGATACCGTCGAGAATGGCAACATTAGCACGTCCTGCACGAACACGTGACAACTGCTCTTCGAGATGCATTACACCCATCTCCATCTTCTCTTCAGCCGAAAGCAATGTTTCTTTTACGTCTATCATATATTTTAATTTTTTTTGTTTCTCAGTTACAAATTTAGATATTAAAATTTAATTATACAAGAAAACGGGATAAAAATAGCGTTTATCTTACTATTATCTTATTTCCGTTTATTATATACAGACCTTGTCTGCCAATTTCTCTCAAAGGCTTTCCTGAAAGGTCGTAGATGCGTCCTTGAATATTTCCGTTATCGTCATTGTCTGCTCGTGGCTGCTCAATGGCGCTTGTCTCCTCATCCCATGTCCATCCAATCTTGCGCTCAGAAAGGAGTTTGCCTTTTTTGCCCTTAAGGAAACGCATGTCGGGCAGTGTGCCGTCAGCATTACGCTTTACTACCATGTCGGCTGGCGCGGTGCTCACAAACATATCGGCAGCAACAGTAAAGGTTGTTTCCTGTGGCAGGAATGAATTATTCTCGAATGTGCATGTTGCCTTGTCGTAGTTTGTAACATGCCCTTTATCGCGATATGTCCATGACACATTGTGCCTTAGCACATGATTATATCCATCCACATCGTATGCGCCATCTGCCTCGGTAGATTTTCTGTTTAGCATCTCAAAGTTAGAACGGTTGTTTGAAGCCGTATTATACTCCCATGTGTTTCCCGCCAGATGATGATTGGAGTAAAAGCCATTTGACTTATTGCGATAGGCCATGCTGTGATGAACATAGTGGGACGGACAAACATCAGGGCACTTGGTCTTCGATGCCGACATGCCCCAGCCGCCAGCCTTGAAACCATTGCCATCGCCAGCGCTCTTGAATGTGGAATGGTCGTCGGCAGGCTGATAGCCATTATAGAATGCCATGCAGTGACTAATCTCAACAGATGTGGCACAGCTGATTAGGTCGAAACCATCGTCGGAGTTGCGCCATGCACGACAACCTACAATTCTGTTGCCTGTCTCTGTTGTCTTGGAGACGTGTATGCCAAACCCATCGACATTGCCACCGTATGTGCCCTCTGAAAAACTGTCATAGTTATTGTAGGCATCGCAGTTGAGCACGAGATTATCTGAGCCTTTGGTCTGATAATATCCAATAGCCATATTATGGTGCATGGCTATGTTCTCTACAATGCAATGCGAGCCTTTGCGTGCTGACACGCACTCTGACTGTGTGTGTCCGGTGATTCTCACGGGCAGTCCTACTATGTCGAAATTGCGAAGATGGAGATAGTCGGCTCCAAGATAGAAACCCGTGAAGCGATGAGCACCATCAAGCTGAAGGGCTGAGAAGTCGAACACAGGACGTTCGCCAGGATACCCCATAAAGCAGGTGCGCTTATTCTTTGTACCGGCTTTTTCCAAAGCGAAGGTATGAGCATAGAGACTCTCTATTTTCATAACCTGACTATCTGTAACGTAATATGTCCCGCCACGGAAATAAACAGTATCTCCACTCACCACCTTTTTGTATGCGGCGGGCAGCGTAGCCATAGGAGCGTTTATTGAACCAGAAGCACTATCGTCACCATCGGGGGCTACATATATGACCTTGGCGTTTGTTATGCTGGTTATAAAAACCAAAAGAGTTGTTAGTAGAAGTTTTCTCATGTCTTTTTTGTTTATATTGTCAACAAAGATAGATATTTTTGTTGATGGCGCAAAATTATACTTAGCTTAATTAATAAAAGTCAATTAAAAAAGTAACCTGCACTTCTGTATATATGTTTTATCTGTGTTTTGAATGTAATATTTATATTATTAATGAATGATTGTTTGTAAATGTTATCATAAAGATTTGGCATTTTCTTTCTATTTGCTTAAATTTGCAGATGCAAGCAATGTTTTATTTATGGCTAAGGTAGATTACGATGAGCAATTCGAGCGACTGTGGTATGAAAACAAGCACAGGTTGCTTAATAATGACCGCGAGTACAGAGAAGAAGTAGAAAGATACAAAATGACTTCCGGCGCCGACTGGTTGCTCTTCGGTATTCCTGCTGTGGTGGGTATTGCTTCTTTCGAAATGATTACATTCGAAAGTGAAATGATGAGATGGGTGGTCAGTGCACTTATCACTATTGTCACTTTTATAGCAAGTGTGTTTGTAAAATCGCTGGTTACGGGCGGCAAGCCGATATCTGATATTGAAGACAGAATAAAAAACGATTGCTATAAACGATATACTGAAACCGGAAAAATATAGACTGTTATGGGAGATAATAAATATGAGATAATGCTACGTGAAAGGAGCATAAAACCTACAGCCAACCGCATAATGATACTAAAGACTCTTAATGATGCCGGGAGACCATTGTCAATGGCAGAGATAGAGTCTGTGGTGAAGACTATAGACAAGTCAAACATATCGCGTACCCTAGGCCTGTTTCGCGACCATCATTTAGTACACATAATTGAAGTGGGAGATTCCTTGCGTTATGAGCAATGCCATAGCCACAACCACGAAGAGCACGACGATATGCACGTGCATTTCTATTGCGAACATTGCCACCGTACTTTCTGCATAGACACCCCAATTCCCGAAGTGCAACTACCAGACGGATACGAGATGCATTCTATCAATTATATGGTCAAAGGCATTTGCAAGGATTGCAGAAAGCACAAGTAATGTGGCAATACAACTTTCTACCTATTGTTTTCTTTGGCAATACTGATATTACGCATTAACCCCTCATATTTTGCACGCTTCACAGCCGAACCCTTGAATAGGACTCTATAATCCTCAATCGTCAGATTGTTCCAATCATCGCGTTTCATTTCCAACAACTCTTTACTGGGCAGAAAACGTTCTTCCTCCGTGGCACTAGCGAACCTGTTCCACGGGCAAGCATTCTGGCACCGGTCACATCCATATATGCTGTTGCCTAATGCATTTTTGTATTCATCGGCAATGGGACCTCGGTTCTCTATTGTCAGATAACTTAGGCACTTACAGGCATTCAACGTACCACCACTTGCCACTATGGCTCCTGTAGGACAAGCATCGGTACAAGCGTGGCAATTTCCGCAACGGTTTATGGCTGGACTATCGTAATATAGTGTCTCTGTCGTTATTATCTCTCCTAGAAAAAACATGCTACCAGCCTGTGGTATGATTAGTTGGTGATTGCGTCCTATCCAACCTATGCCAGCCTTTTCTGCCCAATAGCGTTCCAATATGGGGACAGTGTCGCAACATATCTTTACTTCTGACGGGAGAGTGGCAGCCAGTTGGTTCAGCTTACTTTTCATTACATCATGATAATCCTGCCCGTAGGCATAAGCTGCCAACTGATATTCTACAGATGAAATATATTCTTTGGGAGAATAGTTAAGAGCCACACAAACTATGCTTTCAGCACCAGGCATCAATAGCGTTGGATCAAGACGTTTGTCTAGATTATTGGCCATATATGCCATATCTGAGTGGTTGCCATCAGAGAGCCATTTTTTGAAAACAGCAGCCGTTTCATCGTCAACAGGCTCTGCCTTGGCTATGCCACAAGCAAAAAAGCCGAGACGATGCGCCTCGGCCTTTATTTTTTCGCTCAACGAGCGTTTTTCCGTGTCATGATTATTCAAAGACTTTAAACTCATAGCCTTGTTCTTTCAGCCATTTTATAGATTCTGGCAATGCCGTTTTCAACTTTTCGATGCTCTTAAGCGAGTCATGGAATGTTATTATCGAACCGTTTCTCACGTAGCGCTTCACGTTATTAACAACATCCGCTGCCGTCATCCATTTGGAGTAGTCACGCGTAACTAAATCCCACATCACTATCCTATACTTCCTGCCCAGCCAATAATACTGCGGCAAACGCATAGCTCCATGCGGTGGCCGGAACAGATTTGTGTGCAGCAACAGGTCGGCTTTCTCAGCATTAGCCATATAGCCTCTGACTGTATGCTTAAAACCACCATAGTGATTGAAAGTGTGGTTGCCGATGCGGTGACCGGCCTCCACCACTTGTTTGAATAGTTCAGGATGCTTTCTGACATTGTCGCCCACCATAAAGAACGTAGCCTTTATATTGAAGTCGGCTAGTGTTTTCAGAATAAACGGCGTCGCTTCCGGTATAGGACCGTCGTCGAAGGTCAGATACACCGCCTTCACATTCTTGTCCATTCTCCACGTTGCCCTGGGATAAAGCCAGCGTAACCACGTTGCCGGTTGTTCTATTATCATCCTTTCTACCTATTGATTACTGTCCGAATGAACCACCCTTACCAGCATAAATGCCAGCGATGGCGTCAAACTCCTTACCCCTTTCTTCGCTCCACTTCATATCACCTTCAGCACTGTATCTAAGCACAGACTGCAGTATGTAGAAGTGCATCAGGCATTCACGCTGTGAACTGCTGAAACGCATTCCTTCGAGCGAGCAATACCATTTGAGATATTGGTATGACTTATTCCAAAGCTTCTTCATCAAGTCCATACCCTTCTCCTTCTGTCCTAACTGGAGATAAAGGCGAGCAGCATCGAGCGAACCTGAAGCATAGTCAATTGGTACGTTACACTCTGGCAGATACTTGTCTACATGAGCCAACACCTCGGCTGCTTTTTTCTCTTCGCCCTCTTTCATCAGATTCATTGCAAGATGCACGCATAGGCGACGATGAGTGTAGCACATGCGTGTTACCGTTTCGTCGAGATAAATGCCAGGTTGCTCTAGACCACCGAACTTGAATTTGTTCATTACTATGTCGTAGGTCTTCTTGGTGTCGAATGTCTTCGCACCTGCCACTGGCTGTCCGTCGATATTTGTAGTGAACGGAGTGATACGGTTAACCAAACCCTCCTGCACAAAGTTGTCGCCTAGGTTCATATAGTTTTCTGCAGCCACAGTCATGGCAACATATATAGGGCGTTCCCAGTTGGTCTGAGCAACCATCTCAAGCATCATCATGTCTCCCTTATAAAGTGCATTCTTTCCGCGCAAAGAAATCTCCATTCTGTCTGGAATAGAATCACTTGCCATCAACATGCCGCTACGCTTAACAGCCTCTTTGTCTATAGTAACGTAAACAGTATCTGTTGGTATCACCTTCGTACTGGCACCAGCACCTACAAGCATCTGGATGATGCTCCTCTGCTTGTCATCAATTTGATTGCATACCCAGTACTTCAAGACATTTTGTAATTCGAAAGGATTCTCACCAAACATTTCTTTTGCCTCTTCCGGATATGTCTTATATAGTTCTCTGATACTGTTCTTCAGTTCCGGTTTAACATATACATACTCATTGGTTCCTGCACAATATTCCAATCGGCTCCATGTGATTGGCACAGAAGGAGAGTCGTAAGCCGGTCTGCGCATCTGGTCGATATACCAGTCTGTCTGAAGATAACTTAAGTTGCACACTCTTGCATCTGTGCGCTTACCTTCAACATCCTGAGTGTACCACAGCGGGAAGGTATCGTTATCACCGTTTGTGAAAATAATTGGATTACCATCTTCCTGCAGAGACATCAGATAGTTCTGACCAAAATCGCGGCAAGTATAGCGTCCGCTGCGGTCGTGGTCATCCCATGTCTGAGACACCATCTGAATAGGCACAAGCAGAGCGATAGCGCCTACGACAGAGGCAATGGCTGTCTCATGTTTCTTCACCTTGCTATAAAGAGTATCTATAATTGCTGCAACACCAAGACCACACCATATTGCAAAGGCATAGAACGAGCCAGCATAAGCATAGTCACGCTCACGCGGCTGCATTGGGCTTTGATTCAGATAGAGAACAATAGCTAAGCCTGTCATGAAGAACAAGAAGAAAACAACCCAGAACTGACGAATACCTTCCGGTCCCTTATTCAGAGATTGCCAGAAAAGTCCTATCAGACCGAGCAACAGTGGCAGACAGAAGAACACGTTGTGTCCCTTGTTATTCTTCAGGTCGTCTGGCAGCAGGTCTTGGTCACCCAAGCGCCAATCATCAAACCAGTCGAAACCTGTTATCCAGTTACCATGCTCCAGTTCACCGTTGCCTTGCAGGTCGTTCTGACGACCGGCAAAGTTCCACATGAAGTAACGCCAGTACATGAAGTTGCATTGGTAAGATAGGAAGAACTGGATGTTCTCCAATTGCGTCGGCATCTTAACCATAATGTTTTCGCCACAGCGGTCGTAAGGCACTTGTTTACCTTCAACACCACCCATCCAACTCTCATATGCTCCTGCATGAGAAGAACTGTGCATACGTGGGAAGAACATGTTCTGAGCATATTTGTACTCATCGTTTGTACGAACTATGAAGTACGAATCTTTCTCATCTGCAGACGCCTTCTCCTTACGCTGATAAACAGGGGCACCTGTTGTCATGGCTGGACGGCAATACTCTCCATCCTTCACAAGTTCTACCTGCGATGTGTACTGCTGGCCATAGAACAACGGACGGCTGCCATACTGGTCGCGGCTGAGGTATGAACCGAGTGTGAAAATATCCTCAGGAGAGTTCTGGTCCATCGGTGGATTGGCAGACGAGCGGATAACGATTACCGCATAGCTTGAATATCCGATAAGAAGCATCAGCATACAGAGCAATGCAGTATTCTTGATACGTGCACTTACCAAAGGCTTTCCTTCATGCTTACGCTGCAGTACAAACCAAACAATAGCCAGCACGACAACTCCAATAGCGACAGCTGTCCATCCGTGACCATAGAAAGGAATACCCAGCAATCCTACAGAACAGAGGAAAGATATATTTGTACGCAATTGGTTTTTGCCGTTATATGTCTCGTAAATAGCCCAAATCAAGCATGATACCAATACTATGAGATATACTATAACACCTGTATTGAACGGACAACCAAGTGTGTTTACGAAGAATAATTCAAACCATCCGCCAACCTGTACGATACCAGGGATAACACCATAGAGCACGGCTGCCACTAAGATAGCAGATACAACCAAGGCCCAAAGTGAACCTCTGAGGTCTGATTTCGGATCCTTATGCGGGAACTTGCGATAATAATAAACCAGCACAATGGCAGGCAGACAAAGCAAGTTGAGCAAATGCACACCAATAGAAAGGCCGGTCATATACATTATAAGTATCAGCCAACGATCGCTTTGTGGCTGGTCGGCCTGATCTTCCCATTTTAATATCAACCAGAATACTATGGCTGTAAATGCAGATGAATAAGCATAAACCTCAGCCTCTACTGCACTATACCAGAAAGTATCGCTAAACGTGTATATCAGAGCTCCAACAAGTGCCGATGCTTCGATAGCAATCATCTTGCCAGTGGTCATCTCACTCCAATCTTTTACCAACAATCGCCTTGTCAGATGGGAAATAGACCAGAACAAGAACAAGATGGTTATTGCCGACAACAATGCACTCATAATGTTTACCATGTAAGCCACCTGGCTCTGATCGCTGGCAAACTGCGAGAACAAGTTTGCTGTAAGCATAAAGAACGGCGCACCCGGCGGATGTCCTACTTCAAGTCTGTTTCCTGTTGTAATAAATTCTGGACAGTCCCAAAAACTGGCTGTCGGTTCAATCGTAGAGCAATAGACAAAGGCAGCTATCAAAAACGTAAGCCAACCAAGTGTATTGTCCACAAGTCTAAATTGTTTCATACTTATAAGTTATGTTTTATTTTGTTATTCCATTAAACTTTGCAAAGTTAATACAAATCATTATAGATACGGCGCTTTTCATTTTTTTTAACCTATAAAAAAGCTTGCAGCAAACACCAATATCAGGTATCTCAAGAACTTGCCAATGGCAATGCTGATAAAAGAAATGGGCAGATTAGCACGCATCAAGCCCAAAACGATTGTTATTGCACTTCCCAACAAAGGCAAGAAGGAGAAGAAACCCATCCATGCGCCATGGCCTGCCATAAAACGTTCGGCACGTTCGAGGTCTTTCTTCTTGACATGCAAATATCTTTCTATCCATTCTAATTTACCCATACGCCCTACACCGTAGTTGAACATGCCGCCTGCAATATTACCAATGGAACCGTATATTACTAGTCCCCATGGATCCAACCCTGCTGTTTGCAGCGCCACCATAATGGTTTCACTGTTGAAGGGAACAAAACTTCCAGCAAGGAAAGCAGCAATTAGCATTCCCCAATAGCCGTAGTCGATAAGTAGTTCTATAATGTGATCCATACGTTAAACCCTGTTATGATAAGAGCTATTGCCACTATTGTACAAAAAGCCACATTTGTTATGCGAGTGCTGGTCAGTGCTATAAAATGTGCTATCAGCGGACTTGTATTGATAATCATCATACGCATCAGCAACTTATAATGATGCGGCTGCAGCAACAGGAATACCAACGACAGGAAGCCCATGAAAATAAAACTATAGTACATCATTCTGATACGTATCTTATCGTTATAGCTTGTATTCAGAAAGTGTACGCAACCTATCATCATCAATACCGTCACGAATACCAACACGATTGCCTGCTGCATGGTAAGGCTCGCCAATTGCAGAACGTTTGGAAAATCAAAAAGACCAGAGAAATGTGCCAACGGGATAGAGAAATCGGCATAATATAAGAAGTAGGCTGCAGCAAACCAATATGGTGTAAGTACGCCAAAAACTGATGCCCAAAACGTCTTCACGCTCATCGACTGCATGAAAAACAGCATCATAAGCCAGAATGGCAGCAAGAAATATAGCATCTGTACGTACGACATGCTAGCCAAGCCTATGCATAGGAAAGCATAATATACCGTACCTGTTGCATTCGTGTCCTGATATGAACGGAACAGCATAATGTAAGTTGCGATTACCAACAATACCGCCACAGGTTCTCGTATGTCAGAAAACATGAAACAAGCAGCAACTGTCAGTACCAGAAATGCGCACGACACCATCTTACTGTAAATGCGTATCAAGGCATTCCTATTGTTCAATTCTATCATCAAATATGACGACAAAGCAAAGCATGCAAACTGAATCCACCATTGGTGGTTTATCAGTCCGCACGCCAGCCATATCACAGACGCATAAAATGCAATAACAGGCAGTGTCAGTCTGTTTCCAGATATCCTGTTCTGTAATCGCTTACGCATGTTTAGAACTCAAAACCGATATCTCTTCTGAAATATTTGTCGGTAAACTGTATTTTCTGCGCTTCTTCAAATGATTTCTTCAAAGCCTCATCCTTGTCTTTACCGTATGAGCTTACGGCTATCACACGACCGCCGTTTGTTACGACCTGTCCGTCTTTCTCTGCCGTTCCTGCGTGGAACACGATGCTGCCCTCTACGTCTTCTATACCGCTGATGGCATAGCCTTTCTTATATTCTTGAGGATAACCGCCGCTTACCAGCATTACGCATACAGCAGCACGTTCGTCGAACTCTATATGACGCTTGTCCAAATCGCCACAAGCAACTCCTTCAAACAAATCTACAAGGTCGCTCTTCAATCGCAACATGACGCTTTCTGTCTCCGGGTCACCCATACGGCAATTATACTCAATGACCATCGGTTCGCCCTTAACATTTATCAGTCCGAAGAAGATAAAGCCTTTATAGTCGATACCTTCAGCCGCCAAACCTTCTACCGTAGGACGTATGATGCGGTCTTCAACCTTCTGCATCCACTCCTTTGTTGCAAATGGGACAGGGGTTACACTACCCATACCACCTGTATTCAGGCCTGTGTCTCCCTCACCGATTCGCTTATAGTCTTTTGCTTCTGGCAGAATCTTGTAGTTCTTTCCATCGGTAAGTACAAACACAGAACATTCTATTCCACTTAGGAACTCTTCTATTACCACTTGTGCAGAAGCATTTCCAAACATACCTCCAAGCATGTCTTTCAGCTCGTTCTTTGCTTCTTCCAATGTAGGAACAATAAGCACTCCCTTGCCTGCACATAGTCCATCGGCCTTAAGCACATATGGTGCTTCAAGCGACTCCAAGAATTTCATACCCTCTCCGATAGTTGTTCCATCGAAAGTCTGATATCTGGCTGTAGGTATGCCGTGGCGCATCATGAATGCCTTTGCGAAGTCCTTAGAACCTTCAAGCACTGCACCTGCCTTAGACGGGCCGATGACAGGAATACATGCCGTGCGCTGGTCATTTTTGAATTCATCGTATATACCCTTTACTAGTGGGTCTTCTGGTCCAACAACAACCATGTCGACACCATTGGCCAGAACGAAATCCTTAACCTTGTCAAAATCGGTAGCACTTATAGCCACATTCTCTCCAACGCCCTTTGTTCCGGCATTGCCTGGAGCTATAAAGAGTTTCTCCACCTTTGGGCTTTGTGCAATTTTCCAAGCAAGCGCATGCTCACGGCCTCCGCTTCCTAACAATAATATTTTCATAAATATCAATAAAACGTTTTATCTTGTGAATATTCGATTGCAAAATTAGACAAATAGAGCGAGATTGCCAAATTTTTTATATTTTTATCTGACATTAGTGAGAAATATGCAAAAGGCATGCATAATGTTGATGTCACTTTTCCATGGGCAGTCCATTTGATTCTACTCTTTCTGAAATTAGCAAGAGGCGATCTCCAACTTGCATCCTCATAGTCCCATTAGGTATCAGGTATTCATCACCACGCTTGACAATCATGACCAGTGTTCCCTTTGGCAATGACATGTCTTTCAATGTGTCGCCATTTGCTATATCCTCAGGACTAATGACCATATCGTTGAGGTTGGTATTAATCTCCTCCGGCAGTTCCACCCCAAATTCATTGCCAGTCTTCTCCATTGGCTTTGATAATCCTAATTTGTTGGCCATGGCAGATATAGTGGTACCCTGAATGATTAATGACACAATGGTGATAAAGAAGACGATATTGAATATCATATTGGCACCCTCAATACCTGCCACTACGGGATAGGTGGCAAAAATGATTGGTACGGCACCTCGCAATCCAACCCACGATACAAACATACGCGAACGGGCTGTCATCTGCCTGAACGGCAACAGGCATAGAAAAACACTGAGCGGGCGACCGATGAATATCATAAAGATACCTATAAGCAACGCCACAAGAGCTACTTCAAGCATTTCATGAGGATTGACCAGCAGGCCAAGACAAAGGAACATGATAATCTGGAACAACCAAGAAAGTCCGTCCATAAAGGTGGTTATTTCCTTACGATACTTAATCTTATTGTTGCCCACAATCATTCCCGCTACGTACACGGCAAGGTAGCCATTGCCCTTGAAAAGGTCGGTGACAGAGAAAGTGAAAAACACGAATGCCAACAAGAGTATGGGATATAGCGACTGGTTGTCTATGTTCAGACGGTTGAGCATGAAGACTGCAGCACGACCTAATACATAGCCCAATGCTCCTCCGACGATAAACTGTATGGCAAACGATAGGGCGATGTCACCACCACTCATTCCCGAAGCCTGTACCAACTGTATAAGCACGATAGTAAGCATGTAGGCCATCGGGTCATTACTACCACTTTCCAATTCTAGCATCGGGCGCAGATTATGCTTGAGATGGATGTTCTGTGAACGAAGGATAGCAAAGACCGAAGCTGAGTCTGTAGATGACATGGTGGCTGCCAACAGCAGCGAGGTTGTGACAGGGAATGCTATGTTTGACCATGACATTCCTGATATCCACCAGATGAAGAAGCCAGTGAAGAAGGCTGTCAACAGTACGCCTACGGTTGAAAGCATTATGCCCTGGGCCAATATAGGACGTATGTCATTAAATCTGGTATCCATACCGCCTGAAAAAAGGATGATGCTTAGGGCCACCATGCCGATAAACTGTGCCTCGTCAGCGTTATGGAACTGAAGACCGAGGCCGTCGCTGCCGAAAACCATTCCTACGACAAGGAATAGCAACAAGGCTGGTACACCGAACTTGTAACCTGTCTTGCCTACGATGATACTCACAAAAAGGAGTATCGAACCTACTAATAATATATTTCCTGCCGTGAAAAACATTGTTTATTTCAGATAGTCTTCAAAATACTGGGTTATACGCTCGTGCAGATGCACGCTCTTGTGTCCCATCATGTTGTGTCCCTCGCCAGGATACACAAAGAAGTCAGGTTGGGTTCCTGCCTCTGTGCAGGCATTAAGGAACTGCAGGCAGTGTTGAGGAACCACCACAGGGTCGTTCATGCCAGTGATAATCTGCAACTTGCCCTTCAGATTTTTTGCCTTGTTTATCAGATTGCTGTTTTTGTAGCCTTCTGGATTAGCCTGCGGTGTGTCCATATAGCGTTCACCGTACATCACTTCGTACCACTCCCAGTTGATTACAGGGCCGCCGGCAACACCAACTTTGAATACATCGGGATAGGTGGTCATGAGCGAGGTTGTCATGAACCCTCCATAGCTCCAGCCGTGAACACCCAGACGTTCTTGGTCAACACATTTCAGAGTCTTGAGATATTCTACTCCCTTCATCTGGTCTTTCATCTCCTCTACGCCAAGATTACGGAACGTTGCCTGTTCAAAGTCACGGCCACGGTCACTAGAGCCACGGTTGTCAAGTATAAATAACAGATAGCCCTTCTGAGCCATATATGTCTCCCATGAGCGACTGGCCCAATGCCAACGTGCTTCAACATTGCGTGTACCTGGACCGCCATAGACGTATACAACGGTAGGATATTTCTTTTGGTTGTCAAAGTTGACGGGATAGACAATTCTGTAATACAGGTCCGTCTTACCGTCGGCAGCTTTTATGCTGCCCGATTGGTATTTCGGTACGTTGTAACCCTGCCATGGGTCGGCAGCACTGAATATCTCTCTCCGTTTTGCCGTTGTTGTGTTAATGATATCTATGTTGCGTGGTACGCTTGGTTCGCTGTAATGGTCGAAAAGCATCTTGCCTGATGCCGACAGGATTGGCGAATAGCTGTATGCAGCATGTACTCCCCTACCGTTGTCTAACAGCGTGCGTTTGCCGTTGCTTATGCTTACAGAATAAATATTGTTCTGCAGCGGACTACTTTCCGTAGATTTAATAATTACATTTTTCTTGCTCTCATTGAAGCCTATAATGTCGAGCACCACCCACTGTCCTGATGTCAACTGCTTGAGCTGTTCACCTTTAGTATTAAACAGATAGAGATGGTTGTAGCCGTCTTTTTCGCTTTGCAATATGAACTTAGTGTTGTCCCAAGGCAAGAATGTTACGGGAGTTACAGGGTGAACATACTTGTCGTGATGCTCCTTGTAGAGCGTTGCTATCTTCTCGCCTGTTGCTGCGTCGTATGTATTCAGCTGAAAATCTGTCTGGTCGCGGTTCAGCTCTATCATGTAGATGAGTCGTGAATCAGGACTCCATGCTATATTCGTGAAATAGCGGTCTGTAGGGTCGCCTGCCTTAAGATAAACCGTCTGGTCTGTCTTAAGGTCATACACACCCACAGTTACCTTATGACTCGTCATGCCTGCCATAGGATACTTATCAGGTTCATATTCGGCAATCCTTGTGAAAGTATTCACCTGAGGATAGTCGGTCACCATACTTTGGTCCATTCGGTAGAAAGCCAATTTCTGTCCGTCGTTGCTCCAGAATGTTCCTTTATGTATTCCGAACTCATCGCGGTGTACGCTTTGTCCATAAACAATCTCACGACTACCGTCAGTTGTCAGTTTCCTGGTTTTGTTATCTGTATCTGTAACAAAGAGTTGGTTATCCTTGACAAAAGCCACAGCTCTCGATGCCGCATTCCAGTCGCTATGTGTCTCTCCTTTTCTGTCTTGTTGCCAAACAATCTTCTTCTCCTGCCAGTTATAAAGCATTCGCTGTTTACTGTTGCCTACAAGCACAAGCGGTTGTTCGCTGTATGGGAACTTAGCGCTCATTAGCGAATGGATGAGCTTTGCCTCTCCGCTTTCATCTACTCCTAAGGCTTTGTTTATGTCATCTATGCTAACTATAGTCTGCTTCTTGCCGCTTTTTGCATCAATGGTCATTATCTCTTCAGCATCGAGTTCCATAAGTTGGTCTCCCCACCACGCAAGATACATGTTCTTTGGAATCATGTTATGGTAGTTGGTGCCGCCAAAGTTGAGATCTTCTAACGAGAATTCTTTCAGTTGTGCACTCATAGCAGATGGAAAGGCGACAACCATCAAGGTCATCGCCAGTTTTATGATATTAATCTTCATCATTGTCAAATCTTCTGTTTTTCTTTCCAAAGTCGCGCTTGCTGCCTCGACCTCCCTTGTCAAATCGCTTGCCGCTACGGTCGAAACGTTCATGACCTCCACGGTTGTCGCGGTCTTCATATCTTTTCTCTCGTGGTTTACTATCGCGTCTTTCACTTCTGCGCTCGTCACGACCGTTACGTTTGTCGCCAAACTTTCCGCCCTTTCGTTCCCTGTCACCAAACTTTCGTCCGCCTCTGTCATCATTATCTTCAAACTTACGACTGTGGAATGTGAATGAACGAATGTCGCCTTCTTCATTTTCTTCAGTTTCGCTCAGGCGCTTCTTAAACTCACGTTCTTTCTTGAAGCGATGCTTCTCTGACATCTGCTTCTTTTCCTCCTCTGTCTTCACAATACCACCCTCGCTGCGGAAGTCCTTCAATTTTCCGTCGAATATCTGGTACTTGCGGAACTCGCACTCTAACGAACCGTTATACAGAGGTATCTTGATAGATGGTTTCAGACCAATTTGGTCAAAACACTCTTCACGATAGCTCAGCACCCAAGCATCGTTGTTTAGGAACTGATGCTTCAAGCGTTCGCCAATCATCTTATATGTGCCGAGCAAGTCTGGAGTTGAGATGCGCTCGCCGTAAGGAGGGTTTGTAACAAGAAGGCTCTTTTCTGCCGGTTGAGTGAAATTCTTGAAGTCGGCCTCCTCAATAGTGATGGTCGAGGTCAGCCCTGCCGCCTTGACATTGAGGCGTGCTGTGTTCACAGCCTTGATGTCTATATCATAGCCATAGATATGATGTTTGTATTCACGCTCCTGTGAATCGTCATTATAGATATCATCAAAGAGATCTTTGTCGAAGTCAGGCCACTTTTCAAATGCATATTCCTTGCGGAATAGTCCCGGGGCCATATTATGGGCGATAAGGGCTGCCTCGATAGGAAGTGTACCCGAACCGCACATAGGGTCTATAAAGTCCGTATCACCCTGCCATCCGGTCATCAGTATCATACCGGCAGCAAGAACTTCGTTTAACGGTGCCTCAACACTCTCCTGACGGTAACCGCGTCGGTGCAAGCTCTCACCACTAGAATCGAGCGACAGTGTGCAGTCGTATTCTGCAATATGCATATTAAGGCGTATATCAGGATTGGCGACACTGATGTTAGGTCGCTTGCCTTGAGTTTCGCGGAACTGGTCTACAATAGCATCCTTAACCTTGTAGGCTACAAACTTAGAATGGCGGAACTCATCTGAGAATACCACTGAATCGACTGCGAAAGTCTTGTCTAGCGACAGGTACTGCGACCAGTCAATCTTCTTCACTTCATCATATACATCATCTGCCGACTTTGCCTTAAAGTGCTTTATGGGCTTCAATATTCTGATGGCAGTGCGCAACTGAAAGTTGGCACGGTACATAAGTTCCTTATTGCCCGAAAACGACACCATACGTCGTCCTATCTGTATGTCATTAGCACCCAATTGTGTCAGTTCCTTTGCCAATACGGGTTCCAATCCCATAAATGTTTTGGCAATCAATTCAAATTCTTCCATTTTATGTTGTGTTTTAAAGCTCCCTCCTGTCCATCCCTAATGGTTGGTATCAGAACACTGGGGCATTTCAAATGCTTAATGTTTTTATGTCAATTATTACTTCTTTACTTTCTTTGTCTTCGGTTCCATATCCTCTGTCACCCAGATATTTGCACCAACAACAGAGCCTTCGCCTATTGTTATTCTGCCCAGAATAGTTGCATTAGAGTAGACGATGACATTATCTTCAAGTATCGGATGACGGGCTATACCTTTAATAGGATTTCCGTCTTGATCGAGCGGAAAACTCTTAGCACCTAATGTAACACCTTGGTATAACTTCACGTTATTTCCTATGATACAAGTAGCACCTATCACGACACCTGTACCATGGTCTATAGTGAAATGGTGACCGATTTGTGCCCCTGGATGAATATCAATACCGGTTTCTGAATGTGCCATTTCCGTGATTATTCGTGGTATGAGAGGAACTCCCAATACCAGCAGTTCGTGAGCTATGCGATAGTTGGTTATCGCCTTGATTACCGGATAACAGGATATTATCTCTCCGTAGCTTACCGCTGCAGGGTCGCCGTTGTAGGCAGCTTCCACGTCGGTGGCCAGTATACTGCGAATCCTTGGCAATCGCTCTATCATCTGCGCTGCTATGCCTTCTGCTTTATCCTGCAGTTCAACGATGTAAGCATTATCATCGTCTTTCACAGAGAAACACAAACCCGCCATCACCTGGTCGGCAAGCAACTTGTGCAGACGCTCAATGTTGACACCTATATGATAACGAATCGTACGGGTGTTTACAGATGATTTACCAAAATATCCGGGAAAAAGTATTGCTCTCGACAGACTTATTATTTCTTCAAGCGCCTTACCTGAAGGCAGAGGATTGCCGTCATTGTGCTGGTGGAAAAGACCCTCAAGCGATTCTGGTGTAGATAGTTCGTCTACCGTCTGGGTCAAAATATGAGTGTAGTTTAAAGTACTCATCTGTCGTTGTGTCAATATTTAGTGGGCACAAAGTTACACTAAAGCAATCAAATATCAAAAATTAATGTCATTTTTTTTCATTATTACAAATTAATTATGTAATTTTGCCCACAACTAAATTAACGGTTGGTAAGATGACGGCTACTTGCTCTGTATTTCTATTTGCAGGAATCCCACACAGCACCACAATTCTTTTTTTGTGGGTGTTTGTTGCTGTAGTCACCATAGCCCTTTTGGCTATGCTTTATTACCAAGTGCGCAAGCACAAAAGACTGTCATTTGAAATTGGCCAACTGTCTGGCATGAAACGCCATACCGTTGAACACGAGATGGTGCTAAAAGCCATGAAACTGGTAACATGGCGCCTTGATGCACATACACGTCAAATTGTCTATGACAGTGATTTCCGCGATGCCCCCGACAGTTATGTTCCACAGCCAGGCATTCCTATTGAAGAATTTGTCAAGCAGTTCTCTGCCAAAGATGCTCCCATTATACAGAAAAAGCTCATCGACCTTTGTGAAGGCAGGACTGAAGAATATCACGAGCAGCACCAAGTGAAGGCATCGCACGGAGACAGAATGTACTGGACAGAAAGTTTTGCTACCATTGCCGAGCGTGATGCTGAGGGCAAACCTTCTGTAATTGTGGGTACTGCCATGCGCATAGATGAACGCAAGAAGTTGGAAACGGAACTCATAAGCGCCAGAATAAAGGCCGAAGAGAGTGACCGCTTAAAATCGGCTTTCCTCAACAACATAAGCCACGAGATACGCACACCGCTCAATGCTATCGTGGGTTTCTCTGGTGTGTTGCAGTTTGCAGAAGACGATGAAGAGCGCGCCCATCTGGTGAGCCTCATCCAAGAAAACAACGACAAGTTGCTTAAGATATTCGAAGACGTGGTGAACATGTCTTCTATAGAGGCTGGCGACGCTGAAATAGAAAAGACAGCGTTCGATGTCGATGCTGTAATACGCGAGTTGATCGAGGAAGCCAAAGAACATTTGAACGACCGACCAATCGATTTGTCTTATGTTTGCGAGAAGAGTCCGTTAATAATAACAAGCGACCCAGACAGAGTGAAAGGCATCGTCAACCATTTCCTTGACAATGCCATAAAGTTTACAGACAAGGGCAGCATCACGGTAAGATGCGAATTTCAGCCGAATAACATGCTACGCATCTCTGTTAAAGACACAGGTAGGGGTATTGCGGAAGAAGACCTCGAAAGAATTTTTGACAGGTTTGTCAAGCTCGATGTCTTTGTTCAGGGTGTCGGACTGGGTCTCCCTGTATGCCGTTCGTTTGCAAATGCCATTGGCGGAAACGTTGGCGTAGAGTCTGTTGTTGGTAAAGGTTCTACATTCTGGCTTGACCTGCCTAGCAACGTGTTGAAGTAATTCTTAGAACCGAATTATTTTTGTTTCCATATTCATTAGCCTCCGCTCTTTATTTCCCACTTTATTTCAATTGTAACATAATTGAAACATTCCTTTAAACATCCTGTAACATCCATTTGATAATTTTGCAGCCGTAATTAGCATTAAGCATCATTATGGAATTTATGTATTTGATTATCGTGGTCTTCCTGCTCATACTGGCAGTGTTCGACCTGTTTGCAGGTGTCAGCAATGACGCCGTAAACTTTATGAACTCCGCCATCGGAGCAAAAGTGGCACGTTTCAAGACTATTATGGCGGTAGCTGCCCTAGGCGTACTGGTGGGAGCGCTGATGAGTTCTGGCATGATGGATGTAGCGCGTAACGGCATCCTCCAGCCTGCCAGCTACACTTTCCACGAAGTGATGATTGTTTTTCTGGCAGTAATGGTGTCCGATGTTATCATTCTCGACGTGTTCAATAGTCTCGGCATGCCAACATCTACCACAGTTTCGCTTGTGTTTGAGCTGCTCGGTGCAACATTCATTCTTGCCTTGATAAAAATGGCGGGCGATGCATCGCTCACATTCGACATGCTGCTAAATAGCGACAAGGCTCTTAGCGTCACCGTCGCAATCTTTGTCAGCGTAGCCGTTGCTTTCTTCTTCGGAGTAATTGTACAATGGTTGGCACGATTGATATTTACATTTAATTACAAGAAAAATCTTCGCTATACTATTGGCATCTTCGGTGGTGTGGCATTTACCTTCCTTTCATATTTTATATTCATTAAGGGACTAAAAGGTTCGCCATTCGTGCCAGAAGATACCCGTAGCTGGATTAATGCCAACACACCTTTGTTGCTTTCTGCTATTTTTGCAGCCTCCACGCTGATTATGCAGTTGCTGCATGCCATACGTGTCAACGTGTTTAAGATTATTGTACTCATGGGAACCTTTGCTCTTGCCATGGCCTTTGCCAGCAACGACTTGGTTAACTTCATTGGTATTCCACTTGCTGGTCTCGACTCCTATCTCGACTTCACCGCCAACGGCAACGGCAATGCCGATTCGTTCCTTATGACCTCGCTCATGTCCAGTGCAAAGACCCCATTACTCTATCTAACCATTGCCGGTGTGATAATGATAGTTGCCATGGCCACATCCAAGAAGGCACAGAATGTGGTTAAGACCAGTGTCGACTTGTCTCGACAGGATGAAGGCGACGAGATGTTCGGTTCTTCTAAGGCGGCCCGCAGCATTGTACGTGCCACTCAAGATGCCAACAGCACCATCATGCGCTATATTCCTAAAAGCATAATCGGATGGATTGACCGCCGTTTCTGCAAGGAAGAAGTTATTCTGGCCGACGGTGCTGCTTTCGATGTCATCCGTGCTTCAGTCAACCTTGTACTTGCAGCTACACTAATTGTAATTGGTACAAACTATAAATTACCGTTATCAACAACCTACGTAACATTCATGGTTGCCATGGGTTCTAGCCTTGCAGACCGTGCGTGGAGCCGTGAAAGTGCTGTATTCCGCGTTACTGGAGTGCTCAGTGTCATCGGCGGTTGGTTTATCACTGGCGGTGCAGCGTTTGCCGTTGGTGCAATAATCTGTGCAGTGATGTATTTCGGTGGCTTCGTTGCCATGTTAATAGCCATTGGTGTTGTAATATACATCTTTATACGCAGCAATGTCAAAGCAGAAGACAAGTCAAAGGCAGATAAGGGCAACGACGTATTCCGTCTGATGATGCGCACCCGCGATCCGGAAATTGTATGGGACCTCTTGCAGAAACACGTATCTCGCACACAGAGTTTTGTCAACCGCTTTGCCTTTGAACAATACAACAAGATTCTCGATGGACTGGCAAGGGAAAGTGTCAGCACACTCAATCATTGTCACCGCGAACTGAAAAACGAGCAGGAGCAACTGAAGAAATTCCGTCGCAAGGAGTTGCTCGCATTCCGTCGTGTTCCTGTTTCTATAGCCGTTGAACGCAACACGTGGTATCATCTAGGTGTAAATAGCGACGAGCAATTCATATATTGTCTCAAACGTATGCTCGAGCCAATAAAGGAGCACGTTGACAACAACTTCAACCCACTGCCAAAACTCTACGTCGACGAATTTGCCCCTATACGCCAAAGCGTGGCAGAACTTATGCAGCGCACAGATAACATGTTGGCAAGTTGTAAGTTTGAAGGTTATGAGCAGGTTCTCGTTGATGCAGATGCGGTGAAAGACGAATTGTCATTAATCCGCAAACGCCACTACGACCGCATGCAGAACGACCACGATGACAAGAACCTGAAGATTTCGCTCGTCTACCTGAACATCATACAGGAGACACAGGAGTTCCTCAGCATCATGCGCCACCAGCTGCGCGCCGGCAGTCGCTTCTTCGGAAATCTATAATTGAATTTTATTGAATTATTCGAACTAGTAGAGACGTCACAATTGTGGCGTCTCTACTTTTTTGTGTATAGTTTTCATTCACCCAACTCACGTTAAGAAAAACAAAAACAACAAAAAAGTTTCCGCTTTTGATAAATAATAGTTAACTTTGCAAACTGTAAAGAAAATAAAGACAAAACATAGTGTACTCGATTGTGGCAATCAGTAGGGCTGAACGGTTTTCGCCAAACTCAGTGGAAAAGGATGCAGCCATACTTGAGAGTGTTGTTAAAGAGCTGAGAGACAAAGGCTGCGATGTTGCTTTAAAGAAAGAGACAGAACTTAAAGACAATGTCGGGGCTACTTTGTTTTTGTCGATGGGCAGACTGCCATCTACGCTTAGTTTGCTAAGCGAAAGGCAAGATAGCGGTGCTGCAGTTGTAAATAGTGCGGCATCGGTAGAGTTGTGCTGCAACAGGCGCAGACTGAACGATGTGCTGGCAGCGGCTGGAGTGCCACTCGCTCCAAGCGAAGGGAATCATGGCTATTGGCTAAAGCGTGCTGACGGCGTAGCAGAAAGCAAGGCTGACGTGCAGTATGCCGCCAACAAGACAGAAGCAGAAGCAACAATGAAACGGATGCTCGCTCAAGGCATGGGAGATGTTATTGCGTGTGCTCACGTTGAAGGCGACCTGCTGAAGTTTTACGGTGTGCGAGGCACTGGCTTTTTCCGCTACTACTATCCTGGTGATGACGGCGACTGGAAGTTTGACGACGAGGCACGCAATGGCATGCCACAACACTATGATTTTAACGACAAGGAACTGGCAGACACTGCCGACAGGGCTGCACAAGCAGTCGGACTGGATGTATATGGTGGCGACTGCATCGTAAGCAGCAATGGCAAAGTATGCATCATTGACCTGAATGACTGGCCCAGTTTCTCGCGTTGCAGAACTGAAGCTGCAAAGGCGATAGCCGAAAGAACATTACAAATTCTGAAAAAGAAATGAATATTCCAACAGACATAAAGGGACTGATTTTCGACTATGGTGGAACGCTTGATACTGGCGGTTGCCATTGGGGAAAGATGATATGGCATGCCTACGAGCACTGCAAGGTGCCTGTAGACGAGACCCTTTTCCGAGATGCCTATGTGTTTGCAGAGCGCGAACTGGCACGGAATCCTATCATAAAGCCCGACTATACTTTCCACATGACTCTGGCTGCAAAGATACGCATAGAGATGGAATATATAGAGAGCAAACAGGATGGGTTTGAGGCTTCACGCTGGACAGACGCTGTAGTTGAGCACCTCTATGCTGCGACAAAGGCAGAAACGCGACGTAGTCGTGAGGTACTGAAAACACTCAAGGAGCAATACCCTATGGTGCTGGTAAGCAACTTCTACGGCAACATAGCCACAGTGCTGGCAGAATTTGGCCTAGACGGAATATTCCAGCACATAGTAGAGTCTGCTGTTGTAGGTGTACGCAAGCCCGATCCGCGCATATTTACATTAGGTGTAGAAGCTTTAGGCATGCAGGCAAGCGAAGTCATTGTTGTTGGCGACAGTTACGACAAAGATATTGTAGCAGCCAAGAAAGCCGGATGCCATACCGTATGGATAAAAGGGGAAGGCTGGACAGACGATGAGCCTGACGGAGAAGCAGCAGACTGGGTAATTGGAAGGATTGAAGAATTGAAGAATTGAAGGATTGAAGACTGCGAAGCTGATGAGCGAAGGCGAATAATTGAAAAATTGAAGAAAAAATAACATAACATATAAAAACTCAAGAAATAATGAAACAGACTAATGTTAAGCCGGCTGACGGCAAGTTAGGTATTATGGTAGTTGGTTGTGGCGCTGTTTCCACAACATTCATGGTTGGTGTGCTCATGGCACGCCGTGGACTGACCAAGCCGGTCGGTTCTATGACCCAGTACGACAAGATCCGTGTTGGCAAGGGCGATGAAAAGAAGTATCTCAAATACGACGAGATTGTGCCTATCGCAAAACTCGACGACATCGTGTTCGGAACATGGGATGTTTATCCACAGAACGCCTTCCAGGCTGCTATGTATGCTGAGGTTCTGAAGGAGAAGGATATTCTGCCTGTAAAGGAAGAGTTGGAGCAGATTGTTCCTATGAAGGCTGCTTTCGACAAGAACTACGCAAAGCGTCTTGACGGCGACAACGTGAAGGACTGCAAGGACCGTTGGGATATGATGGAGCAGATTCGTCAGGATATCCGCGACTTCAAGGCAAAGAACAACTGCAGCCGCGTGGTGGTTCTCTGGGCTGCTTCTACAGAAATATATGTACCTGTAAACATGGAGGTACACGGTACTCTCGAAGCTCTCGAGGCAGCAATGAAGGCTGACGACCGTGCAAACATCGCTCCGTCAATGTGCTACGCTTACGCAGCATTGGCAGAAGGTGCTCCATTCATCATGGGTGCTCCTAATACAACTGTTGACATCCCTGCAATGTGGGAGATGGCAGAGAAGACACAGATGCCTATCGCCGGTAAGGACTTCAAGACTGGCCAGACACTGGTGAAGAGCGGTTTCGCTCCAATCATCGGCACTCGCTGCCTTGGTCTGAGCGGATGGTTCTCTACAAATATCCTTGGCAACCGCGACGGTTTGGTGCTCGACGAACCTGCAAACTTCCGCACAAAGGAGGTGAGCAAGCTCTCTACACTTGAGACAATACTCAAACCAGAATTGCAGCCTGACCTCTACGGACATGGCAACGACGAGGATACTCAGTACTACCACAAGGTGCGCATCAACTATTATCCACCTCGCAACGACAACAAGGAAGGTTGGGACAACATCGACATCTTCGGTTGGATGGGTTACCCAATGCAGGTGAAGATCAACTTCCTCTGCCGCGACTCAATACTCGCTGCACCATTGTGTCTCGACCTCTGCTTGCTCAGCGACCTCGCTGCACGCGCAGGACGTTACGGTACACAGCGCTTCCTCAGTTTCTTCCTGAAGAGTCCGCAGCACGACTATACTCAGGGCGAGGAACCAATCAACAACCTCTATCAGCAGTATTCTATGCTGAAGAATGCTATCCGCGAAATGGGTGGCTATGAAGGCGACGAAGAGATTGATTAATATTTTTCAGATTAAGGATTAATCTGGATTAGAGATTAGGGATTAAAGATTAAGGATTGTATGATTTGTGATTGTTGTGTCACAAATAAACCATAATCATTAATCACTAATCTTTAATCCAGAATATTCAATCTCTCATCAATAATTAAGGATAACACAAACACAACACATATGCCAATCACTTTTAAGTATAACACCATGAAGTCACCGTCATTACTATTGTTTCTGATGCTTTTTCTGGCATTGCCATTGAAGGCACAGATAACAGGAACAATAACAGACGATGAGACAGGCGAAGGTGTGCCTTTTGCCAGTGTCATCTATAAAGGACATGGCGTTGCTGTGGCTTCAGACATCAATGGACGCTACAAAATAGCACGCCATAGCGGATGGACAATAACATTCAGCGCGGTGGGCTATGTCACAAAAACAGTAATGATTGACTCCAAAGTGGGTGGCACACTAAACATTAGGCTGAAGCAAGACAACAGAACACTGAAAGAGGTAACAGTGAAGACCAAGCGCGGCCGTTACAGCAGAAAGAACAATCCTGCCGTAGAACTGATGAAGAAGGTTATCGAGAAGAAAAAACAGACCGACCTCGACAACCGCGACTATTACCAATATAATAAATACCAGAAACTGACAATGGCCTTCAACGATGTGAACGAGGCGAAACTGGACTCGCCGAAATTCAAGAAGTTCTCATGGCTGAAAGACCAGATAGAAAAGTGTCAGTACAACAACAAGATGATTCTCCCATTGTCGGTAGACGAAACGGTAACGCAGAAGATATACCGCAAAAAGCCGCACAGCGAGAAGAACATAGTGAAAGGACAAAACTCTACAGGCGTCAACGACCTGTTCCAGACTGGAGATATATTGACAACAATAGTAAAAGATGTATTTACTGATGTCAATATCTACGACGACCAAATCAGATTATTGCAATATCCGTTTACCTCGCCTATCGGCAAGGACGCCATTGCATTCTACCGTTATTATATTGAAGACACTCTGTTTGTTGACAAGGACAAGTGCATACACCTGCACTTCCTCCCTAACAACCAACAAGACTTCGGGTTCCGAGGCGACATTTATATATTGGCTGACTCTTCATATCAGGTGAAGCGCTGCGAACTGACCATACCTAAGAAGAGCGGCGTGAACTTTGTTGAAGGACTGAGCGTGCAACAGGAATTCACCATGCTGCCCGACAGCACATGGGTGCTTACCGTAGACGATATGGTGGCAGAACTCAAACTGGCCAGTTTCATACAAGAGGCGATTGTCATCAGAACCACACGACTCAGCGACTATGCCTTTGACGAACTGCCCAAACAGTTATTCCGTGGCAAGACAAAGGAGGTAAAAGAGGCTGACGCCATGATGCGCGACGAGGCATTCTGGAACCAGTACCGCCAAGTGAGCCTCACCAAGAGCGAGAGCCGTATGGAGACGTTCATACACAATCTTGAACAAATTAAGGGATTCAAGTATATCATCTTCGGAGCAAAGGCATTCATAGAGAACTTTGTCGAGACGGGCAACCCGAGCAAGGTGGACATCGGGCCTATCAACACGATGATTACCAGCAACTCCGTTGACGGATTGCGCACGCGTATTAGTGCACAGACCACTGCCAATCTTAACAAGAACTGGTTCCTTAGCGGATATTACGCACACGGTTGGGAGAGCAAGAAGAACTACTACAAGGGCGAACTGACCTACTCATTCAACAAGAAGGAGTATCTGCCACGCGAATTCCCAAAGCGCACGCTGACGTTCATGTCTACTTACGACGTAGCATCGCCGTCAGATAAGTTCCTGCGCACAGACAAGGATAATGTGTTCACAGCTTTCAAATGGACGAAGGTTGACCAGATGATGTTCTACAACAAGCAGGAGCTGGCTTTCGAGCGTGAAGAGGATTGGGGCTTTAAGACCACATTGGCATTCAAGACGGAGGAAAATGAAGCTACAAACCAGTTGTATTTCACTCCGTTGTCACAACCAACAGAACAAATAAGTGCAATTCGTGGTTCTTCTAAAATCCCAAGCAACGGTTCGTATCGTACAACTGAGTTGCGTGCAGAACTGCGCTTTGCTCCTGGCGAGACATTCATCAATACCAAGCAACGCCGACTGAAGGTAAATCTCGATGCACCGGTGTTCACCATTGGGCACACCATGGGATTCAAGGACTTGCTGGGCGGCGACTACAAGTACAATTACACCGAAGCAAGCATATACAAACGCTTCTGGATGAACAGTTGGGGCAAGGTAGATATCTTCGTACGCGGAGGAATACAATGGGACAAAGTGCCATTCCCATTGCTCTGTATGCCAGCCACCAACTTGTCATACATCATCCAAGACCAAACATTCCAGCTGATTAACAACATGGAGTTCCTCAACGACCGCTTTGTAAGTGCCGACATCAGTTGGGACTTCAACGGCAAACTGTTCAACCGAATACCTCTAATAAAGAAGCTCAAGTGGCGCGAATATCTTGCGGTGAAGTGCTTGTGGGGCGACCTTACCGACAAGAACAACCCGTTCTTGCCAGAGAATGTCGGCGACGAGATTCTGATGCACTTCCCGGAAGGTTCTCACCTGATGAACAGGCGCGAGCCGTATGTTGAAATGGCATTCGGCATCCACAACATCTTCAAGATAATGCACGTGGAGTATGTTCGCCGACTGAACTATCTCGACCTGCCGACAGCACAGAAAGACGGCATCCGATTTATGTTCCGCATGACTTTCTAAACAAGGATTACTCTAATGGCTTATTTTTAACAACGAATTGGACGAATTACACTAATTTTTCTTATTTAGAATTGGTAAAATTCGATTAATTCGTTGTTTTTATCAACCCATTCACAATGGTATGAAATCAAACTTCGAGTGTTATTTTTATAAACAACGAATTGGACGAATTAAACTAATTATTCTTATTTAGAATTGGTAAAATTCGTTTAATTCGTTGTTTTTATCAACCCATTCACAATGGTATGAAATCAAACTTCGAGTGTTATTTTTTATAAACAACTAATTGGACGAATTACACTAATTTTTCTTATTTAGAATTGGTAAAATTCGTTTAATTCGTTGTTTTTATCAACCCATTCACAATGGTATGAAATCAAACTTCGAGTGTTATTTTTATAAACAACGAATTTGACGAATTAAACTAATTATTCTTATTTAGAATTGGTAAAATTCGTTTAATTCGTTGTTTATTATTAAAAACTCAAATTATTTATACATTAGTGAAATTAGTGTAATTCGTGGTTATGAGCAAGCACAATTCATGGTTAATAATAAGCATAAAAAACATTCGTTGTGCAACTTTTTCATTGTCCCCTACGTCTAACTGTCAGGAACAATAAAAAAGAAATATGAAAAAGATACTATTAATTCTTGCAGTGACTTTCATAGCCATGTCATGCATCAAAGTAAAGACCACAACAACAGAGGTAAAAAAAGTTTCTGAAGAACGACAACTGAAAGGATTCAAGTCTATCGCCATCGACGGGTCGCCAGACGTACACTATAAGCAAGACTCTGTGTGGTCGGTAACGGTGTTTGCCTCAGAAGAGATAATGCCTTATGTCAAGACTGAGGTAAAAGACGGGCAACTGAAGGTGTTTCTGAAGAGAGGTCATCCGATATCTAAGGAGTATACAGTCAAGATCGGCGACAAGACAATAATAAATGGCAGCGGCGATGTAGACGTGATGGTCAGCTCTCCCGACCTGATAGGCATAACCCTTCAAGGATCTGGCAATTTCGTTGCTCAAGGCAAGATTGATACCGACAAACTGGATATCCGTCTGCGTGGCTCTGGCGAGATAAAGAATCTTGATGTTATCTGCGACACGATTACTACCGAACTGGTTGGCAGCGGAGACATCAGCAACATGAAGGTTGACGCATTCTCGTCTGATGTTACTCTCATTGGCAGTGGCGACATCAAGATGTGGCAGCAGAATGTCCGCAACTCCATGATTCTTCTTAAAGGCAGCGGTGACATTTTCATAAATAACAACAATTGCGGTAACGTATTCAGCAACCTACAAGGTTCTGGCGATATCCGCCTCACCGGCAATGTTAAGTCATTGAACAACAAACGCCTCGGAAGCGGTGATTATGAACTTTCAGGATTGAAAGTTTTGGAAAAATAGCTTTCAATTTTTCAATCTTTCATGTCATAGTCCTGTTTGCTTTGATTCCATGCTCCCTCTCCAAGGGCGGGGGGAGAGGCTTTTCCTAAAAGTGGTGCGGTTAGCACTCCTAAATGCACCACTTTCGACACCCAAATGGCCCAGTTACGATGCCTAAACGGCCCTTTCAGAAGTCTAAAACGGCCTTTTAGGAATATCAATCTTACACTTTCGTAAGCTTTTCTTGCCTTTAATTTCTCCATCTTATTAGCATGGAGAATGTTAAAATTACAAAAAACGCCCGAAAAACGGGCGAAAAATGTAGGATTAAAATCCTCATACACTGCACTTAATACCCTATGGTTTAATGCTTTACATGCAAAAATGTAGGATGTAGGAGAAAATTGATTTTTTTAAATCTTGGGACCTATCTTTAGAAGAAATCGCATCGGACAGAAGAAACCCAATTCTTGCTGACGTGATGGCTCAACTTGACTACATGGAGAAGCGAGGTAGCGGATTAAAACGTATCTGTAATGAGATGAAAGCCCTGGATGGCTATAATGACGAACTGAAGCCTGTTTTCAGGTCAACATCCAGCCAGTTTATGACCACTATATATTCTATGGGGTACGAGCCAAAGAACCAACAGGATGAAAAATATCAAGATGGGATTAAGTCAGGACTAAGCTGGGAGCAAGTTGGGACCAAGATTGGCTTAGGCTGGGATGAAGTTGAGAAATTATTCATAGCCCTTCAAGAACCCCAAACCATGACAGAACTCAAAGAATTGTATCAGTGGTCTAACACAACAAAGTTCAGAGCTAAATACGTAAGTCCTCTAATAGAAGCGCAATTTGTTGGCATGACTTTACCAAATAAACCAACAAGCCCTAAACAAAGATACTTCCTTACAGATAATGGCAAGGCATTACTCGCTAATGCGACTCGTAATTCGGATACAAGTGATTTGGTAGAAAAGGTTCATCACATGCTTAAAAAACTTAGTGAAGAAGAGAAGCGTATTGCGCTGGAAATGTTGCATAAAGAGAATTGGGTTTAACCCACACGTATTCCAGTTTGATAGATACTAAAACAACAGTTATTCAACTTTGTATTGAATAAAAACAGGCGGCATTTCCTTCTGAAAAGGAAAGGAATTGAATTGTTTATCCTTTTCAGAAGGAAATGTTTTGGGTTTAATCTTTATTTCCACAGATTCTTCATCCATTCCAACGACTCGTCGTTGGTCTCTGGGAAGCGCCAGTGACCATTAGTGGTTGTGGTAGCGAGAGTCTTTGGTGCTGTAATGGCATTATATACTGCGAAGCATGATGTTGGCGAACAGGTGTCGTCACTATAGCCAAAAGCATAGAATACCGGACACTTCATGATGCGTGCGAAATTGACAACATCATAGTAAGGCAGCGTCTGTTCTGCTCCAGCCTTCTCCTCCTTTTTCTGGAAGAACTTCGGCCAACCGCCTGCACGACCATGACGGAATCCAAGTACATCGCTCAAGGCAGGATAGAAAGGAGCGCAGAAATCTACTTTCGGGTTAAGAGCAGCTGTGATGATGGTTAGCGCCCCACCCTGACTGCCACCGGTAACACCAACGTTCTTGCCGTCCCACTCTGGCAACGTGCAGAGGAAATCGATGCATCGTGAACAACCGGCATACACCTCACGGTAATAATAGGTTTCCTTGTCTTCTATACCATTGTCACCATATCCGTCAGCTACCTTGCGCGCCTGTGCAAAATCCTCGTCGCTGAGTTCTGAGTTGCAACCGCTATGGATGTTGATGTTCATGTAGATATAGCCACGCTCGCTGTAGAAAGTTGTTGGCTGTATCTTTGCCGAACCGGCACCTGGCGGACAAAAGAGTACAGGGTGCTTCTTTCCGTCCTTTGGTTTGGTCAGATAACCGTACATGTTGCGTCCATTCTTTCCGACAGTCAGTTTTACGAGCGACACCTCTACCTTATCGGTTGAATACTTAGGAAGCGGAGTAATCTCTGGAGCAAGGTCAATCTTGTTTGTCTCCTTCATTGTCTTCTGCCAGAACTTCTCGAAGTCTTCAGGCATTGGCGTGCATGTCTCAATCTTGAACGGTTCGTAACCAACCTTCAGCAAGTCCTTATAGGTCTTGTCATAAACAGTGAAACGGTAGTCGCAGGCACGGAAACCCGGTTTCAGCATTGTGCCAATCTGTATTGTGGCGATGCCGTTTACAAACTCTACCGAGTCTTCCTGCGCCGGAAGCATCATCTCGTCGCCCACGCGATAGTAAACCTTTACGCCATTGAGCGGATTTCCTCCTTTGTATGCTTCTATCTTAAGCGTTGCCTGTTCGCCAAGATGATACAGACGTGTTGCATTGTTGGTTTTTGCCAGATATTCAACATATTGCTTACGTGGCTTTGAAAACTGTGCCCATGCTGTAACAACAATTCCCATCAGCAGTACTAATAAAAGTGTTTTCTTTGTCATAATAATATTTAGTTTTTAAGTTATGCTATTCTCTCATACTCTGCATCCATAGCTTCTGTCATCAACTGGAAGTATTCTTTTTTCTTACAAGCCTTTAAGAATAGTCGGGCAAGGCCTTCAGAATTGTCGGCAAGTTCATCTTCAGGAGCGACATCGTTCAATAAGACGGTCATAGCATCGAGCACCAGACGCAAGATTGAGGGCTGATGAAAGTTGGCTGTCTCTTTCCCACTGCTCTTTACTCCCTCTGCATAAGCAGTCATCACAACACGAACAGACAGTTTGATGGCCTTATCAATATCCATATCTTCATTGCCACGGATGTATTCCTTGTCGTGATTTTCTACGCTTGGCATACTGCCTTGCAAAAGCCACTCGAAGTTACGCTTGTATTCTGCAATCATTGCCTGATGCATTTCATCTGTCTTGCAAGCCATCTTCACAAGGTCTATCATTGTCATGCCCTCTTTGAAATTCTCCTGCACACGTCTTGTTATCTCCTCTTCTGAGTAGTTGACATGGGCTATAGGATAGAACAACACATCATGAAATGCAACTGATATCTGCTCATAATGCTCAAGCATTACCTTCTTTACCACTTGCGGCTTACGTTTCTCATAAGCATCAGTTATCTGGCAGTCGATGATGCCAGCGGAATATCCGTTGAAGAATCCGCGCACCATCGTTGCCAGTACTTTGTTCTTATTGATTTTTTCTGCCATTTCTTATCTATTTAACCTCCAATGCGCGACTGATAACATCATTCAGGTTGGCATAGTGTGCCCTTGTTGCACTGTCGCCGCTGTTCATTGCCGATGCCGTGCGCTGCTTCAGTTGCTTCAATGTGCGCAATACGTAAGGACGGTTAGCTGTTGTTGCCATTGATGCCTCGTATGCACTTATCAGTTGACTTACGAATGTTGTCTGCAATTTGGCACGATAATCGCTAACCTTTCTGCCAGTACCTGCCTCTTTGAAGAGCATACGAGTCATGTCGGTGAGAAGTTCGTCGGTTGTATATTCCTTGTTAAGGTCGTTGTTTCTTATCTTGGTCATCAGGCGCACAACGGCAGTTGTACCGATTGTCGAAGTAAATTCTTGCGGGTCGTTTGTTAATCTCATCATGTACTCATTGTCGGTGAGCCATGCCGGTTCGGTGAACACATTGCGGTCAAGATATGCCATTGCCGCCTTCTGCTTTGCTTTTGGCTGCGCTGTGAATACATCACCCTTCTGGTCGATGGTCTTGAAGTCTCTCATCATGCCGCCAATCTGTCCGATCACATGACCGTTGTAACGGTTGAACTGGTTGAGCACCTGACTGTACATCTTAGAAAGGTTGGCATTGTAGTAGTCCTTCTTGTCGTAAGTCCACTTCGGCAGGTTCTGCAACATGCGCTTCAGGTTCTTTATTCCGTATTCGCTGGCCTTCATAGCATCATCGCCAAGGTCCTCTGTCAGGCAGCGAGGGTCATTACGATAGCCTTCGCCGTCGCCCCACCACAGACGCTTGTTGCCGTTGAGATTCTTCTCAACCAGCTTCTCCAGCATCAGACGGTCGCTGTCCTCATCGGTAGCTCCAATCATCGGAGTGTAGCCCCACTGTATTGCCCAGATATCATAGTCGTTGATGCGAGGGAAGATGCCTTTGCGAGAGATGCCGTCTTCAGGCTGTGCCACATAGTTGAAGCGGGCATAGTCCATGATACTCGGAGTATGGCCGTATTTCTCTACCCACTGCTTGTTGCGCAGACTGTCAACGGGAACGGTACTGCTTGCACCGAAGTTGTGGCGGAGTCCAAGCGAGTGACCCACCTCATGAGAAGACACGAAACGGATGAGTTCGCCCATCAGTTCCTCATCGAAATTCATCTTCTGTGCAGCCTCGTCTATTGATGATGCCTGAATCATGTACCAGTCGTGCAGCAGACTCATCACGTTGTGATACCAGCAGATGTGGCTCTCAAGAATTTCTCCTGTGCGTGGGTCATGAACATTAGGACCGTAAGCATTCTCGATAGGTGATGCCAAATAGCGGATTACGCAATAGCGCGCATCCTCCATGCTCATGGTTGAGTCGTTCTCCGGCCACTCCTTGCCGATGATAGCATTCTTGAACCCCGCCTTTTCGAAAGCCTTCTGCCAGTCGTTTACACCCTTAATAAGATATGGGCGCCATTGCTTTGGTGTGGCAGGGTCGATATAATAGACGATTGGCTTCTGCGGTTCAACCAGTTCGCCGCGCTTCATCTTCTCAACATCCTCTGGTTTTGGTTCCAGACGATAGCGAACGATGAAACGCTTTGACTGTACTCGCTGCTGTTCATCGGTAAACTCATTGTAGCTGTCAGCAAAGTAGCCCACACGCGGGTCGTAGTATCTCTTCATCATAGGTTTCTCTGGCAACATGATGAACGATATGTTAAGTCCGAAGGTTGCCTTACCAGTGTATCTAGCTGTTGGCAAAGTCGATGTTGGTCCGGTCTTCCATGTCTTCACCAATCTTATCTCGGTGTTGAGAGGGAAACTCTTGATGTCTTCTATATAAGACGCCGTGGCTACTGGAGCAGCAAGTCCATACCCCTTCTTTATGTTCTCCGGCAACCCAACGGCTGGGTTGTCTTCGTTGAAGAACGAGCTTACCTTTATTTTATATGCCTTGTTCTTGTGCGATTCTACCTTGAACGCACCGATAATCGGGTTCTCGTTGGAAATGGTGATGGCTTTGTTTATGGACTGACTGCTATCGGCTGCATTTATCAGCAGTTTGGCACGCAACACTAATTGACTGTCTGGCGTAACCTCCCAATAGACTGTCTGTTCGTTCACTTGTTCGCCACCGAATTTTCCGCTGCTGGCTGGAGTTGAGGTGTAGCGTGTGGTGGTGAGAAACTCGCGACCTATCAGAGAATCGCCCACTTCAAAGAACCAGTCTTGATTGATTTTTGTTACCTTGAACAAGCCGTTGCGAACAACACTTGGCTTTGGCTCTGGCTTCTTTGCCGGTGCAGCAGCAACTTCCTTATCCTTCTTCTTTTTCTTCGCCGCTTCTGCCGGCAAACTGACTATCATACCAGCAAGAAGCATGACAATGCTTAATGAACAATGCTTAAAGCTTAATAATTTTTGGTACTTCATTTTTTCTTTACTTAATTAATTCTTTGCAACAAAGGTATGAATAATTATCGAAACGGACAAAAAAATAGACATGTAATGAAAATGTAATAATGCTGAGAATGATTTTTTGATTACAATTGATTATTTTTGCAAAAACTTTTAAAACATAACAATAGCATGCAAGAAAACCAAGTCAGGATATTGGTAGTGGATGATGAGCAAGACCTCTGCGAGATTCTGAAATTTAATCTCGAGATTGAAGGTTACAATGTTGATACCGCTAATTCGGCAGAGGAAGCACTGGGATTAGACCTTAGTTGCTACAACTTGCTTCTGCTCGATGTGATGATGGGCGAAATGTCTGGTTTTGCACTTACTCGCCAACTGAAGGCCGACGAAAAGACACAGCACATTCCTGTGATATTCCTAACGGCAAGAGATACGGAAAACGATATGTTGACAGGTTTCAATATTGGGGCAGATGACTACATTTCAAAACCATTCTCTATCAGAGAGGTCATGGTTAGGGTAAGAGCTGTGCTCAGAAGAACGGTAACTGTAAGCATACATGATGATGCGCAGCCTACATTGTCGTACGAAGGTCTGAAACTGAACCTGAACAAAAAGACGGTTAGTGTCGATGGTGTGGACATACCATTTACTAAAACTGAATTTGAGTTATTGCATACATTGCTTGAGGAGCGCGGCAGGGTGTTCTCGCGTCAAGAACTGATAAACAAAGTCTGGCCGTCAGACGTACTCGTATTGGACCGCACTGTAGACGTAAACATAACACGAATGCGCAAGAAAATAGGCAGATTCTCAAAGTGTATCGTCACACGACAAGGCTTCGGTTACTTCTTCGACGCATGACTCCCCCCAAACTCATAACTCCTAATTCCTAACTCCAAACTCCTAACTCCAAACTCCTAACTCCAAACTCCTAACTCAACATGACCATCGGCAAACGCCTATTCTGGAGCGTGCTCTCGCTCTTCTTTATCTTCGCCGTACTCTTTATCGTGTTCCAGCAAATGCGCGAAAAGGAGTTCAAGATTGACATGCTAAACCTGAAGTTGCAAGACTATAATGAGCGCATGCACGAATCACTGGACTACATAGGCAACTACGATGAAAATACGCTGGATGAGTATGTGAACAGGCATAGTATGCCCAATCTGCGTGTCACTATCGTAAAGGCCGACGGAACAGTAACTTACGACAACAAGAGGAAAGACTACAACAACATACATAACCATGGGGACAGACAGGAGATTTCTACTGCCATGAAACTAGGCAGAGGGCACGACATCAGCAGACAGAGCAACACATTACCTGGATTATATTTTTATTCAGCAACATATTTCCCTGACAAGCAACTGATAATAAGAAGTGCCCTACCCTACAACAACGACCTTTCGGCACAACTACAAGCGGACCTGCATTATTTCTGGTTTGCCGTTGCTGTGGTGTTATTGCTGTCTGTAATACTCTACAGGTTCATTAGCAGCCTGGACACCAACATCAGTAAGCTAAGGACCTTTGCACGCCGAGCCGACAACAACGAAAGTCTTGAGATAGAAGACCTAGCGGAATTCCCTAACGACGAGTTGGGAGAGATTTCCGAATACATAATCAAGATATACAAGCGACTGCAAAGAACAAAGGAAGAGCAGAACAAGTTGAAGAAGCAACTGACGCAAAACATTGCCCACGAACTGAAGACTCCTGTAGCCAGCATACAAGGCTATCTGGAAACAATAATCAACAACCCAAACATAAACAAAGACAACAAAAAGCAGTTTCTTGAGCGTTGCTATGCACAAAGCCAACGATTAGCCAATCTACTGACAGACATTTCAACACTTAACCGACTGGACGACGCTACTGGCTTGATGCAATTCGACAATATCGACATCGCAACTATAGTAGAACAGATTGAGAAAGAGACGGCACTCGAACTAAAGCAGCGCAATATGCAATTCATAAACAACTTGCCAGAATCGGTATCCGTCTATGGCAATAGTTCTATGCTCTACAGTATCTTCAGAAACCTTACAGACAACGCCATTGCGTATGCTGGCGAAAACACCACAATAACACTTAGCGTCAAGGAAGAGAAAGATGAATGGCTGTTTACTTTCAGCGACAATGGCATAGGAGTCGAAAGCAAACATCTGAGCAGATTGTTTGAACGCTTTTACAGAATAGACAAAGGCAGAAGCCGTAAACTCGGCGGTACTGGCCTCGGTCTTGCCATCGTAAAGAATGCTGTTATCCTGCATGGAGGAAATATAACGGCAAAAAACAATACAGACGGAGGACTAACATTTAATTTCAGCATTACAAAAAACATATAACTTTTTTGGATATTTTACAGAATTACACTACCTTTGTACTCATTAATAACCTGAAACAATATTAAGAAGGATATGCGCACAAAGCTGTTTTTTCTGTTCACTTTGCTGACATTATTCATAACGTGCCCTTCATTCTCAAAGGACTCGGTTCATTTCGACAATGTTTACTCAGAAGAGAACCCGCTTGTTTATGAAGATGCATACAATCTATGGCCATATTCTTTTCTCAACGATAAAGGAGAACCAGATGGTTTCAACATAGACATGCTCAAGATGATAATGGATAAACTGGACATACCATATATCATCCGACTGAAACATCCAAGCGAAGTACTGGAAGACATTAAAAACGGCAAGGCAAACCTTACGGCAGAAATCTATTCTGAATACAACTCCCAATTCGGACTGTTCAGCAATTCCGTAATCAGTCTTTTCACACACAGCATAGCTTCGCCCATATCACATCCAACAACAATCAAGAAGTTCAGCGACCTGTCAAACACAAGAATAACGGTAAAAGAGAACAGCATCTGCCACTTCGACATGATTGACGCTGGTATTGCCGACAACGCCATTCCCCAAGAAGACATGATTGAAGCGATTATGAATATCAGTCATGCCGACAGCGGAATGGTGCTCTGGAATACCATGTCGCTAAAATACCTGATAAACAAATATCATCTGAACAACTTGCAGATCACACCGATTCTGATGAGCAACGACGAATATCGTTTCTTGTCAAACGACACTACTCTATTAGGACATATTGACAAAATTCACAAACAGCTGGCTGTCAATGAAGAAATGCAGCCGATAAGAAACAAATGGTTTTACCCTGAAGCAAAAGCAAGTGGCATTCCAGAATATATCTGGTATATTGCCACTGCTCTTGTTGCTGTAATGCTTATCTTAATGCTGAACATCGTTATATATCGCAACAAACTGAAAGCGATAAACAAAAAAGCAGAAAGACAAACCCAACGTCTGGCATTGTATATGCGTTCAGGACACGCTCAAGCCATTACATACGACATTGAGAGCAACACGTTCCAATCTTATTCTTTAGAAGGAAACAAGCTGAAAGACTTCACGCCAGAGGAGTTTTCTGTTTATTTTAACTTGAATGATTTTGAAAAAACGATAGAAGCAATAAACAGAATCAAGAGTGGAAAGAGCGAAACAGAAAATCTGCTTGTAAGAGGCCATAAGCCCGAGACACCTGACAAAAACAATTATTTCAGACTAAACCTCTCGACACTGCACAGCAACAACGGTGTGCCTACCGTTCTGCTAGCTACGCTCATAAACATTACGGACGAAAGAAATACAGCTCTGAAAGCCAACGACCTCTTGCAAAGATACCATTCTGTATTTAACACTACCATGTCGGACATGTTCTATTTTGACGGAGAAGGACGACTGACTGGAATCAACGACAGGGCATGCGAGACTCTTGGCATTACAGACAAGACTGGACTGCTGAACGACAACATAAGACTGGAAGACATTACGGTGCAACCAGTAACAATTGAAAGAGAAGACGGTAACCAATGGGTTAATATGCTATACGACTTAGACGCTATTCCCGACAGCAACAACATGAAAAAGTATGTAAGCAGAAAGGGAGTGCTCTATTACGAAGCAAGAACAGCCAGCCTGTATGATGACAACGGCAACAAACTATGTACACTTGTTACTGGCATTGACGTTAGCGACACTACATACGCCATTAAAGAAAGAAAGAAGCAGACAGAACTGATAATCTCTACAACAAGAAGGGTTAGCGAGTATGTCCTTTGTATCAGCAACGCATTGAATGTTAGCCAAATCAGAATAGTGAACTATTATCCTGATACAAGAACCCTGACACTGAAGCACAACCTCAATGAAAAGAGAATGGAACTGTCGCAACTCAGATGTATGGAGTTCATAGACAGGAGCGAGCATCAAGACATAAGCACGCTGATAAAAGCTATGGACAAGCGAAAACTGAGTATGGTGACAAAGAAAGTTAAGACCATATTCAAAGACAAGGCAGGCAGAGACGTTTACCTTTCCATAAACTTCGTACCTATCTATAAGGACAATGTGATAGACCATTATTTCGGACTCTGTCGCGACATTAGCGAACTGACAGAAACGGAAATGAGACTCAAGCAGGAAATGGAGAAGGCACAAGAAACGGAACTGTTGAAAAACACGTTCCTGAGAAATATGAGTCACGACATTCGCACACCGCTAAACTCAATCGTCGGATTCGCAGAGCTGTTCAACTATGAGCATTCCATGGATGACGAGAATGTGTTTATTGGCGAGATAAAGAAAAACACGCATATTCTGCTTGGGCTGATTAACGACATTCTGTTCCTGTCCAGACTTGAAGCAAACATGCTTGATTTCAAAACATCCCCCACGGATGTCTCAACATTATTCAAGGCACATTGCAGCATCGGATGGAGCAAAGAACTGAGCAATGAGGTAGAAGCCATAATAGAATGCCCTAATGACAATCTGTTGCTCAACATAGACAGTACACATTTCGCACATATCGTTGACATACTTTCTGCCAATTCTGCCCTATTCTGCAAAGTTGGAACAATAAGGGCAAGATGTGAATATATCATTGACAAGCTGCATGTTACATTCCAAGACACAGGGGTGGGCATTGACGAGGAATCAATGAAGCATCTGTTTGACAGGTCAGTAGATACAGACAATATCGAGCAAGGCAGAACCAAGATCGGACTCGTGATCTGTAAAAGCCTGATAGAGCAGTTGGGAGGCGAACTAAGCATTTCATCAGAACTGGATATGGGCACAACCATTCGTTTCAATATCCCTTGCACGAAAGTAGACATTGAAGAGATGGCAGAACCCGCCTTGTTTAAAGACTGATATTATGAGTAATAGATATACAATTATATATAGCAGGCTGATGGCAATATTATTGCTATTGTGCTCTTGGCATATATGTCCAGAGATGTCAGCCAAAAACGTGTTGGGACAATACACCGAGGAACATCCGCTGACAATTATAGCAGACTGGGACTTTCCTCCATACGACTATCGCAACAATAACGGCAATCCGTCTGGCTATCATGTAGAACTGATCAGCACTATGCTCGACGAACTGAACATCCCATATACATACGTTATGAGAGAATGGAGTCAGTCTCTCGAACTATTCAGTCAAGGCAAGGCTGACATCACTATAACGCCTCTATTACCTCAAGAACAAAGAAAAGTCTATAGCAGTCACGCCAGCCTAGGCACATACCGAGTGGCGGTGGCATACAAAAAAGGCACAGCTCCTATAAAGACTATAGACGACATCAAGTCGGCCGACTCTATCATGTTTAAAAAAGACGACTATGGAGCAAGAAAGATAATCGAAATGGGCTATGCAATCAAAGATAGCCAATATATACAGATGCGAAAAGGTCTGGAACAGGTCGCAAACGGAAAGATTAAGTATTATGTCTTAGGAGAATATCCTATTAAATGGGTTATAAAGCAGATGCACCTTTCCGAGGTCGAAACATCATTATTGGACATTCCTTCTGCTCGAATAAAATTTATCAGCCATGACAAAGAACTGATAAATGCAATCGACGACAGATTCTACCGACTTGACCAAGCCGGTAAAATAAACAAGTTGCACAACAAGTGGCTGCATCCGGAAAAGGCTGTAAATGATGCTTCATACACCGCCCTTTACATAACTATCGCTGTCATCATACTCATAATCATTTTCTTGGTTTCAAACCGCATCATGGCTGTAAGGCTTAGAAGAAAGAATGAGCAATACAGCGAGAAGAACAAGATAATGCAAAGTGCATTGCTCAGAAGCAAGAACAGTGTCGTGAAATATGACCTTAGCACAAAGAGACTGACAAACATTTACGGAGATTTCTTACCTGATAGAGGCTTGTCTTACGAAGAATATCTTAACTCCATACACCCTGATGACCAACAAAAGGTGCTTGACTTCATCGACAAGATTATTGAAAGTCATAATACTAACTTAGAGATTACATACAGGTGGAATATTGGTACAATCGACCAACCAATATGGAGGATTCTATGCGACCAGTCGATAGTAGAGCTCGACCGCAAGAACAGGCCTATCAACATCATCAGTACGTTTATCGACGTGACGGAAGAGCGCGAGAAAGAACAAGAATCAAACGAACTGCTTGAGAAATACAGTCAACTGCTCGACATGACCTTGGTGGGTTTTGCACTCTATGATAGAAACGGACAACTGCTCGAAACGAACAAACGAATGCAGGAGATATTCAAATTCAAACATCCAAAAGACGAGTACTACTACAACACTTCTTTGTTCGACCTGCCTATAATCGACCATAAGGAAGCCTTCAAGCATGATGAGCACATGCACTTCTGCACAATGAGAAGCCTTATTCTGAAGCGCAACGTCAGCAATAAGCTAGAGATACGCATACGCCCTATTAAAGACGACAATGGCAAGACCGTTTATCTGCTGATAACGGCTCAAGACTTACTGATGGAATACGATTTGCACAAAAAGCAAAAGAAAAACGATTTGGAGATTCGCAGCATCAATCAAAAGATGTTGGAATATCAAAACGAGCTCAGATATTTGCTTGAGAAGAGCAACATGCGTGTATGGCGTTCATCAGCCGACTCTAAAGAAATAAAATTCTATAAAGATCTGGACAGTATTGAGCGTACAGTAAGTTTCGACGAGTTCATTGATAATACTCAAGATTTAGGCTACAAAGAAACCGCAGTCAAACTTATTGGCTTGCAGAATGATGCGGAGGGCAAGCACAAGGTCATACTGCCAGTAAAGAATCTTGCCGTACAAGACGACATTATACACTGGTACTCGATGAACAGCATCACCGATTACGATAATGACGGCAATGCCATAGGACGCTTCGGATTGATACGTGATGTCTCTGAACTCATCCATTCGCAAGAGAAACTGAAGGAGGAAACAATTCGTGCCAACAACTCCAAGCATCAGAAGAGCGTTTTCCTTGCCAATATGACACACGAAATACGTACTCCGCTCAACGCAATAGTAGGTTTCTGCGACTTACTGCAGACAGTGGACAGTCCGGACGACCGCAAGGAATTCATACGCATAATTCGCAACAACTGCAACATGCTCCTGCATCTGATAAACGACATTCTCGACATTTCCACAATTGACGAAAGTGGCTTGTCTATAATGCCAATGGAAATCGATTTTGCAGAATCTTTCAACGACATCTGTGCTACATTGTCGCAACAGATTCTTAATCCGCAGATTGAGTTTATCAAGGAAAATCCATACGACTCACTTATAGTTGTTACTGACAAGAACAGAATAGAACAGATAATAACCAACTTCACAACCAACGCCATAAAGCACACTCAAAAAGGACATATCAGAGTTGGCTACCGCGTGGAAAACAACGGCATTTACATATACTGCGAAGACACAGGGCGAGGCATACCTAAAGAGAAATGTGCTGCTGTATTCGAAAGATTTGTAAAGCTAGACGATTTCGTTCAAGGCACAGGTCTAGGCCTTAGCATCTGCAAGGCAATCACAGATGCCTGCCAAGGCAAAATTGGTGTTGAGTCAGACACTGGCCAAGGTGCAACATTCTGGTTCTGGTTCCCTTGCGAAATAAAACAGCCATAATGCTATTTCGTCACCCATACCACAGATAACATTACATAGTACAGCCTGACAAATAAACCTTTAACGCATTGGGATTGCTTTAAATAAAATAACTCGCAACCGCTTTCTTACAGCGATTGCGAGTTGCTTTTTCAACATCCATACCATGATGGATGCCAAAAGACATGTGTTTATTTAGAAGAACAAAGCTCTTTCAACCCAATAAACAGCGATACCAGCAATATAGCCCAGGAATACGACCCAAGAGATACGCTTCATGTACCAACCGAACGTTATCTTCTCCAAGCCCATTACAACGACTCCTGCAGCCGAACCGATGATAAGCATCGAACCGCCTACTCCAGCACAATAAGCCAGCAACTGCCAGAATATACCGTCTATAGCCAAATCGCCTGTTTCTGCTAGCGGATACATACCCATACAGCCTGCAACAAGCGGCACATTATCAACGATGCTTGAGAGCACTCCGATGATTCCTGTCACAAGATAATGATTGCCGTTGAATAAACTATCAAGACCATCGCCAAGCATATGCAAGGCGCCGATTGTTTCCAGACAAGCTACAGCCATCAGAATGCCTAGGAAGAACAAGATTGTGCTCATGTCTATGCGTGACAACATATTATGAACACGCTTTTTCATACCACCTACATCTGCTTTCTTTTTCAAGTTATAGTAGAAAACTTCTGTTGCTGTCCACAACACACCAAGCACAAGCAGGATGCCAATAAACGGAGGCAGATGGGTGATAGCCTTGAATATCGGCACAAATATCAGACCGCCCACACCAAGGAAGAATATTGCCTTGCGTTGCTTTTCAGTGAAACTTGCTGCATCTACCTTTACTTCAGTTACGGCACTTTCCTCTATGTTGCCATTAAGCGATAAAGACAGTAAATATGCAGGAATAAGCATCGACACAAGTGACGGCACCAGTAGTTCTGTAATAACACCACCGGCTGTCAGCAGGCCCTTGTTCCAAAGCATAATGGTTGTTACATCACCTATCGGTGAGAATGCTCCACCAGAATTAGCTGCAATAACCACCAGCGATGCATATATCAGACGGTCCTTCTTGTCGCTCACAAGTTTGCGCAGCAGCATTATCATTACAATACTCGTGGTAAGGTTATCAAGAATGGCAGACAGGATGAACGTCATGAAGGCAATTCGCCATAGAAGTCCTTTCTTGCTTTTTGTTATAAGCAAGCCTCTGACAAAGTTGAAACCACCATTTTGGTCTACCAGTTCTACTATCGTCATAGCTCCCATCAGGAAGAACAATGTTGTTGATGTAGCGCCAAGATGCCTTTCTATAACCTCGCTTACCGCCAAGGCTGCCTTGTCGCCTATAGCATTTGGCAAATATGCCGACGGATCGAACATGAAGATTGTCCAACAAACCACAAACATTAGCAAAGCGATTGCGGCTTTGTTTACTTTAGTAACACTTTCAATAGCTATGAAAAAATAACCTATTATGAAAGCAACAATAATAACAATAGATAAAGTTGTCATTAGTATTAATATTTAATTTATAAGGTATTTTGTTTTCGGGGTGCAAAGTTAGCTATAAAACATATTCAAAGTATCATTATATACAATAAATATCCACGTAATCGTTTTCATATATTATGCATTATACTTTTTTAATAAATGACAACCTTTAAAAAATCCAATATTTTGACGCTTTTACTAATAAAATACATTATCTTTGCAAATAGTTTTAACAATAATACTGCTAACGAATCAAAAACATGGAAGATAAAAAGTATTTTTTTGCTGTCGATCTGGGAGCAACCAGCGGCAGAACTATTATCGGAACGCTAAACAACGACCGCATTGAGCTCGAAGAGCTGACACGCTTTGACAATAACCTGATTGAGACAGGCGGCAAGTTCTACTGGGACATCTACGCTCTCTATTTCGAGATAATCAAGGGTCTGAAGCTTGCTGCTCAGCGCCAGCTCAACATCACCAGCATCGGCATCGACACATGGGGTGTTGACTTCGTGTTTGTTGGCGAAGACGGTGCGTTCCTGCGCAACCCGCGTGCTTACCGCGACCCTCACACCTTCGGCATGATGGAAGACTACTTCGAGAATGCTGTAAGCAAGGAAGAGGTTTATGGCATCACAGGCATCCAGTTCATGAACTTCAACTCGTTGTTCCAGCTTTACGCAATGAAGAAGAACAACGACACAGCCATGAAGCATGCAAGCAAGATTCTTTTCGTGCCAGACGCCCTGAGCTATATGCTCACAGGCAAGATGGTATGCGAATATACCATTGCTTCAACAAGTCAGATTCTCGACCCAAAGACAAAGCAGCTTGACGAGAAACTGTTGGCAAGCGTTGGCTTGACACGCGACAACTTCGGCCCTATCTCCAACCCAGCGGTTGAGATTGGCAAGCTGACAGAGGAAGTACAGAAGATGACAGGTCTTGGCGCAATCCCAGTCATTGCTGTTGCCGGTCACGACACTGGTGCTGCCGTGGCTGCCGTTCCTGCAAAGGACGAGAAGTTCGCTTACCTGAGCAGCGGCACATGGAGCCTTATGGGCATAGAGACCAAGGAGGCTATCATCAACGACCTTAGCTACGAGCGCAACTTCACCAACGAGGGCGGCATTGAAGGCACAACACGCTTCCTGAAGAACATCTGCGGCATGTGGCTCTACGAGCGTTGCCGCAAGGAGTGGACCGATGCTCCAAAGTCTCACACCGAACTTATTGCAGAGGCAATGAAGCAGCCTGCATTCCAGAGCATCATCAACCCAGACGATGCGATGTTTGCCAACCCGTCATCAATGATTGACGCTATTCAGACATACTGCCGCGAAACAGGTCAGCACGTTCCTGAAGGCTATGCAGAAATCTGCCGTTGCATCTTCGACAGTCTTGCCCTGCGCTATCGTCAGGTGTTTGGCTATCTCAAGGAAATGGCTTCGTTCCCAATCGAGGTGCTCCACATCATCGGCGGCGGCAGCTTGAACAACGACCTCAACCAGTTCACAGCCAACTCAACTGGCGCCGTTGTGCTGGCCGGTCCTCAAGAAGGTACAGCCCTTGGCAACATCATGCTGCAGGCTAAGGCCAGCGGCGACGTTAAGGACATCTGGGACATGCGCCGCATCATAGCCAACAGTCTTGAACTGAAGCGCTTCGAGCCAAAGGACAAGGAAGCATGGGATGCCGCCTACGAGCAGTTCCTGGCTATAGTTGAGAAAAAGGGTTAGATGCCCCCAAAAAGAAATCACTAATTATTACAAACAAAAAATAAAAACCTAAAGAAATGAAAGAAGAATTAGTAAAAAAGGCATACGAAGTAGCGAAAGAGCGCTACGCTGCCATCGGTATTGACACAGAAAAGGTATTGACACAGCTTCAGGACTTCCACCTGAGCATGCACTGCTGGCAGGCAGACGACGTTAAGGGATTTGAAGTACAGGCAGGCGCAATGTCTGGCGGTATCCAGTCAACAGGCGACTTCCCAGGCGCAGCACGCAACCTCGACGAACTTCGTATGGACGTTCTCAAGGCTAAGTCTTTGATTCCAGGTACACACCGTCTCAACCTCCACGAAATCTACGGCGACTTCCAGGGCAAGGTTGTTGACCGCGACGAGGTAACAGTAGAGTACTTCCAGTCTTGGATCGACTGGGCAAAGGAGAACAACACTCTGCTCGACTTCAACTCATCTTCATTCTCTCATCCAAAGTCAGGCAGCCTCTCACTGTCTAACCCAGACGAGGGCATCCGCAAGTTCTGGATTGAGCACACAAAGCGTTGCCGTGACATCGCAAATGCAATGGGTGAGGCTCAGAACGACCCATGTATCATGAACCTTTGGGTACACGACGGTTGCAAGGACGTTAGCGTTAACCACGCTCTGTATCGCAACCTGCTGAAGGCATCTCTCGATGAAATCTTCGAGAAGGAGCAGCCAATGATGAAGGATTGTATCGAGGGTAAGGTATTCGGTATCGGTCTTGAGAGCTTCACAGTAGGCTCACACGACTTCTACACAGCTTACGCTTCTAAGTACGATAAGATTCTGACTATCGACACAGGTCACTATCACCCAACAGAATCACCAGCCGACAAGGTTAGCGCAGTTCTGCCATTCGTTAAGGAGCTTATGCTTCACGTTTCTCGCCCGGTACGTTGGGACTCAGACCATGTTACCATCATGGACGATCCTACACAGGAGCTCTTCTTCGAAATCGTACGCGCAGACGCTCTCGACCGTGTTCACTATGGTCTTGACTTCTTCGATGGTTCTATCAACCGTATCGGTGCTTACGTTATCGGTTCTCGTTCAGCTCAGAAGTGCATGCTTCGCGCTCTGCTCGAACCAAAGGATCTCATCGCGAAGTACGAGCTTGCCGGCGAAGGCTACAAGGTGCTTGCACTCATCGAGGAGCAGAAGGCTATGCCATGGCAGGCTGTTTACGACGAGTTCTGCGTACGCAACAATGTTCCTGTAGGCGACGAGTTCATCGCTGACATCGACCAGTACGTTGCAGACGTGGTATCTAAGCGCGGATAAAATCATTTAAGTTGACGAGTTGTTTTGTTTAGTAAACAAGTTGACGAGTTAACAAGTAAACAAGTTATATGCTTAAATATCAAGCACCTTGTAAACTTGACATCTCGTTTACTTGTCAACTGAATCAAACAACTCGTCAACTCGTTTACTCGTCAACTTGTCAACTCGTTAACTTGTCAACTAAAAAATCATGGAAATAATTATCGGACTTTTAATCATAGCCATTGGCGCCTTCTGCCAGTCAAGCTGCTACGTGCCTATCAATAAAATAAAGGATTGGTCGTGGGAGTCTTACTGGATTGTACAAGGCGTCTTCGCATGGCTTGTGTTCCCGTTCCTGGGAGCAATGCTCGCAGTGCCCGAAGGACAGAGCCTTTGCGGCTTGTTCGGTGCTGCCAATTCGTTCAACCTCTGGATGACCGTTCTCTTCGGTGTTCTCTGGGGTGTCGGCGGACTCACTTTCGGTCTGTCTATGCGCTACCTCGGCGTGGCTCTCGGACAGTCAATCGCTCTTGGCACATGTGCCGGTCTCGGAACCATCATGGGACCTGTGCTGCTCAACATTTTCTTCCCAGAGTTGAAAGCGCTTGAGTCGCTCACCTTCGCCGTTATCATGGGTGTTGTTATCACCCTCATCGGCATCGCCATCATCGGTGTGGCAGGTGGCATGAAGGCTTCATCGCTCTCTGAAGAGGAGAAGAAGGCAGCCGTTAAGGACTTCAATTTCCCTAAGGGACTTGCCATCGCACTTCTCGCCGGTTTCATGAGCGGATGCTTCAACGTTGGTCTTGAGTTTGGTAAGGACATCAACTTCGGCGAACTTACCGACCCTATGTATCGCACACTGCCAGCAACACTGCTTGTAACGCTGGGCGGTTTCGTTACCAACGCCATCTACTGCTTCTATCAGAACCAGAAGAACAACACATGGGGCGACTACAAGAAAGGCAATGTCTGGGGCAACAACCTGTTGTTCTGTGCTCTTGCCGGCGGTCTGTGGTACAGCCAGTTCTTCGGTCTGAGTCTTGGCAAGGGATTCCTCACAGAATCAGAGACCCTCACCACACTGGCATTCTGCATCCTTATGGCCCTCAACGTAACCTTCTCTAATGTTTGGGGTATCATCCTCAAGGAGTGGAAGGGCTGCTCATCAAAGACTATCGTGGTATTGGTAATCGGTATCCTCGTACTGATTGCATCTTCTTTCATACCGCAATTTATTTGATATTTAGTTGACGAGTTGACGAGTTAACAAGTAAACAAGTTAATTGCTTAAATTTCAAGCAACTCGTCAACTTGTCAACTGAATCAAACAACTTGTCAACTCGTTAACTCGTCAACTCAAAAACCATGTACATCTTCATCGGACTTTTAATCATAGCCATTGGCAGCATAGGCGTAAGCAGTTCCTATATACCTATTAATAAAATAAAAGACTGGTCGTGGGAAAACTTCTGGATGGTACAAGGCATCTTCGCCTGGATAGTCTTCCCGTTCCTCGGAGCCCTTCTCGCCATCGACGAAGGCCGCTCGCTCATAGACATGTGGAGCCAGGGCGGTGCAACGCCAGCCATCATCTACGGAGTGCTGTGGGGCGTGGGCGGACTGACCTTCGGACTCGGCATGCGCTACCTCGGTGTGGCTCTCGGACAGAGCATCGGCATGGGCACATGCTCTGCCTTCGGAACAATCCTGCCTCCGCTGCTTGCCGGCGACGACCTCTTCCACGGCAAAGGCCTGTTGCTGCTCATCGGTGTGAGCATCATGATTGCAGGCATCGCCATCATCGGCTATGCCGGTAGCCTGCGCAACCAGAACCTCAGCGAGGAGGAGAAGCGTGCCGCCATTAAAGACTTCGCGCTGACTAAGGGACTCGTTGTCGCCTTCCTTGCCGGAGCCATGAGCGCCTGCTTCAACCTCGGACTGGAGAGCGGTGCGCCAATGAAAGAATATGCCATCACTGCCGGCTGCAACACGCTCTTTGCCGGTCTGCCAGTCATCTTCCTCGTTACTGTTGGCGGTTTCTGCACCAATGCAGCCTACTGCATCTATCAGAACATAAAGAACAACACAGCCGGTGAGTATCTGAAAGTGTCGCCAGGCGTGCTCACGAGCAACATCCTTTTCTGTGCACTTGCGGGCGTATGCTGGTACAGCCAGTTCTTCGGACTCGAAACCGGTCGCAGCTTCCTGCCCAAAGACGGTGTCCTCTATGCTTTCTCTTGGAGCATCCTCATGTCGCTCAACGTCATCGCCTCAAACATCTGGGGCATCATCCTCAAGGAGTGGAAGGGCGTAGGCGCAAAGACCATCGGCGTGCTTCTGCTCGGTCTCGCCGTGCTCATAGCTTCCATCATCGTTGTTTCTATCGCTCAGCAGTAAATCATTTATACAGGATTTCACCAATTCTTATTAACAAATAAAGCAGATGTCTTCACTCGGCATCTGCTTTTTCTATATCCGAAAACTTGCGGAATTACCAGTTTTTAGCCCTATTTCCGCAAAATATCAAACGATAATTTGCGGAACTCGTTGTTTTTTTATATATTTGCGCACAAAATAACATCAAAATGGTACAAGATTTAATAGGCAGAGCATCTGAATTACGCTCATTATCCGATATTATCAATTCAAACAGGTCTGAATTTGTGGCAGTATATGGACGCCGACGTGTAGGCAAAACGTTCCTAATTCGCAAAGCCGCATCAGACAAGTTCTCGTTTTTTGTAACAGGAATGTATAAAGCAACCAAATCAGAACAACTTACCAACTTCGCAATAGCCTTACAGAAATATTCAGGTTCTGACAAACTATCTATACAAAAAAACTGGATTCTTGCCTTCTATGAATTAGGGCGCTATCTGGAAACTTCTAAAGAAGATAAAAAAATAATATTCATTGATGAACTGCCATGGATGGATACAGCTAAATCTGGTTTTATCGCAGCTTTAGAAAATTTCTGGAATAGTTGGGCGGTATTACGAAATGACATCAAACTGATTGTTTGCGGTTCCGCCACTTCATGGATGATAAACAACCTTATAAAAAGTAAAGGCGGTTTGCATAATCGCCTAACCCACCATCTGGTATTAAGCCCATTCACATTGCAAGAAAGCGAAGAATATTTCAAATCATTCGGTTTTAGCTATAATAGGAAGCAGATAACCGAATGCTACATGGTATTTGGAGGAATACCATACTACATGTCAATGATGGATAAATCGAAAAGCGTAGCACAAAATATAGACAATCTGTTTTTCTCTAAAAACGCTCCTCTAAAGGAAGAATTCAACGACCTTTATCGAGCTTTATTCAAAAATGCATCCACACATATAGACATTGTTACAACATTAGCGACTAAGCAGATGGGATTAAATAGACAAGAATTGCTTGCCATCACCAAACAAACGGACAATGGCACATTCTGCAACGTCTTAGAAGAATTGGAGCAATGTGGCTTTATTCGCTGTTACGAACCATTTGCAACAAAATCGTCAATAGTTTATAAACGTCAAAAGAACAACATCATCTATCAACTCGTTGATTTTTACACCCTATTCTATTTCAATTTTGTAAAACAAAATAAATACCAAGATGAACATTTCTGGACAACATGCTACAATAGTCCATTACATAACACATGGGCTGGATTTACCTACGAAATGCTTTGTCTAAACCATATCAATCAGATAAAACAGGCATTAGGCATATCCGGGGTACAAACTTTAGCTTGTTCATGGAGAGGCAAGGATAACACCAACGGAGTTCAGATTGATTTGATTATTGACCGCAAAGACGACACCATCAATCTCTGTGAAATAAAATACTCAAAAGACGAATTTGAAATAACAAAAGATTACGCAGAAAAACTATCTAATAAGGTAAGAACCTTTATTAACAGCACAGGAACTAGAAAGACTATTCTACTTACAATGATTACAACCTATGGAATTGTACCCAATGCCCATTCTGGTATAATACAAAGCGAAATACAGTTAGACCACTTGTTCCATCCATAACATAAGTGTTTAACCTATATAACTGGGTTCATTAATATTGAGAAATCCGATAGTGCGGAAGATTTACTCTCAATCATCGTTGTTTCTATTGCTCAGCAGTAATCATATGCGGAACACACATTTTTATATCTATTATTTTTTAGTGATTTTTTCATTCATCAGTTGCAGTAGCGACCCAGAATACCCTGAGTCGCACTACAAGACTCTTGAACTTATTGATAAGTATGGTAGTATAGTTAAGGGCGACTGGCACAGACGGTATATCAACGACAACCAAATGCTATTTGAGCAACTGCACTTGAATGGTGACAGCACAATGACTGGCTATGTGAAATGGCTCGCACGAAAGAAAGTGAGCGTTGAAGGCAAAGAGACATGGACCGATTGGGACACCATTGCCGACGACAGTCTTAAAGGCACATGGCGCTTACAATGGCGCAATGGCACTGACTACATCATTTTCATCACAAACGTTTTGAAACCACATAATATAACATGGACAAATCAAGCCGAACTCTATTATGCCACAAACGAGTCGCTCCACATTCATTCTTCTATATCAGGCAAATCCGTAGAATATACAAGAGGAACAGCTGAAATAGATTTTTGAACAACAAATATTATTAAAATTTATTGCTGTCCGCTATCATTTTAGCGGTCAGCAATAAATCAAAGCACAACCTTCATTGCCTTCTTCCCAATCCTTACTATCACAATGTTGTCAGGTTGCTGGCCGATATTGATTGTCGCGGAATTTAAGGTTGACTTTCCTTCGCCAAATTTTGTGCCATTCAGTCCATAAATCTCTACCATTGTTCCGTCGGCAACGCCTGTAACGTTTATTATGCCACCCTTTGCCTGTACTTCAAACGGATAATCCTTTACGTTTGAAATGCCAGTTTCCTCATCTGTCAAAGCTCTTATCGACTTAAACTTGCTCCATGGAGCTGTGGTCTGGTAACTGGCGATCGATTGCTCGGGCACACACAGTTCCGCATCAAATTTATTAAATGTATCACTATCAGCAACAGGTGGCACTTCAGCAAATACTTTTATATTCTTAAGACTATCGCAAAATAAGAAAGCACGCGCTTCAATTATTTTAACGCCAGAACCTATAATCAAAGAAGTCATATTGCTACAATCATCAAAAGCGCCCAAACCTATAGTTGTTACACTATCAGGAATGATTACAGATACAAGACTTTTGCATCTACAAAAAACATAACTTCCAATTCTTGTTATGCCATCGCCAATGACCAAAGAACTTAAGTTGCTACAATAAGAAAAGACTGCGTTACCAAGACTTGTGACGTTATCGGGAATGGTTACCGAAGTTAGGTTGGTACAGTCGGAGAATGCCTGATTTCCTATTTCTTTAACACCACCCCCTAACTTAACCGAAGTTATACTGCTGCAAATAAAGGCTTGACGGACTATGCAGGTGACACTATTGGGTATGGTTACTGATTTTAAATTTTTGCATCCGCAAAAAGCCAAATAGCCAATTCTCGTAACAGTAAATGTCTTATTTGCATATGTAACGGTTTCAGGAATAACAACATCTCCTGCGTATTCATCAAAAGAAGAATCAAAATCCCCTTTATATGTAACCTCTACATAAGAATTTGCATAGTCGATAATATTATAATAAATACCATCTACTTCAAAGTCTTCTTTTGCATTAACAGAAGCAGTGCCAAACAACAATGATACTACAACTAATAAAAATCTGAGATTTTTCATTACTTTATCTGTTTATAGAGTTCTGACTACAAAGATATGAAATTATACCGAACAAGCAAAAAAACTCCCGCTAATTATCTTTATACAACCAACGGATACTGTTTATTTATCGCTCAGAGAAAGTTCATAACAACATCCCCTTTATTTCTTTATTTCATAATCAGCTACAGCCACATTAGAAATAGTGCGAACACCTTCTGTTGGAGGCAGGGTGCACACAATGCGCTTGTTGCGATTCACCAAAAGCATGTGGGGTTGCATAGATTCAGCTCGATGCCCCTGCCAATTGGTTAGCAGCAATCCCTTGTCCTCAAGATATTGCATGCCCGACATGAATCGTAATGGACGACCAGGCAAATCGTCATTAGTAAGTTGCCAAACGAGTTTTCCGTCTTGCGAATACTCCTCTATTCTTGGATTCTTGTTTGCATCAGCAATAGCAACAATTGTATTTCCATTGTCCAAACGGATTACGGAGTGGGCACGACCTGGAGTATCAACACTCCAAACAGCCCGTCCCTTGGCATTGTACTCAACAACCTTTTCGCCACGATAATGAGCCACTAAATAGTGACCGTTAGGCAGTCGGCGGGCATTACGCATAAATGCCATATCGTTGTCAGGCATTCCTTTAGGAAGAATTTTTACAGAACGTACGATGCGCCCTTTGGGCGATACTTCCAATAATCGTCCTTTCTCACACTCTCCAACAAAGGTGTTGCCATTCGGCAATCGCTGACAGGCAAAGACATGACAGTCTGAACGATAGAAGAACACTGTATCTCCATGCTGGTTAAGTTCCATGACACCATCTCCAATTGTAAAAAGCACATTACCGTTTGGCAGATACCATAAGTCGTTTGACAATGGAGCATCATGTTGCCATGCCACTTTGCCTGCATCTAATCGAAGCAGTTTTCCTTGGGTATAGTCGGTAGCATAGACTGTGTTTGGGAAATGGAAACGGAAGCCATGTTCAACAATACCTGTACCGATGATGAAAGAACCAAATGCGGCATAGGTACTGATTTCTCGCGGTTGCGAAATATACGCTTTGTAACTGCCTTTAATACCAATACTGCTGCAATCGATAAGATTATATCCGCCGTCACTATTACGTATAGCTTTTCTGATAACACCTTGATAGGCGCGGTCAACCACTGGTTGATAGTCAGCAGCTGAAATATAACCTTTGTTTATGGCTGTTTGCAAGAGGTACATGAACATAGCAGAACCAGAAGTTTCGTTCCAGTTACCCGCGTCATAAGGTTTATCAACCACCTGACTCCACAGTCCTGTTCGCGAATCCTGACAAGCTTTCAACCCCTTACACATATTGCGAAGAGCCTCCATCAGTTGTTCGCGTCCAGGTTGGTTAGCTGGCAAATAGTCGAATACGTCTGCCAGCAGCACTGCTCCCCAGCCCAGTCCCTCGCTCCACACTTCAGGCGAATGATTGTCCTTTTCTCTTGCCCAGCCTGTTTTGCCTTTTTCTGCCCATCCATGATAAAGCAATCCGTCACTCCTTCCGCAGAGATGTATTAGTCCCTGTATCTGTTTTACCACCTCTGCAAAATCTTCTGGGTGTCCCATCGTCTTGGCATAACGAGCAAGAAATATCTGTCCCATAAACACACCATCTACCCAGAGTTGTTGTATGGAGCGCGAGTGGTAGAAAATTCCGTGCGCATTGCGAGGATATTCGTCGAATCCACGACGTATGGTTTCTGCTGCAATGGCGTAGCGTTTTTCGCCAGTTAATTCATAAAGCAACAAACAGGCATAGCCTGGAATAAAATTGTCTAATGCCCTCGGATTGAAAGCTGCTACACGGCCCTCAGCATCAACATTCTGGTCAACATAGCGACGCACGTAGTTCAGATAGGTAGAATCGTTAGTCATCCTCCACAATTTCTCCATAGCAAACATTATGTAGCCAGCCTGCCATGTAAAATGGTTTGTCTGCTTGCCCCAACGTATCACATTTGGATCAGGATGATTGATAATAAAGCTCGTTGCCACTTCCTCTGAATAGATTCGTGAAGCAGCGACGGATTTAATCATACACATAGCAAAGACTACGACGAGAAGACTCAGCCTCTTCTTAGTTAAAAAAGGTATTGCCGTAAGGTAATCTGTTTTAAATGTTCTTAGTTTTTGTTTCATGTCGTTTGTTTTTATTTATAAATAGATTGCAAAACTACTCTCAGTTTGCAAATCGTAAACATTTGTTGCAAAGATACTTAAATAATCATTTTTTTACAATAAAATGTGCTATTATTTTATAATTAATTTAACAGAAATCCTTAAAATCCCCAAATCCCTAGAAAAAAGTTAATCTCCAAATTGAGTCCCAAGATTTTAAAAAATCAATTTTCTCCTACATCCTACATTTTTGCATGTAAGACATTAAGCCATAGAACGTTAAGTGCAGTGTATGAGGATTTCAATCCTACATTTTTTGCCTGTTTTTCGGTGTGTTTTGGTAATTTTAACATTTACCCATGTTAAGAAGATGTAGAAATTAAAGGCAAGAAAAGCTTACGAAAGTGTAAGATTGATATTCTTAATAGGCCGTTTTAGACTTCTGAAAGGGCCGTTTGGGCATCGTAACTGGGCCGTTTGGATGTCAAAAGTGGTGCATTTAGGAGTGCTAATCGCACCACTTCTTTCAAATATTGATAATGCGAAATAAAAACGAATGTTTGAAAGGGGAAATAGAAAAATAGCCAATAATTGAACAGAAAAGGAAGTTGTATTTCTTTTATTGTTCAAAATATTACTATATCGTGTGTAAACTTCCGTTTATAAGAAATGCCAGATTACGAAGCAAGAAGTGCCAGATCTCGAATCGAGAACTGGCACTTCGTTTATTAATATCAAGACCGCATCTTATTAAAATAGATATTGATTAGATTCCAAGCATAGCTGCAGGTGTGACGCCCTAATGTTCACCAATAAAAAGTCCCCAACGCTTCACAGCGTCAGGGAGTGTTTACTAAAATAGTAAGTAATAATGATTATATGTAGTCAGTAGTATTCGTTATGACTATTTTGGAAGATTGAATGCAACTGTCATTTCCTTGAGTTGCTCATCACTCATGCCCTCTGGTTCATAGCCCATTGACTTAGAGTCGATGTAAATCTTAGCACTCTTTGACAGCACGTCAATCTGGTCGAAAGCATCCATTGCGTCGAGTCCCTTGGCAAATACGCCATGCTTCTCCCAAAGAACTACGTCGTAGTCCTGAAGTTCCTGCAATGTTGCATCAGCAAGCTTGTTGCTACCAGGCAACTCGTAAGGAACAACGCCAAGACCCAGCGGACAGAATGCCTTTGTTTCTGGAATCATGCTCCACAGAATCTTTGTAAGCACGTCCTTACCCAAGAACTTCTTGTTGTGACTCATTGCCACGAGCTCGATTGGGTGGGTATGAACGGTTGCGTTATAGTCGCTACCCTTCTCTATGAGGTCTGCATGCACTGTAAGGTGACTTGGCAGCTCACTTGTTGGCATTACAGGATTGTCTGCAATAATAACATAGCTTGCGCAGTCGTCAAGAATACGGATGATGCTTCCGTTGTCCATTGGCCAGCGAGCGAGGTCGCGCATACGCTTGCCAGTGCCCTTGCAATAGAAATAGCAGCCCTTGAGAGCAGGCAGTGTTACACCGATTTGCTTCACTTCGCTGATTGCAGGCATCTGACGGATTTCATCGTCAACCATCTTGGTTACATTAACTGTTATGTTACCACCGTTGCGCTCAGCCCAACCATTCTGCCAGAGGTAACCGGCTACCTCTGCTATCTTTTCGACTTCCGCCTTAAGAGCAGGACGTCCTTCAAGTACACTTTTCATAGTTTGTATTAGTTTGTTATTACTTAGTTATGGTGCAAAGTTACATTATTTTTTTCATTCAGCAACAATTTTTGCAAACTTTCTGCATCATTATATTACTGGCCATAAAAAAAACTTGATTAATTTTGTCTTATCTTTAAATTGTACTATCTTTGCATTTATGAATGAGATACATAACGGCATGGAAGGAATGGAAAGCAAAGAGAAGTGGAGCGAGAATATAATCATTGCCGATGCCGACTATATAGATAATGTGGCATTCGACCTAACGGTCAACTTCGAGCGTATGCTGGGGCGTCGCATACAGAAAGCAGATGTCAGCAAATGGATTGACTGCGTAGCGCTGGACGGCGGCTTGCGCGAGGGAGACCATGAGACTCAAGTGGTATTGATACACAGCAAGGACAAGGCTTCACTCGACAACTTTGCACCTGCCAATTTCGCCGACGAACTGAACGGCAAGGCTTTCCGCGACAACCTTGGAGAGTTTGTCATCAATGCATTCCCGACGGAAGACATAACCACGAAAGAGGAGTTCTTCCTTGACGTGATGAGCATGGTTTGCGCTCAAAAGGATGTTAAGAGAGTTATGCTGATACCGAACGCTGAAAAATATTACGACAGCGTGCGCATGGCACTTAAGTCTGTTGACGACGAGAAACGCATAACAGTGTTCGCCATGCAACCTATGCCAGGCGGAAACTTCCGTCAAGAGATTCTCGGCTACTCACTGATGGCTGCTCTGGGAATAAACGGAGAAGAACTGAATGAGAGATGAGGGAAAAGGGATGAGAAACTGTAAGTACAAAACTAAGTAAACATGGCTAAAATCTACAGACTCAACAGAAACTTCGAAGACACGGTAGAGCAGAAAAAGACACAAGAGCAAAGCGATGTCTTCACTGAGTTCATGATTATGAGCCGAAAACAAAGCATAAACAAAATAACCAAAGAAGAAAAAAGAACAATGAGCAGAGTATTAATGATTGGAGCCGGTGGCGTTGCCACGGTAGCTGCGTTCAAGATTGCGCAGAACCCTGATGTCTTTAAGGAATTTATGATTGCAAGTCGCCGCAAGGAGAAATGCGACGACATTGTAAAAGCTATTCATAAGGCTGGCTACAACATGGATATAAAAACGGCACAGGTGGATGCCGACGATGTGGAGCAGTTGGTAAAATTGTTCAGCGACTATAAGCCGGAACTGGTCATCAACCTCGCACTGCCCTATCAAGACCTTACCATTATGGATGCGTGTCTGGCGTGCGGATGCAACTATCTGGACACAGCCAACTATGAGCCGAAGGACGAAGCTCACTTCGAATACTCATGGCAGTGGGCATACAAGGAGAAGTTCGAACAAGCTGGACTTACCGCCATACTAGGTTGCGGCTTCGACCCTGGCGTGAGCGGAGTATATACTGCATACGCAGCAAAACACCACTTCGACGAGATTCACTATCTCGACATTGTTGACTGCAATGCCGGCGACCATCACAAGGCGTTTGCAACCAACTTCAACCCTGAGATTAACATACGTGAGATTACACAGAAGGGACTATACTATAAGGACGGCAAGTGGATTGAGACTGAACCGCTGGAGATTCACCAGCCTCTCACCTACCCTAACATCGGTCCGCGTGAGAGCTATCTGCTGCACCATGAAGAGTTGGAAAGTCTGGTAAAGAACTACCCTACCATCAAGCAGGCACGCTTCTGGATGACCTTCGGCGAGCAGTATCTCAAGCATCTCGACGTTATCCAGAATATCGGCATGAGCCGTATCGACGAGATTGAATACGAAGCACCGTTGGCAGACGGTTCTGGCAATACTGTAAAGGTGAAGATTGTTCCTTTGCAGTTCCTCAAGGCTGTGCTACCTAACCCACAGGACCTCGGCGAGAACTACGAGGGCGAGACTTCTATCGGATGTCGCATCCGTGGTATCAAGAACGGCAAGGAGCGCACATACTACGTATACAACAACTGCAAGCACCAGGCTGCATACCGCGAGACGGGCATGCAGGGCGTAAGCTATACAACTGGTGTGCCGGCAATGATTGGCGCAATGATGTTCCTGAAAGGACGATGGCGCAAGTCGGGTGTATGGAACGTAGAGGATTTCGATCCAGATCCATTCATGGAGCAGCTCAACCTCCAAGGACTGCCATGGGTAGAGGTATTCGACGGCGATTTGGAATTATAATACCACAAAAACTCCCGTAGCGGAATAACACGAACAATAATAAAGAATAAATATGGCAAAAAAAGACACTGAAAACGAAATGCAGAATGCACAGTCAGAGAAGCTGAGGGCACTGCAGGCCGCTATGGCAAAGATAGAGAAGGATTTCGGCAAGGGTTCTATCATGAAACTCGGCGACGAAAACATAGAACAGGTTGAAGTAATACCGACCGGCAGTATCGGACTGAATGCAGCCCTTGGCGTTGGCGGTTATCCAAAGGGACGTATCATCGAGATTTATGGTCCGGAGTCGTCTGGTAAGACTACCCTCGCCATCCACGCTATTGCTGAAGCCCAAAAGGCTGGCGGTATCGCTGCATTTATTGATGCTGAGCATGCTTTCGACCGCTTCTATGCTGCCAAGCTTGGCGTTGACGTTGACAACTTGTGGATTTCACAACCAGACAATGGTGAGCAGGCACTCGAGATTGCCGACCAACTCATCCGCTCGTCTGCCATCGACATCATCGTCATCGACTCTGTAGCGGCACTTACTCCAAAGTCTGAGATTGAGGGCGACATGGGCGACAATAAGGTTGGATTGCAGGCACGACTGATGAGCCAGGCGTTGCGCAAGCTCACTGCCAACATCAGCAAGACCAACACCACATGTATCTTCATCAACCAGCTGCGAGAGAAGATTGGCATCATGTTCGGCAATCCAGAGACAACAACCGGTGGTAACGCACTGAAGTTCTATTCAAGCGTGCGCCTCGACATCCGTCGCGTAACCAGCATCAAGGATGGCGACAACGTAATCGGCAATCAGGTTCGAGTTAAGATAGTAAAGAACAAGGTGGCTCCTCCTTTCCGCAAGGCAGAATTTGAAATAACCTTTGGCGAGGGCATCTCAAAGATTGGCGAGATTGTAGACCTTGGCGTTGAATACGGCATCATCCAGAAGAGCGGAAGCTGGTTCTCTTACGGTGGTTCCAAACTGGCACAGGGACGCGATGCTACGAAGTCATTGCTCAGAGACAATCCTGAACTGTGCGAAGAGCTGGAAGGCCTCATCATGAACGCCATTGCAGAGAAAGAATAGACAAAGCCACAACATCAAATAAAACAATAAAGGAAGCCCGTCTGAGCTTCCTTTATTTGTTATACCTTATTATGTTTTTGCTTAGAATCTTCTTGTTCCTGTAACAACACCTCTTCTGTTGAAGATAATAACGCGCTTTGGCTGACCGTCGTAATTGTAAACCCATTCTTCGCTACCGTCATTGTCATAATCAACAGTATTTGAAGGTTCACCCAATGCCATGCGCACCTCGTTTTTCTTGAAACCTTTGGCTATTCTACCCTGATGAATCAGTTCACGGTGCTTTTCTGACACACCCTTGAAGTCTGCCCTGCCTGGCTTAAACAGATAACCGTAGTAGTCTTCCTTCTGTCCGTCAATATCACCAGCAACATTTTCATTTACAAATGTAACCTGCTTGGTGAATATCTCTCCCGTGCGATGACTCTTCAGCGTCATCTTCACATAGTTGGTATTGCTCTGTGCTTCAATCTTCTGAATCACGAACGAAGACAGACGCAAGATGTTTACAGTCTTGCCATTAATGTTCTCCATCTTTGTTGCATATCTGGTGTGCACATCCTTTCCGATATACTTGCTATACTCCTCAGATGCAGCTATATTTTCATCTGCCAACTGGAAAGAACCGTAGAATGTGTGTCTAACGTTGTCCATGCCAAACTCATCGTCTCGCATACCACTGTTGGTCTTGCTCATTGCAACATTCTGGAAGAACTGATTACCTTTTTCGTCTTCAACGATAATCTTTACCGGGAAACTGCGCGTACCCACACCGATTGCCTTGACCTTCACCTGCTTGTTCTTTTCCACGCGCACCTGCTCACAGCCGTTGCCATCGCGCTCCGTATCTATATAGTAGATGTCTGTCTTGGTATAAAGCACAGCATCCTTCAGCTTTTCGCGAGCCACATCCACATCACCTATGTACGCCAAAGTCGGCACACCAAGCTTGCCATAGCAATAGTTGTCAAACGAACCGCTTGGAATTCTGTAGTAATAATACTTGTTCTCGTCCTGACAAAGGAAATGGATACGATCGCTGCCGTCCATCTCAGATGTATGATTCTTGTAAATCATTATCTTTTGGCGCAGGCGGTTGCTGCTCACTTCCTTACCTGTCTCCGCATCGGTAAATGTGTTTACAATCATATCATACTTTTCAGGCATGACCATAAACTTCATGCCTTCTACCCAGTCGCAAAGACTACGATACTTGAAATACTGTCCGACAAAATCAGTAGCTTCCGGTTCTTCATCCTGACTAGCATCCTGCACCTGACTTGCCGTAGAGGCACCAGTGTTTCTTACATTGTTGGTCTTTACAATGTATGAGTCTTGTGCATTTGCAGTAATCACCGCAATAGCCAAGCTGACAAGCATAATCATCTTCTTCATACTCTCAATTATATATATAATGTGACTAATTCAGTTCTGATTGCAAAGGTAAAAAAAAATATCTAAAAACAAGATATTTGACATTAATATTATAATAAATCAGTGAATAAAAATACATTCATTCATATTTATCCACCATCACAATAACAACACGTATGCCAAAGGTTCGTGCTAAAAACAAGACAAAATAACATATAAATGTGACATATTTCCGTATAATATGCCAAAATGTCGCTTTTGTCAGTCAGTGCTGTCATATTATTTTATATTTGGCATACGCTTTGCACAAACAACAGTGTAAGCCGCCCGACGGTCGGGCAGCAAGAAAAAAAGAAGATAACAAATAAAAAATAAAGACTATGGGAAAAATTATTGGAATTGACTTAGGTACTACAAACTCATGCGTTGCCGTATTTGAAGGTAACGAACCAGTAGTAATCGCAAACAGCGAAGGCAAGCGCACAACTCCATCAGTTGTAGCATTCGTTGACGGTGGCGAGCGCAAGGTGGGCGACCCAGCAAAGCGTCAGGCCATCACAAACCCAACCAAGACCATCTACAGCATCAAGCGCTTCATGGGTGAGTCATGGGCACAGACAGAAAAGGAAATCAGCCGCGTACCATTCAATGTCGTAAACGAAGGTGGCTATCCACGCGTTGACATCGACGGTCGCAAATACACTCCACAGGAAATCTCAGCAATGGTTCTTCAGAAGATGAAGAAGACAGCAGAAGACTACCTCGGCCAGGAAGTAACCGACGCCGTTATCACAGTACCGGCATACTTCTCTGACTCACAGCGTCAGGCAACAAAGGAAGCAGGCCAGATTGCAGGTCTCAACGTTCAGCGTATCGTTAACGAGCCTACAGCAGCCGCTCTTGCCTACGGTGTAGACAAGGCCAACAAGGATATGAAGATTGCAGTGTTCGACCTCGGTGGTGGTACATTCGATATCTCAATCCTCGAGTTCGGTGGCGGTGTGTTCGAGGTTCTCTCAACAAACGGTGACACACACCTTGGTGGTGACGACTTCGACCAGGTAATCATTGACTGGCTTGTTCAGGAGTTCAAGAACGACGAAGGTTTCGATGCCGACCTTACAAAGGATCCAATGGCAATGCAGCGCCTGAAGGAAGCTGCTGAGAAGGCAAAGATTGAGCTTTCAAGCTCTACATCTACAGAGATCAACCTTCCATACATCATGCCTGTAGGCGGTATTCCAAAGCACTTGGTTAAGACCCTCACACGCGCTAAGTTCGAGCAGTTGGCACACAACCTCATCCAGGCTTGTCTCGTTCCATGCCAGAACGCAATGCGCGATGCTAAGCTCAACACTGCAGATATCGACGAAGTAATCCTCGTAGGTGGTTCAAGCCGTATCCCAGCCGTTCAGGCATTGGTTAAGAACTACTTCGGCAAGGAGCCTTCAAAGGGCGTTAACCCAGACGAGGTAGTAGCCGTAGGTGCAGCTATCCAAGGTGCCATCCTCAATAAGGAAGAAGGCGTGGGCGATATCGTTCTTCTCGACGTTACTCCACTTACAATGGGTATCGAGACTATGGGAGGCGTTATGACAAAGATGATTGATGCCAACACAACCATCCCTGCACGCAAGGTTGAGACATTCTCTACAGCTACCGACAACCAGACAGAGGTAACCATCCACGTACTGCAGGGTGAGCGTCCAATGGCTGCACAGAACAAGTCTATCGGCCAGTTCAACCTCACAGGTATCGCACCGGCACGCCGTGGTGTTCCTCAGATTGAGGTAACCTTCGACATCGACGCCAACGGTATCCTTAAGGTATCTGCCAAGGACAAGGCCACAGGCAAGGAGCAGGCTATCCGCATCGAAGCATCATCAGGTCTGTCACAGGAGGAAATCGACCGCATGAAGGCAGAGGCTGAGCAGAATGCTGAGAACGACAAGAAGGAGCGCGAGCGTGTTGATAAGCTCAACCAGGCAGACTCTATGATCTTCCAGACAGAGACATTCCTCAACGAGAATGGCGACAAGCTGCCAGCAGATCAGAAGCCAGCAGTAGAGAGCGCACTCAACCAGTTGAAGGATGCTCATAAGAGCGGCGACATAGCAGCCATCGACAGTGCCATTGCCAACCTGAACACTGTAATGCAGGCAGCAAGTCAGCAGATGTACAGCCAGGCAGGTGGTGCACAGCCTGGACCAGACGCAACATCAGGTTTCAACGGCGGTCAGCAGGCAGGCGGCGCACAGCAGCCAAAGGATGACATCCAGGATGCAGACTTTGAGGAAGTGAAATAAGCACATAGAGAAATAAGAATACAATATCAAATGGAAAGCGTGTAGCTCAATGAGTTACACGCTTTTCTTGTTTTTGGCCGTACACAATAATATTGCTATCTTTGCGTTATTATTATAAACATCTGTACCTTATTTGTACCTGTAAGAAAAAGTAGATATGATGAGAAGAATAGATATTAAGAACTACAAAATGAATGAATTATGGCAGTAGCAAAGTATAAGATAGTACGGAAATGTCCTGTGTGCGGAGAAGAGTTCTTCGCAAGGACTTTGGAGTCCTGGTATTGTTCACCCAAATGCTCCAAGGTGGCGTGGAAGCGTAAGCATGATGAAGAAAAACGCCAACTTGAACTGGACAAGATTGTAAGCAATATGCCCAAGTCTAAAGAGTATATCAGCATAACGGAAGCGTATGCTATGTTTGGTGCAAGCCGCTCAACCATTTATAGGCTCATCTACATGAAAAAGATTTCCTTCATTGAGCCAGAGAAAGGAATACGACTTGTATGCAAAGGAGAACTAATGAATCTGTTTCCGTTAAGACAGTCTCCGCTTGACACCAAGCCAAGGAAACCAGTTACCATGTACCGCATGGAACCAGAGGATTGCTATACAATAGGTGAGATTTCCAAGAAATTTCATCTGGATGACAGCACCGTGTATGCTCATATACGAAAATACTCAATACCGACCCGGCAAATCGGTAATTATGTGTATGCTCACAAGGAATCAATAGACAAACTTTATAAAGATATAAAACCATTATGAAAAGATTAGATTATACTAAAGTCTCCGTCAAATTAAAGAAAAGTGAGTGGAGAGATGAGTGGTTCATCTATCTTGAAGCTTATCCTGTTTATGAGACGGGAAATGACAAACCCAAACGAGTGCGTGAATATCTCAGGAGGTCTATTACTACCCCTATATGGGATAAACGACGAAGCGAGCGAGCCGTTGCTGGTAGAATAAAGTACAAGCCCAAGCGAGATGACAATGGCGTTATTCAGTGTAAATCCAAGCAAGATATGGAAACTTGCCTTTATGCGGATGGCGTTCGAGTCCTGCGTCAAAAAGAGTACGACAACATGGCTCTCTTTACTGACCAGCAAATGGAAATGGCAGAACAAAGCGAACGCTCAAAATGCAATGTTCTGGAGTATATTGAGAAGTTAATCAAAGAAAGAGAGGAAACTGCGTCAGAATCGATAGTTGTCAACTGGCGCAGATTGCACACACTGTTGTCAATGTTTGCCAAGTGTGACTACATACAGTTCTCGCAGATTGACATGAAGTATATTGAGGCATTCCGTTCCTTCTTGATAAAGGCACCGCAGGGTGGTTCTAAGAAAGGAACTATTTCAAGGAATACGGCATCGACGTACTTCTCTATCTTCAAGGCGGCACTCAAACAAGCTTTCGTGGATGGCTATCTGAATTGTGATATTGCTGCCAAGGCTAAAAATATCATGTTTCAGAGTGCTCGAAGAGAGTATCTGTCACTGGAAGAACTTAATATATTGGCAAAGACTCCGTGTGATGATATACTAAAACGGGCAGCCTTGTTCTCTGCACTGACAGGAATGCGACATAGCGATATTCAAAAGCTTAAATGGTCAGAGGTTGAAGAATACAATGGTGGGTACCGTCTCAATTTCACTCAGCAGAAGACTAAGGGCGTTGAATACATGCCTATATCGCCACAGGCATACAAGCTTTGCGGTGAGCGCAAGAAAGACGGAGAACTGTTGGTGTTTGCCGGACTGCCTGACCCTTCATGGATATCTAGGCCTTTGGAACGGTGGGTAAAAGCATCAGGGATTACCAAGCACATCACCTTTCATTGCTTCCGCCACACCTATGCAACGTTACAATTGGCTAACGGTACAGACATATATACCGTAAGCAAAATGTTAGGGCATACCAATGTAAAAACCACGCAAATCTACGCAAAAGTAATTGACAAGAAGAAAGATGAAGCTACAGAAGCTTTTAAGTTGGACATAGATGAATAGTGATTATCATTTGTAAGCACTTAGTATAGAAGACCACTTGTATCAATAAGTCCTTTATTGTACAGGTGGTTTTTAGTGCCTTTCATTTTCAACATTCTATGTAATGATGCTATTGTTTTGGCACTTTAACCTTTCGTGGAAACCAAACATTTATAACAATAAACAGATAAAAATGAAAAAAGACAGCCTTTTTTGGCTTCTCTCTTTTTGAAGAGAGCAAGCGTGTCCACAAACATGTGGAGTGTACAGAAGACTTCTACAGAGAACTGTATGAGTTGTTTGAGATCGCAAGAAGTTGGTATCTTCAAGCTGAAAAGAATCATATGAAGACAGAGTACTTCATAGAACTATTTGAGCGCAGTCACCAATATATTGACTGTGATTGTGCACGTTGTAAGAACTCGCGACAGATGGCAATTGGCATTATTGGTACTTTGTTTAGAGACTCTAAGTGTGTGTCAATAATCAAGAAAAAAGAAGATTATTCCAAGCAGGAACTTATTGAGTTGTTTCTTCAACATGTGGGTACTGGTCTGCCAATCCTTACCCGAAAGAAATCGTCCATCCTCACTTTGGGATGCCAATTGTCAGACAGACAGATGGATTTGTTGGTAGAACTTGTCCAAAGTCACGACATATTTGATTTTGCCGACAACAGTGATGTGCGTAGCGAGTTGTGTCGCCTATTCAAGTGCGACTTGGACGCATCTATCCGTGTAAAGAATGTACGTAATGTAGCCGTACTGTTTGACGCTATGGCTCAATACCATTTGATAAACAATAATTGGCAATATGTCATGGGAGAAGGTCGCTTCTTAACCAGTATCAAAAAGGATGGAACAGAGAAATTCATAACTTCAAGTTGTCTTTCCTCTTCTCTTTCAAGGATAAGAAGAAACGTTTCCATGACAGCAAGTCAATATGCCATCTGCAAATCCATCGAACAGATATTAAGAGAGGAATAAATCACAATAATTCTGCTAAATGAAAGTAAAAACGTGATAGTTTGGTTGATACTGCCTTACTATCACGTTACTTTTTCTATTTAGTGACAGTCTCCCCATAACTTTGCATCAAAAATCATAAAAAATAATTAGCATGGAAGAAAATAGTATAAGATTTGAAGATATTCCCAACGCTATAACGGGGGTACTGAAAAAGCTGTCATCATTAGAAGACAAGATTGATGGTATATATGAACTTGTTCAATCAGAAAAAGAAGAAACATGGTTTACGGTTGCTGAATTATGTGCTTATCTCCCAACACATCCGGTAGAGCATACCATATATTGCTGGACAAGCAATCGGGAAATACCGTTTCACAAGAGAGGCAAACGCATCATGTTCCTCAAATCTGAGATAGATGAATGGCTTCAAGGAACCAAGGGCAAATCGAAGAACGAGATTCAAAGAGAAGCAGAGGAATATGTACTATCTACACAAAGAAAGAATAGACGGCTAATATAACCGTGCTACTGTCTGTAAACAATTTAATTAAGGTACGTGACACATGAATGAAAGACATTTTAGACTCTATGAGCGAATTGTCGCAATAGAAGACAGTTTGGAGGCTTTGGGACCTATTGACAAACTAATAGAGCGAATCGAGGAATTGGAGAAGATGGTCAAGCAGACCAAAACCGTCTTGGGGTTTGACGAAGCATGTAAGTATATTGGTGTTTCTGAAAGCCTGCTATACAAACTTACAGCCGCAAAAGAAGTTCCACACTATAAGCCAAGGGGAAAAATGCTGTATTTTAATAGAGAAGAAATCGACAAGTGGCTGCTCCAAAACAAACAAGAGGTCATTGGAATGGTAACGAAAATAGAAATTGATAATCCGAAAGAATGAAAATGGAAGAAAATAACAAACATGTACAGCCTAACTCAAAAGAGGAAGGAGTACAGCGTCTCAATCGCATATTGAGCGAATCGTTGATAAAGGCAACAGATACTTATAAAACACCTCCTCAGATTATATGGGTTGATAATTCCAGCATAGCCACATTGGGCAACTTCAGTGCTTCTACTGGTAAGGCAAAGGCGAAAAAGACCTTCAACGTGTCTGCCTTGGTAGCCGCTTCCCTCGCCAACGGCAAGGTACTGAACTATCGCGCCAGTCTGCCAGAGGGGAAACGCAAGATACTGTATGTAGATACGGAGCAGAGCCGCTATCACTGCCATAATGTGCTGGAGCGCATCCTGAAGCTCGCTGGTCTACCTACAAGCATCGACAACGAGAACCTTGACTTTATCTGTCTGAGAGAGTACACGCCCTCCGTCAGGATAGAGGTCATAGACTATGCGCTTGCCCAAGACCAAAGCTATGGACTGGTCATCATCGACGGAATCAGAGACCTGCTTCTCGACATCAACAATGCGGGAGAATCGGTCGAGGTCATCAACAAGATGATGGAATGGTCATCAAAGTATGACCTGCACATCCATTGCGTATTGCATCAGAACAAGGGCGACAATAACGTGCGCGGGCATATCGGTACGGAGATGAACAACAAGGCAGAGACGGTGCTTGTCATCACCAAGAGCACCACCAATCCCGACATCAGCGAGGTGAAGGCGATGCACATCCGTGAGAAGGAGTTCAAGCCGTTTGCCTTTACAGTCAATGAGGAAGGGTTGCCAGAGATTGTCGAGCACACGCCGGAGAAGGAAGAAGGTGACAAGCAACCGTCAAGGTTTACTTACCAAGACTTGACATCCGAACAGCATAACGAGGCGCTGACGGCTGCATTCAAGGAGAAACCTATCAAAGGATTCGATCGCATGGTGGAGGAATTAACGCAAGCCTATGCAGACATTGGCTTTAAGCGTGGCAGAAGCGTCATCATCAAAATGCTGAAATACCTGATTAACGAGCAAAAGCTCATAGTGAAGCGGGATAATCATTACTATTTCGGATATACACCTGCCGAGATTGACCTGTTCCATGAAGAGGAATAAAAACAGTTCAGAAACCAGTTTAGTTTACGTCCGTACCTATATATAAGAAATAAGGCCAAAGTAAACCGAAATCGGAGGCTGAATTGGGAAGCGGAAAAGTAGTTTAGCAAATGGTTTAGTTTACGGGTGTGCCTATATAGGAGAAAGGGTAAAGTAAACTGTTTCCATGGACAAAGTAAAACCGAACAAATGAAAGTACAATGAATATTGAACAATCGAAGAAACTGAGCATTATAGACTTCTTAGACAAGGAGAATGTAACGCTGAAAAAGAAGAAGGGCAATGCCTACTGGTATCTGTCACCCTTCAGGGACGAGAAGACCGCATCGTTCAAGGTCAGCAAGAAGGAGAACCTGTGGTACGACTACGCCATTAAGGAGGGCGGTGACCTTGTGGAGCTGGTAAAGCGTATGTATAACAAACAATCCGTTTCCGATGCCCTTGCCTACCTTGCGTCCAAGAGTATTGCCACTGTGGATAAGGCAATCGAGACCGCTATCGCAGCCAAGGAATACACGACAACCAAGATGAACGATGTGAAGCTGCTCCCACTGAGCAACCATTCTCTGCTGTCCTATTTCAGTAGCCGACGGATAGACATCACCATTGGCAGGATGTATTGCAGGGAGATACACTACAAGGTTGAGCAAAAACATTACTATGGCATTGCCTTTGGCAATCTGAGTGAAGGACATGAGGTGCGCAATCCCTATTTCAAGGGCTGCATCGGGCATAAGGACATCACCCTGCTTGCCCATACGTTCAACGAGTGGCAAAACGGTTGTCTGGTCTTTGAGGGCTTCATGGACTTCCTTGCTTATATGACCCTCGTTAAACAGCAAGACCGATGGTTTGTCGTTGAAAGCCCTTGCGACTATATGATACTGAACTCAGTCGCCAACCTCAAACAGGCATTGCATTACCTTGACCGTTACACCCACATCCATTGCTTCCTCGACAACGACCAGGCAGGACGCAAGACGGTTGAGAGCATCAGCAATGTATTCGAGTACAGGGTGACGGACGAGTCCTTCAGATATGCCGACTACAAGGATGTCAACGACTATCTGATGAGGAAGAAACGAACGGCATCTGAATGACATTATAAAGACGAAAACACCATCATTTGATGCAAAAATGGCTCAAATGCATTGAAATTACATATCAAATCTGCACTTTTTCGCCCAAACATGCTTGATTCTCAATTATTATCCTTATTTTTGCATCGTTTTAATACATTATTAAAATGTAGCAGAATGGAATTGAAAAAAGAAATAAGGATATTGGGCAGACGCTTTGAGGTGGAACCTCGTGCCAAGGAAAGCCTGAAAGGCATCACGGTTGGCGAGAAACTCTCATACCGTTTCTATGATGGCACATACCAAGGCACGCCCCTGCTGTTCGTTGAGCCCAAGAAGGGCAATCCCTCTCCACGGACTTGCGCCATTACGGGCAAGCGGTTGACCGAAGCCCTGGGACTGCCTGCGGTGTTTATCCTTGCGCCCGGACCCACCTACGAGCGACACAGACTGGCAGACAAAGGAGTCTTCTTTGTCATGTCCGAGGAATATGCCCATCTGCCAGGCATCATAGCATTGGAGAAGACAAGCAACAGGAAGATTGCCGAAGTATTGACCCCTGTGGCGCAATACATACTACTCTATCACCTACAGGTGGGCAGTATTGAAGGAATGTCGCCAAGGGATATTGCACCGTTGCTTCCATATTCTTACGAAAGCGTCACGTTGGGTGTCACCTGTCTTGAAGATGTAGGACTGTGTCAAAAGATTCAGAACGGACAGCGCAGCAAGGTGGTACACTTCGAGTTGAAGGGCAAGGAACTGTGGGACAAGGCTCAGAACGTCTTGCTGTCACCTGTGGAGAACCGCATCTTTTGCGATGACATACGCTTGGATGCGGAATACCCCGTATGCGGCATCAATGCCCTGGCACATTATTCCATGCTTAATCGTGACCGGGAAGAGATGATAATGATGACAAGCAAGGAATATCGTGCCGTCAAGTCGGCTGATGTCATGGAGAATCCCAACATCTATGACGGCAACTATATCATAGAGGTATGGAAATACCCTGTTGTCAGCAAAATGGGCGACAAAAGCCAGTGGGTTGATCGCCTTTCCCTTGTCCTTTCGTTGAGAGATGATGATGATCCGAGAGTAGAAAAAGAAGTAGAACGAATAATCAGTGAACAGAAATGGAAGGATTAGTCAAGTTCCGTGAAGCATTTGCGGAATACTCAGAAAACTATGTGGTGATAGGCGGAGCAGCCTGTGACATCACCATGACCAATACCGTGGTGCGTCCACGCGCCACACACGACATCGACATGATAGTCATCGTAGAGAACATGACCGAGGCTTTCGCCAATCGCTTCTGGCAGTTTGTGCGGGAGGCTGGCTATCGACCTGAAAAGAGGAAACAGGAGGCTGGTGAGCCACCAAGGTATGAAATGTATCGTTTCCTTGATGGTAAAGACGGCTATCCCGAGATGATAGAACTGCTGTCACGCCACCCCGACGTGCTTGGAGAGCCAAAGGGATTTGTCATAGAACCTATCCCGACCGATGAAGATGTGTCGAGTCTTAGTGCCATCATCATGGACGATGATTACTATCACTTTACTATCGCACACAGCCAACTGACTGATGGCATACGCCATGCCAATTCCGCTGCCTTGATAGCACTGAAGGCAAGAGCCTACCTAAATCTCATGGCAGACAAGCGGGACGGCAAGCATGTGAACACCAAAGACATCAAGAAGCACCGTTCGGACATCCTGAAAAATGTGGTCATAATGACTGAGGACAACATTGAGGCTCCTGCTTCAATAGTGGCATGTATAAGGGAGTTTGTCGCCTCCATCAGAGCCGACTGGTCAACTCTCGCAGAACCATTGTCAAAGTCACTCGGTCAAGACGAGGCATTTGTGACCGGACTGTTAGATCAACTGGATGAATTGTTTATAGAAGCATGACCAATATGAAGATACAATACGCATCCGACCTGCATCTGGAGTTTGCCGACAATTGGCGGTATCTGAAAGCCCACCCCTTGGAGGTGACGGGCGACATACTGCTGCTTGCCGGCGACATCGGCTATCTCGGCGATGACAACTACTCCAAGCATCCCTTTTGGGACTGGGCATCGGAGAACTACAAGGAGGTGCATTGCTGCATGGGCAACCATGAGTTCTACAAATATTATGATGTGGCGACACTGCCCGACGGCTATCTCTTGGAGGTACGTCCCAATGTATTCAGCCACTACAACGGTATTGCGAGGATTGGCGACACCGACATCATCCTCTCCACCCTTTGGTCGAGGATTCCTTTGGAGGACGCTTACTTCACCGAGCAAGTGATAAGCGACTTCCGCCGTATATTATATAAAGGTGAGCTGATGACCCATGCCCAATTCAATGCTGAGCATGAACGTTGCCTCACCTTTATCAAGGATGCAGTGGCATATTCGCAAGCAGCCCATAAGATTGTTGTCACCCATCATGTACCATCGTTCCGTATGCTCCACCCAAAGTTTCAAGGCAGCAAGGCAAACGTGGCGTTCACCGTAGAGTTGGAGGACTATATCACCGATAGCGGCATAGACTATTGGATATACGGACATTCGCACACCAACATCGATGCCAGGATAGGCAACACCCAATGCTTGTCCAACCAGTTGGGCTATGTTTTCTCTAACGAACATCAGGACTTCTCCCATGGCAAGTACCTGACCATATAGCCATCCACATTTTTTTCATCCACCCTCTTTACAAGCTCTTCCCTATCGGAAGGGCTTTTTTTGTGCCTTTCGAGTTTGATTTTTGAGTATGATTGCGAGTGTAATCAAAATTAGAGTTAAGATTTGGCTCCGCGGAAAGTCATTTCGGTTTAAGATTGAAGAAAAGGTAGTTCCTTTGCATCGGCAATAAGCCAAACCATAGTAAAATCAAACTTGAAAATATGAAGTCATTTGTAATATTCGCCATTGTCGTGACCATAATCTATGTCATCTACTATACGGTCATCATCGTGCAGGATCTGTACGGAAAGCCCAAGGACGAGAAGTCACAGGGCGAGTCGTTTGATGTCAGTGACATGACCGACGAGGAAGAGTCGATAGCGGTCAGCGAGAGCGACGGTGGTTTCAGCGTAGGCGACAACCAATATGAGACAGCCTACGAGGAGAAGCAGCTTGCAGAGCCTACAGAGGAGGCAGCCGCCACTGCGGAAGAGAGCAAGCCTCATGTGCTTGAAAAGATACAAAGCGCAATCGAGAAGAAGATGGAGGAAGTGAATACCACCTATTCCGACCCCATGTATTCGGAAGAATTGAACAACACCATCATCGCCCGCGGTCTTCGTCACAATGGACGTGACATGGTCAAGGTGGAATCACTCAATAATGAGATATGATGTCAAAAACAAGAAGTGCATTTCTATCATTATATGCCGCTTTAACCCCAGCTCTGGCCAGTGCTAAGTGTGGCAACGTGGACTACAGCTGGGGAGCGGACGCACTTGCGAGTGCCCATGACTATGCCGTGACGATGATGCTCTATATCGTTTATCTGTGCTATGCAGTGGCGGGCATCGTGGTCATAGTCAGCGCCTTGCAGATATATATAAAGATGAATACGGGCGAAGAAGGAGTGAAGAAGAACATCATGATGCTGGTGGGAGCCTGCCTGTTCCTCATAGGAGCGACCATCGTCTTCCCCGCTTTCTTCGGTTATCAGATTTGAGATACAGGTGATACGAGATAAGATAACTCAAAGTGTAACAAATTAAAAGGTAAAAAGAATGTTTGAAAGGATTAACAAGAAGGTGAAGGGATTCTTCTCTTCACAGCGCATGAAAACGCTCGCCCTGATGTTGCTTGTCGGCACCACCGCAGCAATGGCACAGAACGCAGCCGGCGACTACTCGGCAGGAACGACCGCGCTTACCACAGTGACGGAGGAGATTGCCAAGTATGTACCTATCGTGGTGAAGCTCTGCTATGCCATTGCAGGTGTCGTTGCAATTGTCGGAGCCATAAGCGTTTACATCGCCATGAACAACGAGGAACAGGACGTCAAGAAGAAGATCATGATGGTCGTCGGCGCATGTATTTTCCTCATTGCAGCAGCCCAGGCACTGCCTCTGTTCTTCGGCATTGGAGGTTAAACGCAGCGTGAGATTGTGAGTATGTAGAACGTTAAAACACTGACAGTTATGGCAGATACAAAGCAAGAGCGTTTTCCGGATTATCCCATTTTCAAGGGACTGCAACGTCCATTGGAGTTCTTCGGGTTGCAGGGACGCTACATCTACTGGGCGGCAGCCACCGCAGGAGGAGCCGTTGCGGGTTTCATCCTCGGCTACTGCATCTTCGGTTTCGTGGCAGGACTCGTGCTGCTAGTCCTCGCCGTAGCTGTCGGTGGCGTTCTCATCGTCATGAAGCAGCGCAAGGGCTTGCACAGCAAGAAGAGTGACAACGGCATATTCATCTATGCCTATTCAAAGAAAGTGTAAAACAAAAAAGAGAATCCATTATGTCCAAGTGGAAAGCTATCAATGATTGTAAGTGAATGGAGGTGGGGGCATCACGCATGAGGGTGCGCCCGCCTTTTTGCGATTAAAAAAGAAAAAGAACAATGACCCTATACATCATACTCATATTCTCAGCCATCTGCGTGGGCATGGCCATCAGTGTCAAGGCATTCGGCACGGGAGGGAAGCGCAAGCGCATCTTCCAGGACATCTACTTCTCCATCGAGGAAGTGGATGGCATCGGCGTGCTCTATACCAAGACGGGCGAATACTCCGCTGTTCTGAAGATGGAGAACCCTGTGCAGAAGTATTCCGCCAACATCGAGGCCTACTATGAGTTCACCCACCTCTTCGCCGCCCTTGCCCAGACCTTGGGCGAAGGCTATGCGCTGCACAAGCAGGACGTGTTTGTGAGGAAGGCATTCAAGGAAGAGAACGGTGGAAATCATGAGTTCCTGAGCGAGAGTTACTTCCGCTATTTCAACGGCAGACCCTTTACCGACAGCGTCTGCTACCTCACCATCACACAGGAGAACAAGAAGAGCCGTCTGATGTCGTTCGACAACAAGAAATGGCGTGACTTCTTGGTGAAGATACGCAAGGTGCACGACCAGCTGAGGGATGCCGGCGTGAAGTCCCGATTCCTCGGCAAAACGGAAGCCTGCGAGTATGTGGACCGTTTCTTCTCCATGAACTTCCGTGACAAGGTGGTGTCGATGACCAACTTCAAGGTCGATGACGAGACCATCGGCATGGGGGACCGTAGCTGCAAGGTGTATAGCCTTGTGGATGTGGATTATGCCAACTTGCCGTCGGTCATCCGTCCCTACGCAAATATCGAGGTGAACAACACCAGTATGCCCGTTGATCTCGTGAGCATCGTCGATAGCGTGCCCGGAGCCGACTGCGTGGTGTTCAACCAGATGGTGTTCGTGCCCAACCAGAAGCGTGAGCTTGCCCTACTCGACAAGAAGAAAAACCGCCATGCCTCCATGCCCAACCCCAGCAACCTGATGGCTGTAGAGGACATCAAGCGTGTGCAGGAGGTGATAGCCCGTGAGAGCAAGCAGCTCGTCTATACCCACTACAACCTCGTGGTGGCAGTGAGCGGCGACACCGACATACAGAAATGCACCAACCATCTCGAAAACTCCTTCTCGCGCATGGGCATCCACATCAGCAAGCGGGCCTACAACCAGTTGGAGCTGTTCGTCAACTCTTTCCCCGGCAACTGCTATGGCATGAATGCCGACTACGACCGATTCCTCACCCTCGGCGATGCCGCCACCTGTCTGATGTACAAGGAGCGCATCGTGCATAATGAGGACACCCCGCTGAAGATATACTATACCGACCGCCAAGGTGTGCCCGTAGCCATCGACATCACAGGAAAGGAGGGAAAGGAGAAGCTGACCGACAACTCGAACTTTTTTTGTTTGGGTCCTTCGGGCAGCGGCAAGTCGTTCCACATGCATGTCATATGGACTAAAACGCATCGAAAAGAACTCCAAACAAAACTTAGAGAAACGTCATAAATAGCTCATTTTCAATACATATTCATTAACATAACGCTCCAACCGCCTATTGCGAGTTTCATCCGTTTA
>JAFQQY010000010.1 GCA_017410365.1 Prevotella sp.
AAAATATATTGATTGGTATAACAATAAAAGAATAAAATTGAGGTTAAAAGGAATGAGCCCGGTACAATACCGAGCTCACTACTATAGAGAGTTGAATAATTAATGTTTGATTTAATGTCCAACTTTTCGGGTTCACTTCAGTTCTGGCTCTATTTTTTTTATTGCCCGTAGGTTGTTGACAATTTGGAACAATACTTTATTATTGTATTTTTTCGTTAAAAAACATAGGCTGTTATTTCATTTATACATTATAATAGGAAAAAGTAGCTGATTTTTATGGATATTTCAGAAAATAATTGTAAATTTACACCCAAAATAAGATAATCTTTAAATACAATAACTAAAAAACATTACAAAATGAAAAACTTAAGAATGTCATTGTGCGGTTTTGGTATTGCTGCAGCAATACTTTCTGCATGTTCTGGTGGCCAACAAGTGGAGACAACTGTGTCTGGATTGAACCCAGCTAAGTTCGATTCTACCATTAATGGCAAGCAGACAGCTCTGTACACTTTAAAAAATGCAAATGGTATGGAAGTTTGCATCACAAACTATGGTGCACGCGTTGTGTCATTGGTTGTTCCTGACAAAGATGGCAAGCCAACTGATGTTGTACTCGGTTTTGACAACCTGGCACAGTATGCAGACACTGTAAATTCGCCAAGCGATTACGGTTCATCTGTAGGCCGCTATGCCAACCGTATTAACGACGGTAAGATTACAGTTGACGGTGTAGAGTACCAACTGAGACAGAATGACACAGGCAATGGTGCTAAGCACTGTTTGCACGGTGGCGGCAACTCAGGTTGGATGCACAAGGTTTACGATGCTGAACAGATAGGAGATTCAATACTTAAGCTTTCACTTGTTTCTCCTGACGGTGACAATGGCTTCCCTGGCGAAGTTAAGGTTACAACAACCTACAAGGTGACAGCAGACAACATGCTTGACATCGTTTTCGAAGGCGAGACAGATAAGGAGACAATCATCAACATGACAAATCATAACTACTACAATCTCAATGGCGACCTGTCAAAGGTTGGTACAGACATGATTCTTTATGTAAACGCAGACAACTTCACTCCATCTGATTCATCTTACATGACAACAGGTGAGATTGTTTCAGTAGAAGGTACTCCAATGGATTTCCGTACACCTCATGCTATTGCAGACAGCATCAACTCTGACTACTATCAAGTTAAGAATGCAACTGGTTACGACCACAACTGGTGTCTGAACACATATAAGGACGGTAAGGGTGACGATACTCAGGTTTGTGCATCACTCTATTCTCCAACAACAGGCATCTTCATGGAAATGTACACAAACGAACCTGGTGTTCAGGTTTATACAGCTAACTTCCAAGGCGTTGGTCGCGATGCTGAAATACTTCGCAAGCATGGTGTTAAGTATCCAAAGCATGTTAGCGTTTGCTTGGAAAGTCAGAAGTATCCAGACTCTCCAAACAAACCAGAGTGGGTTCAGCCAACTTTGAAGCCAGGCGAAAAGTATTATAGCCGTGCAGCTTACAAGTTCTCTATCAAGTAATTATTATCCTAAATTATAAATATTAAAAACAAATGGAAACAATAAAACAAGCATTAGCGAATAATGGATTCCAAACGATTGACTATGTAGTATTTGCAGCCTATATTGTTATACTCGTTGGTTTGGGTATGTTCCTTTCCCGCAAGAAGGACGGCAAAGAACAATCATCTACCGACTACTTCCTCGCAGGTAACACTCTTACATGGTGGGCAGTCGGTGCATCTTTGATTGCAGCGAACATTTCAGCAGAACAGTTTATCGGTATGTCAGGTTCTGCATACGTTTCAGGTATTGCAATGGCTGCTTACGAGCTTATGGCTGCAGCAACACTTATCGTAGTAGGTAAATTCCTGTTGCCACTTATGATTAAGAAGCAGGTATATACCATTCCGCAGTTCCTTAGCGACCGCTACAACTGGGGTGTAGGTCTTGCATTCTCAATCTTCTGGTTGTTCCTCTATGTATTTATCAACCTTACTTCTGTTGCATGGCTCGGTGCATTGGCTATCAAGCAGATTCTTGGTTTGCCAACAATCGCAGGCGTTATTCTAGGCATGCAGGTTGATATGACATTGCTCACAATCATTCTTTTCTTCTTTATTATAGCCGGTGTTTATTCTATCTATGGTGGTCTTGCATCAGTTGCTTGGACAGACGTTATGCAGGTTACATTCCTCGTAGGTGGTGGTCTTATAACAGCATATGCAGCTCTCGACGTTATCGCTTCTAATCTTGACATTAGCGGTGGTGCTCTCGGAGCTTTGAGTGAAATATATACAAACCTCATTGAGAATCCAGACGACAAGCACTTCAACCTTGTTGTTACTCGTAACGAAGCGTTGTATCCAAATATTACAGACGACCCATACTTCGACATCCCAGGTATCGTAGTTATCGTTGGTGCTCTTTGGCTTACAAACCTAGGTTACTGGGGTTTCAACCAGTACATCATCCAGAAGGGTCTTGCAGCAAAGTCACTTGCTGAGGCAAAGAAGGGTATGATTTTCGCAGCATTCCTTAAGATTTTGATTCCATTCATCGTTTGTATCCCAGGTGTTTGTGCATATTATATCATGACTTCTCCAGAGTGTGCAGACCTTAAGGCAAGTCTTGCTGGTTCACTCGACCGTCCAGACGATGCTTATCCATTCCTCATCCGCAACTTCACCCCTGCATTTGTTAAGGGTCTTTCATTTGCCGCCCTTGCAGCAGCTGTAATTTCTTCACTTGCTTCTATGTTTAACTCAACTTCAACTATCTTTACTATGGATATCTATAAGAAGTTCTTTAACAAGAATGCATCTGAGAAGAAGTTGGTTAACGTTGGTCGTATGACATCTTTGGCAGCTCTTGTACTTGCTCTCGTTGCTGTTTACCCAATCATGGGTGGAGCAGATCAGGCATTCCAGGTTATTCAGGAGTATTCAGGTTTCGTATATCCAGGTATCGTAGTTATCTTCGGTCTTGGCCTGTTGTGGAAACGCGCTTCTGGTACTGCTGCCGTTGTTGCTGCTATCGGTACATTCGTATTCTCAATCCTTTTCAAGTTCCTGTTGCCAGAAGTTCCATTCCTGTTGCGTATGGGTTACGTTTTCTTCTGCCTCGTAGTATTGTTCTTCACAATTTCTATGATGAGCAAGAAGACCGTTAAGGCTGATGAACTCGATGAGCATACTATCAAGACTCAGATGAAGTGGGCTACAATCCTGTTTGCATCAAGCGTTCTCTGCTTTGCAATCGGAATCATCTCACTCTTCAACGACACAATGATGGCATACGGATTTGAGGCAATATTCTTCCTCGCTCTCATGCTTCTGGTTCTTGCCGCTTATCTGCGCTCAAATGCTAAGGATACAGTACAGGATCCAAAGTCTATTGGCATTGACATTGCAATCTTCCGCACAGACAAGGCATTCAACATCGGTGCTATTGGTGTTGTTGTGATTTTGATAATCCTTTACTGGGCATTGTGGTAATCTATTATTATACGGGTTGTTTCGGCAACCCGTATATACTTTGATATAAATAATGAGCATATTTTACAATGAGCATAGCAAGGTCTTCGTTTCTGTTGACTGTATAGTATTTGGCTTTGATGAAGGTCAGTTAAAGGTTCTTGTTGGTCGTCGTCGTATGAACCCTGGTTGTGGCCAATGGTCATTATATGGCGGTTTTGTCAGAGACAACGAAAGTATTGACGATGCTGCAACGAGAGTTCTTTTCGAACTAACAGGAATCCGTAATCTATACATGCGTCAGGTAGGTGCCTTCGGAAGTGTTGACCGCGACCCGGGAGAACGAGTAGTTTCCATTGCTTATTATGCTCTGATAAATGTCAATGACTACGATAAGAAATTGCAGGAACAATATGCTGCTGAATGGGTGAGCATCGACAATGTGCCTCAGTTGTATTCTGACCATAACGAAATGCTCAGAAAGGCCCGCAAGATGATGCAAATGAAAATATCAAGCGAGCCGATTAGTTTCAAACTCCTTCCCAACTTGTTTACATTAACGCAGTTGCAACGTCTGTATGAAGCTGTTTGTGGGGAGGAAGTTGACAAACGAAATTTCAGGAAGCGCATAAAGGAAATGGATTTCATCGAGAAGACAGAACTGATAGACAAGTCTGGTTCAAAAAGAGGTGCTTACCTATATAGATTCAACAAAAAAGCTTATAAGGAAGACCCTAATTTTAAACTATAATCATAAAGTATTATGTTAGAAGAATTAAAGGAGAAAGTATTTCAAGCAAACCTTGACTTAGTTAAGCAAGGATTGGTTATATTTACATGGGGAAATGTTTCAGGTATTGACCGTGAAAAAGGGTTGGTAGTAATCAAACCTAGCGGAGTCAGCTATGACGACATGAAAGCCTCAGACATGGTTGTTGTCAGTCTTGAGACCGGTGAGGTTGTTGAAGGTGACTTAAATCCATCTTCAGATACTCCGACACACCTTATATTATATAAGTCATTCCCGAACATACAAGGTGTAGTACATACCCACTCAACCTACGCAACAGCTTGGGCACAGGCAGGTAAGGACATTCCAAATATCGGTACAACTCATGCCGACTATTTCTACAAGGAAATACCTTGTACTGCAGATATGACTAAAGAAGAAGTAGAGGGAGAATACGAACTTGAGACAGGCAATGTTATTGTAAAGCGTTTTGAGGGAATGAATCCAGACCACACACCTGGTGTATTGGTAAAAAATCATGGTCCATTCAGTTGGGGTATAAGTCCAGCCAATGCAGTTTATAACGCAAAGGTAATGGAACAGTGTGCAAAGATGGCATATATCTCTTTCACACTTAACCCAGAGACAACAATGAACCCATTGCTTATCGAAAAGCACTATATGCGTAAGCATGGACCAAACGCATATTACGGACAGAAAAAGAAGTAACAATAAAAACAAATAAACTATTTAATATTATGGTAAAAGCATTTGAAAACTTAGAAGTATGGTTTATCACTGGTGCACAGCTTCTTTATGGAGGCGACGCAGTGGTACAGGTTGACGGACATTCAAAGGAGATGGTTGATGGACTGAACAATTCAGGACGTCTTCCTATCAAGGTAGTATATAAGGGAACTGCAAACAGTTCAAAGGAAGTTGTGGACCTCTTCTCTGCAGCAAACAACGATAAGAAGTGCGTAGGTGTAATCACATGGATGCACACCTTCTCTCCTGCTAAGATGTGGATACACGGTCTGCAGATTCTCCACAAGCCGCTGCTCCACCTGCACACACAGTACAATGCTGAGATTCCATGGAATGACATCGATATGGACTTCATGAATCTCAACCAGAGTGCACACGGTGACCGTGAGTATGGTCATATCATTTCTCGTATGCGCATCCGCCGCAAGCTCGTTTGCGGTTACTGGAAAGATGAGTCAACACAAGACCACATCGCAGTATGGGAGCGTGTATGTGCTGCTTGGGCAGATTCACAGGATATGCTCATCCTCCGCTTTGGCGACCAGATGAACAATGTAGCTGTTACCGACGGTGACAAGGTTGCTGCCGAACAGGTTCTCGGTTATCATGTTGACTATTGTCCATTCAGCGAGGTTCTCAGCTATTTCGATAAGATTAAGGATGAAGAGGTTGATGCACTTGTTGCTGAATACTTCCAGCTCTATGATCATGATGCAGCTTTGGAGGAGAAGGGAACAGAGGCATATAAGAAGGTTTGGAATGCAGCAAAGGCTGAACTTTCTTTGCGTGCTATCTTAAAGGCTAAGGGTGCTAAGGCATTTACAACCAACTTCGACGACCTTGGCGATGCAAACATCGACGAGACTGGTCATGGTTTCGACCAGATTCCAGGTCTTGCTTCTCAGCGCTTGATGGCTGAAGGTTATGGTTTCGGTGGTGAAGGTGACTGGAAGACAGCTGCAATGGTTCGTACAATCTGGGTTATGACACAGGGTATGCCGGGCGGTTGCTCTTTCCTCGAGGACTATACACTCAACTTCAACGGTCAGCAGAGTTCTATCCTCCAGTCACACATGCTTGAGGTAAGTCCGCTGATTGCCACAAGCAAGCCACGTCTTGAACTCCACCACTTAGGTATCGGTTATCGCAAGACCCTCACAGCTCGTTTGGTATTCACATCTAAGACTGGCCATGGTATTGCTGCTACAATCGTTGATATGGGCAACCGTTTCCGTATGATTGTGAATGATGTAGATTGCATTGAACCAAAGCCACTGCCAAAACTGCCAGTAGCAAGCGCTTTGTGGATTCCACAGCCAAACTTCGAGGTAGGTGCAGGTTGCTGGATTTACGCAGGCGGTACACATCATAGCGGTTTCTCTTATGACCTTACAGATGAGTACTGGCAAGACTTTGCTGAAATCGCAGGAATCGAGTGTGTTATTATCAACAATAATACAACAGTCGATGAGTTCCGTAAGGAATTGCGTTTCAACGAAATCTATTATATGCTGAACAAGTCTTTAATGTAATATAGTTATGATTCACAATTTACATTCACAGCGTACATTAAGTTGTGCCTGCGGATTGTAAGTTGTGAATTGTTGCTTTTAAACTTATTTACCTATGGCAAATATAAATGCAAAGACAACTATAGAATCGGGCAAGGCCATTCTCGGTATTGAATTCGGTTCAACACGTATCAAGGCAGTATTGATAGACCAAGACAACAAGCCTATAGCACAAGGTAGTCATGAGTGGGAGAACCAACTCGTTGACGGTCTTTGGACATATAGCGTAGAAGCTATTTGGTATGGTCTTCAAGACTGTTATGCAGACCTTCGCTCAAATGTAAAGAAGGAATACGACATAGAGATAGAGACATTGGCCGGAATCGGTATCAGCGCCATGATGCACGGTTATATGGCTTTCAACGATAAAGATGAAATCCTTGTTCCGTTCCGCACCTGGAGAAACACAAACACTGGCAAGGCTGCTGCAGAGTTGTCAGAACTGTTTGTTTATAACATTCCTCTTCGCTGGAGTATTTCCCACCTTTACCAGTGCATACTTGAGGATAATGAGCATGTAAAGGACATTAAGTTCCTTACAACCCTTGCAGGCTTCATCCATTGGCAGATTACAGGCAAGAAGGTTTTGGGCATCGGCGATGCATCAGGTATGCTTCCTATCGACCCTGAAACAAAGAATTATTCTGCTGAGATGGTTGACAAGTTCAACAAACTCATTGCTCCGAAACAATACGACTGGACACTTCTTGACATCCTTCCACAGGTATTGGTTGCAGGAGAGAATGCAGGTTTCTTGACTGAAGAAGGTGCAAAGCGCCTCGACGTTTCTGGTCATCTGAAGGCAGGTGCTCCAGTATGTCCTCCAGAAGGTGATGCTGGTACTGGTATGGTTGCCACTAATGCTGTCAAGCAGCGCACAGGAAACGTTTCTGCCGGTACTTCATCATTCTCTATGATAGTATTGGAGAAAGACTTGTCAAAGCCTTACGAAATGATTGATATGGTTACAACACCAGACGGAAGTCTTGTTGCCATGGTACATTGCAACAACTGTACCTCCGACCTTAATGCATGGGTTGGTTTGTTCAAGGAGTATCAGGAACTTCTCGGTATACCTGTTGACATGAACGAAGTTTATGGCAAACTCTATAACAATGCATTGAACGGTGATACAGATTGTGGCGGATTGATTTCTTATAACTATATTTCTGGCGAACCGCTCACAGGTCTTTCAGAGGGCCGTCCATTGTTTGTTCGTTCTGCCAACGACAAGTTCAATCTTGCCAACTTCATCCGCACACACCTTTATGCATCAGTAGGCGTATTGAAGCTTGGCAACGACATCCTTTTCAATGACGAGAAGGTACGTGTTGACAGGATAACTGGTCATGGCGGTCTGTTCAAGACTAAGGGTGTTGGCCAGAGAATCCTTGCTGCTGCCATCAACTCACCTATTTCAGTTATGGAAACAGCTGGTGAAGGCGGTGCATGGGGTATTGCACTACTCGCATCATATCTTGTAAACAACACCAACAAGCAGAGTCTTGCCGATTATCTCGACGAGGTAGTATTTGCAGGCGATGCAGGTGTAGAGATTAAGCCTACAAAAGAAGACGTTGCCGGTTTCAATAAGTATATTGAGAACTATAAGGCATGCCTTGCCATCGAAGAGGCTGCTGTTAAGGCAAAGAACTAATAATTATAGCGGATAATTGGGGATTCGTCCCCTCTTATCCGTATTATCACTAAACATTACTCACAAAACTAAGTATGAAGAAAATACTATATTCAATAGCAATATCATTGTTCGCCTTGCCATCAATGGCGCAGGAAATGACAATGACAATACATGCCGATCAGGGTAATCAGAAGATTCACAAAGAGGTGTACGGTCAGTTTGCCGAGCATCTCGGTTCATGTATCTATGGTGGTCTTTGGGTTGGAGAGAATTCTCAGATTCCAAACATCAACGGATACCGTAAGGATGTTTTCGAGGCATTGAAGAATCTTCAGATACCAGTTCTTCGTTGGCCAGGCGGTTGCTTTGCTGACGAGTATCATTGGATGGACGGAATCGGTCCACGCGAAAAACGCCCGAAGATGCAGAACAACAACTGGGGCGGAACTATAGAAGACAATTCTTTTGGAACACACGAGTTCCTCAACCTTTGCGAAATGCTGGGTTGCGAACCATATATTAGCGGCAACGTAGGTAGTGGTACTGTTGAAGAATTGGCCAAGTGGGTTGAGTATATGACCAGCGATGGCGATACTCCGATGGCAAAACTTCGCCGTCAGAATGGCCGCGACAAGGCTTGGAAGGTTAAGTTCCTTGGCGTAGGTAACGAGAGCTGGGGTTGCGGTGGTGACATGCGCCCGGAATATTATGCCGACCTCTATCGCCGATATGCCGTATATTGCCGCAATTACGACGGAAACAATCTTTATAAGATAGCAAGTGGTGCAAGTGATTATGACTACAACTGGACAAAGGTGTTGATGAACAACGTCGGTCATCGCATGCATGGACTTTCACTCCACTACTACACCGTGACAGGTTGGACAGGCAGCAAGGGTTCTGCAACCAACTTCGACAAAGACCAATACTACTGGACAATCGGCAAGTGCCTTGAGATAGAAGATGTTATCAAAAAGCACAAGAAAATCATGGATGACAAAGACCCAAAGAAGCGTATCGGTCTTTTGGTTGATGAATGGGGAACATGGTGGGATGAAGAACCAGGTACTATCCGTGGTCATCTCTACCAGCAGAATGCTCTTCGCGACGCTTTCGTTGCAGCCCTCTCTCTCAATGTATTCCATCGCCACACCGACCGTGTACGCATGGCAAACATCGCACAGATAGTCAACGTGCTTCAGTCTATGATTCTTACTGACCAGAAGGGTACGGGTCACATGGTACTGACACCTACATATCATGTGTTCGATATGTACAAAGGTTTCCAGGAGGCAACATATCTTCCTATGGATGTAACTGTTGACAGCATGAAGGTACGCGACAATCGCATAGTTCCATTGGTAAATACCTCTGCAGCAAAACAGACAGACGGTTCTATCATCATTTCTCTGTCAAATATCGATGTTGACAAGGCACATGAGATGACTATCAACCTCAATGGCTACAAAGCCAAGGAAGTTACAGGCAGAATACTTACAAGTAAGGAAGTTACCGACTACAACGATTTTGAGAATCCTAACAAGGTTAGTCCTGTTGAGTTCAAGGGCGCAAAACTAAAGAATAATGTTCTTACAGTCAAGTTACCAGCTAAGTCAATCGTTGTTCTTAATGTAAAGTAGAATGAACAGAAAAAAAACATTTATCCTTTTGTGCCTTGTCTTCATCTTTATGCAGGCAAATGCACAAAAGGTTTTGAAATCAACTCCTGAATATGCAGGTTATCTCTTTGCCTATTTTGAGGGCAAGGGCGATAAGATGCTTCAGGAGCAGTTGCGTTTTGCCATTAGCGAAGACGCCCAATCATGGTATGCCTTAAATGACAACCGCCCCATTATTCCATCCGACAAGATTAGTGAGAGTGGCGGAATCCGGGACCCGCATATCCTTCGTGGTGAAGACGGCAATTTCTATCTTGTTGCCACCGATATGTTCACCCATAAGTATGGTTGGAAAGAGAATCCTGGCATCGTTCTTTTAAAGTCAAAAGACCTTATCAACTGGTCACATGCCAAGATTAACCTTTCAAAAGACTATCCAGAAAATTTCGGTGATGCCTACTGGGTTTGGGCACCACAGACCATATACGACAACAAGGCGGGCAAGTACATGATTTACTTCACCCTCCAACGTAGCGACAGAAAGAGTCTTATCACTTATTATGCATACGCAAATGCCGACTTTACCGGATTTGAGAGTGAGCCGAAGGTGTTTTTCTCAGCCAAGTATGGTTGCATTGATAACGACATTATATATAAGGATGGAACATATCACATGTTCTACAAGGGCAATACCAAGGACAAGAACGGCAAGGAGATAAAGAACGGCATTCAGAAAGCTACAAGCAAGACCCTTCTTGGCAAATGGAAAGAGACTCACAAGTATTTCGACTGCTATTCATCTAAAGGTGTAGCTGTTGAAGGTTCAAGCGTTTTCAAGCTTAATGGCAAGAACGAGTATGTACTTATGTACGACCTTTACACAAAGGGACGCTTTGAATACGAGACATCAAAGGATTTAAAGAAGTTCTCTGGCAATCCAAAAGAATTCAAGCGCGACTTCAATCCACGTCACGGTTCGGTAATCTCTCTAACAGCAGAAGAACTTAGTCGCGTACAGGAAAGATGGGGATATGTACTTAAGCATGATATCGTTAGCAACGGCAATCCACTCTTCCGCCATAAGTTTACTGCTGACCCTTCTGTTTTAGTTAAGGGCGATACCCTTTGGCTATTTGCCGGCGAAGATTTCGAGGGCAACCAGCGTGGTTACCACATGGAAAACTGGCTTGTGTTCTCTACCACCGACATGAAGCATTGGACAGAATATCCTGCGCCTCTTCGTGCCGCAGATTTCAAGTGGGCAAGTCGCAACGCCTATGCAGGCCATGTTACTGAGCGTAACGGCAAGTACTACTGGTATGTAAGTACAAACACCACAGGTATCGGTGTGGCAGTTGCCGACCGCCCAGAAGGACCATATAAGGATGCTATCGGTAAACCGCTGCTCACCAATAAAGACTGCTTTGCTTCTAAGCACAGTTGGGCATGTATAGACCCTGCTGTATTTATCGATGACGACGGTCAGGCATATCTCTTTTGGGGCAACACGCAATGCTATTATGTGAAACTCAAGGAGAACATGATAGAAACCGAAGGAGAGGTGAAGCAAATAGATTTCGCACCTAATCATCCGTTCACAGAAGCACCGTGGATTCACAAGCATAACGGCAAGTACTATCTCACTTACGCCTCTGAATGGCCTGAGAAGATAGCGTACGCCATTTCTGATAAGATAACAGGACCATACGAGTGCAAGGGTGTTATTTCAGAAATTGCCGGCAACAGCAATACCACGCATCCTGCCATCGTCAACTTCAAAGGCAAATGGCTGTTCTTCTCACACAACGGCGGTTTGCATAGCGGCACAAGCTACAGTCGTTCTGTAATAGCTGAGGAAATGGAACATGCAGAAGACGGCACTATCAAGAAGATTCACCCAACAACACAGGGTGTTCAGTTTAAGGAATGGAGCGGAAACCCAATCCTTCCCGGATTCCATGCCGACCCTGAAGTTCTCTATTCTGAGAAGACCGGCCGTTACTATATCTACTCTACCACCGATGGACATCCGGGATGGGGAGGATGGTATTTCACCTGTTATTCATCTGACAACCTTGTAGACTGGCGCTATGAAGGCATCAACCTTGATTTGTGCAAGCAGACTAAGTGGGCTTATGGAAATGCTTGGGCACCATGTATCATCGAAAAGAAGATAAATGGAGAATATAAGTATTTCTTCTATTATAGTGGCGACGACGGCAAGCGCAAGTCCATCGGAGTGGCTATAGCAGACAATCCTACAGGGCCTTTCGTTGACTTCGGCAAACCAATAATCAACAAGTTGCCTGCTGGTCAGAAGCATGGTCAGCAGATAGACGTTGACGTATTCCACGATCCAGATACAGGAATCGACTACCTCTACTGGGGCAATGGTTATATGGCAGGCGCACGCCTTAATCCAGACATGACCAGTATTGATGAGTCAACAACGGTACTGATGACACCTAAGGGCGGTTCACTAAAAGATTATGCTTACCGCGAGGCACCATACGTGTTCAAGCGTAACGGCATCTATTACTTCCATTGGAGCGTTGACGATACCGGCTCGCCCAACTACCATGTAGCATACGGAACAAGCAAAAATCCTCTCGGTCCTATCGAGGTATCAGAACAACCGGTAATCCTCATCCAAGACAAGGCCAACGAGATATACGGACCTGCACATAATAGCGTGCTCCAGATACCAGGCACCGATGAGTGGTACTTCGTTTATCACCGCATAAACAAGAACTTCATCGACCGCTCTAAAGGACCAGGCTGGCATCGTGAGGTATGTATAGACAAGATGGAGTTTGATGCAGACGGCAAGATTAAGCCTACAATCCCAACACATAAGGGTGTAAAGAAAATAAAGTAATTACAGTTTTTCATGTTAAGAAGAAATAGGAAGTAAAAGTAACTCCTTCTATTAACAAGACAAGCGGAGATTGCAAAAGAAGAAAAAATATTATATTAATATAATCAATAAATAAAACTATTATGAACGACAAGAATCTTATGATTAAGGCAGCGGATAATATCCGTATCCTTGCTGCCTCAATGGTAGAAAAAGCAAACTCAGGTCACCCAGGTGGTGCTATGGGTGGTGCTGATTTCATTAATGTTCTCTTCTCAGAGTTCTTGGTTTACGATCCAGAGAATCCTAACTGGGCAGGTCGCGACCGTTTCTATCTCGACCCAGGCCACATGTCACCTATGCTCTACTCTGCTCTCGCTCTTCAGGGTAAGTTCACACTCGACGAGCTTAAGGAGTTCCGCCAGTGGGGTTCACCAACACCTGGTCACCCAGAGCGTGACCTTGAGCGTGGCATCGAGAATACATCAGGTCCTCTTGGTCAGGGCCACACATTCGCAGCCGGTGCAGCCGTAGCAGAGAAGTTCCTTGAGGCACGCCTTGGCAAGACAGCCATGCAGCATAAGATTTATGCTTACATCTCTGACGGTGGCGTTGAGGAGGAAATCTCACAGGCAACTGGTCGTATCGCAGGTATCCTCGGACTTAACAACCTCATCATGTTCTACGACTCTAACGACATCCAGCTCTCAACAGAGACAAGTGTTGTTATGAAGGAAGACACAGAGGCTAAGTACAAGGCATGGGGCTGGAACGTTATCAACATAAACGGTAACGATGCTGACGAAATTCGCGAGGCTCTGAAAGCAGCTCAGAAGGAAGAGAAGCGTCCTACACTTATCATCGGTAAGACAATCATGGGTAAGGGTGCTCTCCGTGCCGACGGTACAAGCTATGAGGCATGCATCAACACTCACGGTGCTCCTCTTGGCGGCGATGCTTATATCAATACAATCAAGAACCTTGGCGGTAACCCTGAATCACCATTCGAAATCTTCCCAGAAGTTCAGAAACTCTATGCTGACCGTAAGGAAGAACTGAAGCAGATTGTTGCTGCTCGTTATGCAGAAGAGGCTGAGTGGGCAAAGGCTAACCCAGAGAAGGCTGCCCTGAAGAAGGAATGGTTCAGCGGCAACGCACCAAAGGTTGATTGGACAGCTTGCGTACAAAAAGAAAATTCAGCTACTCGTGCTGCTTCAGCAGCTTGTCTGAGCGTTCTTGCTGAGCAGGTACCTAACATGATTTGCGGTTCTGCCGACCTTTCTAACTCTGACAAGACAGACGGCTTCTTGAAGAAGACAACCTCTATGCAGGCCGACGACTTCAGCGGTGCTTTCTTCCAGGCAGGTGTTGCTGAGCTTACCATGGCATGTATGTGCATCGGTATGTATCTCCACGGTGGTGTTATCCCAGCTTGCGGTACATTCTTCGTATTCTCTGACTACATGAAGCCAGCAGCTCGTATGGCAGCTCTTATGGAAGTGCCAATCAAGTTCATCTGGACACACGATGCATTCCGCGTAGGTGAGGACGGTCCAACCCACGAGCCAGTTGAGCAGGAGGCACAGATTCGCTTGATGGAGAAACTGAAGAACCACCACGGCAAGGATTCTATCCGCGTATTCCGTCCAGCTGATGCTGACGAGACAACCGTTTGCTGGGCAATGGCAATGGAGAACATGGAAACACCAACAGCTCTTATCCTTTCACGCCAGAACATCACCAAGCTTCCTGCCGGTAATGACTACGAGCAGGCACGCAAGGGTGCATACGTTGTTGCAGGCAGCGACGAGCAGTTCGACGTTATTCTCCTCGCCAGCGGTTCTGAGGTTTCAACACTCGTTAGCGGTGCAGAACTTCTCCGTAAGGACGGCGTAAAGGTTCGTATCGTAAGCGTACCATCTGAGGGCCTCTTCCGCAACCAGAGCAAGGAGTATCAGGAGAGCATCCTTCCTGCAGGCAGCAAGATATTCGGTCTTACAGCAGGTCTGCCTGTAACACTCGAAGGTCTTGTAGGTGCCAACGGTAAGGTTTGGGGTATGCCAAGCTTCGGTTTCTCTGCTCCTTACAAGGTTCTCGACGAGAAGCTCGGTTACACAGGCGAGAATGTTTACAATCAAGTTAAATCAATGTTATAAAAATTCTACTGACTATGGAAATCAAGAAAATTGGTGTTGCTTGCGACCATGCAGGCTATCCGCTTAAGAAGTTCGTTCTCCAGTACTTAGAGGAGAAGGGTTATGAGTATAAGGACTATGGCACATGGAGCGACCAGAGTGTAGATTATCCTGACTTCGGTCATGCTTTGGCTGAGGGCATCGAGAGTGGTGAGGTTTATCCTGGCATCGGTATCTGTGGTAGCGGTCAGGGCATCGCCATCACTCTTAACAAGCATCAGGGTGTTCGTGCCGGTCTTGCTTGGTGCACAGAGATTGCACATCTCATCCGCCAGCACAACGATGCTAACGTACTGGTTATGCCAGGTCGTTTCATCGACAACAACACAGCACGTGCTATCATGGACGAGTTCTTCAAGACTACATTCGAGGCTGGTCGTCATCAGCGTCGCGTTGAGAAGATTGCCGTTAAGTAATAAGTAGATAAGACAGGTTGCATAACCATGTCATTTACGAACCAATAGTGGTGCATTTACGACCTGTAAGTGCACCACTTTTCTATTGAATATCTAGTAGCTTGTCTTTTCCTGATTCTACTTTTTTAGCCTTTTATCCCAAACCCCAGTTGTTCGACAGCCTTTCTGATATCATCAATTTTGGCTGTACCCTTTATCTTTGCCTGTCCTGAGCCAAGGTCTATTTCTACGCTCTCTACTCCTTCTACGCTCATGATGGCTTTCTCGGCATTGCTCTTGCAGTGGTTGCACATCATACCCTCAACGTAAACCACAAGGTTGTCTGTATGATGGTGGCAGGTACATGCAGAGTCATCGCAACAGTCGTTGCCTGAGTCGTGCGAACAGCAACATCCTTTGCGGTTGCGCTGTATGAAGGCGTTGGCAAGCAATACGATGATGAAGATGGTACACAGCTGATTGAACACCATGCTGTGGTGGTCGTGGCATTCCTTTATCTGGGCGATAGAATCGGTAAACCATTCTCTAGGCAGCAGATAGTCGGTGAGCAGTCCGAAAGCCATCGCTCCGCCAATAATTGAAGCAAGATAGATGATGAGTGTTTTCTTGCCCATCACCTTATTGATGACAATCATGGATGCTGCATTTACGGCTGGACCAGCCATGAGCAATACAAGTGCCGTGCCGGGTGACAGTCCCTTCATCATGAGGGCAACGGCAATAGGAATGGAACCTGTGGCACAGATGTACATTGGCAACGAGAACAGTAATATCACAAGCATGCTGAGAATGGAGTAGTCAGAGAACATGGCGAAAAACGACTCTGGTACGAACACCGTAATGGCTCCTGCAATAAGCAAGCCCAGCATAAGCCACTTGCCAATGTCCTGCATCATTTCAACAAAAGCATAATGAAGGGCATTCTTGATTTTCTGCCAGAAGGACAAGTGGGGATGGTTGGTGGATGAGGGTTGGCTGTCGATTGTCGATGGATTTGGGTTGATAGATGTGGAATCATCAAACTTGTTGACCATCAGACCGCTGAAGAGTGCTGTGAAGAGCGCGGCTATAGGTCGCATGAGCGCAAACGGCAGTCCGATGAGCGAATAAGTGGCGATGATAGAGTCGACACCCGTCTGTGGTGTGGAAATAAGAAAAGATACAGTGGCACCTTTTGATGCACCTTCTTTCCTTAGTGACATGGCTGTCGGTATGGTTCCGCATGAGCATAGTGGGAGCGGTATGCCCAATAATGTGGCGTTGAATACGGCTTTCCATGATTTTCCACCCAGAAATTTTTTGTACATAGTGTTAGGTACGAATGCGTGCATGATGCCTGCCAGTAGGAAACCCAGCAGCAAGTATGGCGACATTTCGTTTACCAAGTTGAAAATCTCGTTCATGTTTTATTGTTTATTTATTATTTAGTTGACGGAATACTGCTCATTTCAACCTTTTCTTTATCCAAAGCATCTGACCATATTCCGTGTCGTCACTGGTCCAGTGTTCGTTGATAGGAGTTATGAGAGCCTCTTTGGGTGCGCTGATAAGGTTGTAGACGATGTAGCTTGTGGTAGGAGGACAAACATTGTCGTTGTATCCCCATGTGATGTAAGTCTCCGCCTTTACCCTTCTTGCAAAGTTCACGACATCGTAGTACTGCATGGTCTTCACCTTGTCGGGTGTGAGCATCTGGTTGGAACGGTTGAAGTGAGGATAGCCTCCGCACTTGTCGCCCAGGTATCCAGCCATGTCGCTCAGTGCCGGGTGGTTGGCCACGCATTGGGTCACTCTCTTGTCGAGTCCGGCTGTTATGATGGCCAGTGCACCGCCTTGGCTTCCGCCTTGCACGATGACGTTCTTGCCATCCCACTCGTCGAGCGAGGTCAGATAGTCAATGCACCTTACGCAAGCCTGATAGACATGCTTCATATAGTAGTTGTCGCGATTGTCCAAACCGTTCTCCAGATAGGCGTTGTTGGTGGAGTTGAATGCCTTGCTCATGTCGGCAAAATCTTCTGTACTGATTTCAGGGTTCAGACCGTGTATCTCCATTTCCATTCTGATGAATCCGTTCTTCACGTAGTATGTTCTCTTCATCGGCTCTTTAATGGTTTTTATGCCAGCACCAGGAGGACAGAGCACAACAGGATATTTGCCCGCTTTCTTAGGCATGGTAAGATATGCGTAGACGTGATGCCCTTGCTTGTCGACTCTGAGTTTAATGAGGTAACAGTCGAACTCATCGGTGCTGTATTTCTCTACTTTCTCTTTAGTGAACTTCAGCGGAAGATTCTGCACGTCGTCTATGTTCTTAGCCCAAAACTCGTCGAAGTCGGCTGGGTTCTTGGTGAAAGGTTTCAGCTGTTCGGGCGAAAAGCCAACTTTCACATGATGTGTGTATGTCTTGCCGTCTACCTCTGTCTTCAGCACGCAGTCCTTAAAGCCCGGATGCTTCATTGTGCCCAGGTTAATGACAGCCTTGCCGTTCTTCAGGGTTACTGTGCCTTTCTCTTCGGCCGGTCTCATGTCTGGACCTATCTCATATTCCACGACAGCCTCTCTTGGCATGCCGTACTTATAAAATCCTATTTCTACCGTGGCTTTTTCGCCTGTCTTGTAAAGCCAATTGCCGTTGTTGGGCACAGTTACCCAAAGCACGTCGCTACGGTAAGGATAGTTCTCGGCACAGATGTCCTGCACATTTGCCATTGCTATAGCTAAGGCAAACAATAGTTTAAAAATCTTTTTCATGCTACATATAATTTCATTAATCTTTTTATTATCTGGTTGTTCCCCTCATTGACAAAGCTATTCGCTTTCTCTTTCTGTCAACCTCTACCACTCGCACCATGACATGCTGATGCAACTTGACCACTTGCGTCGGGTCGCTCACATACTTGTCTGCCAGTTGCGATATGTGTACCAGTCCGTCTTGATGCACGCCGATGTCTACAAATGCCCCGAAGTTTGTTATGTTCGTTACGATGCCCGGCAGAACCATACCCTCCACAAGGTCGTCAATGGTGTTGACGTTCTTGTCGAACTCGAATGTCTCGATTTTATCTCTTGGGTCGCGGCCTGGCTTTTCAAGCTCATTCATGATATCCGTCAGCGTTGGCATTCCCACCTCTGCGGTTATGTATTTCCTTATGTCTATAGCCTGTCTCTTTGCCTTGTTGTCTATAAGGTCAGCTACCGAACAGCCGCAGTCTTTTGCCATCTGTTCCACAATCTTATAGCTCTCTGGGTGCACGGCGCTGTTGTCAAGTGGGTTCTTGGCATTGGGGATGCGCAAGAAACCGGCACATTGCTCATAGGCAGCAGGTCCCAGGCGTGGCACCTTCTTCAGTTGCGCCCTGCTTGTAAACGCTCCGTTTGCACGTCTGTATTCAACAATATTCTTTGCTAAGGTCGGGCCTAGGCCGCTCACGTATGTCAGCAGATGCTGACTGGCTGTGTTCAGGTTAACGCCTACGGAGTTTACGCAACTCTCTACTGTCAGGTCAAGACTCTTTTTCAGTTTCCCTTGGTCTACGTCGTGCTGATATTGTCCTACGCCGATGCTCTTAGGGTCAATCTTCACCAGTTCTGCCAACGGGTCCATCAGTCGTCTGCCTATCGATACGGCACCTCTCACCGTTACGTCCTCATTCGGAAACTCCTCGCGTGCCGTCTTTGATGCCGAATATATTGAAGCACCATCCTCGCTTACGGTAAACGTGGCAATGTCTCTTGCTGCATCTACGGTAGCGATAAAGGCTTTTGTCTCTCGGCTTGCTGTTCCGTTGCCTATGGCTATAGCCTCTATGGCATACCTGTTGAGCATTGCCTCCACCTGCTTTCTCGCTGTCTCTTGCTTGCCTGCAGGAGGGTGGGGGAATATGGCTTCGTGGTGCAGCAGGTTGCCTTGTGCATCAAGACATACTACTTTGCAACCGGTGCGGAAGCCTGGGTCAATGCCCATCACTCTTTTCTGTCCTAATGGTGCAGATAGCAGCAGTTGTCTTAGGTTTTCAGCAAAAACGTTTATAGCCTCTTCGTCTGCCTTCTCCTTGCTTAGTGTGGCAAACTCCGTTTCTATTGACGGTTTAAGCAGGCGCTTGTAGCCATCCTCGACAGCCTCAGACACCAGCTGACTGCATTTGCCGTTGGAGTAGACATAGTGGCGCTTCAACCTGTCTACGCATTCCTCATCGTCAGCCGTTATGCTTATTCGCAGCACACCTTCGTTCTCGCCCCTTCTCATGGCAAGCAGTCGGTGTGAAGAACATCTCTTGAGCGGTTCCTGCCAATCGAAATAGTCAGAATATTTGGCAGCCTCTTCTGTGTCGGCCTTTGCTTTTACCACCTTAGATATAATCATTGCCTCTCTTCTGAAGGCATTTCTAAGCTGCTGTCGTGAGCGCTCGTCCTCGCTTACGGTCTCTGCAATAATGTCCTGTGCTCCTTTTATTGCGCTTGCCGTGTCTTTCACGTCGCCCTTTACGAAGCGTCTTGCCGTTCCGTCAATGTCCCTTTCGCGCTGCATCATAATTATTGAAGCCAGCGGTTCCAGTCCTAGCTCCCTTGCCACCTGTGCCTTTGTCCTTCGCTTAGGCTTGTATGGCAGATAGATGTCCTCAAGTTCAGTCGCATCCCAACAGTCGTCTATGCGCTTACGCAGTTCGTCTGTCAGTTTCCCTTGCTCCTCAATGGTCTTCACTACTGTTTCCTTTCGCTTGGCAATCTCCTTCAGTCGGTCGTTGTGCTCGGCTATGCTTGCAATCTGCACTTCGTCCAGTCCTCCAGTCCGTTCCTTGCGGTATCTGCTTATGAATGGTATTGTGCACCCTTCCTCCAGCAGTGTCAGAGTGTTGTCAACAGATTTCTCCTGTATGTTCAACTCTCTTGCAATTCTCTTTGTAAATATGTTCTGTTCCATTAAATGGTTATTTCCTCATTAAATATTTTCTTTCTGCTTCCGAGAACTTCTCAATGGCATATCTGAGCATTGTTCTCGGCATTTCTTTTCTGTGCTCATCGACAAAGCAGTACAGTCTTCTGGCATCGTCTCTTTTTCCAGACTCCCTTAGCATCCATCCTATGGCCTTGTGCATCAGGTCGTGCTTGTGGTTCATCATCTTCAATGCCAGTCTATAGGTGTCGTCGCTATCCTTGTTTTTTATGAAGGCCAATGTCGCCACCATTGCTATCCTGTTGTCCCATAGCCAGTTGCTTTCAGCCATCTGATATAATATGTCGCGTGGCTTGTCTGCCAAGTAACCGCCAACGATTGTAGGTGCCGACAGGTCCACCAGGTCCCAGTTGTTTATCCTGTCTGTATGGGCCATATAGCAGTCGTAAAATGCCCTTTTAGCCTTCTCATCCGCCCTTTTCCATTGTTCGGTCATAATGAGCAGGGCACAGAGTCTTACCTCATGCCATTCTGATTGCAGCAATTCTGCTATCACCTCGATGTTGGCATCCTTATGCTTCCTTGCCACCATTCTGGTCATAGGCACAACCACTCCCAGAAACTTGTCGCCTTCGCCGTATTGTCCTTTCTGGGTTTTGAAAAATCGTTGCAGCACTTCGCGTTTCTCAGCACTGCCCAACTCTTTCATTTCTTTCTCTATCTCCTTTGCCTTGTTCATCAGTGCAAAGGTAGCGAAAATGAGCGGAGAAGAAAAAGAAATCTTTTCTTTTTTTCTCCCGAATGCCTCATACCTTATTCAAAGGTAGCGAAAATGAGCGGAGAAGAAAAAGAAATCCTTTTCTTTTTTTCTCCCGAATGCCTCATACCTTATTCAAAGGTAACGAAAATAAATAAAAAAAGATGCACATCTTGATGAGTGCATCTTCTTTGTATGTAACTTTTAGATAATTTAGAAGCTATAATATACGGCGAACTCAAGATCAGCTCCATCAAGAGAAAGACCGAAGTCTGAAATTGTTTCTGCTCCGTCAATGTCATCTTTAGATGATTGGTAACCAATGAAGCCAACCTTTGTAACGAATGACAACTTGTCGTTGACAGCAATAGCAAGACCAGGCTTTACACCAAGTCCCCAAGCATTATTCTTCAAATCGCCGACCTTTGTGTGTGTATAATCCAAACCTGCATCAGCAAAAATACCGACTGCACCTATCTTTGCAAATGTATAACGGAAATAAGGACTTACAGAAAATACATCGCTCTTAATGTCACCTGCCTTAGAATGGCCGTAACCGATAGCAATACCCAATGCTGTGCTCTCGTCAAGTGTATAGCCTATTTCTGGTGCTATAGCAATTGTTGTTGTCTTGTCGCCTTTGCCAGGATCGTGTGAATTGAAACCAATTCCGCCACCAACATAAATCTGTGCATTTGCTGCAACACAAGCAACCATAAAGGCTGCAATCATCATTAACTTTTTCATAATCTTAATTTTTAAAATTAATAATAAGAATTTGTTTAATAACACTGCAAATGTATGAAAAATATTTTATTCGACAAAGTTTTATGCATATAAAATAGTTTGCGTATGAAATTTTTTTCAAAGTCTAAATAGAGAGAATCGGAAACTAATATATGAAACAAATGTTAAGTTATATTAAATTTCAAGATGTCTTTTATGCTATTATTTTATTGATTTTACCATGTTGAAATAATAATGATTTATAGTCAAAAATAGAGAAATGCCAGTTCTTGCATCGAGAAGTGCCAGATCTCTCATCGAGAAGTGCCAGTTCTTTCATTAAGAAGTGCCAGTTCATTTTTCAGAGTATCAAAAATACTATGTGAAAAGAGACGATAAAAGCAATTGAATTTTTAACTTTTGTTTACAGATACTCGTATATAAACTTGCTTTTTTCTCTTAAAACGAAAATATTTTATTAACTTTGCGCAACATAAATAAAGCTAATATGGAAATGCGAGACATGCGATGGGAGACTCTCGATAAGGAGTATCTGGTGAAACGTCCTTGGCTTACGGCAAGACGAGACACCGTGAAACTGCCGAGCGGAGTGGTGATGGATGAATACTACGTGTTGGAATATCCCGACTGGATAAATGTCATTGCACGGACTAAAGACGGCAACTTCGTGTTCATTCGCCAGTATCGCTATGCTTTGGGACAGGCTTGCTTTGAACTTGTGGCAGGTGTAGTGGAGCAGGGCGAGGCTCCCGTGGATGCCGCAAAGCGTGAACTGCTTGAAGAAACAGGTTATGCCGGTGGCGAATGGCAGGAAATAATGACCATCTCTGCCAATGCAAGCACGATGAACAACCTTACCCATTGCTTTTTGGCTGAAGGTGTGGAGAAGGTGGCAGAGCAAAATCTTGAAGCAACAGAAGATATTGAAGTACACATCATGACCACCGAAGAGGTTCGCTCATTGATGGAGAAAGGCGATATGAAGCAAGCCTTGATGGCAGCTCCGCTGTGGAAGTATTTCTGTTTAAAAGGATGAGAAGCCTCACCCCCGACCCCTCTCCATAATGAGAGGGGAGTGAATACTCTTTGAGTTGGAAGGGAGATGAGGGACTTAAAAACAACACTAAATAAAAACATATATGAAAAGAAAACAAATGCTTATGATACTGGCCATGGCAGCAGCAACGGCTATGGCACAGACAAACGAAGGCGGCATCTCAACACAGATGCTTGATGAAATAAAGAAGTCGCAAACAAACACTCCTGCCGAGCGAGCACTGAAGAACGCAATAGCAGGCAATTCCATCGACGCCCTGGCAAAGAACTATAATGCAGGCGACATAGATACGCACTTTACGATAGAGACACCCAGACAGTCGATTACCGACCAGCAGAGCAGTGGCAGATGCTGGATGTTCAGCGGCTTCAATGTGCTTAGGTCTAACTTCGCACAGCGCACCGATTCACTTCGTGTGAACCTCTCTCACAGTTATCTGTTCTTCTGGGACCAGCTGGAGAAGTCAAACCTCTTCCTGCAAGGAGTTATCGACCATGCCGACAAGGCCATTGACCATCCGCGCGTACAGTTCTTCTTCAAGCATCCTGTTAGCGACGGCGGTACATTCTGCGGTGTGTCTGACTTGGTAGATAAGTACGGACTTGTGCCAAAGGAGGTTATGCCAGAGACATATTCAAGCGATAACACCAGCCGCATGGCAAAACTGATATCATCTAAGTTGCGTGAGTATGGTTTGCAGTTGCGCCAGATGGTGGCAGACAAGAAAAAGCCTGCAGCTATAAAGGCAGAGAAAACAAAGATGCTTGCCACTATCTACCGCATGCTCGCTATGACAATAGGTGAACCGCCTGCACAGTTTACTTACGCTTTCAAGAACGAGAGTGGCAGAACCGTTACCGAGGCAAAGACATACACTCCGCAGGAGTTTGCAAAGGAGGTTGTCGGCGGACCGATTAGCGGCACTTTCATCATGGCTATGAACGACCCTCGCCGTCCTTACTACAAGACTTACGAGGTGGAATACGACCGCCATACCTACGACGGTACAAACTGGAAGTACATCAACCTGCCAATGGACGAGATAGAGAAGATGGCCATCGCATCGCTTAAGGACGGCAAAAAACTGTATAGTTCTTACGATGTGGCTAAGATGCTCGACCGCGAACAAGGTTATGCCGACCTCGATAATTATGACTATGGTTCGCTCTTTGGCACAACATTCACTATGGACAAGGCTCAGCGCATAAGCACCTATGATAGCGGTTCTACACACGCAATGACGCTTACTGCTGTTGACCTCGATGAGAACGGCAAGGCTACACAGTGGAAGGTAGAGAACAGTTGGGGTGCTGCATGGGGACAGCAGGGATGTATGATAATGTCAGACCGTTGGTGGCGCGAATATACCTTCCGTCTGGTGGTTGACAAGAAGTACGTGCCAGAAGATATTCTGAAGGCAAACGAGCAGAAACCTCTGATGGTGATGCCGGAAGACCCGTTGTTCTTGGAGGATAAGTAAGAAGGGAGGCCTCACCCCCCCGACCCCTCTCCCTAAGAGGGGGAGAAAGAAAGCATTCGGCTTAACTACTTAACTTCATAACTTCAAATAATTTAAAAAATCAAGCATTATAAATGGGTTTGTGGAATTTATTGTTTGGCGGCGATGAGAAGACGCCAGAACAGGAACAGGCGGCAGAGGTGTCGAAGAAGTTCGACCTCTTTAAGTATGACGGTGTCAAGGCCATGAAGATGGGACAGGTTGACTATGCGGTAAGATGCTTTACCGAAGCTCTTGCCATACAGGAAGACGGCGAGTGCATGGATTATCTTGCACAATGCTACATGCGTGCCGGACAACTGGATGAGGCTATGGCCACGCTAAGTCGTTTGGCGGAATTAGTACCCGATAATGTCGGCGTATATCTGCAGATGGCACGATTGGCTTTTATGCAAGAAGACTACGAAGCAATGACAGCAACATGTGCCAAGGCAATGGAGATAGAACCGGAATCGGCAACTGCCCACCTGCTTAATGGTCAGGCACTGGTAGGGCAGGGCAAGATGATAGAAGCTATAGCAATGTTCACCAAAGCCATCAGCCTTAACGAAGGATTGGGCGACGCCTATCTGCAGCGCGGCAGACTGCTGTTGGCAATGGGCGATATGCAATCGGCAGATGCAGATGCCGACTATCTGTTGTCTGTAGTGCCAGATAACGAGGATGTACTGATGTTGAAGGCCCGCATCGAGCATGCAAAAGGAAAGGCAGCAGAAGCCATAGCCATATATAATAAGGTAATAGATGTCAATCCGTTTAATGCCGATGCCTATAAGGAACGAGGCAAGGTGAAGTTCGAACAGGGCGATACCATAGGTGCAAAGGAAGATGTAGAGAAATTGCTCGAACTGATGCCCGATGCATTGTCAAACGTCAGTGGCGACTATTCAGCCGATGGCGTGGAGCATAAGGTGAAGCAGGCATATAGCAATCTTAATCCGTTCGGAATATAGCGGAAAACAACAAAATGGCAGTTAAAATAGATTTTTTCTGTCATTTTATTTGTTCGTTTCGCCTAAAAGTTATACTTTTGCAGTCGTTAAACAAAAAAACAAGAAAACAGATATGAATCTATTTAGCGCATCTTTTTATTACTTTTATTTTTACTTTGCAGGGCTCTGTGAAGCGGGAAGTTGCGTGTAGATTTCAACTTATGACAAGAATAAATCAATAAAGATATTCAACAGTCCCGCTTCATTCTGAATGAGGCGGGATTTTTACATAAAGAGAATAAAGATGAAAAGAATTGCCATACAAGGAGAGTTAGGTTCGTTCCACGACATAGCAGCCCATCAGTATTTCGAGGGCGAGCAGGTGCAGTTGATATGCTGTTCTACGTTTGAACAGGTGTTTGAGAATATCAAGCAAGACCCTACTGTTATCGGAATGACTGCCATAGAGAATACCATTGCCGGCAGCTTGCTTCATAACTATGAGTTGCTTCGCGATTCAGGTGCTGCTGTGGTTGGCGAGCACAAACTCCATATCTCGCATTGCATCTGCTGTCTGCCTGAAGACGATTGGGATAGCATTAATGAAGTACACTCTCACCCTGTAGCCCTGCAGCAGTGCCGATGTTTCTTGGCCGCTCACTCAGGTTTGAAAGCCGTTGAGGCAGAAGATACAGCCGGTTCCGCACAATACATTGCTGAGCATCAGTGCAAGGGTTGGGCAGCTATATGCAGCGTAGATGCAGCCAATATGTATGGCATGAAGATACTTGAGGCACATATCGAGGACAACAAGCACAACTTCACCCGTTTCCTTGTTGTTTGCGACCAGCGCAAGGCCGACTTCCTTCGCCCGTTGGCAGAGACCAACAAGTCAAGCCTTGTCTTCTCGCTGCCTCACGAAGAAGGTTCGTTGTCGCAGGTGCTCAGCATACTGAACTTCTACAAGATAAACCTCACCAAGATTCAGTCGCTGCCGATTATCGGTCACGAGTGGGAGTATATGTTCTACGTCGATGTTACATACAACAATCTTACTCGCTATCGTCAGAGCATAGATGCTATAATGCCATTAACAAAAGAACTAAAGATTTTAGGAGAATACAAAGATGGAAAACAAGTTGACTAACATACAGCCTGCCGACCGCCTCTCGCTGGTCAGCGAATACTATTTCAGTCGCAAGCTGAAAGAAGTGGCAGCCCTGAATGCCGAAGGAAAAGACATAATCAGTCTGGCAATAGGCAGTCCTGACATGCCGCCGTCAGAACAGACAGTAGAGAAACTGTGCGAAACAGCGCGCCGCAGCGATACCCACGGCTATCAGCCAACAGGCGGTACGCCAGAACTTCGTGAAGCCATGGCCGATTTCTACAAGCGTTGGTATGGCGTAGAACTTGATGCCAAGAGCGAGGTGCTGCCTCTTATTGGTTCAAAAGAGGGCATACTTCATGTAACTCTGGCTTTTGTAAATCCTGGCGACGAGGTGCTGGTGCCTAATCCAGGTTATCCTACATACACCTCTCTAAGCAAGCTCTTAGGTGCCAAGGTGGTAAACTACAATCTTTGCGAGGATAACGGTTGGCAACCAGATTTCGAAGAACTGGAGAGCATGGACCTTAGTCGTGTGAAACTGATGTGGACCAACTATCCTAACATGCCAACAGGCGGCAATGCGCAGATGGAGACATACGAGCGCCTTGTGGCTTTTGCCAAGAAGCACGGCATAGTTGTGGTTAACGACAACCCATATTCGTTCATCCTGAATGAGAAACCGATATCGTTGTTGCAGGTAGAAGGAGCGAAAGACTGCTGCATAGAGTTCAACTCTATGTCAAAGAGTCACAACATGCCCGGCTGGCGTGTAGGTATGTGCATGACCAATGCCACATTCATCAGTTGGATAATGAAGGTCAAGAGCAATATCGACAGCGGAACATTCCGCGGTCTCCAGCTTGCAGCAGCAGAGGCTTTGCGCAACGAGGCAGAATGGCATGTGCAAGCAAACATAGAGACATACGCCCGACGCCGCAAGTATGCCGAACAGATTATGGATGTGCTTGGTTGTAAGTACGACAACAAGCAGGTGGGCATGTTCCTCTGGGGGCGCATCCCCGACGAGTACGACGATGTAGAGGTACTGACAGAGCGTGTGTTGCACGAAGCCCGCGTCTTCATCACCCCCGGCTTCATCTTCGGTTCAAACGGCAAGCGATACATCCGCATCTCCCTTTGTGCTAAGGAGGAGAAGTTGGAAGAGGCGCTGAGGAGGATAAAAAGCCTCACCCCCTAACCCCTCTCCATAATGAGAGGGGAGTAGAAAGTACTCATGAACTTAATAACTGTAAGTAACAACTTGTAAACTCGTTAACTTGTTAACTATAACAATTAACTCGTCAACTTGTCAACTTGTTTACTTGTCAACTAAAAAATAAAATATTATGGATTTAGAATTAGAGAAACTGAATTTACCATGTGATAGTGATAGACCTTTGGTTATTGCCGGTCCTTGTTCGGCAGAGACAGAGGAGCAAGTGATGTGTACCGCCAAGCAGCTGGCAGAAAAAGGATGCCACATCTTCCGTGCCGGTGTGTGGAAACCGCGTACCAAGCCGGGAGGATTCGAAGGCAATGGCGAGGCGGCACTGCCATGGCTTGCACAGGTAAAGAAAGAAACAGGCATGCTCATTTCTACAGAAGTGGCAACGCCAGAACATGTGGAACTGGCTCTGAAATATGGTGTTGACGTGCTTTGGGTTGGTGCTCGCACCTCTGCCAACCCATTCGCTATGCAGGCATTGGCAGACTCGCTGAAAGGTGTTGACGTGCCGGTACTGGTCAAGAACCCTGTCAATCCCGACCTCGAACTGTGGATTGGTGCTCTGGAGCGCATCAACCAGGCAGGTATAAAGCGACTCGGTGCCATTCACCGTGGTTTCTCTTCTTACGACAAGAAGATTTATCGCAACCTGCCAATGTGGCAGATACCTATCGAACTTCATCGCCGTCTGCCTGAGTTGCCTATCATCTGCGACCCAAGCCATATCGGTGGCACACGCGAACTGATAGCACCATTGTGTCAGCAGGCCATGGACTTAGGTTTCGACGGACTTATCGTTGAAAGCCATTGCGAACCGGACAAGGCGTGGAGCGATGCCAAGCAGCAGGTAACGCCAGATGTGCTTGACTATATTCTCAGTCTGCTTGTCGTTCGCAACGAGTCTGTTACAACAGAAGGCATCAACGTTCTTCGCAAGCAGATTGACGAACTTGACAATCAGCTGATGGACTTGCTCGCCAAGCGTATGCGTGTTTGCCGTGAGATTGGCCAGTACAAGAAAGAACACAACATGACCGTTCTTCAGACAGCCCGCTACAATGAGATTCTTGAGAAGCGCGGAGCGCAAGGTGCTCTGTGCGGAATGGGCGCAAAGTTCGTAAAGAAGATTTTCGAGGAAGTGCACGAAGAGTCTGTGCGTCAGCAGATTGAGATATTGAATAAGTAGTTTAGTAGACAAGTTAACAAGTAAACGAGTAAACAAGTTAAGTGATTCGGAAACAAGTAACTCATTAACTTAAAGTATCAACTCGTCAACTTGTCAACTCGTCAACTCGTCAACTTAAATAAACAAAATATGAAAATACTAGTCCTTGGCGCAGGCAAGATGGGAGCATTCTTCCTTGACCTGCTCAGTTTCGACCACGAAACGGCGGTGTATGAGAAAGACCCTAAGCGCATGCGATTTACATATAACTGTCAGCGTCTCACAACGCTCGAAGAAGTTAGGGAGTTCCATCCCGAACTGGTTATCAATGCCGTAACGGTGAAATATACCATACCGGCTTTTGAAGAAGTGATGCCATATCTGCCAAAAGAGTGTATCATCAGCGATATATCATCGGTAAAGACAGGCTTGCGCGATTTCTATATGCAATGCGGCCATCCCTACGTTTCTACTCACCCTATGTTCGGTCCTACGTTTGCCAACCTCAGCAACCTGCGCGAGGAGAATGCCATCATCATCAGCGAGGGCGACTATATGGGACGTATATTCTTTAAAGACTTGTATAGCCGACTCGACCTCAACATCTATGAATATACATTCGAGGAGCACGACAAGACCGTGGCCTACTCATTGAGTATTCCGTTCGTCAGCACATTCGTGTTCGCTGCCGTGATGAAGCATCAGGATGCGCCGGGCACCACCTTCAAGCGCCATATGCGCATAGCCAAGGGTGTGCTCAGCGAAGACGACTACCTCTTGCAGGAGATTCTTTTCAATCCATATACGCACGACCAAGTGGCGCAGATTCGCGAGGAGTTGAAAGACTTGCTTGAGATAATCGACAAAAAGGATGCCGAAGGCATGAAGGGGTATCTGACTAAGATTAGGAAGAATGTGGATGAGAATTGAGGAGGCCTCCCCCCAACCCTCCGAAGGAGGGAAGGCTTGAAACCATTCTAAGAAGTTAGCAGGGGGCAGGGAGGTTCCTACTCCCCTCTCATTATGGAGAGGGGCGGGGGTGAGGCTTCTTCAACTCTACAAAGGTAATTCTTCATATTCCCCGCCTTGACGATTTTCTTCCATTGCTTTCGTCCGATTGTCGGTTCCAGATAGTCCCAGAAGGAGCGTATCTTCATCAGTTGCTGCGCCTCTCCTGGGATAACTTTTGTGTAGTGCTCAAGCAACGCCTCGTGCATCTGCTTGATTTTCATTATCAATGTGCCTTGACTTAGCGGTGTTCCCGACGCATATTCCTCTGCCATCGAAGGACGGGCAAGCAGTCCTCTGCCAATCATCACGCCTGCCAACCGCTCACCGTATTTTTCCTCCAGACTCCTGATGTCATCGACGCTGCAGATGTCGCCGTTATACACCACAGGATGCTTGCAAAGGGCAAGAAACTCGTCGAAAGCGTTCATGTTCACTTCACCCTTATACTGCTGTGTGGCTATGCGCGGGTGCATGGTCACGTGGCAAAGCGGCATGCCGTTGATGATGCCGATACATTGTTGCCATTGACTGGCGTCGTCAAATCCTAGGCGCATCTTCAGAGAGAAAACAACATCAGGGTTGTCGTTCATCACCGCAGCAATTTCATTCAACTTATCCGGAACAGTAAGCAAACCGGCACCTCTTCCATGGCGTGTCTGCAACGGGAACGGACAACCTGCATTCACGTCTATCCTCCTGTATCCCAATGTCTTAAGATACTCAACAAGCACGCGCATCTCCTCGCCGTCATTGGCAATGATTTGAGGCACAACGTTAACGCCCTCGTTAAACTCAGGTCTCACGTCGCGCATGTCCTTACTCCTCACCGTTCCGTGCTCCAGTCTTACGAATGGGGTAGTGTACGTGTCTATTCCTCCGAAAAACCTCTTGTGCAAACGTCTGTATGCATCTTCCGTATAGCCTTGCAGTGGCGCAAAATGAATCTTGTACATGGGTGCAAAGGTAATAATTTTTTAGTAAACGAGTAAACAAGTTGACGAGTAAACAAGTTATTACTTTTAGTTGATGAGTTAACGAGTTGACAAGTTGACGAGTTGATACTTTAAGTTGATGAGTTACTTGTTTCCGAGTCACTTAACTTGTTTACTCGTTTACTTGTCAACTTGTCAACTGTAACACTTAACTTGTCAACTCGTTTACTTGTCAACTTGTCAACTGTAACACTTAACTTGTTTACTCGTTTACTTGTCAACTCGTCAACTTTTTATTACCTTTGCAAAGATTTTATGAAAAAAGAGTCAGATATATTTGCCCATATAGTGGCATTTGTCACGGTAGCCATTTGGGGAACGACGTTTGTGTGGACTAAGCTGTTGATATACAACGGTATTTCGCCCGCTCAGATATTCACCTTGCGCTTCGTCATTGCCTATCTGCTGATGCTCGGCTTCTCGCTTTATTGGCAGAAGGGCGCAAGGCATAAGTGGTTTGCCGACTCATGGAAGGACGAACTGCTCATGCTCGCCCTTGGAGTGACAGGCGGGTCCGTCTATTTCCTTGCAGAAAACGAGGCACTACGGTTCACCACCGCCACCAACACCTCGCTCATCGTTTGCTCCTGTCCGCTGCTTACGATGCTCATCTACAGGATGTTCTACAACAGCGAGCGCCTGAAAATCATGCAACTGGCTGGGTCCGTAGTGGCATGTCTGGGCATGGTCATCGTGGTTCTTAACGGTCGCTTCGTGCTCAATCTCTCGCCCGTAGGCGATGTGCTTGCCTTCATAGCCTGTCTCAGTTGGGCATTCTATTCGCTCATGATGAAACCAGCCCTGCAGCGCTACTCATCGCTGTTCATCACGCGCAAGGTGTTCTTCTATGGAGTGCTCACCGTTCTGCCTTATTACATAGCTGTGCCGGGCTTCCCGTTGATGGATGCTCTCCTTCAACCGGCAGTACTCGCCAATCTCCTCTTCCTCAGTGTCGTGGCCTCCATGGTCTGCTTCCTCACGTGGAACTGGTGCATAGGTCGCCTGGGAGCTGTGCAGGCCATCAACTGGGTGTATCTGAACCCCATTGCAACGATAGTTGCGGCGTGGTTGGTGCTTGGCGAACAAATTACGGCATACTTTTTGATAGGAAGTATATTGATACTGATAGGAATGTATGTGTCGGAGAGGAAAGGAGCCTCACCCCCGACCCCTCTCCATAATGAGAGGGGAGTAAGCAGTTCCAAATAAAAATTGAAGGATTGAGAGATTGAAGACTGTTACCAAAGCATACGTCTGAACTCCTACACTCCTGAACTCCTGAACTCCTTTAAAAGTCACTCCTGAACTCCTCAAAATCAAACAACTCGTCAACTTAAAATACAACTCGTTAACTAAATATAAAAAAATATGGCAATTGGAAAATGGATAGGCGGCATAGTCGGTTGGATGACCGGCGGCATGTTTGGAGCATTGGCAGGCGTAGTCCTTGGCCACTGGTTCGATAAAGGACTTGATAGTGTAAGTAATGAATCAAACTCAGGTGAGCGCAGCTTCTCTGATGTCTATGGCAATGAGGGACACCGCAACAACTTCCTCTTTGCCCTGCTTGTGCTCATGGCATACATCATCAGAGCCGACGGCAAGGTGATGCATTCTGAAATGGAGTTCGTGCGCAACTTCCTGCGCAATAACTTCGGTGAAGCAGCCGTGCGACAGGGCGAACAGATACTGCTCAAACTCTTTGAGGAGCAGAAGCGACAGGGTAGCGCTACCTATCAGAACACCGTCCGCCAGTGTTGTCAGCAGATAGCCATGAACATGCCTTATGCCGAGCGTCTGCAACTGCTCAGTTTCCTGTCAGCCATCAGCAAGGCCGACGGCAGAGTAACGTCCGACGAGATTAAGGCCATAAGAGACTGTGCCCTCTGGATGCAGATATCAGATGCCGACCTTGAGTCTGTGCTCAACCTTGGCGGAGGCAGTCTTGAAGAAGCCTACAAGGTGCTTGGCGTCAGTCCCGATGCCACCGACGACGAGGTGCGCAAGGCCTACCGCAAACTGGCTCTTCAGCATCATCCCGACCGCGTGGCCACTCTTGGCGAGGACATACGCCGTGCGGCAGAACAGAAGCTTCAGAAGATAAACGAAGCAAAAGAACGGATATACAAAGAAAGGGGAATGTAATCAAACATCCCCCTTTCTTCTTTTTTATATCAACAAAATCTTATTCTATCTTCTTCACCGGGTCGCAAGTAAGACCGATGCCCAGTTTCTTGAACACCTTGCGGTCCACTTCGCTCATCATAACCGTACAGTGTACCTGACAGCCCTGCAGCTTGGGCACTTGGTCGAGCGCTTTTCTGCAGTCCTCATCTTGGTTGCTCAGCAAAGAAAGAGCCACAAGCACCTCGTCCATGTGCAGGCGCGGGTTATGACCATGCAGATATTCCACCTTAGTCTTCTGAATAGGAGCAATCAGTTCTTCCGGAATCAGTCGCTTCTCATGAGGTATGCCTGCCAGATGTTTTGTGGCATTGAGCAATAAGGCGGCACACGGACCTAACAAAGAACTGGAACGTGCGGTAATTATGGTTCCGTTCTGAAGCTCTATGGCAGCACTGGCCACACCGCCAGACAGTTCGCGTCTTTCATGAGCAGCCACGGTCGTGCGACGATACTCAGGTGTCAGCTTAGCCTGCTTCATGATAAGAGAAATCTTGTTCACCTCATTCTCGTTGTTTCCCTTTTCAGCCAGATTGCACAAAGCATAGTAATAACGGCGGATAATTTCCTCGCGGGCAGCGCTGCAGCAAACATCCTCCGCGCTCATGCAGTTGCCAATCATGTTAACGCCCATGTCCGTTGGCGACTTGTATGGGCTCTCGCCATAGATACCCTCGAAGATGGCATTCAGCACAGGGAATATCTCTATGTCGCGATTGTAGTTCACGGCAATGTTGCCATAAGCCTCCAGATGGAACGGGTCAATCATGTTCACATCGTTAAGGTCGGCCGTAGCAGCCTCATAAGCCATGTTCACAGGGTGCTTTAGCGGCAGGTTCCACACAGGGAACGTCTCAAACTTAGCATATCCCGCCTTGACGTTTCGCTTGTTCTCCTGATAGAGCTGGCTCAGGCAAACAGCCATCTTGCCGCTGCCCGGTCCTGGAGCCGTAACCACCACCAGCGGGCGCTCCGTCTCCACGTAGTCGTTCTTGCCAAAACCATCGTCAGAGTCAATCAGCGCCACGTTGTTCGGGTAACCCTCTATCGTATAATGATAATACACCTTTATGCCGAGGCGTTCCAAGCGATTTCTATAAGCATCGGCACTTGACTGGCCGTTGTAGTGGGTAATGACAACACCTCCTACATGCAGTCCCACTTTCTCGAACTCTCCGCGCAGGCGAAGCACATCCTCGTCGTAAGTGATACCCAAATCGCTGCGCATCTTGTTTTTCTCGATGTCAAGAGCACTGATTACAATAACGATTTCAGCATATTCGCTCAACTGCATCAACATCTGCAACTTGCTGTCAGGCTGGAATCCTGGAAGCACACGACTGGCGTGATTGTCATCAAACAATTTGCCGCCAAATTCGAGGTACAATTTATCTCCGAACTGAGCAATTCGCTCTTTGATTCGCTCGGATTGTATCTTCAGATATTTTTTGTTATCAAAACCTATTTTCATAATCAAATTACATCTACAAACCGCAAAGGTACAAAAAAAATGCTTCTCAACGGCAAATGATAGTGTGAAAAAATGCCAAATAATAAATTAAAAGCATCCTCCCTCGCCATATTTCTGCAAAGTGTCTTGGAAAAACTAAGAATATCTAAGTTCTATTTAGTTATTTCAAAATATTTTTCTATCTTTGTCGCTGAAAAATATAGCAACCAATTACATGCAATTCTAAAGAAATTCATTATGCAAATGAAACCAGTGAACTATACAGACAACGAAACTTACAGGCGCATTCATTTCGCATTTATGGCAATTGAGAGTGGAGCCAGAAAGATGGGCGTTTCTGGCAAGGAAATGCATGATAGGTTGCTTAAGCAAGGGCTGATACGTCGCCGCCTGATAAATAAGTACGACGACCTTCACACCCAAAGTCTTGACTGGGTGGCAGATGACATTTGCGAAACATTATTAAATTGGGAGGCTGAAGAATGATTACTCTTTTTCATGGTTCTTACATATTAGTTTCAACTCCGCTTGTGAAGTTAGGTAGAAAAAAAGTAGATTTTGGTCAAGGCTTTTATCTTACTAAACTTCAAAAGCAGGCAGAATCATGGGCCATTACAATAGCAGAAAGAAAAGGTCGTAATGCCCGCCCCATTCTATCATCCTATTCTTTTGACGATGAAGCCATAAAGTCTGGTGGATTTCGTGTGAAAGTATTTGAAAATTACGATATCGAATGGCTGGAATATGTAGTTGACTGCCGAAGAGGCGGAGTACTGCATCAACAATATGATATGGTAGAAGGTGGTGTTGCCAATGACAATGTTATTGACACGGTAGAAGACTATGAAAATGGAATTATCACAGCCGAGCAAGCACTGGGTCAATTGAAATACAAGCAAGTAAATCATCAGATTTGTATTTTGAATCAAGACATAGCAGATAAATACTTGTCGTTTATTGCGTCTGAAACAGTAGAGATGGAGGATTGACAATGAGAGATACAGTACTTTGGCGTAAACAGAGCCGTATAATAATGTTGCTGGCAGATGCCTTGGCTATTGATGCTGAGCGCGCACTATCTTTGTATTATTCAACAAACGTATATCAGCAAATGTCTAATCCAAAATACGGTCTTCATTTGATGAGTGATGGTTATATTCTTGATGAACTTATAGAAGAATTAAGAGAATCACAATAGAAAGGGGGATGAAAGTCCTCCTTTCTTGCATTTTAACCCACTTTAGAAGTCGAAAACTTGCATTTTAACCCACTTTGGAAGTGAAAAACTTGCATTTTAACCCACTTTAGAGAGCAAAAACTTGCATTTTAACACACTTTATTTGCGTAACCAAAAGATTTTCAGCTTGTTATTGAAATAACGGCAAAACAATCAAAATCATCAATATTATAGAGTGGTTGTTAGGGTAGTATATTTACAAATCTTTATCCAATAAATCCCCAAATCCCTAGACACAAAAACATAATAATATCCTTAAACATAAAGACAAAAATCCTATAAATCCCAAAATCCTTATACACAAAGACGTATATTATTCTTAGACATAAAGACAAAAAATCCTTTAAATCCCCAAATCCTTAGACACAAAAACATAATAATATCCTTAGACACAAAGACAAAAATCCCAAAAATCCTAATACAAAAGCCCCTCTCCAGGAGAGGGGTTGGGGAGAGGCTTTAAGTCCCTCCCCCAAGGGGGAGTTTAGGTGGGGGCTTTTCCTTTAGAGGGGCGGGGGAGAGGCTTTTCCTAAAAGTGGTGCGGTTAGCACTCCTAAATGCATCACTTTTGACACCCAAACGGCCCAGTTACGATACCCAAACGGCCCTTTCAGAAGTCTAAAACGGCCTTTTAGAAATACCAATCTTTACTACCTAAATTTGTTAAAATTACCAAAATGCACCGAAAAACGGCCAAAAAATGTAGGATTGAAATCCTCCTACACTGCACTTAACGCTCTATGGCTTAATGTCTTACATGCAAAAATGTAGGATGTATGAGAAAATTGATTTTTTAAAATCTTGGGAAGTAATTTGGAGATAAACTTCTTTCTAGGGATTTGGAGATTTAAAGGATTTCTGTTCTTCAATTATTCAATCGTTCAATTATTCAATCGTTCAATCATTCAATCATTCAACCGCACCACTCTTCTGTAAAATACTTTACCTGAGATTTTTGAAACTCATCGCTCTCATTTAAATCTAATTGGCTATTAATAAAGATTATTTTATGGTTTTGTTTTTCATCCTATTAGTGTAAACAATCGTTCTGCGAAAAAAGTGGTCTTAAAACTTTGCCATAAATAAAATTCCGATTCTTCTTTGCGTTCTCCGCATTTTATTCTATCTTTGCAACTGGTTTGTTAGTCTTGGCGAAGACTGCACAACCATTTTCGAGGGAAAAATTAGCGTTTGCTGTTTATTAACATTCCGAAGTTTGGCCGCAGAAGAAAGTTGACAGTATTCAAGTAAACGTCCACGATATTCGTGGGCGTGCTTGTCTGTTGACTTAGGTATGGCCAAACACCTGGAATGTTGGACGAGTATCGTCCACGTTTTGTATCTATACGATACGTGCAGAGGGTGTTTGGCCATGCTTTTGTTTTTAATCACGCAGCGCATTTTAGTTAAAGCGTCAAGTTTCGTATGTCAAGAAGATATATGAAGTTAAAGGAAGATATGCCGCTTTCAGCGGCGAAGATAGATGACGATACTTTGGCAAGCGGATGTTCTGCATCAAGACAAATGTCTTTTATCTCCTTCTATCTTCATCTGCCTCCTTTTATCTCCTGCTATCTAAAAGACAATCGGAGCTTGCAAAAGTTGAATTAAACTTAAAACTATTAATGCACTATGGCGAAGAATTGTAATAGTGTTGCATGCTGTGCATATAGCGGTGTGCAACGTGATACTAGTCAGATAAAATCTAAAGAGCGAGTGGCAGAGCGGGGCGAGGTGTTCACAGCCGAAAGGGAGGTGAATGCCATGCTCGACCTTGTGGCAGATGAGTGCTTGCGCCCTGATTCACGTTTCTTGGAACCTGCTTGCGGCGACGGGAATTTTCTTGCCGCTATTCTCAGACGTAAGCTTACAGAACTGCGTAGGAAATACAAGAAGAGTAGCCGCGACTATGAGAAGATGGCTATTGTTGCCATCGGCAGTCTCTATGGCGTTGACATAATGAACGATAATGTGCTCGCATGCCGTGAGCGTCTTTTCTCCATTTGGAACGAAGAGTACACCGCCCACTGTGATGGCGATGCTTCTGACGAGGCTCGTGAGGCTGCCCGCTTCATCATCGGCCGAAACATCATCAACGGCAATGCGCTCACATTGAAGTGTGTTGACGCTGATGGGAACGACACGAATGCACCCATCGTTTTTTCTGAATGGACGTTGATTGGCGGAACCCAGATGCAACGTTCTGATTACACTATGGATGACCTTCTTCTTTACAACGATACAAGTACTGAGAATGGTATGGGCAATCTCTTCGCACTTACCGAAGAACAGAAGGAAGAGGGCGGCGTGTTTCTGAGAAGATATATTACTCACTATAAAAAGGTGCAAGACTATGGAAAACAGTAGCCTATTTAATAATGTATATAATCCCGACGTGCTGTCGTGTATAGCCAACCTGAGCAACGATGAAGTGTTTACTCCGCCCGAACTGGCAAACAAGATACTGGACATGTTGCCGCAGGAACTGTTTGAGAATCCCGACACCACGTTTCTTGACCCTTGTTGCAAGAGCGGAGTGTTTCTGCGTGAGATAGCCAAGCGACTGATAAAAGGACTTGAGCAGCAGATTCCCGACCTTGAAAAGCGGTTGGAGCATATATTCTTGAAGCAACTCTTTGGCATTGCCATCACCGAACTGACCAGTCTGCTTTCTCGACGCAGCGTATATTGCAGCAAGTTCCCAAGCAGCGAGTTCTCGGCATATCAGTTTCCTGAAGACAAGCCGCAAGGAAACATCATCTATCAGCGCATAAAGCACACTTGGAGTGCAGGAAAGTGTATTTATTGCGGTGCTTCTAAGAGCGAGTACGACCGTGGGGCAGACCTTGAAACCCACGCTTATCAGTTTATTCATAATTTAGATGTAAAGAAACTATTCAATATGAAATTCGATGTTATTATTGGGAATCCGCCGTATCAGTTGAGTGATGGAGGTGGAACAGGTAGTAGTGCAATGCCAATATATCATAAGTTTATCCAACAAGCTAAAAAACTAAATCCTCGATATCTAACTATGATTGTACCATCAAGATGGTTCACAGGTGGCAAAGGCTTAGATGATTTTCGAGATGAAATGCTCCATGACGAACATATAAGAGAAATTCACGATTTTGGAAATGCAAACGACTGTTTCCCTGGTGTTGCTATAGAGGGTGGTGTATGTTACTTCTTGTGGAATCGTGAACAAAAAGGACTGTGCAAAGTATATTCTCATTCTCAAAACAAGATTACTGCAATGTCAGAGCGCCCTCTTTTGGAAAAAGGTGCAGATGTCTTTATTATAATACTTAGTTAATAATACATTTAATCGCTTAAAAATCAATGAGTTACTTTAACATAATATAACTAATAAAATTTGGTCAAGTGCCTGGTTTTCAGTAACTTAGTAGTCTCTTACCTCTGCTAAGAAAATGAATAAAAT
>JAFQQY010000011.1 GCA_017410365.1 Prevotella sp.
GGCCAGAATGTGAACAAGGTGGAGACTGGTGTGCGTTTGCGCTATCAATATACAGATCCTGACACTGGCGAGGAAGAAGAAATCCTTATTGAAAACACAGAAAGCCGTAAGCAGCTGGAAAACCGTAACAATGCCATGCGTCTTTTGAAGTCACAACTCTACGACCGCGCGATGAAGAAGCGCCTAGAGGCTCAGGCAAAGATAGAGGCTGGCAAGAAAAAGATAGAGTGGGGAAGCCAGATCAGAAGCTATGTGTTCGACGACCGTCGTGTTAAAGACCATCGCACAAACTTCCAGACAACAGATGTTGATGGAGTGATGAACGGAAAAATAGACGGATTTATCAAGGCATATCTGATGGAGTTCCCAGTGAATGAGGAGTGATATATCTTCTAATACAATAATGTAATAACTAGTCAACTTAATGACTTATAAACTCAAGAATTATTAACTTAATAAAAATCAAATAACTATGGCAAAGATTAAGAAAAATGATGCAAAGCGTGAAGCATACGCTAAGAAACAAGAACAGCAGGGCAAGAATATCGTAATGTGGATTATCGGTATCTTGATAGCAATGGCAGTTTGCTATGTTGGCTGGATAAGTTTTGTTATGGCTTAACGAATGAGCGGATTAGAAATAGAACGCAAGTTCTTAGTGTGCAGTGATGATTATAAGCTGTTGGCTTATGATAGCAGCCGTATAAAACAAGGGTATATCTGCAGTGGTCACGGACGTACCGTAAGGGTTCGTAGGCGTGGCGACTGCGGATATCTTACTATTAAGGGTCCGTCTGATGGTAAGGGGATGAGCCGCTATGAGTTTGAGAAGGAGATAACGCTTGAAGAAGCAGAGCAACTGTTCAAACTATGTGAACCTGGCATCATCGACAAGACACGCTACCTCGTGCGTTCGGGCAACCATGTGTTTGAGGTTGACGAGTTTTATGGCGACAATGAGGGACTGGTTATGGCAGAAGTAGAACTTCAATCTGAAGACGAAACGTTCGAAAAGCCCCATTTCATCGGTAGAGAGGTAACTGGCGACCGTCGTTTCTATAACTCCCATTTGCGCAAATTCCCTTTTGTCATTTGGGGCGCTTCTTTGCAGCAAGAAGACCGATAATCGCCGCAAGACTTACTCCTACTGTGTTTGCAGCCAAGTCAAGCCAATCACCGCTTCGTCTGCCTCCGGTGCAGTATTCCTGAAGCAGTTCGACTATACCGCTAAATACTACAGGTGCAAGCCAAATAAGCAAAAAGAGTTTGCACTTTTCCGTTATTCTGTTGTGTTGGCGTAGATATTCAAACCACATTACTCCACACGTGCCTGCATACATAACGATGTGGGTCCACTTGTCTATAAACCTTACATTACCTAAGTCAACCTTTGGCGGGGTGAAGAATGAAAGATATAGAACAACGATGTACATAACTATCGTTATGGGGTATTTTCTTAATAAATGAAACAAACAAGTCATAATTACTGATAATTAGGGTGCAAAAGTAAGAATTATTTTATATTTTTGCAATAGATTTTGAAAGAATGTAATTATGGCACAAACAGAAAGAGCAAATTTCGGTAGCAAAATAGGTATAATTCTTGCCACGGCAGGTTCTGCTGTCGGTTTGGGCAATGTATGGCGCTTCCCTTATATGGCAGGTGAGAATGGTGGCGCTGCATTTATCTTCATATACATAGGTTGTGTTTTGCTGTTCGGATTGCCATGTATGATTAGTGAGTTTATCATCGGTCGTCACTCTCAAGCCAATACGGCACGTGCATATCGCAACATTGCCAATGGAACACCCTGGGCAATAATCGGTTATATCAGCGTGCTCACCGGATTTCTCATCACAGGCTATTATGCCGTTGTGTCAGGATGGTGTCTGCAATATATCTATGCATCCATCTTCGGGCAGTTGAATGGTGACCCGGATTTCATTAAGAACTATTTCGTTTCGTTTGAGACCGATGCAGTCAAACCTATTATGTGGACAGTGGTTATTCTTTTGGCCACTTACTTGATTATAGCACGCGGTGTGCGTGGCGGTATTGAAAAGGCTTCTAAAATGATGATGCCCACACTGTTCATATTGCTTCTGGTAATCGTTATCGCCTCCTGCATGCTTCCAAATGCTGATAAAGGTGTTTCGTTTCTTTTCAATCCTGATTTCAGTAAGTTGAATGGCGATGTGTTTCTCGGTGCTTTAGGTCAGGCCTTTTATTCTATGAGTATCGGTATGGGTTGCCTTTGCACGTATGCATCATATTTTAATCGTCAGACAAACTTGCCACGTTCGGCAGTTCAGATTGGTCTTATTGATACAATGATTGCCATTCTTGCCGGACTGATGATATTCCCGGCTGCCTTCTCCGTTGGCATAAGTCCGGATAGCGGCCCTTCGCTGATATTTATTACATTGCCCAATGTGTTTAATCAGGCATTCTCTGCTATGCCAATCGTTGGTTATGTAATAGCAATTCTTTTCTATGGGTTGTTGTCTCTTGCTGCGCTTACGTCATTGATTTCATTGCACGAGGTAAATACTGCTTTTCTACATGAGGAACTCAATATAAGTCGCAGCACAGCAGCAATCATTGTCACTGCGTCGTGTTGTATTGTCGGAGCGTTCTGTTCATTGTCGCTAGGGGCTGTCGATGGTTTACAGTTGTTTGGCATGCCTTTGTTTGATTTGTTCGACTTTGTTACTGGGCAGATATTCCTGCCTGTTGCCGGATTCCTCACATGTTTGTTCATTGGTTATTATGTACCTCATAAGTTGGTGCGCGATGAGTATTCCAATGATGGAACGCTTCGTTCAAGTGCATTCAAATGGTATCTGTTGAGCATCAAATACATCTGTCCGATATGTATTTTGCTTATTTTCCTCCATCAGTTTGGTATAATCTAAATTCATAATCATGGCACTTCAAAACAGAGCAGGCTTTGCAAGCAAACTGGGAATAGTTCTCGCTACGGCTGGTTCGGCTGTCGGTTTGGGCAACATTTGGCGCTTCCCGTTTATGACAGGTCAGAACGGCGGTGCTGCATTTATCCTTATTTATATTGGTTGTATATTGCTATTAGGTATACCAGGCATGATCAGCGAGTTTATTGTTGGGCGTCATGCAGGTTCCAATGCCGTGAGTGCTTACGGACGGTTGTCGTCAAGCAAGTGGTGGAAGATAGTTGGAGTGATGGGCATATTCTCTTCAACGGTAATTCTTGGCTTCTATTCTGTTGTTGCTGGTTGGTGCCTTCAATATCTGTATGCTTCTGTCGTGGGGCAACTGAATGGTGATGCCGCATTCGTGAGCAACTATTTCGCTTCTTTCTCCGGTAGCATTGTAAAACCGATTCTGTGGGGTTTGACATTTATTATCATAACCCATCTGGTGGTAATACGTGGCGTGCGCAACGGTATCGAGAAAGCATCGAAACTTATGATGCCCACGTTGTTTGTCCTTTTACTGATAATTGTGGTTGCTTCGTGTATGTTGCCTGAAGCGGACAAGGGCATAACTTTTCTCCTTAGGCCAGATTTCAGCAAACTTACAGGTGGCGTTTTCCTCAGTGCTCTTGGCCAGGCTTTCTTCTCTTTAAGTTTAGGCACGGCATGTCTCTGTACATACGCTTCTTACTTCGACAAGAACACTAACCTCGCAAAATCAGCCAGTCAGATAGCATTGGTGGATTGTCTGGTTGCCATTCTTGCCGGACTGATGATATTCCCTGCTGCATTCTCAGTAGGAGTAAGTCCCGATAGTGGTCCCTCACTGATCTTCATCACGCTGCCGAACGTATTCCAACAAGCATTTGCGGCAATGCCAGTTATTGGATATATCATCTCAATATTTTTCTATGCCCTGCTAGCCCTCGCAGCTCTCACATCCACCATCTCCATGCACGAAATTGGTACAGCCTTTTTCCATGAGGAACTGAAACTATCCAGAAAGAATGCTGCTTGGATAATAACAGTAGTTGCTGGTATGCTCTGCATATTCAGTTCCCTGTCTGTTGGAGCTTGTGACAATCTGCAACTGTTCGGAATGTCGCTGATGGATTTCTTCGATTTCTTGACAGCGCAGATATTGTTGCCATTGGGAGCATTGTTAACATGTGTCTATGTTGGATGGGTAGCACCACAAAAGGTTGTCTGCGATGAATTCACTAATTTTGGCACGATAAAGGGCACGCTTTTTGTGTTTTATCTGTTTGCTGTAAGATTCATCTGCCCTATAGGAATAACTCTGATATTCCTCGATCAGTTCGGTGTAATTTAATACTATTAAGCAATGTCTGGCTATTATTTTCATCGTTCCGACAGACAACTGATAATAGTCTTGCTCATAGTTGCTGTTATATTGGTGGCTCTGCTGTTCATAACAGCCGAAGGAGATATGTCTGGCAGAGTGACATCTGTAGACAGTACAAAAACCGACACTTCTTTTGTGCGTTCTGAACATCGGCAAACGAAGCCTATTTATTATTATGATGTAGAGAAGAAGCAACCGGAATTGTTTTATTTCGACCCCAATACTGCCGACAGTACCCAACTGCTTCGTTTAGGGCTACAGCCATGGCAGGTGCGTAATATATATAAGTATAGGGCAAGTGGCGGTGTTTATCGTAAAGCCACAGACTTTGCCCGTCTTTATGGCCTTACCGTCAAGCAATATCGCGCATTAGAACCGTATATAAGAATTTCAAAAGATTATTTGCCGGCATCTACCTTGCTCAGTAATGATGATACCTTGAAGCGTGACACACTAAAGTATCCAATGAAAATCAGTTCGCCGGAAACCATCATTCTTAATCTTGCAGATACCAATCAGCTAAAGAGAGTGCCAGGCATTGGCAGTTGGTTCGCCCGTGCCATCGTTCGCTATGGCGAAAGGTTAGGCGGATATGTAAATGTAGGGCAGCTGCAGGAGATTGATGATTTTCCTATAGAGTCAATGAAATATTTCGTAATAGAGAATCCAGTTACAGTCAAGTTGAACCTGAACAAACTCTCTATTAATGAGCTGCGCAAGCATCCGTATATCAGTTATTACCAGGCAAAGGCCATCGTTGACTACCGGCGCCTGTATGGTCCGTTAAAGAGTCTGGATGATTTGAAACTGCACGATAAATTTTCTCCAGAAGCAATCGGCAGACTACTTCCTTATGTTGAATTCTAATATGAATGCAGCTTCACCATTCTCCCGTCCGCTTTATGTCATGCTGAAACCTGTGGGTTCTCGGTGTAATCTCTCGTGTCGCTATTGTTATTATCTGGAGAAAGCCCATTATTACGATGAAACCGCTGATTTTCTAATGTCAGATGCTGTTCTTGAAGAGTTCGTGAGGCAATATATAGAAGCTCAGACATCTTCAGAGGTGTTGTTCATCTGGCATGGTGGTGAACCTCTATTGTGTGGACTTGATTTCTACAAGTATGCCTTGTCTTTACAGCAAAAGTATGCTGGAGGCAGGCATATAGACAATTGTATTCAGACCAACGGAACACTGATAACCGAAGAGTGGTGTCGCTTTTTCAAAGAAAATAATTTTCTTGTCGGGGTATCTATCGATGGACCAAAGCATTTTCATGATGCTTATCGCTGCCGTTCTTATGATGCTGTTGTAAGAGGCATAGAATTGTTGAATAAGCATGACGTGCAATGGAATGCCATGGCCGTTGTCAACAATCTTAATGTGGAATATCCTCTTGAGTTCTACAGATTCTTTCGCGACGAACTTAATTGTCGTTATCTGCAGTTTACGCCAATTGTCGAAAGGATTGATGAAAAAGGCAGATTTGTTATAGGTAACGAAGAAGGTAAATTGACAGAAACTTCCATTTCATCGAAACAATGGGGCACTTTCCTTTGTGCCATATTCGATGAGTGGGTACAGCATGATGTTGGCGAAATGTTTGTTCAGATGTTCGATGCTACACTCGCCAACTGGTGCGGAGTGCCGCCAGGCATTTGCTCGCTTGCCCCTACTTGCGGTCATTCGGCTGCCATGGAACATAATGGCGACCTGTTCAGTTGCGACCATTTTGTTTTTCCGCAGCATCTGCTTGGCAATATTCGCACGAATTCCATTACATCTATGATGTATGGAGACCAGCAGAAGGCATTCGGACTTTCAAAACGCAATGAACTGACTCGTCAGTGCAAGGAGTGCCAGTATCTGTTTGCCTGCAATGGCGAATGTCCCAAAAACCGTTTCGCTCTCGATGAATACGGCAATTTCGGGCATAATCATCTCTGTGCAGGCTATCTTCGCTATTTCCGTCATGTTGCACCAGCAATGGACTATATGGCTGAAGAATGGCTTGCTGGGCGCGAAGTAGCAAGTGTGATGAAAAATATAAAATGTATTTACCAATAATATACTTGTTGCTTTTTTTTTGTATCTTTGCAGCATAAATATTGCATGATGTACTAAAATAATAAGATAATGAAGAAACGAATAACTTTAATGCTCATCTTTCTGACAACAATTTCAAGTATTTCCGCTCAGCAAGATGTGTCTGTAACCCTTAATGGCCGAGAGGCAGAACTTTCAAACGGAATTGTTACGCTGACAATAGGCAGTAATGGCCGTGCTGATATGTTGAAATACAAAGGAATGAACATGCTGAGTAGTGGAGGTATATACTTTGACTATACGGCAAAGGGAATAGGCAATAAAGCTTTAAGCCCGTCGAAAGCAGAGATAGTAAAGCAGACTGCCGACTATGCCGAGGTGCTTTATACGAACACATCAGACGACCTGCGTTTCCAGCACGGATACATCGTTCGCAAAGGAGTGAGCGGAGTGTATATGTACGTTATTGTCAATGGCACACCTACCTCTTCGTCTGTTCAGCTACAGGAGGCAAGAGTGTGCACACGCACCAACTCGTCATTCCTTAACGGCTATGTAGATGATTCTATGCGCGGCAAGATACCTTCTGTAAGTGAGATGTCTGCAGTGGAGGCCAATGGAACTGATAATGCCGCCTACGTACAAGATGCTACATATAAGATGCCTGACGGCACTATCTATACAAAATACAATTGGGGGCAGTATGTTGTACGCGATAGTCTGCACGGACTGATGCACAACAACGGATATTATGGTTTGTGGAATATACCTTGTTCGCAAGAATGGATGCCTGGCGGACCGATGAAACAGGAACTGACTGTTCATGCCACAGGCAAGTCGCCAATCTCTATACAGATGTTGCAGGGCGAACACTTTGGTACGGCGTCAATGTTCTATAACAATGGAGAAAGCAAAATCTACGGACCGTTCTTCCTTTACCTGAACTTCACAACCACCAAAGACCAAGAGGTACTTATTGCCGATGCTAAGCGCGAAGCGCACGAGCAGATGCAGCAATGGCCGTTCCAGTGGTTTGAAAACAAGTTGTATCCTCTTGACCGTTCAACAGTAACAGGTAAGATAAACGTGACCACTGGTCAGGCTTGTGATTCTATACAGGTGGTGCTGGCGCAGCCGGATACAGAATTGTTCGACCAAGGTAAGGATTATATGTTTTGGGCGTTGACCGATAAAGACGGCAACTTCACTATAAAGAACGTGCGTAAAGGAACCTATGCGCTTAGAGCATACGCAACAAAGGGTGATGTGACAGATGAGTTGCAACTGAAAGATATAAAAGTAGATGCCGAAACAACAGAACTTGGTACTATCGACTGGACACCAGCACGATATGAGAACATGCTGTTCCAGATAGGACAAAACAACAGGATGAGCGACGGTTTCAATTTGAGCAGCCATCTGAGGGCTTATGGACTATGGGAACAGTTGCCAGCTAATCTGACATATAAAGTAGGAACAAGCACGGAAGAAGAGAACTGGTATTATGCACAAGGCAAGAACGGTATATGGACCATTCAGTTTGATTGTCCGGAGACATATAGCGGAGACGCACATCTCACGATATCGGCCGCCGGTGTTACCAATTCGCCTAAGTTGGCCATTGGTGTTAATGGCAGCAACGTTGCAAACTGGGCTCCGTCTCCCAATGATGCGGGTATCTATCGAAGTGCTGTACTTGGCGGTCGCCATCGCCTATATACAATCAGTTTCCCGGCTTCAAAACTAAGGAAAGGCACAAACTCACTTACCTTGAAAATGTCTGGCATAGGCAAGAATGGCGGAATAATGTACGACTGCATTAAGTTGGAAACAGGCAATGCCGTTGTCAATTCAATAGATATCCCTACCATTTCTGATGCTAGTCAATCTATAGAAATATTCACTCTTAATGGTCTGAGAATAGGGAAGTTTGCTAACCAGTCTCTTGTCAATATTTCATTGGCTCCTGGCATGTATATATTTAAGCAGGGCAGCAAAACAGGCAAGTTTGTGAAGTAACAGCTAGGATTTTTTCCGAATGTAAGATTAGATATAAAAAAGGCGGCAAGTAAAGGAATCTCTACTTGCCGCCTTTATGTCGGGATGAGGCGACTCGAACGCCCGACCCCTACGTCCCGAACGTAGTGCGCTACCAACTGCGCTACATCCCGATTGCGTTTTGCGAATGCAAAGGTAGTCGAAAAAAATGAGACTATAGCACTTTTTCATGAAAAAATTTGTTTATCACGTAAAAAAGCACTACCTTTGCACCCGCAATTAAAAATTGTATTATTGGTGCCATAGCTCAGTTGGTAGAGCAAAGGACTGAAAATCCTTGTGTCCCCGGTTCGATTCCTGGTGGCACCACCAAGAATCAAAGCAAAAGATGCAACCTCTGAATTCGTTAAAATTCAGAGGTTTTCTTTTTGCTTCAACAGTGCAAAACATGCAGTTAAGAATATTACCAGATTTTAATTAATGCATTTTCTCATACATCCTACATTTTTACTTGTAACAAGTTGTGCTATAGTTTGTTATATTGAGTGTATGAGGATTTCAATCCTACATTTTTTTGCCGTTTTTGGGCCATTTTTTGTAATTTCTTGTAAACACGCAAGCAGTTAAGTTTAATTTATGAGGATTTCAATCCTACATTATTTGGGCGCTTTAGAATTTTAAAAGGCTGTTTTGTCTGACGTAAATGCATCAGTTGGCAAGTGTAACTGTATCAGTTAGCTACCACAAATGGCATATTTATATTTCCCAAATCGTCAAATTAATCTTTCATCTCTAATCATTCGTCATTTGGTGTCAAGGTGTCACACAGGGCATAACCTTCTGTTTTACAGTGTCTAAAGCGTGTGATACCTGTTTTTGAGGTATCACATTTTGTGTTTTTAAGTGTTATTTAAAACGGCTTGTATTGTCAAAAACGCTGTTTTTCAGGTAGACAATTGTATCAATATATATGTCAAATGAGCGTTTGCCGGCATGCTGCCATACGTCGCCAAGCAGTGCAGCACCTCCGAAACCGAGTTGATGTATTTGTGAAAGGTTGGCTGCTGTTACTCCGCCTAAGGCTATAACCTTGTTATCGATTATCCCGCTGTGCGATGCTTCTTGCAACTCGGCAGTGCTGAATGCTGAGTGATAACCTTGTTTTGAGATGCTGTTAAACACTGGACTTAGGAAAAGATAATCGTAGGATGACTTAAAACTGGCGATTTCATCGATGCTATGGCAGGAGCGTGATACGGTTCCTCCGTATCTGGGCAGTGCCTGATTCATGTGATAGGGAGAAATGTGTATGCCGCCTAAGTTATAGTCGGTGCACAAGCAGTGGTGATAGTGAATCACTATGCGCCGGTGCAGTTCATCAGGTATAGCATCCAATAATTTGGCACAGTCGTGCGGTGAACTTTCAGGTTTGCGCAGATGCACAAGGTCAATACCTTTCCGTAGCATGGAAGTGATATACGAAGCCTCGCCCCCGATGAATTGGGGCGAGGTGATGACAATCAGTTTCATTGGTCTTTACATTCTTTCAGAGAGTGACTAATGCGTGCAGCACAGAAATTCGGTCCGCACATTGTGCAATATTCATTGTCGGAATCATTGCTCGTCTTGTAATATTCCAATGCCAATTCGGGGTCGAGAGCCAGCGCAAAATGATCTTTCCAACGAAAATCATAGCGTGCTTTGCTGATGGCATTGTCGCGTATGGTTGCGCCAGGGTGTCCTTTTGCCAAGTCGGCAGCATGGGCTGCAATCTTGTAGGTGATGACGCCAGTTCGCACATCGTCGCGATTAGGTAATGCCAAGTGCTCCTTTGGTGTTACGTAGCACAACATGGCGGTGCCATACCAACCTATCTGTGCGGCACCAATAGCACTTGTGATATGGTCGTAGGCAGGTGCGATGTCTGTGACAAGAGGGCCGAGTGTATAGAAAGGAGCGGCAAGGCATTTCTCTATCTGGCGTTCCATATTCTCCTTGATTTTATGCATAGGCACGTGTCCCGGACCTTCGATGAATGCCTGCACATTCTTTTCCCATGCACGAAGCACAAGTTCGCCCATTGTATCAAGTTCTGCAAACTGTGCAGCATCGTTAGCATCGAATGTCGAACCAGGTCTTAGTCCGTCGCCTAACGATAGTGCAACATCATATTGGGCACAAATATCGCAGATTTCATCGAAGTGGGAATACAGAAAACTCTCTTCCTGATGCACCATGCACCATTTTGAAATGATGCTACCTCCACGGCTCACCATTCCAGTGAGTCGTCCTTGAGAAAGATGAACATTCTTCAATCGGATGCCGCAATGTATGGTAAAATAGTCAACGCCTTGTTCGCATTGTTCAATCAGAGTGTCGCGGAATATTTCCCATGTGAGGTCTTCTGCCTTGCCGTTGACTTTCTCGAAAGCCTGGTACATCGGCACTGTGCCAACTGGTACAGGACAGTTGCGGAGTATTCTCTCGCGAGTGGCAGATATGTCTGGTCCTGTTGACAAGTCCATCAGAGTGTCGCCTCCCCATTTACAACTCCAGACAGCTTTCTCTACCTCTTTGTCTATGCCCGATGTCGTGGCAGAATTACCTATGTTTGTGTTTATCTTTACAAGAAACTTGGTGCCGATAATCATTGGTTCTGACTCTGGGTGGTTGATGTTGGCAGGAATGACAGCCCTGCCTGCAGCTATTTCGTTACGCACAAACTCAGGTGTTATATGTGTTGCGATACCCAGTTCTGCACAGTTCATATTCTCGCGTATGGCCACATACTCCATTTCTTCTGTTATAACGCCCTGTTTTGCGAGAGACATAAGTGTCTGTCCTTTCTTTCTTTTCTCTATCCAAGGTGAACGTAATCTGGGTAATCCTTTGTCGAGGTCGATATCTATGTTTGGGTCGCTGTAAGGACCGCTCGTGTCGTAAATATAAACAGGAGCATTGGTGTCTAACTTGCGTTTGCCGTTCTCAATGGTCACTGTTGGTGTGAGTCTTACACGTCGCATTGCAACTCTCAACTCAGGATAAAGACTCCCTTTCAAATAGATTTTCTCGGAATTTGGATATGATATTTTAATGTTGTTCATAACTCTTTTGCATGTAATAATTTGATAAATTCTGCCATTTCATCGGAGGGATTAGTGGCATTTAATATCGCACCGCTTACTGCGATTCCGTCAATGCCGGTGGCAATCAGCGGTTTGATGTCGGCAGCGGTGATGCCGCCAATGGCAACTATTGGCAACAGTATGCCGCGCTGTTTCATTTCGTTTGTAATGCTCTGATAACCGTCGAGACCGAGAATCGGAGATAGGTTCTTCTTTGTAGTGGTGAAACGGAACGGTCCGCAACCGATATAGTTAGCCCCATCGCGCCACAATCTTTCAATGTCATCGATAGTGTTTGCCGTACCGCCGATTATGACATCGCTACCCAATATCGCCCAGGCTTCAGTAACAGGCATGTCGTTTCGCCCTAAATGAACACCATCGGCTTTGCACTGTTTGACAAGATGGACACGGTCGTCGAGAATAAACGTTGCTCCGTATTCTCGGCACATTGGCGCAATCTTTTCTGCAACCGAAATGAAATCAGCATCGCTTACCTCTTTCATACGCAGTTGAATCCATCGGCATCCGCCCTTCAAAGCCATTTCAGCACCGTCAGTATAAGAAAATCTGCTGTTTTCGTGAGTGATAAACTGTATTTGTTTCATCTGACAATCATTTTTTGAGGATTAAAGAAATGGTTTACAGGACCGGCACCTCTACCGATATTTATTTCTGCACCGCTGACGATGGCCTCGCTGACATACTCTTTAGCCATGCGGATAGCATCTTCCAGTTTCTCTCCCTTAGCCATTAACGCTGCTATGGCAGAAGAAAGTGTACATCCTGTGCCATGTGTATTGGCAGAATAGATACTGTCATGATGATATGAAGCTATAAGCGAAGCGGCATCGTGGCCAGTTCTGGCATATAGTCTGTCGGTTTTCTCCTCCAGATGTCCACCCTTTATCAGCACGGCATTGCAGTTTTGTGACAAAATCATTTGGGCAGCACTATTTATGGAACAAATATCTTCTATATGACAACCCGACAGCACCTCTGCTTCTGCGATGTTCGGAGTAAGAAGTGTAGCCATGGGCATCAGTTCCTTCTTGAAAGTCTCAATAGCATCCTGTTGCATTAGTCTTGAACCGCTTGTCGATACCATAACGGGGTCGATAATTATCGGTGGCAGGTTGTCGTAACTATGCAGTGTCTCGGCAATGGCACATATCGTCCTGCAGTCGCTCACCATTCCAATCTTTATTGCTGCTGGATGAATGTCGTCCAAAACAGCACGAATCTGTCCGGCAACGATTCTTGGTTCTATGTCCTGAATGTCTGTTACGCCCAAGGTGTTCTGAACCGTTATCGAAGTGATGGCAGTGGCAGCAAAGCAACCCAGAGCCGACATGGTCTTGATGTCAGCCTGTATGCCGGCCCCGCCGCTTGAATCGCTGCCCGCAATGCTTAGTGTTACAATGTATCGTTTGTTTGTCTCGTTTTCATTCATACATCTTGTGTCTCCAATTTCTTAAAATCAAACGAGCGGTCCCAATTCTTCCATACAGGTTCCATGCCGATGGCCTTCAATGCAGCAGCAACCTCACGAGCCGTCCGGTTGTCGCTTGTCTCGAACTGAGCCAGCGATTGTCGTGGATTGGCATAGCCGCCTGGTTCGGTATGACTCTCTGCACTCATCGTAGTTACGCCCAATGTCGCCATGTTGTCCCTGACAGTTGCCGTCTCGCGGGTAGAGTATGATATATCCACATCGTGGTCGAATATGCGCATGGCAAACGTGAGTTGTGCCAGTTCCCTGTCGCTCATCACCGTGTTCGGTTGGAAACCGCCGTTCTCGGCACATCGCATGCGGGGGAAGTTCACGCTGTATTGCGTGCGCCAATAGGTCTTTTCCATATACCTGAGATGTCGTGCAAGCATAGTGGCATCGGTGCGCCAGTCTTCCAGTCCTATCAGTACGCCCATGCCAATCTTGTGTACACCAGCCATTCCCATACGGTCGTATCCGTTCACACGCCATTGATAGTCAGACTTAGGTCCGCGCGGGTGGTAGTTCTTGTAGTTCTTTTCATTATATGTCTCCTGAAAACAAACCACTCCGTTCAGTCCTTTGTCGCGCAGCAACTGGTAGTCGGCGGTTGACAGCGGCATCACCTCCACCTGAAGATTGTTGAAATAAGGCTTTGCCAGTTCCAATGCCCTACCGATATACTCAACACTTGCCACCTTTGGATTCTCACCGGTAAGCACCAGAATACTGTCGAACGGTCCGAGACCCTTGATTGCCTCATACTCAGCAATTATCTGTTCTTCGCTGAGCACAGTACGCTTCATCTTGTTCTGAACATGAAAACCGCAATATACGCACGAGTTGGCGCACGAATTGGATATATAGACAGGGATGAACATGCTTATGGTCTTGCCGAAGCGCTCGCGTGTGAGTTTACGGCTGAGTCGTGCCATCTGCTCCAGATACTTGTCGGCAGCAGGAGAGATAAGAGCCATGAAGTCGTCGATGTCGCATCTCTGTTTGCCCAACGCCCTGCGCACGTCATCGTCGGTCTTTGACATTATACACTGGGTGGTACTGTCCCAGTCGTATTTCTTTATTTCATCGTAGAACATGTGCTATCCTCCGCAAAAGGCTTTTAATATTATAATGTCATCACCATTATTGATGACATGTTCGTTCCATGCACTGCGCTGCACAATCTCACCATTCACAGCTATGGCCACACCTCTGTCGGGCAGACCTTCAGCCTGGGCAATCATTGCTATGGTTGTGCCGTCAGCCATTTCTCTCTCGCTGTTGTTTATTCTTGCTTTCATTGTATTCGGTTTAAAGATTGAGGAATTGTGTTAGCGGCGAACTCGCTTCTGCCTCCATGTCTAACGATTGTTTGCCAAGACCTGCTTCAAATGCCATGCGTCCAGCCTCAGTGGCGTTCTTGAATGCAACAGCCATAGCCACGGGGTTGCCGGCAACAGCGATGGCGGTGTTTACAAGTACGGCATCGGCACCGATCTCCATTGCCATGGCGGCGTCGCTTGTAGCACCGATGCCGGCATCAATGACAACAGGCACACTTGATTCCTCGATGATGATACGCAGGAAATCGATGGTACGCAAGCCGAGGTTTGTGCCTATCGGGGCTGCCAGTGGCATCACCGTGGTTGCACCAGCCTCTGCCAGACGCTTGCACAGCACAGGGTCGGCCTGACAATAGGGTAGAACCACGAATCCTTCTTTTACCAACATCTCTGTTGCCCTCAGTGTTTCGATAGGGTCGGGTAGTAGATAGCGCGGGTCTGGGTGTATCTCCAACTTCAACCAGTTGGTGCCGAACGCCTCGCGTGCCATCTTGGCGGCAAACACAGCCTCCTCGGCATTGCGTGTGCCTGAGGTGTTGGGCAGCAACTGAATGCCGGGACGTGCGATGTGACTAAGCATATCGTCGCCATCGGCATCCTGCATGTCGATGCGCTTCATTGCCATTGTCACCATCTCTGTTGCTGAAGCGTCGATTGCCTCCGACATGATTTGATTAGAACTGAACTTGCCCGTACCGAGAAACAGACGGGACTTAAATTCCTTACCTGCAATAATGAGTTTTTCCATTACTGAAATTAATAAATGATTAAACGATAAGGAGCTTTTTGAGATTAAAACAAGAGATACGAAACCTTCTTATGGCTATCAGTATCGCTTAACAACAATTCTTTGCTTGTCTGTGTCAGTAATCCCTACGTCGGTATTATCCGAATCAGGTTTTACGGGTATAATCTCAGCCCGGGCAAACACCCGAGCACCCCTACCGTCCATTTTGGACGGATTTTTACTTTCTGGTTGCAAAGATAGTAAGAAAAATCGAAAGACAGGGAAAATCGGGGAATAATAGTTGTCTGCGAGCGATTTATCGTACATTGGCGAAATAAGGCGAAGCCACGAAAAGCCAACAAAATGCCCGTTGAAGCCAAAGTTTCGTTAC
>JAFQQY010000012.1 GCA_017410365.1 Prevotella sp.
AGACATTGAAAGGGGAAAGGTTTTCGGGCTGAATACTCTCCGCAGGAGGAAGATTCCGACCGAAACGGTTTACCGCCCGACCTTTCAACTTTCAAGGGCTATTGTACTACCTTCGCAGACGAGCAAAGGAAAGGGGCGAATGACGGAATCGGGAAACTCATATATATCGCAGATTGATGATAGACCAAATCAAATTTTATCCTGCAATAATGAAAAATGCACCGTCCTTTTGCTCGTTCATAAAAAAGTTGTACCTTTGTTCCAAGATGAGTTGTACATCAATGCAAATTATGCAAGTATGTAGAAATCAGAACAGTCGCCAACTCATTACCTCGTTCTTAAACTTTCCGCATAAACTTTTTATTCTTAGCGGATTATAAGATTATTCCAAAAATAGTAATTTTTTTTAATTAGGAATTAGGAATTATGAATTATTATTGATAATAAAAAACAACTGCACCATTTAGCTGTTGCAAATGCATCACTTTCACATCAAAACTGCACCACTTTCGATGCGTAAATGCATAGGTTATGAAGTGTAAACGGCATGGTTGAAAAATTGAAGCGCCGTTATGTAAATTTCGGGTGCCGTTTTAGATAATTAAAGTGCCGTTTTGGAAGGCTAAAAGGGCGTTTTGGAAAGCTGAAAGGGCGTTTTGGAAAAAATAAAGTACATGTTGTTATGTAATCTTTCTGATAATTTTTGTTGATTTTCTGCTCAGGTGTCACAATCGTCATAACAAATTGTATATCAATATGTAACGTGTGTGATACCTCATAAAAAGGTATCACAAGGTGTCACAAAGTATCACGAGGTGTCACACAAAATAATATAAGATTTTGGATAACAAAAATCCCACAATAAATGCTGAAGAACATCTATTGTGGGATTGAATATTTTTCGATTTGCTTTACTCTATACCAAAGAGGAGTTTAAGACCGCCGTCAACGCCAGAGAAGCCCATGAAGGCAAGGCTGAGGAGACCGGCTGTAACAAGCACGATGGCTATGCCGTTCATGCCCTTAGGCACGTTGGTGAGTTCAAGTTGCTCGCGCATACCGGCGAAGACAGTAAGCGCTACGCCGAATCCGATAGCCGTAGAAAGGGCATAGACAATGCTCTCAATAAGACTGAAGTCTTTCTGGATAACAAGGATTGCTACACCAAGAACGGCACAGTTGGTTGTTATCAAAGGCAGGAAGATACCCAATGCCTGATAGAGGGCTGGTGACACTTTCTTCAAGATAATCTCAACCATCTGTACAAGTGAAGCGATAATGAGGATGAAGGCTATGGTCTGCAGATACTGAAGATTGAATGTATCGAGTACATAAATCTGCACAAGATAGGTAACAATAGTTGCAAGAACCATAACAAAAGCAACAGCTGCGGTCATACCGAGTGCTGTGTCAACCTTCTTTGACACGCCAAGGAAAGGACAGATGCCAAGGAACTGCGACAAAACGATGTTGTTGACAAATATCGCTGATATGAAAATAAGTATGTATTCCATAAATTATGCTTTCTTTAGTTTGTTGACAATAGCGATAAGAAATCCCAATGAGATGAATGCTCCCGGAGGCAATACAAATAGTAAAATGTTGTAAGTCTCTGGCATCAGAACGAAACCGAAGATTGAACCGGCACCCAGAAGTTCGCGAACAGCACCCAGAAGGGTAAGGGCAAGAGTGAAGCCCAAGCCAATGCCAATACCGTCGAAACAGCTCTGCAATGTGCCGTTCTTGCAAGCAAATGCTTCAGCACGACCAAGAATGATACAGTTTACAACAATCAGAGGGATAAAGAGACCGAGCGACTTGTTTATCTCTGGAAGATATGCCTTCAAGCACATCTGCAGCAGAGTAACGAAAGACGCAATGATAACGATGAATACTGGAATGCGCACCTTATCTGGAGTGAGACTCTTAATCAATGATATAACAACATTTGAACATATAAGAACAAACATTGTGGCTATACCCATTGACATTCCGTTAATAGCAGAAGTGGTGGTACCCAAAGTAGGACACATACCAAGGAGAAGCACAAACACTGGATTCTCCTTTATTATACCATTTGTTAATATCTTAATGGAGTTCATATTTATAATGCTTAATTATTAATGCTTAATGCTTAATTATTAATGCTTAATGCTTAATTATTAATGCCAATTACTTGACAGAAGTGGCACCAGTTGCACCGTCAATATCCTGCTTTGCATAGGCAGCGAAAGCCTGATTGACAGCAGCGAGGAAGGCACGGGTGGTAATCGTTGATGCTGTAATGGCATCGATATCGCCACCATCCTTATTGACAACAAGAGGTTTTGAGGCATCCATCTTTCTGCCTACGATACATCCCTTACCGTCTTTCTGGAACCACTTGTCAGCTTTTGCGCCAAGACCTGGAGTTTCTGAATGTTGCAAAACGGTATAACCAAGTATCTTGCCTTCAGCGTCAAAGCCTACGAGAACCTTCAATTCGCCAGAGAAACCCATTGACATGCTTTCAACAGCTGCGCCGATGAAATTTCCTTCAGCATCTTCCGTCTTGTGAACAACAAAATGCTGCTCCTTTCCGTTGACAGTATTAACCACATCTTCGGTTGAAGTAACCTTAAGATTCTCAACACCCATAACTTCCTTTATACCATTAGACAAAGCAAGTTCGTCTTGAATCCTGATTGGTTCTTCAGTAACATTATTGACCCAGGCAAGAAGTCCGCCGGTGATTACTGCTACAGAAACGAGCACAACCACCATATTCAACAGTGATGATTCTAACTTTTTCATTTCTTTACAACCTCCCCGAAACGTTTTGGTTTAACATAATTGTTTATTAACGGAGTAAAGGCATTCATGATAAGTATGGCAAAAGACATACCTTCCGGATAACTACCCCAATTACGGATTACCACAGTGAGAACACCGATACAAACACCATAGATAATCTGACCCTTCGCAGACATCGGCGATGTTACATAGTCTGTTGCCATGAATATCGCTCCTAATAGCAAACCGCCTGATGCAAGATGATAGAGAGGATTGACATAAGATGATGAGTCAACAAGATAAAGAATACCTGTTATGGCGAAGACACTACCTAATATCGAAACAGGAATGTGCCATGTGATAATCTTCTTCCAGAGCATATAGAACAAACCTATGAGCAATGCCAACTCACACACTTCACCAAGACAGCCGGCACCTGTATTCAATGTTCCCGGATAACCTACGAACAATGTGACCACATCAGGCAACTGGTCGAACTGACCAGCCTTAATAAGTGCAAGCGGTGTAGCACCTGTGGTAGCATCTGCATACTGTGCCAACTGACCAGCCTCTGGCCATGAGGTCATCTGTGCAGGGAAACTAACCAAAAGGAAACATCTTCCAGCAAGAGCCGGATTGAAGATATTGCAACCCAAGCCACCGAAAGTCATCTTTGCTACTCCAATGGCAAACAAAGCGCCGATGATGACAATCCAAACCGGAATATTAGACGGCAGGTTGAAACCGAGTAGCAAACCTGTCAATATAGCAGAACCGTCGGTTATTGTGTTTCTTGAGTTATTCAGCAAATACTTATTTATTACCCACTCGAAGAATACGCATGCCAACACACTGGCTGCGCATACGACAACCGCACCCAAACCAAAATATGCAAACGATACGAGAAGTGCGGGCAAGAGAGCTATGATTACTCCATACATATTGCGCTCGACACTATCGGTGCCATGTACATGCGGTGATAATGATACTATTAATTTACCCATTTTATTTAATACTTATTTTAATGCTTAATTATTAATGCTTAATGCTTAATTATTGCAAATAACTTGTCAACTCGTTTACTTGTCAACTCACTTAGCATTTCTTGAACGGATTATTCCCATTACTGTTGACTTACCATTGCGGATATTGTCGAGCAGATGGCGATGAGAAGGACATGTGAACTGACAAGAACCGCACTCGATACAAGACACGATATCTTCTGCCTCTGCCCTATCCCACATCTTCTTGCTTGACAATGTTGCCAAAAGGAATGGTTCAAGACCCATAGGACAAGCGCTCACACACTTGGCACAACGGATACATGGCTGAGCCTCTTTTCTGCGAGCCTCATCACCGCTGATAATGGTGATACTGTTGTTTCCTTTGAATACAGGTACATCAACAGAAGGAAGTGCCTTACCCATCATAGGACCACCAGCCAACAGCTTGTTGTCACCCTCTGGCATACCACCGCAAAGTTCGATAAGTTCGCTCATCGGCGTACCCATACGAACGAGATAGTTGCCAGGATTTGCCAACTTCTTACCTGTAACCGTAGTATATCTTTCAAACAAAGGCTTGCGCTTCATAACTGCCTCATATACAGCGTAAGCAGTACCTACGTTTTGAACTATTGCTCCAACATTAACAGGTATTGCCGGAGGTGCAGGAACCTGACGACGGATGACAGCATCAACCAATTGTTTTTCACCACCCTGTGGGTAGCGCTGTGCCAATGGCACAATCTCTATTCTTGAGTCGTTGGCAGTCTTCTGCTCAAACAGTTCTATTGCCTTAGGCTTGTTGGTCTCAATACCGATGTAGCCCTTGTCCACCTTTGCAGCCTTCATCAAAAGGTCGAGTCCAACAAGTATCTCGTCGGCATGCTCCATCATAAGACGATAGTCGCTGGTAATATATGGTTCGCACTCTACGGCATTGATGATAACACACTCAGCCTTTGCAGTTGGAGGAGGGCAAAGTTTGATGAAGGTAGGGAAACCAGCACCACCCATACCAGTGATACCACCCTGCTTGATACGCTCAACAATCTCCTCTGGTGTGAGTTCTGGATGTTCGGCAAGTGTTTCAAGCTTTTCAGAACGGTCGATTGTCTCTTCCCACTCATCACCCTCAACATTGATAACGATAACAGGCTTGCGATAACCTGTTGCATCTACTGCTGTATCAACCTTGAAAACGGTACCTGACACAGACGAGTGGATTGGTGCAGATACAAAACCATTGGCCTCGGCAATCATAGTACCAACCTTTACCTTATCGCCTTTCTGAACGATTGGCTTGGCTGGAGCACCAATATGCTGAGACAATGGGAATATTGCCTGCTTAGGCAGCGGTGCTACTTGAGTAGGCATTTCGGCAGTTATCTTATTCTCTTCTGGATGAATACCACCTATTCTAAATGTTCTTATATTCATATTTATAATGCTTAATTAGTCAACTTTCGCAAGTTTCACTTGCTTTATAAAAGGAGATAGATGAAGGTAGGTGAAGATAGAGGGAGATAAAAGACATTTGTTTCTGGTTTAGAACATCTACTGACAAAGTATCGTCCTTTATCTTCGCCGCTTAAAGCGGCTTATCTTCCTTTAACTTCTTATATCTACTTAACATGAGAAACTTTAGTAAATTATTATTGCTTGAAGTCAAAAATTTATTCCTTTGTTTCTTCTGCTTTTGGCTCTTCAACCTTCTTAGGCGCAGGGAAGTTGACTGCCACGATAGCATGTGTTGGACAAGCCTTCTCGCACTTGCGGCACAAGCGGCACTTGTCGGCATCAATATATGCTACGTTGCCTTCAACCTTAATTGCATCGAAAGCACATTCCTTAGCACACTTGCCACAACCGATACATGAAACCTTGCAGGCTTTAATAGAAACGGCACCCTTGTCCTTGTTGACACAGCCAACATAAACGCGGCGGTTCTTAGGTCCCTTCTTGCGAAGTTCGATGATGTTTCTTGGACATGCCTTTACACATGCTCCGCAAGATGTACACAAATCCTCATTAACCTCAGGCAAACCTGTTTCTGGATTAATTGTAATACCACCAAATGAACAAGCCTCAACACAATCGCCACAGCCAAGACAACCATAACCACAAGCTGTTTCGCCAGTACCGCAAGCATGCATTGCAGAACAGGTGCGAAGACCAGAATACTCGGCAATAACAGGACGATGCTCGCATGAACCGCTGCATCTTACAACAGCCACCTTAGGTTCGCTGTTTGCAACGGCCATTCCCAACAAGTCGGCCACCTTACCCATAACATCGGCACCGCCAACAGGGCAAAGCATGCCATCAAGTGAACCACCATCGGCAGCCTTTACCAATGCATCAGCGAAACCGCCACAGCCAGGATAACCACAACCGCCACAATTGGCACCAGGCAAGAGTTCTGCCACTTGGCCAATACGCGGATCTTCTTTCACAGCAAATTTCTTGGAACAGACATACAGCACCAAAGCTGCAATAAGTCCTATTGCACCAAGTACAGCAACTGCGATTAAAATAAAATTCATAATCTTTTACCTTTTGTTATTATTATTTACTTACTTTCAATCCAGAATCTCAGTTTCTTCTGAAGCTTGCTCCTAAACACATATAAAATAATATAATATGGAATAAGAGACAACAAACCGGTTAATGCCGACAAGCCCTCATTGCCTGTAAAGCACAACATAAGAGCCACGACTGCAACAAGAAGAACAAGAGGAATGCCAAATCCAAACAGCAATGCCCGACGGGCAACATCCATAGAAGCACATACAACAACTTCCTGACCCTTGACATAGTCGGATGCGTTTTCAACACCATATACATCAATTATCTTAACTTTCATTTCAGATGTTGTACAATGATTTGCGATTTTGCATGAAGCACATGCAGAAGACTGAACGATACGTACTTTTACATATCGCGCACCTACCTCTTCAACAATGCCGTTGTGCTTTACATTGCGTTCGGATTTATAAAAAAACACATCTTCAGTATTAACTTCAATGTTGTTCATTCAGATTAGTCTTTTTGCAAACTCGACATTACAATTGCAAAGGTAACACTATCTTTTCATTCAACAAAACAATTATAAAGATAATTTATAAAAATATTCGTAATCGTTTGCAGTTTATCAATCTTTTTTATACTTTTGCAGTAGTAAAAAAATTATCTACTATGGCTACTGAACAATATCAACAAATCGAACGCACAATTAGCAAAGTCGCTGACAAGTTTCCCGTATCAGACAATATGTCTGTCTTTACTGACATACATCTTCGTGCTAATCAGGAGACGGGCGAACTGACTGCATTTGATGATGATGATTGCGAAATCACCAGAACAATAATTGATGCGTGGATTGATAATAAGGATGAGGATTTCTATACAGCTATACAATCTCCTATCAGAAAAGCCATAGAGAACCAAAAGTCAACCGTAGATGACATGTCAATATTAAAACCCTTCTCATTCGTGCTTGAGAATGATGACAAGGAACATATTGCAGAGCTATACATCGTGGATGATGACATAGCGATACTTGATACGGAATTGCTAAAAGACCTTGACGACGACTTGAACGACTTTTTGGAGAAGTTGTTGAAGTAAACCGCTATTTTAACTTAACATCAAAGGGAGCAACACTTAATAAGTTTGTTCTAAGAGTCTCCAAACTACAATTTGGAAGCACTATGTTTTTATTTGTTTCAAGAAAACTATCCCTTGATGCCTTATCAACAATGAGTTCTTCATAATCTTCCACACCTTTATATATAGGAATATCCACAGAACTGAAATAATCGTTGAATTTAAAACCATCAGTATTTATGTAATTTTTCTTTATCCAAACAGCCGGTATTCCATAAGTATGCGCCACAATAATGCCATGCAGGGAAGTTGACAAGATACAATCGCAAGAACAAATATCATCTATGACTTGTTCAACATCAAATGTCCTCAAATCAATAACCTTATAATCTTCAGAGTATTTGCCAATAAAATAGTCGGCCTCGGTTATATGTGGAATGATTCCGATTTCATGTCTCTTTTTCACTTGTGGTTTATAAACCAATGGCAACAATAAAGCAGGGTCACCATAAACGCCACATTTATTATAACCCATCTTTTCAAGTTTTTCGTCAGTATATTTACCTCTTACAGCAAGAATACGATATTCGCCATTAAACTTATCGGCTGTATTCATGAACCCACTACCCCACACAACAGAGGATTTGTTGCCCCAACTGATAATAGACCCCACTGCAAGCAGATTGCGTTCAAACGGGTAATTTATGCTTTTCAATGGCTTCTTTATGTATCCCGTCAAACGTTTAATTGTTTCCAAAACCACATAGCGATTACCTCTAAAACACTCTTTATGTACAATCTCCATATCCGACAATCGGCTTAATATATATGGACTCAAAATATCACCGAAATTAGGTTCGTTCCAATACACTAAAGGTATTGATTTGTTATATATCTTTTTCATATTATTTACAGAGACTTTTAAATACTGAAAGCCATTTTGGCATTATGCTTTCTACAGAATATCTTTGTACTGATTTACGAGCCACTTCACTCATCCTGAGTCGCATGTCATAATCAGACATGACAGAATCCAAATGTTTGGCAAACGCCTCTTTGTTCTTCCTTGGAACCAATATTCCATCAACCTGATGAGATATGATTTCGCTCGGTCCGTAAGGGCAGTCGTATGCTATTACAGGCAAACCGCAACTCATGGCTTCGGCTATCACAAGACCAAATGGCTCAAACAAAGAAGTGACAAGGAGAATTGAACTACTGGTATATTCCTTAAATATATCAGCTACCGGTTTATGTATATTTATATTCGCATCCAGCCTCTCTGCCATACCTTTGTATTCATCCCATAATTCACCTTCGCCATATAAATCCAAGGACCAATCCTTATGTTTTTTATATACCGTCTGCCATATTTCAAATAAATCAGCAATACCTTTCTGATAAGTAAACCTTCCAACAAAAATTGCACGCTTAGACTTACAATCGGTAAAACGATTGGTATTGTTTAGATGAACAATATTCGGAATTACATAGACGTTATTACATACGGTTCTCCATTTTTTTGCATCACCTTCCGTCAATGTAACAACAGCATCAGCTTTACCTATCCAATAATTGTTAATCAGCATCTTCATCCTGCTCCAGAACTTATCAGGATGAATGAAATTAGAATGAGCTTCAACTATTAAAGGAATATTACCTTTAAGTTTTAGAAGAGAATAAACGTCTTGAGCTGTTGTACATATCAACAAATCAGGACTAATATCTTTAAGCAAATTCTTTAACGAAGAATGATATTGATTGATTAGTCTTATTCCCTCACGCAACCTTTTGACACCTGAATAACGATACTTATTATGGAAACCAATTTTTAAGTCAATATGCGTTATAGAATCATCTAAATCGTATGGAATTGGATGATTGCCTTGATTTGCCGTAATTATATAAATATCATAACCGTCTATATCGGCAAAATAGTTCATTTTGTCAATCAACACCCGCTCTATCCCTCCCCATATAGCAAGTGAATCATACAAATATACAATTTTCATTTTACTAAATTATCTTCTGAGTCTTCATAATGTTCTGTCTTATGAAAAATCCTCATTATTCCCTTTCCTTGTATTTTAATTCTTTTTACGAAACTATCCCACAGCGATTCGTCGTTCAGCGTACCATAGCCAGTTATCGCCCTCGCCTTACGATTATATACGAAGGCTATCTTTCCGTACTTCTTCAATGCCAATGCCATAGAACCGTCTTCACCACGGATAATATCCACGCGGTATTCTTCGTTTCGAGCATAGTCAATGTTGTAGGCAAATACCAATCCTCTAACACTAAGTTCTGGACGTTTGAAGTGTTGAACCCACAGGAACAAATCTCGACAAAGTTCGAAAACCGCGAGTCCGAATTTGGTATGGTTCTTATCTGGGAAATAGCTCCACAAAGAAGAAACACACGACACATCTGGCTTTAGCAGTTGTTCCATCAAAATATCATAGTAATGAGGAGGATATAATGTATCTGCGTCTACATCAAAGTAATACTTGCCTTTGGCATGTTGCAATCCGCAACGGCGCGCATAACCGCAACTATGCTGATATTCCGTATAATACGGAATGCCTGATGCTTCGAATATCTCGGCTGTACGGTCTTTCGAGTCGTTGTTTACTCCGATTATCTCCAACGGATATTTACACTTTATCTCACTCAAAGCCCAAAGGCAAGCCTGCAAATGAGTTTCCTCATTATATGCTATGACAACAATCGATATAAGCGGTTTGTCACTTTGCATCTTTGCCAACCTATTCCGGGTTTCCTCTACAACATTAGCGGGGACCTCTGAAAAAGGTTTGTCGTATATTGAAAGATATTTATCGTACCATGCCATAGTTCAATATTTTAAAGATTAACTGTTGTGTGCCCTAACTTACAACAAATGCTTTTTACGTCCTATCATTTTTATGACAGGAATGAATGCAAAAACGGGCAGTTTACCAAGAGTGTAGAGGAAGAAATTCTTTGCTACGCCACCTTTTAGACTGACTATTTCTTTGAGTCTTAATGGATGCGACAGGAATGATTTCAATTCCCTATCACTTATTTCCGGCGTTATTATTTTCTTATTCTTCAAGACATTGCATATTATATAGAAATCAGTCATTACGATATTGTAGCATCTTTTTCCTAAATATGGTTTGCCTAATAAGTTTCTCGTATTACGCTTCAATACATCGACAGTTGACACATTGTTGAGTATTTCAGACTTGTCTATTTTATTTCGGACTTGATAATTCGACAAGGAATTGTCACGACACAGATATGAATAGGTTATGTCTGACAGCATTACCGCCCTTGACACATGAGTGACCAATTCAAAAGTAAAGACCATATCTTCCCAATAGCGCGAATTGATGAACTTAAGATTGTTTTTTCTTAACAAATCGACACTCACAAGATAGTTGCAGGCAGACGCCTGAACACCACCATAACATCTGTATGAGAACTCTGCCAGTTTGCCATCACCAAACAAGCAAACATTGGGATACTGATATTTTATGGGTTTTGAATCGTTCTTAAACAGTTCCACCTTCTCATACGAGCCGAATACCACTTCCGCCTGATGTTCTAATATGTTTGAATATAACAACGATATGCAATTATCGGAAATCACATCGTCAGAATCCATGAAATACAAATACCTTCCTTGAGCCTCGTCGATTATTCTGTTGCGTGCTTGCGCCACACCCATATTCTTTGGTTGTGAAACAATTCGTATATCCTTGCCTCGAGGATGCTCTTGCTTTAATTCCTCAATCACTCCGATTGAGTTGTCCGTTCCACGGTCATCTAATATCAAGAACTCAATATTTGCAAACGTTTGACTTAATGCTGATTCTAAAGTCTTACGAATATATTTCTCTGCATTATATACAGGTATTCCAATAGTTACATCATATTTATTCATAGACTCTCAAACATTTGTTTCCATTTATTAGCTATGGCGGTCATGCCAAATCGCTCGATATTTCTTACAGCATTTGCAGACATCTGCATACGCTTTTCATTGTCGTTGATAATATCTAAAAGGGCATCCGCCATTGCTTCTGAATCGCCGTTACTGACAAGTATTCCGTCTTCGCCATGTGATATTATCGACCTTGGCCCCCAAGGACAGTCGAATGAAACCACAGGAACACCGCATGCCATGGCTTCGGCTATTACCATGCCAAACCCTTCAAAACGTGATGCGCAGGCAAGGATGGCACTTCTAGAATATTCTTCCTTTACATTATCGGTACGTCCATTAAAGGTGCAACGTGTAATACCTAAATCTTGTGATTGTTTGATATAGGGCTGCCGTTCACCTTCGCCATATATGGCAAGCGACCAGTCTTTACATTGTTTCTCAACCAAAGCCCATGCCTGCAACAAGAGGTCTAGTCCCTTTTCATGCGAATAGCGGCCAACAAACAACACGCGTCTTGCATCTTTGCTTGAAATGTTTTCTGGAGAAAAAGGCAGTGGATTCGGTATGGCTTCTACATTATCCAACTCAACCCATGCCTCCTTGTCTCGCTCCGTCAATACAACCAATCTATCAAGTTTATTCAGATGTGTCAACAAATTGCCCGACCAGAACTTTGCGAATATCCTCTTGATGAAATTTGATTCGGCAGAAGAGAAATTTCTATAATTAGCCCTATTGATATGCAACTCGCCTATCTTCTTGCTACCGTCTTTAATCTCGTTAATGAAATTAATTTCGCGACGCAGCAGACTGATGGTTATATCTGGTCGGAGGCGCATCAGTTCGGCTGTAAGTTTCTTCTTGTATTCCCGTTGTTTCTTTAGATATACAAAAATCTTCTTGACAAAGGAGCAATGCCAAAGTTCTTCGAAATTAATGTCAAGATTGATTATCTTTACCTTGTCCGAGAGGTCGTAGAAAAGTTTCTTTCCCTTGCCTTCTGTAAGAATTATTGTTATATCATAGCCTAATTGTTCGGCAAAATAATTGGCCTTTAGAGTCAACACCCTCTCTACCCCACCAGCCATATAAAGTGCCGGTGTGCAATAAACTATTCTATATTTATTGTCTGTATTTTGCATTAGGCCTTGAAACAATACTTTAATCACGGCAAACTTAATAAAAAAATTTGGAATAATCAAAAAATAGTTGTATTTTTGCCAATGTATGAAGAGAATTTGTTTTCTTGTAGATTCTATTTTCACATTTGGGGGTGTTCAAAGGGTTACGGCGGTCATTGCGAAAGAATTGTCGCGTAGCTATAACGTCACTATCGTTACCATGGACGACCCTTCGGAAATGAATCTGCAAATGTATGATTTAGCCACCGTAAACCTATCGTTTAGGTTCTTTAAATGGCCCTTTTACAAGGGCTATAAGGCCCTTTTGTGCAAGTCATATAGTGCATTGTACCGTAAGGTGCTGCCGAAGACAGATTTCACTTCACACTTATATGGATATAGTTCGTTTACTGCCGACAAACGCAAGGCTTTGATAGACGAACTTAATTCTGGTCATTATGACGTAATTATTGGTGTTCATGCACCGTTGGCTGCCAGACTAGCCACTATCAAGCACCATCTCGGCAATGCAAAGACCATCGGTTGGGTGCACAATTCATTTGAGGCACTGTTTTCCAAACAATCAACCTACATTGGCGAAGAGTTGAAGCACCACTACTTCTATCAGTTCAAAAGACTTGACCGTGTGGTCGTGCTATGCAATTTTGATGCTAATCGGTATCGCAATTACGATAAGAACATAAACCCATGTGTAATATACAATCCGCTAACTCTTTCGCCTGGTGCATTGTCGAAAGGCACGTCAAAGAAGTTCCTTGCCGTTGGCAGGTTCTCGCATCTTCACAAGGGTTTCGACATTCTGATAAATGCATTTAGCATTTTTGCGAAGAACGATAAGGAATGGACTTTGGACATCGTTGGCGAAGGTCCTGAGGAGGCTATGTTCCGAGAACTGATATCAAAGTATTCTCTTGAAAACAGAATAACCATACATCCTTTTACCTCAGACATACAAAGCCATTATTCTGAAGCACAGATATACGTGTTGAGTTCGCGTTGGGAGGGATTCGGCTTGGTACTTGTAGAAGCAATGGCCCATGGTTTGCCTGTAGTGTCGTCAGATCTTCCAACAAGTCATGAGATAATGGGCGACTTTGGCATGTATTTCAAGAATGGAGATGCCGAAGCCTTGGCCATGAAGTTGCATGAGGCGACAACAATCGATTGGAAAGAAAAATCAGAAAAAGCAATAGAAATATCACGGTGTTTCGATGTAGAGAATATTACCGCGCAATGGGTGTCAATCATCGAGTCATGACATCATCCACCACCTTCTTCATCTGAATCTTCCAAGTAAGATGCTCTACCGACTTGCGCACTTCCTCGGGCTGCATCTTAAAACTATCCAAGAAATCGATTATTCGTTCTACATCAACAGGCGTTTCATCTGCCGGTGCCTTCACAACGTATGGCTTGTCGTCAAAATCAGAGTCTGTTTCGCTGTAGATAAAAGGAATGCCTCGCGTAGCATACTCACGATTCTTCAACGTCTTTATCTCCGTTATGCCACTTCTATGACGCCCAAGACTGCCTACTGCGAATATGCTTTTATTGAACACTCCATCGAGTTTCTCGCCAAACAATTGCCCATGCATAACCACATAATCGGCAATGCCATATTTATCGATAAGAGTCTGAATGCCAGGAGCATTTTTAGAATCTACTAAATTACCGCTCCAAATGCCTCCAACGATGTGAAAGTACACTTTTTTGCCATCGGGATTCTTCTTATAGTATTCGCCCAAGCCTGCCACCATCCTATCGTATCCATGCCAATAGTGAACCTCTGCCACACCCACAAGATGTATAGCATCGTCAGTTTTTGTAAAAGCATGTATAGGTATGCTGTCGAAGTCAACACCATTGCTGATGTTGATAGTCCGCTGTCCAAAAATTCTTTTGGCTGCCGAAAACGTTACTATGGCATCCATATTGCTTGATAGTGAGTTTCTGAACATTTTGTCAACCAAAAGCCCCAAACGGGTAAGCAAAGGAAAACCGCTAAATTCTCCGTCGTAAGGATAGGTAGGAATTTCCGTCACGCTTCTAATACCCGCCTTTCGCAATTTCCTGAAGAAAGAAATCAACACAGGATTGGCATTTTGAAAACTTCGGGCATAGACAAACTGTATGCCATTATCGATACAATATTTGTAGATGCAATCATAATCCAAGCGTTGGCGAATAGCTGCCATGCGCCCAGTGCCATAATCCTTTATTACTTTGCCGTTTATGTATCTGCTCCTATGACCCTCACTAGAGAAATCATAGTAGCAAAGATGAACCTCATAACCGTTCTCGCGAAGTCCTTTTACTTGATAATGTATCTTTTTGCTTATGCCGCTGACCTCTGAAAAGCCGTGGTATATTAGAAACAGAACTTTCATCTAACTGTCTTTTGTTTGCAAATATAGGCAAAAAAATTTGGATTAGTTACTTTTTATAACTATTTTTGCCGTAGAATGACAATATAAGTATGAACAAGAACGACATCAGACAACGGTTGAAATCAAGTCCAAAGGTAAAGCGACTGCTTGACATTCTTATTATGAATCAGGTACGCACACGCCCAAGATGGTATGTTAGGTTACTTGCGCCGCTTTATCAGCACCGCGGCAAAGGTTCTGTCATTTATCGAAGCGTTAGGATGGACACACCACCCTATCGCAAATTCTCTATTGGCAGGAAAAGCGTAGTCGAATCGTTCTGCTGCATCAACAATGCCGTTGGCGATGTTGTTATAGGCAACAAAACACGAATAGGACTTCATTCTACCGTCATCGGACCCGTTACAATAGGCAACAATGTCAATCTTGCACAAGGCATCACCGTAACAGCATTGAATCATAACATAAGCGACAGCACTCTTCGTTTCGACGAACAAGGCATAACCACAAAGCCGATAGTCATAGAAGACGACGTGTGGATTGGTGCTAATGCCGTGATTCTTCCTGGCGTGAAGATAGGGCGCCATTCGGTGGTGGCGGCAGGTGCCGTTGTCAATAAGGATGTTCCTTCTGGCACTCTCGTAGCGGGGGTACCGGCAACAGTAAAAAAGACCTTAATTTAAACCGACTATTATGAGAATAGGTATTGAAGCACAAAGAATATTCAGAAAGAACAAGCATGGCATGGACTATGTGGTTCTACAAGAAATAAAGGAATTGCAACTACTGGACACGGAAAACGAGTATTACATATTCGTAAAGCTGGGCGAAGACAGATGCATAGAGGAAACGAAAAACTTCCATATCATAGAAGTAAAGTGCCCGTCATATCCTTTGTGGGAGCAGGTGGCACTACCCTATGCAGCAAGGAAATACAATGTAGATATACTGCATTGTACAAGCAATACCGCACCAATCATTTGCAACACGCCTTTGGTGCTTACGCTACACGATATAATATTCCTCGAACCAAGAGACACCAACAACAAGTCCTTCTATCAGAACCTTGGGTGGCTATACCGCCGACTGGTGGTTCCTCGCATACTAGACAAGTGCAAGCGTATCATTACGGTATCCAACTTCGAGTTGAAAAACATCATCGGCAAGCTGTCCATACCCGAATCGCGCATGGCTATGATATACAACGGCTATAACACGTGGTTCAAACCTATCAATGACGTGGAAAGCATAACATCAAAGTACATCTACAATACTGGCTATTTCTTCTTTTTAGGCAACACAGACCCTAAGAAAAATACTGAGCGCACACTCATCGCTTATTCAAACTACTGCAAGCAATCAAGCGTGAAAAGGAAACTGCTTGTTGCAGACCTTGCACCTCAGTATCTTGAAGAGTTTATCGTTAAGAACAAGTTGGATAACATAAGAGACCAAGTGGTGCTTACGGGATATGTCGTAAACAGTCACCTGCCTTATATCTATAATGGTGCTTTCGCTTTCTTATATACGTCACTTCGTGAGAGTTTTGGCATTCCTTTGCTTGAAGCGATGGCTTGTGGAACACCTGTCATTACAAGCAACACCTCGTCAATGCCTGAGATAGGCGGCAAAGACGCAGCACTTGTAAATCCAGAATCATCAGAAGAAATTACTCAAATGATGTTACTGATTGAGAATGATAATGAATACAGGGAGAGGATAAAAGCAATTGGTCTTGAAAGAGTTGGGCATTTCTCATGGAAAAACACAGCAAGCAACTTGCTTAAACTGTACAAAGATGTTTATAAAGAATGTAACGCCTAATCAAAAAGACTTAAAGAGTAGTCATCCTTTTCCGTTTTCAATTCTTTTACATCCTCTTGTTTTTCTTCTCTAAAAGAAAGCATCAATTGGTATGCATCAGCAGAATTAGAGGTATTCAATCTATAATATCCTCTACGTCCTGTACTTTCAATTATTGACTGAACGGACTTAGAATTTTTCAAAAGAAACTGCTGAACGTACTTATGTATTTCATCCTTATCGACAAGAGCAAACAAACTACAATTCATGTTATAAACGTGCCTTGCTAAATTCTGCACGCTTATGCCACTATCTCCAACCTCGGAAAGAATATGTAATATTTGTTTATCGTATATCATATTAATAAAGAAAGCCGGTAATTTGCTACCGGCTTCCAATATTATAGAACTTTAATTATGCTAATGCAATCTTGTCTTCAGAAGCAACGATTTTACCTTCCTTGAACAACCAGCCCATACCGAGCAGTGTTTCCTCTTCAGAGATTTTTGCAGCCTTTGCAATTTCCTTTACTGTAAGGGCCTTCTCTGCTGCAGCAAGTGCCTGATATACATCACCAGCCTTGAAACCTACGTTCTCTGCATTGTAAGCTACTGTTGCTGCTGCCTTCTTGCAAGCTGCCTTCTTAACTGTTGTCTTCTTAACTTCTTTAACTTCTGCAGCTGCTGTTGCAGTAGCCTTCTTTGTTGTTTTCTTTTCTGCCATTTTTGTTAATTTAATTCTTTAATTACCCTTTATTATCCTAAAAATCAAATTTCAGAATGCAAAATTAAACCATTAACAACAAATGACAAAACTTTTTTCTCAATAAATCACTGACTTTCAGAGTTTTTGAGCGAAAACAAGGTTATTCTTGACGTAAATCAACTTTCAGTTGCAACTCATCAAGCTGTTTCTGGTCAATTTCACCCGGTGCATCAAGCATCACATCGCGGCCGCTGTTGTTCTTTGGGAATGCAATACAGTCGCGTATAGAGTCGAGGCCTGCAAAGATACTTACGAATCGGTCAAGACCGAATGCAAGTCCGCCATGAGGAGGTGCACCATACTTGAAGGCATTGATTAGGAAGCCAAACTGTGCCATTGCTTTCTCAGGTGTGAAGCCCAAGATACCGAACATCTTTTCCTGAAGCTTACCGTCGTGAATACGCAAGCTACCGCCACCAACTTCAATACCGTTGCATACAAAGTCGTAGGCCATGGCGCGTACCTTCTCAGGATGCTCGTCGAGCAATGGAATATCGTCTGGATTTGGCATAGTGAAAGGATGGTGTGTCGCCATAAGGCGCTGCTCTTCATCGCTCCACTCAAACAGCGGGAAGTCAACAATCCAAAGACATTCAAACTTATTCTTGTCTCTCAAGCCAAGGCGCTCACCCATCTCCAGACGCAAGGTACAAAGCTGTACGCGTGTCTTGTTGGCATTATCGCCGCTAAGTATCAATACCAAGTCACCATCGTTTGCACCCATTGCCTCTTTCAGGTTCTGCCATACTTCTGCTGTATAGAACTTGTCGATGCTTGACTTTACTGTTCCATCGGTATTGAATTTAACATATACCAATCCCTTGGCACCAACCTGAGGACGCTTTACATAGTCTGTCAACTGGTCAAGCTGCTTGCGGGTATAGTCGGCACAACCCGGCACGCAAATACCGCCAATGTATTCGGCACTATCAAACACGGAGAACGTTCCCGTGCCTTTCAGCACGTCCATAAGTTCAACGAACTCCATACCGAAACGTGTGTCTGGCTTATCGCTTCCATAGCGCTTCATGGCCTCATGCCATGGCATCTGCTTTAGCTTTGCAGGGAGTTCCACGCCACGAATCTCTTTGAACAAGTGGCGTGCCATATCCTCAAACAAGTCGATAACATCGTCTTGGTCAACGAAACTCATCTCGCAGTCAATCTGTGTGAACTCAGGCTGACGGTCTGCACGCAAGTCCTCATCGCGGAAGCACTTTGCAATCTGGAAATAGCGGTCGAATCCACTTACCATCAACAACTGCTTCAGAGTCTGCGGACTTTGTGGCAAGGCATAGAACTGTCCTGGATTCATTCGGCTAGGCACGACAAAGTCGCGTGCACCTTCTGGTGTCGAACCAATAAGAATAGGTGTCTCTACCTCGATAAACTGATTTGAATCCAAGAAGTTTCTAATGAGGATAGTCATGCGGTGGCGAAGTACAAGATTCTTGCGCACAGCATTTCTTCTAAGGTCAAGATAGCGATACTTCATGCGTATGTCGTCACCGCCATCGGTATTGTCTTCTATAGTGAAAGGAGGCGTGATACTGTCGCTAAGCACATTGAGCGCCGTAACGATTATCTCGATATCGCCCGTAGGCATGTTAGGATTCTTGCTCTCACGCTCACCTACCTTACCTTCTACCTGTATACAATATTCACGTCCAAGCTTATTGGCACGCTCACATAATTCAGAATCAATAGCCTCATTGAATACCAACTGGGTAAGACCATAGCGGTCGCGCAAGTCAACAAAGGTCATGCCACCCATTTTTCTGCTACGCTGCACCCAACCTGCTAGGGTTACAACGCTGCCTACATCAGAGATACGTAGTTCTCCACAAGTTTTACTTCTGTACATACTTATATAATGATAGATATTTGTTGCAAAGGTACGGAGTTTTTTCTGAACAAAAAAATAAATCAACACATATTAAATAATAAAAGTTAATGATTTGCATGATATAATAAAAATTAGTATCTTTGTCGACGAAAACAAATCACAAACAATAATGAAAAAACTAACCATTCTATTTTTGGCGGCAATATCGTTGTTGCCAGTATCAGCACAGACAGAGAAACAGCAAGAGGTTCTTGACGCTGCAAGAAGAGCAAACAACTACTTCATGAAGAAGTGGCCAGATCCTACAAAAGTTACATTCGTAAAGAAGGCTCGCCCAAGCAACCTTTGGACAAGAGCTGTCTACTACGAGGGACTTCTAGCACTTTATAGCATCGACAAGAATCAGCAGTATATCGACTACACAGACACATGGGCAAACTTCCACAAGTGGACAGCACGAAATGGCGTAAAGACCAACGATGCTGATGACCAGTGCTGCTCACAGGCTTATCTTGAGCGCTTCATGATGACTGGCGACTCTACCATGTTCTACCCTACACGCGAGAACCTTGAGAACCAGATGAAGACAAAGATTGGCTGGTGGACATGGATTGACGCTATACAGATGGCAATGCCTGTCTATGCACAGATGTACAAGATAACAGGCGAGCGCAAATACATTGAGCACGCAATGAAGATGTACCGCTGGAGCCGCAACGAATGTGGCGGTGGTCTTTGGAACCCAGAAGACGGACTATGGTGGCGTGATGCCGACTACGTTCCTCCTTACAAAGAGAAAGACGGCAACGACTGCTACTGGTCAAGAGGCAACGGATGGGTGCTTGCTGCCTACGTAAGAGTAATGAACATGCTCTCGCCAAAAGACAAGATTTACAAGGAGATAAAGAAAGACTACATGGCCATGTGCGAGGCACTCGCAAAGCACCAGCGCGAGGATGGTTTCTGGAACGTAAGCATCGAGTCGCCTGTAACATACGGAGGTCCTGAGACATCGGGCACAGCACTCTTCCTCTACGGCATCAGCTGGGGACTTGACAAAGGCTACCTCAAGAAGAAGGTTTACCGCCCTATCGCCGACAAGGCATGGGATGCTATGCTGAAAGATGCTGTTCACAAAGACGGCTTCCTGGGCTGGATGCAAGGCACTGGCAAAGACCCTTCTGCTGGTCAGCCATTGAGCTACGACAAGGTGCCTGATTTCGAAGACTACGGCCTTGGCTGCTTCCTCCTCGGAGCAGTAGAATACTACAAGCTCATAGGCAAATAAGTCTATATTTATTGTTAAATATTAAAAAAAAACTTGGCGAAAGTATTCTGTTCGTAAAAAATGGGGTACTTTTGCCAAAAATTTTAAACATAGATTTGATATGAAGAAGCTTATTTTATTTACTTTGATGCTCATGTGCTGCATCACAAGTGGTTTTGCTCAGGGTGACAACGACAAGAAACAGGCAGAGATAAAGTTTGACAAACTGATTCACGACTTCGGCAAGTTCTCAGAGTCAGACCCTGTAGTGACATGCGTTTTCACCTACACCAACGTAGGCGAAACACCTCTTATAATCAATCAGGCAGTAGCCAGTTGCGGCTGCACCGTGCCAGAATACACCAAAAAACCTGTAATGCCTGGCGAAAAGGGTGAAATAAAGATTACATACAACGGCGCAGGCAAGTTCCCTGGCCATTTCAAGAAATCAATAACCGTAAGAACAAACGGTGCCGTAGAAATGACTCGCCTATATGTTGAGGGCGACATGGAAGAGGCGAAGAAATAATTTGAATCTGTAAACTTTTACATCATAGACGTACCAGACCTTGGTGCGTCTTTTTTGTTTTGACAGGAGGACTTTTTAGACATGAGTACATGAGGACTTTGTTTTCAGGAATTCAGGAGTATGTTTTTTAGGAGTTAAAGGAAGTTAGAATGAAGTTATCGCTTCGCTGAGGAAGTTAGAGGACGAATGCTTTTTTCAATCCTTCAATTCTTCAATTCTTCAATCATTCAATGGGAGTTTAAAAACACGCGGATTCGCGAACAACCTCTCGCTTCCGCAGTGTTTATTGCAGAAGCGAGAGATTCCGCGGTGCGGACGGATTTGCGGACGGTGTGGACAAGCCTCGTCCATCGTTCATCGTTCAATGTTCATCCCACTCTCCCCTCTCTCTGAGGGCAGGGGGAAGTTCCATTAAAAACCTGTGGCTACAATATTCTTTGAATGCTTAAAGGCATTTTTTGAGCAAAAATAATGAAAACAGCGATAGCAATTTACATATTTTAACGCGATTTTTGTGAACATTTCGCAAAAATGCGGATTTTGTAAGATAGGGAATTATCAGGCAGTTACATTGAAATCCTGCGGAGTTCACTTGTTCGCGAATTCGCAGTTCGCGGATTAGGGGTTTTAAGTGATAATATATTATATTATTATAACAATATAATATATTATATATAAAATAGCACATTAA
>JAFQQY010000001.1 GCA_017410365.1 Prevotella sp.
AGGTTACTCAGCTTTGGAATAACTTGGCATTACGTTGGTTTTTGCTGGCATTCCTCCAAAAATCAGAATTTCACAAAACCCCTGTCTGCCAATTATTTTGCCCCAAATTTCTCAATTCAACGAATTATATGTAACTTTGTACCGAATAAGTAATAAATTTTGAATAATAATTTATTTCATTGAGACAGGTCAACAATATATATATGAGAATTCCTGGAAATATTAGAATAAAAAAAACTGCAACATTGCTGTTGCAGTTCCTAGAGCGGAGAGGGAGGGATTCGAACCCCCGGTGCCTCTCAGCACGGCGGTTTTCAAGACCGCTGTAATCGACCACTCTACCACCTCTCCAAACGTCTTAAAGACGGGCTTCGTGTTTCAAAGCGAGTGCAAAGGTAAAGAGTTTTTTTTATACCACCAAACTTTTTCGCAACTTTTTTATAAAAATCTTCATTTTCTTTCTTCTTTACGCATATCTTCTTAGTTTTATATGCCCTATCCATCATAATTCATAATTCTTAATTCATAATTCATAATAATTATTATTACCTTTGCACCATGATTTATCCAAACAACTTTGAAAGCAAGATTGGCTTCGACGACATTAGAGGATTGCTGAAGCAGCGTTGCTTGAGTACACTGGGCAAGGAGATGGTGGACAAGATTGCCTTCTCAAATGATGTTGCAACTATAAACGAATGGTTGCAACAGGTCAAGGAGTTCAGACAAATACAGGCTGAAGCAGAAAATTTCCCTCTGCAGTATTTCTTCGACGTCCGCGAGTCGGTGGCACGACTGAGGCTAGAAGGCACGCACATGGAGGAGAACGAACTGTTCGACCTGAGACGCTCACTGGAAACGATTGCCAATATTGTGAAATTCCTTAATAGGAGTGAAGGAGTGAAGGAGTGTAGGAGTACAGACGATAGTCTTGGCAACACACCATCATCATCAAACACGGAGGAGGCTCTCTACCCTGCCCTATACCGCTTATCACAAGACGTGATGACGTTCCCCATGCTTATACAGCATATTGACAAGATTCTGGATAAATACGGCAAGATAAAGGACAGCGCATCAGCTGCACTGCAACGCATACGCGTAGAACTGTCAAAGACCGAAGGTGGCATCTCGCGCACGCTTAACAGCATATTGAGAGCGGCTCAGAGCGAAGGTCTTGTTGACAAGGATGCAACTCCAACATTGCGCGACGGCAGACTGGTGATACCTGTCGCCCCGGCATTGAAAAGAAAGATTCGCGGTATCGTACACGACGAGTCGGCCACGGGAAAGACGGTGTTCATAGAACCGGCCGAGGTGGTAGAGGCAAACAACCGCGTGCGTGAGCTGGAGGCAGAGGAACGCCGTGAGGTACTAAGAATACTGAAGGACTTCGCTGCTCAGGTAAGACCGCACGTGAAAGAGATTCTTGCGTCTTATAAGTTCCTTGCCAAGATAGACATGATACGCGCCAAGGCGGAACTGGCAAACTGCATAAAGGGATTTGAACCTCATGTAGGCAAGCATCCGCATATCGACTGGGTTCAGGCCATACATCCTCTGCTACAGATTTCGCTAGAAAGGCAAGGCAAGAAGGTGGTGCCGCTTGACATTATATTAACGCGCGAAAAGCGCATACTCATAATCTCAGGTCCGAATGCTGGCGGTAAATCGGTTTGCCTGAAGACCACCGGACTGCTGCAATACATGTTGCAATGCGGCCTGTCGGTGCCTATGAGCGAACGCTCAAACACGGGTGTCTTCGAGAACATCATGATTGACATTGGCGACGAACAGAGCATAGAGGACGATTTGAGTACTTATTCTAGCCACCTTACCAACATGAAGCACATGATGCGACAGGCAAACAAGCGCACCCTGCTGCTTATCGACGAGTTTGGCGGAGGCACAGAACCGCAGATTGGCGGTGCGATTGCCGAGTCGGTACTCAAGCAGTTTTGCAAGAAGAGTGCATACGGCGTGATAACCACTCACTATCAGAATCTGAAGAAGTTTGCCGACAGCCATGAGGGTGTGGCAAACGGTGCCATGCTCTACGACCGTCACGAGATGCGCGCCTTGTTCCAACTGGCAATCGGTCAGCCGGGTAGTTCGTTCGCCATAGAGATTGCTCGCAAGACGGGCATCCCGGAGGAGGTGATAAAGGATGCATCGGAGATTGTGGGCTCGGAATACATACAGAGCGACAAGTACTTGCAGGACATCGTGCGCGACAAACGCTACTGGGAAGGCAAGCGACAGACAATACACCAACATGAGAAGTCGCTGGAACAGAAAATCGGTCGCTTTGAAGACGACATTAACGAACTGGAACGCAGTCGCAAGGAGATTCTTCGCCGTGCCAAGGAGCAGGCGGAGGAACTGTTGCGCGAGAGTAACAGAAAAATAGAGAATGCCATTCGCGAAATACGTGAGAGCCAGGCAGAGAAGGAGGAGACGAAGCGCATACGCGAAGAACTGAATGCCTTCAAGGAAGAGATTGCCGAGATTGACACGAAGGCAAGCGACGAGATGATTGAGCGCAAGATGCGACAGATACAGGAGCGCAAGAAGCGCAAAGAGGAACGGAAGAAAAAAGCGGCAGAAGCAGCCCCTTACCAGCCTCCCCGAGGGGAAGAGTCGTCCCGCAAATCGAATTCTAAGCCAGAAACGTTCTCTTCGGGCGACACCGTGCGCATTAAGGGACTTACAAGCATCGGCAAGATTGAGTCGATAGACGGGAAGATGGCAACCGTTATCTTTGGCGATATGAGAACGAAGATGCGCATCGAGAGACTTGAGGAGGCAAAGGCTCCTACAAAGAAGGAAGAACCGTTGTCGTTTGCTAAGGTGAGCCGAACCACTCGTGAGACTATAGACCAGCGCAAACTGAACTTCAAGCAGGACCTTGACGTGAGGGGAATGCGTGGCGAAGAAGCGATAAACGCCGTTACGTATTTCATTGACGATGCCATACTTGTGGGCATGGCACGCGTGCGCATTCTTCATGGTACCGGAACTGGTATACTTCGCCAACTGATTCGCGAATATCTCAACACCATACCTAACGTTACGAATTTCCGCGACGAGCACGTTCAGTTTGGCGGCGCCGGCATCACGGTTGTGGATATTGGATGATAAGGCTAATGAGGCATATGAGTCTCATGGGGCCAATGAGTCTTATGAGGCTTATTAGTCCTCATGAGACTTGTTTGGCTCATTCGCCTTATGCTCCTCCCCATGGGTTCTACGGTATTCCAGCCGGGCTCTGGTCATCTGTTCTTTTATTCCGCCATTTCTAACAAAGTCATCCTCTAATCTGGAGATTAGTTTGCCAAAGATAGCATCTGTTTGGTGAATTAAGGTTATAGCAATATTGCATATTGTTTCATCCGAACGCTTAGCAATTGCATCTCGATAATATGCAGAATCATTATGCAGAGCACATACACGACGCGTTTGGATTGCCTTTTCTGAGTTTACATCCCAAATTTCCAACCCACGTACACGTAGATAATCTTCATAGTCGGTGAGCAACTCCTGCAAACTAGCACGCGCCACGTTCATAAGCTTAATTTCAGTTGCCGACGATGTTGCAGAAGCAGCAGAGCCTTCTGCTATATTCTGCTTGCCGCTGCGTGCAGCCTGCACCATTTGATCAATAGTACGGTCGCCCTTCTGCAAATAAGTGGAAGTAAAGTAATAGGTTATATCATAAATACATTCCGCTTTCTGATAGACTATCAAGCCCCGATAATTCCCACGCTTAGGCAAGAAGTGCTCTCCCATAATAGATTGGTTTTTATATTGTTAGTATTTATTGGGCGAATGGGGCTTATGAGGCTTTGAGCCTTATAAGGCATATTAGCCCCATAAGACCTATTAGTCCCATGAGCCTTATAAGCCCCGCTTCCCATTCCTGCTGCAAAGATAGCAAAAAGATTTTAATAGGCAATAGAGGTGTCTAAAAATTAGGGGATAAGCCAAAAGCTCATCCCCTAATTTAGTTACTATATTTTATATTAATCAATAGAGAACCACTGAAGTAATCTTATATTTGTCCGTCCAAACGTAACCCAACAATTCATTCTTGTGAGATACTATATTATAATTATAAACATCATAACAGATTGAATTTGGATGAACAATACTTTGTTTGAATTCTAAAGATATTTTCCCTGCAGCAGATAGTTCCCTAAGAAGACCTATCGGCATTCCTGGCACAAGAACATCACTTACAGTCACACCTGGCTTTAGAACTAAGTTTACATTTTTCTGCCCATATTGCTGTATCAGTTTTTGCTTTTGTTTGATTGCAGCCTGAGCCTTTGCTTTTTTTGCATTTTCTTCCGCCTGAAGACGTTGTGAATAAGAAATAGATTCTATTTCATCATATTGACCATTGGTATATAACTTTACATTATTTTGCCTATCTATAAGTTTTCCATTTCTTATTGTTCCTACATCTGCTAACGAATCAGCTCCCATAATAATTGATGTCATAAGAACGGCTTTATTAAAATTTCCCATACTAGTTTCATTCCTCATTTCTTTCATTTCTACATTTAAAGTACCCTCATAAACATCTCCATTAGGATAATAAATTTTCATTTCTCCCCATTGATAAGTATCATATTTGGGCATTTCTATTGTGCAGTCACTTAAAGTCTTCCGTATTTGTACAGGATAAAAAGATATTTGTTCAGAATTTTTAAAAAAGCTTGAGTAAATTATATAATCTCCTTTTATTTCTTTATCCATAATTTTAGCATCATCTATGAACACTCCCACATAATCCTTTTTTATAAGTTTTAAATAATCACCTTTTGGGGTTGCGATAGTGCCTGTAGTATATCTATTTAGAAATGTCCATCCGAAATCTAAATAATCTAATGTTGCTCCATCTTGAATATTATAAATTTTCTTAAGTTTATTGTAGCGTTGTGAACTTTCAGTTCCAGCCTTATCCCATGCCACCGTTAAAACTGTTCCGTCTAAAGCTGTAAAAATCAAATTTCCACAATTGGGCACATCAGAACTTGGCTGGAAATCCAATGTAAAGAGATTGGCATTGCCTTATGCATTCCCATAAATATTCCATTTTCCAACTTGAACGAATTTGCAGCTTTCATTTGATTATACTTTGCTGTCCTTTCCTCCTCTGTCATACTTAATGCCGGATTTTTGGGCATCCACACAGATGCATCAATTGCAAATGTGTTGAAATCTATTTTCTTTGCTTCTTCTGCTTCTTGTTGTTTTCTTAACTCTTCTCGCCGTTGCTCCTCTGCACGTTCTCTTTCTTGCCTTTTCCTATCAAGAGATTCATAATAGTCATTTCGATTCTGATTTGTTCTATTATTAAAAGAGTTCCTAATTTCCCTTCCTAACGACTTAAAAAAGCCCTGCGAATACATGTTCAAAGGTTGATTTACACAACATAATACAACTAAAAATTGAGCCGTAATTCTACCAATTTTTCTCATAGTCTTAATAATTTAAATGTTTATAATATCAAATAAAATGATTTGGATTCAAAATATTCACCAATACAAATTAATACAAATTCTTTAATTCTGCCTTATAAATACAAAGAAAACTCTCAATATCCATAGCCTTAAGTCCAGGCAGTACACTTGCAAAAACACTTGCAGGGACTCTTATCTCCCAATTGTCCGGAAGCGAAATACACCCCTTGTCATGCAAGATATTTGCACCTGCCTCAGATCCATATTGAAGATATATAAACTTCTCTGGATATATACCAAGACAACTGCCTATTCGACAAGTCAAATCATACATAAAGAGTCTACCTTTAGTTATTTTCAACGAAAGTACATAATCATACAAATCTTCAAAATCATCAAAATGCCTATTGAAATCAGCTTTTCTAAGCTTTATCAAACATTTTTCTATATAAACAGTCATTCCCTTCATCCACCATTGATGAGGAGAGAAATATGTATAAGGAACACATAAATCATCAATAGTAATACTGGAAATATCAACATTATTCTTTCTTGACCATAAAAGCAGAGACCTGCACTTGTAATTGAAATATGGGGTATATCCCAACAAAAGTCCCTTGTAGTCGTTAAATGAATACATCTTATGTTCTATTCGCAAACAATGATAACCAAGGTTTAAATAATCGTTTATCAAACTTTTTAACATGTTTTTATCTACCATAGATTATAGTTGTTTTAAGTTATCGTTTGCAAAAATATGCAATAAAAACCAAACAAGCATTGTCCTTTTTGTCCTTGTTTGTTTTTGCTGCTTTTTTCTTAATTAAGGTGACATTTTAACCCAAATCGGTCATTTAGATTTTAGTGCGTTTGTCTTGTTATTTTTGAGAAGATTTTTTATGTGTTCTAAAGGAGTATAGCGGGCTATACGACTGAAGAGACATGAAAAATATGCCAAAAAGAATAGACAAAAGTG
>JAFQQY010000013.1 GCA_017410365.1 Prevotella sp.
AAAATATATTGATTGGTATAACAATAAAAGAATAAAATTGAGGTTAAAAGGAATGAGCCCGGTACAATACCGAGCTCACTACTATAGAGAGTTGAATAATTAATGTTTGATTTAATGTCCAACTTTTCGGGTTCACTTCAGAATAGTGGAATCCTTTTTATTTTGTCTAAATACGTGCTCTTATTAGAAGAACAAGTAGCGGTTGTCTACAACACCGGCGTTGAGATAAAGCTCGTTCATGAAGCGGCTGGCTGCGCTGAGAGCCTGCTGCTGCAACTGCATCTCTGTGGCCTTTGCGTCGAACTTAGCACCTTCGCGCTGTGACTTCTTAACTACCTGGAAGAGGTATGCACCACCGTTACCCTTTACAAGTGAAGAGCTGAATGCGCCTTCCTTTGTTGCTGCTACAGCACCGCTGAGGGCTGGCTCGCTTGAACCTGTCTGAGATACGAATACTGGTGCACCGAAGGTAATCTGGTTTACGTCGTTAACCTGTGCGCCCTTTGCCTTGGCGTCGTCGATTGACTTGGCACCAGCCAACTTCTCGCTGATCTTAGCGAACTTCTTGTCGGCTACTACCTGTGCCTTAACGGCATCCTTAACATCGTCGAGGGTGCGGTAACCTACGTTGTGAACCTTTGTCATTGCTACTACAAGCAGATGGTCGTTAACACCGCACTCGTACAATGGAGATACATCGCCTTCCTTAGCATCGAAAATCCACTTCAGCGCCTCGCGTGTGCTGCGGATGCCAGCCACATTGTGCTCTGAGTTGTAAACGTCGTTGCGCTCGCGAACGGTGAAGCCGTACTTCTCTGCGTTCTTCTCGAGAGCCTCGAGTGTCTGGTTCTCGCTTACGTACTGGCTGAACTTGTTGTAAGCAGCTGAGTATGTCTCCTTAGAGAAGTCGATAGTGTGCTTAACGATAGCCACGAGATACTTGTCAACCATTGCCTTGCGGTCGGTAATCTGGAAGATGATGTTGCCCTGTGAGAAGTTGAGCTTCTTGAGGCCGTTAACCTCTGTTGTATTGAGCGACTCGATGAATGTTTTTGTCTCTGCATCGAGTGTAGGAGCGTTCTCATACATGGCTGATGTCATCCAGTTCTTGCTGCCGTCCTGACCGTACTTCTTTGCCATTTCCTCGAAGTCGGCACCTGCCTGAAGAGCGTTGTAGATGCTGTCTGTGCGCTGCACTGCCTCTTCTACTGTTGCGCCGCCAACCTGAATCTGACGGTATTCTACTGAATCTGGCATCTGATTCTTAGCGATGAGCTTAACCACGTTGAGAGTGTTGTCGAACTTTGTCTCGAATGGTGCGCTTGTCTCGCCCACTGCCATTGTGTCTACCTTGCCTGCGATGTCTGTTGGCAATGCCTGACGTGTAACGGCGATGCCTGAGTAGAGGTGTGTTGACTGTGCCTTGCGAACTACTTCTGCTGGCTCAGCGCCTTCCTGAAGCTTCTGCGCTGCTTCTTTCATTGTTGCCATGAGCGCGTCGCGGTCGGCTACTGAAGGGAGCACCTGGAAGTCTACATACTTGATGTCGCGGCTTTCCATTACCTGCTTGTACATTTCCTTCTGCTCGTCGTACTTTGCCTTGAGGTCGGCATCTGATACCTCTACCTCATCGTCCTTGATTGTAGAGTAAGCAACAGATGCGAGCTGAACGTTGCTCTCGTCGTTCTGACCTTCGAAAGCCATCTTGGCTGATACTGGGTTTGAAACGAGGCTGTTCATGAGGAGACTCTGATACTTCATGGCCAGTGTCTGCTGCTTGAGAGACTTCTCTATGAATGTCCAGTACTTATAGATTGTAAGATACTGCTCTGCTACCTGTGGGTTCTGACCTGCTGTCTTGTAGTCGGCCAAGAACTTTGTAAGCAGAGAAACATCGAAACGACCTGTCTGCTGGTTTACGAATGGTGTCTGCATGAGCATAGGGTTTGTGCCCTCCTTCAGAATGTTCTGAAGCTCTTCCGTTGTTACTGTAAGGCCGAGTGCTTCTGCCTCTTTAGCCAAGATTGTGTTGTTTACGAAGGTGTTCCAAACCTGATCCTGAATCTGGTTGAGTTCAGCTTCTGTAAAGTTGTCTCTGCCCTGTGTCATCTTCATCACCTGCTGGTATTCGTCAACCAGTGCCTGATAGTCTTGAACAGAGATTTTTTCACCTAACACTTCGCCTACCTGCATGCGCTTCTCGTTGCTTGTAGCCTCACATGACTGCCACAAGTCGCCCGCAATAAAGGCGAACAGGGCAACACCTACTACTCCGATGAGTGCAGGGCCCCAGCTTCTAATTTTTCCAATTGCTGCCATTTGTTTTTTTTATTTTTTGTTTTATTTTCTTCTTTAACGAGCGCAATAAAGATACCTTTATGCACTTTAGCGGACAAAATTACAAATTTTATAGGAAATAAGCGATTTATTTTTAAAAAAAATGCATTATTACCGATGTTTTGCCCTTGCTGACAGTTCCTTTTGCCGAAAAAGGGAGGCTTGTCTTGTCCGCTACGATGCCCTTATCGGGGTGTGGTGGCTGCCCTCGGGGTTTGCGCCTGACGTGGCGGCGGTGCCGTAGAAAGGCTGTCGGCAGAGGTAGTGTCTGCTGGCAAAGGCTCGCCTTGGTCGGGCTCCATGTCTGACTTGACGAACGAGCCGGCGGAGTTGGTAATGACGTAATGGGTCATCTTCTCGTCGCTACGGAAATAGGTGCCTTCGAGGGTGCGTTCGGGCGTCACCATTCTTGAGAACTTGAACGAGTAGAGCTCGTGCTTGATGCCGTCCCAGAAGAGCTCTTCGCTACGGAACACCATGCCGTTGATGTTTCTTATTCTGACGCGCCCTCTGAGTTCCCAGAGCTTAAGCTGGTCGTAATACCATGCCGTGTCTGCCTGTATGTATGCTTGCACGTTGAACTTCTCGTCGAACTGCTCCATGAAGAGGCCCTTGATGAATGTCCATCGGGTGGGCTTGCGTATCTGGTTGATGTCCCACGACTCTGCCACGATGCGGTATTTTATGATGCCCGAGTCGGACACGAGGGTGTTGACGCCGAACGACTTCATTACCGACACGGAGTCTTTGTCGTGAATGGCGGGCGCCGTGTGTTCCTTTTCTTGCGAACAGGAGATAAAAGCAACAGAGGCGACGAGAAGCATTACCGCCTCCCGCGCCTTTATCTTGCCGTATATTTTGCTTAGAAACATCAAAAAGTGATCTATGTGCTTTTTTCGTTACTCAACCTTCCACTTGGCGAACCAATTTTCGTTGAACGTGATGCCGAGATTGATGCGGAAGGTGTTTTCGGTAATCATATTGCTGGCCGACGAGTGTACCCACTGGGCACTGAAGTTGAACATCGACTGGCGGTTCTTGTATGTCGTGATTGGCAAACCGAAACCGATGCTGGCGGAGTATTCCTTAGGTCCGTCGGCTCCGTTGACGGTGATGTAAGGAGTGGCATAGGATGCTCCGGCTCTGTAGCGCACCTTCTGAAGGAAGCGTCCTTCGGCATTTGGCAGCCACTCGGCACCTACAGTTATCTTGCTGCGGTCTTTAAGCAATCCCGACTTGAGCTCATAGGCACCTGTCTGAGGGTTTGTCTCTGGGAAGTCTACCCCGCCCCACTTCTGCAATGTGTAGTCAACTCCGAAGGTCAGGTTGTCCTTGTGCTTCCATGCGAATCCCACTCCGAACGTGGTAGGAATGCTGAGGGCATCGGAAACGCTCATCGTGTCGGTGGTAGAGACGGCCGTCTGAGAGTTGGTATTTGAAATCATCGATTGTGCGTCTGCTCCGAGGTCATGGCCAAGACCGTAGGTAATGCCCACGGTGAGCAGGTTGTTCTTGTCTATCTGCTGTTGCCACTGCACGCCCAGGTCGAGCTTGTAACTGTTTACGCTGGTGGTATAGTTCTTGATTACGCTGTTCACGTAGCTGTCGCTGTTAACCACGGTTATCTTCTTGTCGTAAGTGCCCCAGAGATAAGAGAGGTTGGCACCTACCGACAACGACTTGAGCACGCTCCATCCTACACCCACATAAGCCTGATGAAGTCCGCCGGAACCAGAATAGGTCTCTACAGAGGTCATGGTAGAGTTGATTACCTTGCGGTCGTTGTAGTTGTAGCCGATGTTGGTATATGGCAGCACACCGGCGCTGAAGCCCAAGCCTGGCATCAGGCGGAAGGCAGCCACGGCATACTCGAAATCGGCATTATAGGCGTTGATGCTCGCTCCGTTCTCCTTGAAGTTGGTCACCTGTCCAGACATGCCCAAATCGAAGAGCATGGTCAGCGAGTCGACGGCCGAGTAGGAAGCGGGATTCATGGCGTTTACATGATTGCCGCGCATACCGAGCGCCAAACCGTTCATGCCTCGGTTGAAGCCCTGCGACTGGTCGGACAGTATGCCCAAGCCGTACTGGCTGTATGGAGAGTTTGTGCCGCTCTGTGCGGAAGCTGTAAGCGCAGACGCTGCCAACAGACAATTGATTAGAATTCGTTTCATTTATCTATTTTAATTCTTCTTTATTCAAATTTTAACTCCTTAAGTTCTTAATAGTCGAAACCTGAGTTATACATTAATATAAGGTTGAGCCCTCGGGGCACGATATAGTCGTCTACGAACACGCAATCGTAGGCGGCTAATGGCTGGTCGAGATGGGCACCACCCGTCAGACAAACGCAAAGACGGGGATATTTCTTCAGGAAATCCCTGACATACCCCTCTATCTCATATCCTACACCTCTCATCACGCCGCTTCTGATGGCCGTCTCGGTTGTATCTCCCATCGCGGGCGTGGCACCATGGCCATCGACCAATGGCAGCGCGCTGGTGAAGCTATTAAGCGCCTTAAGGCGCATGGCCGTTCCTGGCGAGATGTTTCCGCCGACATACTCGCCCGACGAAGTAACGAAATCGTAGGTGATGCAGGTGCCTGCATCTATTATCAGCACCTCGCGCCCCTTGTTTTGCAGATAGGCACCCACGGCGGCAGCCAATCTGTCAGCACCCAGCGTGGCGGGTGTGGCATAGCTGTTGGTGATTGGTATCGGCGTAACGCCCGGCTCCAACTTTATCATCGGAAACGGCAGGCTTCTGAGCATCTGCTCCGTATCGTCTGACAATCTGACTACCGTAGAGTAGATGCCACGGTCGAATTGATACTTGCTACAGAACACATCTATCTGCCCCCAATCGCCATTGACCATCCTGAGTTGCTCTACAAGCGTATCGCCCTCGAAGGCAACGAGTTTGGTACAGGTATTGCCGATATCTATCGTCAGATTCATTACTTATTGCTTGATTGGGTTGCAAAATTATTGAAAAAAAACGAAATAATAGCATTGAAAGTGGAAAAAAGAGAGTAATTTTGCATCGTGAAACAATTTAAAAACTTTTTTTATAAATTTTCTGCAATTGTCATTCTACTGAATTTCTGTTGCATTAACGCTTCGTTTGCGCAATCGCAAGAGGCGAATATGGATTCGGTGGAATTCAGTCTTTTAACTTGTTCACCCCACGACGAGGTATACAGCATATACGGACATACAGCCATAAGGCTCAACGACAAGAATAGAAGGGAAGACTGGACTTTCAACTACGGAGTGTTTGACTTCAAGAAGCCGTACTTCGTGGCAAGGTTCCTGTTCGGCCTTACCGACTATCAGTTGGGTGTGCTGCCCTACGACATATTCAAAAGGGAATATGGAAAGCAGAACAGGCAGGTGGTTGAGCAGGTACTGAACCTGACGGCGACAGAGAAGCTGAAGCTATACAGGGCTCTGATGACAAACTACGAACCTGAGAACAGGGTTTACAGATACAACTTCCTATACAACAACTGCACGACAAAGGCGCGCGACATCATAGAGAGCTGCATAGACGGAAAAGTGGAATATGCCGTGGAAGAGCCGTTCCCCTCTTACAGGGAGATGATTCACGAGCATTCGCTGGGGTACGAGTGGATAGAGTTCGGCAACGACATGTGCATGGGCGCAAAGGCCGACATACCGACCGACTTGAGGAAACAGCAGTTTCTGCCCTTGCGATTGTCGTACGACTTCAACCGTGCACAGATTTACTCCAACGGCACTTATCGCCCGCTGGTGAAGCGTCAGGCAGTGGCGGTGGCAGCCGGCGTGCAAGTAATAGAACCGGGATTCCCGCTCAGTCCTACGGCATGTGCGCTGATATTCCTCGGCTTGTCTGTGGCTATTGCCTTCGTAGAGCACAAGCGGAAGAAGGCGTTCAAGGCATGGGACGTGACTTTGATGGCGGTAACAGGCATCTGCGGCGTATTGCTGCTGCTCCTGTTCGTATCGCAACACCCCACCACAAGCACCAACCTTCAGATACTGGTGCTAAACCCGATGAGCTTGTTTTTCATCTATAAGGTGATAAAGGGCAAGCAGACAATATACTGGAAACTATCGGCAATGCTGATAATTTTGTTCCTTATTGGCAGATTTTTTCAAGATTATGCCGACGGAATGATAATTGTGGCACTATCTTTGCTAATGAGAAGTTGGATTCACCTGAAAAAGAGTCCTCACACAACAAAGAGATGAGATACAAATACATTTCACTGACACTCTTGGCCGCTCTGGTTGCGGCAAACAAGATAGACGCACAAGCCATTCGTTCTGTGCCTAAATTGGTTGTGAACATCACAATCGACCAATTTAACACGAACTTCCTTGAGGCGTTCGCTCCTCTCTATGGTGAAGACGGATTCAAGAAGGTGCTGGAGAAGGGTATGGTGTATAGCAACGCCTCGTATCCGTTCTCATCTATCGACAGGGCTTCGGCCATAGCAGCCATCTCTACCGGCACTACACCTTATTATAATAGTATTATAGGAAGCAGATGGCTCAGCAGAGAGTCGCTAAGACCGATGTTCTGCGTAGACGACGACAAGTTCATTGGCTTCTCGACGCTGGAAAACTCATCGCCCAGACAACTGAAGACTTCTACCATAGGCGACGAACTGAAGATATCGTCAAACGGAAAGTCGCAGGTGTACTCCGTGGCACCATTCAGAGAGGCTGCCATATTGTCGGCCGGACATGCTGCCGACGGAGCAATATGGATAGACGACAACGACGGCTACTGGTGCTCGACATCCTACTATTCCGACTCAGAACCGTCGTGGCTAAACGCATATAACAGGCTCAACGTCACCACGTTTGACGAGCTGGAGTGGAAACCGACAACGCTCTACTCTGGAGAACTGAGCAAGGTGACAGGACGCGACCTTCACGACCCGTTCAAGCATACGTTCAAGGGCGAAAAGCGATTCTATGAATACAAGCAAAGCGGACTTGTGAACGAGAACGTTACGCGCACGGCTCTGCAATGCATTGTAAGCAACGCCTTGGGCATAGACGGACAGACAGACCTTCTGAACATAACCTATTATGCGGGATACTATGACAACAAGACTCTGTCAGAATGTCAGATGGAGCTGCTAGACACTTATCTGCGACTGGACAAGGAACTGAGCAAGCTGATAGGAACCATAGAGCAGAGAATAGGTTCGGAAAACGTACTGTTTTTCATAACAAGCACCGGCTACTGCAACGAAGGGAATACCGATTACTCGAAGTACAGAATTCCATCGGGAGTCTTCAACATAAGCCGAAACGGCAATTTGCTGAACATGTATTTCGGAGCATTGTGGGGACAGGGCAGATACGTAGAGACAACTTTCGACTCGCAGATATACCTGAACCATAAGTTGCTGGAGCAGAAGCGGATAAGCTTGGGCGATGCAACCAAACGTGCACAGGAATTCCTGACACAATTGTCTGGCGTAAGCAACGTCTACACATCGCTGCAACTGAAGTCGAACAACAACCAGAACATATACAAGATACGAAACAGTTTTCACCCGGAGCGCAACGGCGACATAATAATCGAGATAGCACCAGGATGGAAGCTCGTAAACGATGAGTATCAGGATAACAACCAACAGAAAATATCATATACCAGATTTCCTATAATTATTTATGGTGCCAACTATGAGGCAGCACAAATAAGCACACCGGTAACTACCGACCGTATTGCGCCAAGCATCGCCAAGGCTATACGAATAAGGGCACCAAATGCATGCACATCAGAACCTTTGTTCTAAGATGGCTCTATCACCATCTATAAAATTCAAATAATCAAACATTTATAGCAATATTACAGAAAAAAGATGTAATTTTGCAAAGAATTTCAATTTTCTATTCAGTAAATTAATAAAACAATATAAAAATGAATTTTAACAAATTTCTAAAGTCGCTGTTCGGAGACAAATCGACAAGAGACATGAAGCTCATACAACCGTTTGTCGAGAAGGTCAAGGTGGTTTATCCGGAAATACAGAAGCTGGACAACGACTCTCTGCGTGAACGCACAAAACAGATACAACAGCAGATACAGAACTCTGCAAACGAGCAAAAGGCAAAGATTGCCGAGCTAAAGGCAAAGATTGAAGACACGCCGATAGAAGAGCGCGTGGGCATCTTCAACCAGATAGACAAGATAGAAAAGGAAGTGCTGGAGATTTACGAAGGTGTATTGAACGAGGTCATGCCTGAGGTTTTCGCCATCGTAAAGGATACAGCCAGACGCTTTGCCGAAAACGAAGAGACAATAGTTACGGCTACCGACTTCGATAGAGAACTGGCTGCCGACCCAAGAAAAGACTTCATCACAATAGACGGCGACAAGGCCATTTATCACAACCACTGGACAGCCGGAGGCAACGACCTCAAGTGGGAAATGGTTCACTACGACGTACAGCTGTTCGGAGGTACCGTTCTGCATCAGGGCAAGATAGCCGAAATGGCTACTGGTGAAGGTAAGACGCTCGTTGCCACATTGCCGGTGTTCCTCAATGCCCTCACAGGCAATGGCGTGCACGTGGTTACGGTGAACGACTATCTGGCAAAGCGTGACTCTGAGTGGATGGGTCCTCTCTATATGTTCCACGGATTGTCAGTGGATTGCATCGACAAGCATCAGCCAAACTCTGCGGCTCGTAGAAACGCTTATCGTGCAGACATTACGTTCGGTACCAACAACGAGTTCGGTTTCGACTACCTGCGCGACAACATGGCTACATCGCCTTCTGACTTGGTACAGCGTGCGCACAACTATGCCATCGTCGACGAGGTCGACTCTGTGCTTATCGACGACGCACGTACGCCGCTCATCATCTCAGGTCCTGTGCCAAAGGGCGACGTGCAGATGTTCGAAGAGTATCAGCCGCTGGTAGAGCGCCTCGTGGAAGTGCAGCGCAAGCTGGCCACACAATATCTGGCAGAGGCAAAGCAGAAGATTAACGAAGGAAAGGAAAAAAACAACAAGGAACTGACAGAAGAGGGTTTCTTGTCGCTATACCGCTCGCACAAGGCTCTGCCAAAGAACAAGCCGCTCATCAAGTATCTGTCTGAAGAGGGCATCAAGGCAGGCATGCTCAAGACCGAAGAGATATACATGGAGAACAACAACCGAAGAATGCCTGAGGCGGTTGCTCCTCTGTACTTCGTAGTAGACGAGAAGCTGAACTCTTGCGACCTTACTGACAAGGGTACAGAATGGCTGGCAAATCAGGTTAACGACAACACGCTGTTCGTTCTTCCTGACATCACATCAGAACTCTCTGCTCTTGAGGCAAGCAGCCTCAGCGAGGAAGAGCGCCTGAGCAAGAAAGACGAGATGCTGAACCACTATGCCATACAGAGCGAGCGCGTGCACACTCTCCAGCAGTTGCTCAAGGCATACACCATGTTCAACAAGGACGATGAGTATGTGGTTATAGATGGCGAGGTGAAAATCGTTGACGAGCAGACAGGCCGTATCATGGACGGACGCCGCTGGAGCGACGGCTTGCACCAGGCTGTAGAGGCAAAAGAGCACGTAAAGGTGGAAGCAGCCACACAGACATTCGCTACCATCACCTTGCAGAACTATTTCCGCATGTACCACAAGTTGTCTGGTATGACCGGTACGGCATCGACAGAGGCTGGCGAGTTCTGGGACATCTACAAGCTCGACGTAGTGGAGATTCCTACAAACCGCCCTATCGCACGCCACGACTTGGACGACCGCGTGTACAAGACTGCACGCGAGAAATACAACGCCGTTATCGAAGAGATTGAACTCATGCGCAATAGCGGGCGCCCTACCCTCGTCGGTACTACATCGGTAGAAATATCTGAGCTGCTCTCTAAGATGCTCAACATGCGCAAGATTCCTCATCAGGTGCTCAACGCAAAGCTTCACCAGAAGGAGGCAGACATCGTGGCACTGGCAGGTCAGAGCGTAAACGGTCTTGGAGCCGTTACCATAGCAACCAACATGGCTGGTCGTGGTACCGACATCAAGCTCTCGGCAGAGGTTAAGGCCGCCGGAGGTCTTGCCATCATCGGTACAGAGAGACACGAAAGCCGCCGCGTCGACCGTCAGTTGCGTGGTCGTGCCGGACGTCAGGGCGACCCGGGTTCTTCTGTATTCTACGTATCGCTCGAAGACAAGCTGATGCGCTTGTTCGCATCTGAAAGAATTGCTTCGGTGATGGACAAGCTCGGATTCAAGGAAGGCGAGAGAATAGAATCTCCTATCATATCAAGAAGCATAGAAAGAGCACAGAAGAAGGTTGAGGAAAACCACTTCGGAGTGCGTAAGCGCCTGCTCGAATATGACGACGTAATGAACAAGCAGCGTACCGTTGTATATGAGAAGCGCCGCCATGCTCTTATGGGAGAGCGCATCGGCATGGACATATCAAACATGCTTTGGGATCGCGTTACCAATATCATCGAGAAGAACGACTACGAGGGATGCCGCGAAGAGTTCTTCCACGTGTTCGCCATGGAAGTGCCATTCACAAGCAAGCAGTTTACCGACGAGAAGCGCGATGTGCTTGAAGAGAATACATTCCAGGCGGTGCTCGAGAACTTCAACCGCAAGGCAGAGAAGATTCAGTCGGTGGCTTGGCCAATAATCAAGCAAGTGTACGAGACACAGGGTGCTCTTTACGAGCGCATCATGGTGCCTATCACCGACGGAAGAAAGATGTACAACATACCTTGCAACCTCAAGGAGGCTTACGAGACAGAGTGCAAGAGCGTGGTTAAGGAGTTCCAGAGAGTGATTCTGCTGCACATCATAGACGAGTGTTGGAAGGAGAACCTCCGCGAACTTGACGAACTGAAGCATAGTGTTCAGAATGCTTCTTACGAGCAGAAAGACCCGTTGCTGATTTTCAAGCTCGAGAGTGTCAAGCTGTTTGACGGCATGGTAAACGCCATGAACAACCGCATTTCAAGCATTCTCATGAGAAGCGCTATTCCAGAGATGCAGCAGGAAGAGGTAAGAGAGGCGGCTCCAGAGCAGCCAACTCCTCGCCAGCAATATACTGAAAGCAAGCAGAATCTGGACGAAGAGCAACTGACCGACCCTAACCAGGCAGCTGCTGCTGCTCACGACACACGTGCTCAGCAACCAAGAACACCTATCACAAAGGACAAACTGCCTGGTCGCAATGACCCATGTCCATGCGGCAGCGGTAAGAAATTCAAGAACTGCCACGGCAAAGGCTTAGTATAAAAACCAATCAAGGGCTGTGCTTGTTGACGATAAGCACAGTCCTTTTTATTTATAAAAGACAAAAACTATGATTAGAGTTAATAACATCAAAAAGCAATTCGGCGAAAAAACCGCCAGCAACATTTCTGACTTCACCATCAACGACGGTGATATTCTGGGTCTTGTGGGCAACAACGGAGCGGGAAAGACAACATTGTTCAGAATGATTCTCGACCTGCTTAAAGCCGACGAGGGACACATCGAACTGGTGTGTACAGACAAGGAGGGCGTGAAGAAGCACATCAACGTTGCCGAAAGCGAGGAATGGAAAGAGTATATGGGTGCATATATCGACGACGGTTTCCTTATCGACTTCCTTACTCCTGAAGAATATTTCAACTTCTTGGGCAAGGTGTCGGGGTTGACTCAAGAGCAAGTGGACGAAAGACTCCAGAGATTCGAACAGCTCTCAAACGGCGAGATTTTCGGACAGAAAAAACTGATTCGCAACCTCTCTGCCGGCAACAAACATAAGGTGGGCATCATGTCGGCATTCCTGAACAACCCGCAAACAGTAATCCTCGACGAGCCTTTCAATTTCCTCGACCCTACAAGTCAGAACGTCCTGAAGCACATTATCACGGAATACAACAAGACAACGGGCGCTACCATCATCATAAGCAGCCATAATCTGTCGCACACGGTTGACATCAGCACACGTATTGCGCTACTCGAAAACGGCGAGATAATACGCGACATCATAAACGAGGACAATAAAGCTGCTACCGAATTAGAAAGTTATTTCGACATAGAATAGCATCATCATTTTTAGGTATTTTACACTTGCGGAGTACGATATTTTCTTATTTATTATCGTAAATTACTAACTTTGCATTAAAATATTATTCAAATAAATGAAACTATCTGAATTAAATACTGGCGAGAAGGGAGTAATTGTCAAAGTGCTAGGGCACGGAGGCTTCCGCAAGAGAATCATTGAAATGGGATTCATCAAGGGCAAGCAGGTTGAGGTATTGCTCAATGCCCCGCTTCAAGACCCTGTGAAATACAAGATTATGGGATATGAGGTTTCGCTGAGGCATAGCGAAGCCGAAATGATAGAAGTGATTTCTGAACAGGAAGCAAAGCTGATGGAAGAAAGCACTTCGGTAGATGTGAACAACAAGAACCTGGAAGAAATTCCGCTGACGGAGCAACAACTGAAAAGGGCGGCCTTGAAAAAGCGCCGAATAATAAACGTTGCTCTTGTGGGAAATCCGAATTGCGGAAAGACATCGCTCTTCAACATCGCATCAGGAGCTCACGAAAGAGTTGGCAACTACTCAGGCGTTACCGTAGATGCCAAAGAGGGAAAGGCGTCTTTTGAGGGTTATGAGTTCCATCTTGTCGACCTTCCCGGCACATACTCGCTTTCGGCTTATAGCCCTGAAGAGCTATACGTGAGAAAGCAAATCATAGAACAGACACCTGACATCGTTATCAACGTGCTCGACTCAAGCAATCTTGAGCGAAATCTGTATCTGACAACACAGCTCGTAGACATGAACCTGCGCGTGGTGTGCGCACTTAACATGTACGATGAGTTTGAGGACAGGGGCGACAAGCTTGACTACAAGAAACTGGCACAGCTCTTCGGAGTGCCGATGATACCTACCGTATTCAAGTCGGGCAAGGGTATCGACTTGCTCTTCCACATCATCATCAACATGTACGAAGGCGTTGACTTCATTGACAAAGACGGAAACATCAACCCTGAAGTTGCCGCCGACATACAGAACTGGCACGACAGCTACGGCAAGAAGCACGATGCTGACCATAGCGAAGACTTTGCCAACGGCAGCCGCCCTGTGAACAGCGTGTACAGACATATACACCTGAACCACGGTTCGCTGATTGAAAGCAGCATAGACAAGATAAAGGACGAGCTGGCTGTAGACGAAATAATACGCCATAAGTATTCGTTAAGATACCTTGCCATCAAGTTGCTGGAAAGAGATTCCGAGGCGGAGAGCATCATCAACGGCTTGCCTAACGCAAGCAAGATTCTGCAATTGCGCGACACAGAGGCAAACAAGATAAAGAAAGAAACGAAAGAAGATAGCGAGACGGCTATCATGGATGCCAAATACGGATTTATCCATGGTGCCCTGCAAGAAGCCGGCTACATGCAAGGCGAAGAGAAAGACACCTATCAGGTAACGAAAGTGCTTGACAAGATAATTACCAACAAGTTCATCGGTTTCCCGCTTTTCTTCCTTATCCTATATGTGATGTTCGAGGTAACATTCACATTAGGCGCCTACCCTATGGATTGGATTGATGCCGGCATAGGCATGCTGGGCGAATGGCTGAGCACAACGATGCCCGACGGACCTCTGAAAGCAATGATTATCGACGGAATAATAGGCGGTGTGGGTTCGGTAATCATCTTCTTGCCTCAGATTCTTATCCTCTATGCATTCATATCTTTCATGGAAGATACAGGATATATGGCTCGCGCCGCATTCATCATGGACAAGGTGATGCACAAGATGGGGCTTCACGGAAAATCGTTCATACCGCTGATTATGGGATTCGGCTGCAACGTGCCTGCCATAACAGCCACACGCACCATCGAGAGCCACCGCTCAAGACTCATAACGATGCTCGTGCTGCCGCTAATGAGCTGTTCGGCGCGCCTGCCTGTCTACATAATGATTATCGGCACTTTCTTTGCCGTGAAATACCAAAGCCTCATCATGATTTCATTATATGCCATCGGCATTCTCCTGTCTGTAATCATGAGCCGCATATTCAGTCGTTGGCTGATAAAGGGCGAAGACACTCCGTTCGTTATGGAGCTGCCTCCTTACCGCTTCCCTACGGCAAAGGCTACGTTGCGCCATACATGGCAGAAAGGCAAGCAATATCTGAAGAAGATGGGAGGCATCATTCTCGTGGCAAGCATCATCGTATGGGCATTGGGTTATTTCCCGCACAACGAGCAACTGAGCGAGCAAGAGCAGCAGGAGCAGAGCTACATAGGACAGCTGGGCAAGGCTATCGAACCGGTTTTCGAGGCACAAGGCTTTGATTGGAAACTCGATGTAGGTCTTATAGCGGGTGTAGGTGCCAAGGAGATTGTAGCTTCAACACTTGGAGTGCTATACAGTGGCGACGACAGCGTGGCTGACGATACGGCAGAAGATAATAGTGACAAATATGCCGACCTCTACAACAAGATGAGTGCAGACGGCATCACGCCGCTCATAGCATTCTGCTACTTGTTGTTCGTGCTGATATATTTCCCTTGCATTGCCGTAATTGCTGCCATCAAGAACGAGAGCGGCTCTTGGAAATGGGCAATATTCGGCGGAGCATATACAACTGCTCTCGCATGGATTATTTCGGCTCTTGTATATCAGATTGGTTCGTTGTTCTAAGGAAGAGTTGAAGGATTGAAGAGAAATTGTGACTTGACGACTGGCGGCGAGAGCAACTAGCAGTCGCCGCCATCAGGCAGGATATGCTCTTTCAGTACCAAGGACACCAGCGCCACCGTGTTTTTCACCCCAAACTTGGCCAACAGCCGCTTCCGATACCATTTCACGGTATCAACGCTGAGGTGCATGCGGTCGGCAATCTCCGGATTGGAGCACCCCTTACAAACATCATAGAGAATACGCTGTTCCGGAATGGTGAGGCGCACGGCCTTGCTGGCAGACTGCCAGATGATGGCTTCTACCGCAGGACTGATGTAGCGCTGCCCTTTCCATACTTGTTCTATGGCGGTGATGAGTTCGTCGATAGGGGCACTTTTCAGCACATAGCCATGAACGCCGCTCTCCAGCATCCGCCTTATAACGCTATATTCGTCGTGGATGGTGACAGCGACTATCCTGACTTTGGGGAACTCAGTCGTGACCCATTGGCAGAATGTCGTACCGTCGCCATCGGGCATGGAGATGTCAAGCAGCAGCACGTCCGGACAGCGTTCCAGCATCGCAAGTCGACAGTCATTGAGTGTTGTGAAACAGCGGCTGACATGTACGGTATCGCTATGGTTGACGGCATCCGTCAGTCCTTCGTTGAACATCGTGTGGTCATCTACGATATACACATCTATCTTATATTTCATAATGGCAATGTGAGGTTGATTTCTGTTCCTTCGTTTTCGCCGGAAACTATCCGTAGTGTTCCGTGGTAGGGTTCTATACGCTCGCGGATATTTTGTAAGCCCATGCCGTTTCCGTCACCCATTCCCTTACCGTTGTCGCTGACGGTGAGTGTCACTTCGTGCGCCGTCTGCATCAGCTGGATGTCAATATGGGTAGCCTCGGCGTACTTCATGGCATTGTTCACCAGTTCGTAGGCACAGCGGTAGAGCGTCAGTTCCCACTCTTTGCTGAGTCGGATGTCGCCGTATGTCTGGAATGCTGCGCCTGGAACGGAGCGTGCAAAGTCGCGAAGGGCTGACACCAGTCCCCCTCGCAACAACTCCTCAGGCATCAGATGGTGCGAGATGCGGCGCAGCTCGGTATGCGTCGTGTCAAGCAGCCGCAAAGTCTCGTTATTGCTCGCGTTTCCCCCTATTTTCAGCCGCAACAACGACAGCATGCCCCCCAGCGAGTCGTGCAGGTCGCGAGCCAGGATATGTCGCTCTTTCGCCTCTGTCTCTAACGCCACCTTGGCGGCCAGAAGTGCTTTCTGCCGACGGTGAGCCAGATGCAAATAGACCATCAAGGTTACGGCTGCGGCCAGCAGCGCTACGGCCAGGCACAACAGCCATCGCCAGAGCCGCTGCTCGCTGGCCAGTTGTGCTATCCGGGCCTCCTTCTTTTCCGTTTCGTAGAGTACCTCCATCTGCGAGAGACCGCTCTGATAGTGGTCGGTGGCATAGCGGTTCATCAGGTCGTATGCCTTGTTCATATACTCGCGCGCCCTGGTCTTGTCACCTAATTCTGCGTATATCTCTGCCAGCAGCATATAGTCGCTTTTGTCGGCAATGGTCGCTGCGGAATCGGGGCGTACGCTCTTCAACCCATAATCCAGCGCCTCTTGCCATCGCCGCTCAGCCATCGCCACCTCGCAGGCAGCCATATACACCTCGCTGACATCGTCGAACATGATTTCCTGGGGGATATTCTCCAATGCTTCTTGCACGCACACCTTGGCCTTCTCCACCTCTTCATGACCCTCCATGAGCAGTATGCGGGCTTTCAAGGATAGCGTATAGACAAACACTGTGGGGTCTTCCTTGCGGTGCGCCTTGTAGTAGGACAGAGCCAAGTCTGCCGCTTGCAGGGCTTTGTCATAGTCGCCCGTCTGGTAGTAGATGCCTGCGAGTCCCTTTCTGGGCATCGTTATCATCAGTGAGTCGCCCGATGCTTCTGCTTTCTCGATGGCTTTCAGGTAGTTGCGCTCTGCCTCCTGCCAGTTGCCCATCTGGCCGTACAGCTCACCTATATTATAATAGAGCGCCACCTGACTCTCCCACCAGTCGTACTTCTCGAAGATGGGCAGTGCCCGCTGGTAGTAGTGGATGGCCAGATGTGCCTTGTCCTGCATGTTATAGACATTGCCCAGACTACCGTAGATGACGGAGCGGGCATCGTCAATGGTCTTCGCGTCATAGCGGCTCTGCGTGGTCATGGTGTCGATGACGGCTAACGCTTGTTGATACAGACCGATGGCTTCGTCATACTCCTCGCGTCCATAGTGCATCTGTGCGAAATGCCGTATCACGTTCTGCCGCACGTACAGCCCGTCCTGCTGATAGCTCAGGGCCAGCGCCTTACGTCCGTAGTATTCGGCTTTCTCGTCGTCGTAGGGCAGCCAGCCACGCATCAGCTCGTCGTAGGCACGCAGCAGGTCATCGCCCTTGGGCGGGTGCTCGCTCTTCAGCGCAGCCTCCAAGGAGTCCACGCGGGCGTTGCGATGGTCGTTGTAGGCTTGGGCCGCAAGGCTGACCGCCAGCCATAGTGTCAGGTACAGGTATCTCATATTGTCTGCAAAGATACAATATTCTTTCCATAACTTTGTCAGAAATCGCAATCTTTCTTATCTAAAGGCAGTTTGGGAGATTGAGTAAAAAATGGGTTACGATATAGAGACCGTACTCACTTCTCCGAACTGCTACAAATTGCTTCAATGAACACCCGATGACGGGTCACCAGCCTTGTTGTGACTCATCATCGGGTGCAAAGGTACGAATAAAAGTTAAGATTATCGTCTGTTTTGAATGTTTTTTCTTCTTGCTACAGATTTAGATTTCTTTATATCTCTTGAAAATTACTTCACTATCACTTTCTTGCCGTCTACGACATACATGCCCTTCTTGACGGCGCTGCTGATGATGCGGCGGCCCTGCAGATCGAAGTATTTGCGGTTGGCTGATTGACCATTCACGATTTCACCGATGCCGCTGGGGTCGGTGACGGTCAGCGAATACTGGGCCTTTTGAGCCTCGTAGCAGTTCTCCGTCTCGGCACCCGTGGCGGTGATGATGACCTGGCCGGGGGCCTTCGTGGTCACCACGCCGTTGGCGTCCACCATGGCAATAGCCTCGTCGCTGCTGGCGTAGGTCACCTCGCCGTCGTAGAGACCCACCGTGAGCTTGTTTTCAGGCACGGCCTCGCCCAGCACAGCCGTCACGTTGGCCTCGGCAAATGAGAAGGCGGGACGGGCCTTGTCGATGTGGAGCACGTAGGTCACCTCGCCGCGCTTGAAGTTGCGGGTCTCGGGGGCGATGCCCTTGATGATAACGTCGCCGGCGCCCTTCGTCGTCACCACGCCCTCGGCAGTCACCGTGGCCTTCTTCTCGTTGGCCGAGGCGTAGGTCACGGTGCCCTCATACCACGTCACCGTGAGCTGGTTCAGGGGTACGGTCTCGCCATAGACGGCGTTGATTTCCGTGGCAGGGAAGACGATGACGGGCGTGGCCTTCTCGATATATACGGTATAGGTCTTCACGGCGGGGGCCAGGCGGTAGTCGGTCTCTGCGCCCTTCACGCTGATGATGACCGTACCGGCTCCGACAACGGTCAGCACGCCGGTGTCGGGGTCAACCTTCACCACGCTCTCGTCCGACGACGAGAAAGTAATCTTTCCGTCGTAGTCCTGCGAGCGGGTGACGGTGGGCGCCGCAGGGGCGGGCTCGCCATACTTGCCCTCCACGCGGCTCTCCGACAGCGTGAGGAAGGCCTGGTGCTTCGTCCACGAGGTGACGTTCAGGGTTACGGGCAGGTTGTTGTCCTTCGAGTTCTCGTCCATCCAAGGATAAGGCCACTTGGTTTCGTAGACATAGCCGCAGTCAGAGCCCACGAGGTTGGGTGTATCAGGACCGTCGTCGTAGAACACGAAATAGCGGATGCCGTCGACCGTCGTCTCACGAGGCGTCTGGCTCAGGCCCTTGGCACGCAGGTTCAGCACGCGGCTCACATCGAAGCGACTGTGAACGAGCAATCCCGTCTCCGTCGGAGAAATCTTCACGGCCTGCACGCGAGGCTGCTGATTGTCCACCATGAACCAGTTCTGGCCTTGTAGTGGATTATTCACGTATTGCATGTCGAGCCACATCAGCTGGTTGTTCTCAGCTTTGACGGTGTAAAGAATCGGGCTGTCGTCGATGATGAGCGTCTTGATGTTGTTGTCAGCACAGCCGACGCCATTCAGCACAGGGCAGTTCTTGATGGTGATGTTCTCGATGGAGCAGTTGCTGCACACCACATCGCCTAAGTTCGGCATATTCACTACTGACAAGTCTTTCGTCTCGCATTGGAACAGCTGAAGGGCGTAGAATCTGGGTAGTTCGCTGAGGCTGACACTCTGTAGCTTCACATTTTGAAAACCCAACTCCCACAAGATGTCGCAGCCTGCCACGTTGATGGAGTTCAGTTCATAAACTTGCATTTCACCCTCTGCGTCGTAATCACCAGCAACCCTGAGCCATTCAAGCTTGCCATAGTTGCTGACGTCAATGTCCTGAATGCCCGTCCTCTTGAATTCGAGACCTCTGGCGTTCTTAAAATCGCAGGCCGACATATCCGTCAGTTTGGGCAGATTGATCATATATACCACATAATCATTATTAGAGGTTGTCTTGATGGCACTAAAATCACGACAATTGTTTACCTCAACCATCCCCAAGTTATTTGAATAGGTCAAGTCCAACGAGGTAATCGCATAATTGTTGATATCAAATCGCCTCAAGTTCTTGAAGGGCTTGGCATCGAACGAGGTGATGCTGCTGTACGACTCCTCGTCGCCATTGAGAATAATGATTTCCAGATTAGGCAGGAGTTCCAGACCCTTCAGGTTCTTGGCTCCCCAGGCTTGCATTTCCCTACAATTCTCAATCTCCTCGTCGCTGAGCACGCCGTCATTGTCGCACGTATAGTCATAGTCCAAAACGCTTGCCCTCAGTTTCTCGTCGGGGAAGTTGGTGGCGTTAATCACCACGCTGGCCTGTGCGCTTGTCAGCGCGAGGGCCAGCATTGCTAGTGTAAGTAAAGTTTTCTTCATAATCGTATTGTTTTTGTTGATATATATGTTTGCTGCAAAGTTACGGTTTTGGGGGCAGAAAAAGGTGCAGCTGCTGGCACGAAAACGGAATTACGCGGCTTTTTCCCCCTAAAAGGGAGGGACGTTTTCGCTTAGAGGAAGAGTTTTTGGGGCTTCGTGGCGGTTGCATCTGAAAAAATGTGTAACTTTGCAAGCAATATGCGACATACGATTCTTTTCCTTTGCCTATGCCTTGGCACATCGGTGGCAGCCTACAACGACTACCGCAACGCCCGCGTCGATTCCTTGGAGGCAGCGCTGAAGAGCAGCAACCCACCGAAGGGCGACGACCTGCTACGTGCCTACAAAGAACTGATGCGCGGCTACCTGCCCTTCGACAGTCTGAAAACCCTTGACTACGGCCGCAAGGCCTTGGCTCTCAGTTACGACCTGAATGGACTAAACGCCCGTCAGGAAATACTGCGCTATTTCGGTCTGTTACACTACCGCCGCGAGGAACACGACGAGGCCATCCGCTATTTCCAATGGGCACTGGCCGTCGTAGACACGATGGCACACGACAGTCGTTACACGGAGACAGTCATCGACGACGCGCGCTCGGCAATCTACGGCTCGATCGCCAACGACTACAACATGCAGGACAAGCACCACCTGGCCATCCACTACTATCAGCTGGCACTGCCCATCTTCGAGAAATACAACTGGCTGGAGAGCCAGACCGTGCTCTACCACAACATCGGCGAGCTCTACTTCACGATGGGCAACCGTGAAGAGGCTGAGCGCAACTACCTGAAGGCGCTGGAGCGGGGCGAGACCTCGGGCGACTCGCTGATGACGGCCCTCTCGCGCAAGGGACTCATAAAGATATATCTCGATATGAACGACTACGACAAGGCGCGCGCCACAGCCGAACGCTGTTACGCCTACTACCATGCCCACCGCACGGAAGAGGCGGAAGACTATCCTGTGGTGCTCGCCTCGATGGTGCGACTGAACATGATGGAGGGGCATCAGGACTTGCCCGAGGCCAACGCCTATGCCAAGGAAGTACTCAGCCTGGTGAGCGACGAGATGATGTTTGAGAACAAAAGCGACATCTATTCCGCAGCTGCTGAATTGGCAATGGCCGAAGGGCAATGGCAACGAGCTCTCAGCTATGCCCTGCAGACCATCCGCCCCGACTCGTCAGCCACTGGTGCCGATGCCAATAGCTATCAGCTGTTGGCGGAAATCTATACGGAGCTGGGCCAGAAGGACAAGGCTCGCGAGTATATCCGGAAGATGCACGACGTGATGACGCGCTACGCCACAGACCACTACCAGAGCGGACTGTCACAGATGGAGGTGCTCTACGAGACTGAGAAGAAGGAGGCCCGCATTGCCACCCTCAACCGTGAGCGCAGCCTCTACCGCTGGCTCCTCGGGGTTGCCATCGTCGCCACCGGCGGACTGGCGGTGAGCGTTCTCCTCATCATTGTAATGAACCGCAGGAAGAAAAAGCTGATAGCCGCAAAGGCTGCCCTGGAGGCTGAGACGCGCGAACGCCGCATCCTGGCCCGCGACCTGCACGACGGTGTGGGCAGCATGCTGTCGGTGCTGAGGCTGAAGATAGAGGGCAATGCCGACAAGGCCGAGAGCCTGCAGCAGTTAGACAGCACAGCCGGCGAGCTGCGCCGCACCGCCCATCACCTGCTGCCCGAGGAGCTGCTGCGTAGCGGTCTGCGGTCGGTACTGAGCGATTTTGCCGCAACGGTGCCAGGGGCCGAGTTCTCGTCGTCGGGCAACGGACATCCGATAGCCAAGGATGTGGAGTTGGTGCTGTACCGCTGTGCCTACGAACTGGTGAGCAACGCGCTGAAGCACGCCCGTGCCAGTCACATAGATATACAGCTGCTGCAAGGGGCGCATGAGGTCACGCTCACCGTGAGCGATTGTGGAAATTCGTCATTCTCCACTCCTCATTCTTCACTTCAAAAAGGTATGGGTCTGCGAAACATTGAAGAGCGCATCCGTCCCTATCACGGAACCATGCACATTGCGCCGTCGGCCGCGGGTGGAACAGAAGTAAACGTAAGCATCCCACTATGAAGAAATATTTGATTGACGTTTATGTGGCCGACGACCACGCCATGTTTTGCGAAGGGCTGGCCGAAGCCATCAACCGCAGCGACCTGGCCCGAGTCAGCCGTCAGTTCAACACTTTGCCGGCCTGCGCCGCCTCCCTGAAGGAACGCTGTCCCGACGTGCTGCTGCTTGACCTCTCGATGCCCGGCGATGACGGCGTAGCCTTTTGCCGTCAGGTGGTCAGCGACTATCCGAGGATGAAGGTCGTGGTCGTCACCGTTCACAATGAATATGCCCTGATACGGCGTGTGCTTGACAGCGGTGCCCACGGCTACGTGCTGAAGCTGTCGCCTGTGGATATGCTCGTCAATGCCATTGTCACCGTATGGCGGGGCGGCCGTTTCATCGCACCGGAGGTAGAGGACATCATTCAGCGCAGCGAACCAAAAGCCGTTCACATTACCCCGGCGGAACAGAATGTTCTCCGCCTGATTTGCGATGGCCTCACAAACACAGGGATTGCAGCCCGTCTTGGGCTGACTGTAGAGACTGCTGGCTGGTATCGCAAACATCTGCTTGCCAAGTGCGAGGCCAGAAACACCGCTGAACTGGTGCGAAAAGCCTTACGCGAACACCTTATTTAAAGAATTACAACTCCAAACCACCCTCGCTTGGTGTACGGAATTGGAATATAGTCTTACCGTCCTTGTTTGTTATAAGAAAATCACCGAAGATAATGACATCCATACCAATTAGTACGTCAATGTCTTCAAAATCGCTCTCCATGACTTCAACGGAGGTTACAAAATCACCTGTTGGGACAAGCACATGGACGAGATAGACATTTGAACCAGTAGCACCTCCGATGCCTGCTATGCCGCCTTGCTTGTAAGGCTGTAGTTTCAGCTCATTGACAATGCGTGAGGAAATAATGGTAGTATCGGCTCCCGTGTCCCACATGGCACGTTCGGTGTGGAACTTGTGACCATCGGCAGAGTAAATATCGCACTCAGTCACAATGTCCTCCACCAAGTAAGAGTATTCTTTCTTATACGTTGCCATTGTCTGTGCTCTTGATGATTTTACTGAAAAATTCATCTTTGCTCATAAGCACAGGCTTGACAGTTTTCTTCATACCCTGCGTCAGTCGTCTGACGCGGAGTGTCATGTTGTTAGCTCTCTTTGAATGGGGCTTTTCCCTTTCAAGAAGCACAGAACCATTGCTATTGACTAACTGCATCATAACGTTATGAGTTTGAAATTCCGCTGCAAAATTACGAATTATTTCTCGAATTAATGCTGATTTGGTGGAAAATCTTGCATTTGCCAACTAAATTCTTTGGAATCCAAGAAATCTGTAGGGCATAATCGCATTTCAGTTGTCTTTTCATCTCACCAGCCCATTGTGATTTTCAAGTTTCCCTATCCTCCAGTCATACTTGCCATCAACCACATCGTTAACCTCACCGTCTGCGCGATGGAGTTCTATGTCTGTTAACTGTCCTATCTCCTTGGCTACCCAGACGAGCCACTGCGCCACGTTCTTGATAGTAGTTGCGGCAATTTTTGCCAAACGAGCTATGAAACTCTTGATGGCATAAGCCTCTTCGTCAAAGAAGATAGAGCCATGATTGCCACCGCTGCAACCTGCGCCTGAGCGGGCAAAGTCGGCAATGGCAACCAGCCGCGCATCAGCTCGTCGTAGGCTCGGAGCAGTTCCTCACCCTTGGGCAGGTGGTTGCTCTTCAGCGCCGCTTCCAGGGAGTCAATACGGGCATTGCGATGGTCGTTGTAGGCCTGGACCGATAGGCAGGCAAACAGGCAAAGCGTCAGATACAAATACTTCATAACAGCCACAAAGTTACACATTTCACGCCATATTCTCCACCCCATGGGGTGGAATTTCGCGCCGTCAGCTGTATTTCCCCCCTTTGGGGTAGCAGGAAGCAGAGATAAAATGAGTAACTTTGCGCAAATGATCATTCAATTAAGCATTTAGATTATGAAACGATTTCTTACTTTAGCAATCATGGCCCTCGCGCTGACGACAGCACAGGCCAGCGTAGGGATTAACAGCACGAACTTCCCTGACCAAGGGTTCAGGGATGCTATTGCCTGGGCTGATGCCGATGGTAATGGAGTGCTGAGTGATGAGGAAATTGCCAGTATCGAGCAGTTACAGTTGAGCAGCCCTACTAGCCTCAAAGGACTTGAGTATCTGACGAACATCAGACAGCTGGATGTCTATACAGACGGCTCTGACGACAGTCCCTCCAACGCCATCACAACTTTCGATGGCAGCATCCTGCCCCATCTGTTCTATCTCAGTTTCGGTGGCATGAATGGCCTGACGAGCATCGACCTGAGCAAGAACACGGAGTTTGAACAGCTGAACATCTATCAGGGTGCCAAGAATCTAGCTACCCTCAAACTGCCTGCCAGCGTCACGATGATTGGTTTGGCCGACACGCCACTGCTGACCGCGCTCGACGTGAACCAGTACCCCAAGTTGCAGAGTTTCTCGATGACGCATACAGGCATTACAGACCTCGACTTCTCAAACCATCCCTACATGAGCTATGTCGGCGTATTTGGTGACGAGGAAAAGAGCGACGTGCTGAACTCGCTGAATCTGGAGAACTGCACGTCGCTGGAAAATGTCGACATCCGCTTCACTACCATCAAGTCGCTCTCGATGAAGCATTTGCCCACCGTACGCACGCTGATGATGCTCAACAACGACATCACGACCATCACCATTGACGACTGCGAGGTGTTCAACGACATCACCTGCGACCAGAACGTGCTGGGTACGCTCTACGTGAAGAACAATCCGCAACTGCACGTCATCAACTGTCAGGACAACAAGCTGCAAGTGCTCATTGCCGACAACAATCCGCAGCTTGGACAGGTGCAGGCATTTAACAACAAACTGATGTGGCTCGACCTGAAAGACGTGGTGAAAGGCAATGTGGACGAAAGCATACTGAAACTCGACAACCAGCAGCCCACCGTGCAAGCCGTGAAGCTGTCGCCAACAGAGACGGGACTGCGCGTGCATGAACGGCTCGATGTCAGCCGCGTGCTGAACCTGCGTGCCAAGGGCATCGCCCAGACGCCGAAGGAGGTATTCGTAGATGGCATCCGCTACTTTGTCTTTTACGATAATGGCCCCGACACGCCCAACCTCGTGGGTTCAGACTGTGGTTACGAGTACGACACGAAGTGGCCCTATCCGTGGCAGGAGGGTAACTCAACGGATAACCGCCTGCCCGTCACACTCAACGTCACCTCTTGGACGAAGCACCAGGCCTTCCTGACGCTCTCGCAGAACCGCATAGAGGGACGCTATGGCGAACCGGCTCCTGCCGCTCCTACCGTGACGCGCTCGCAGGACTACGATGGAAAGATTACCTTCTCATCGAGCAATGAGAAAGTGGTCAAAGTGAATGCCGAGACGGGCGAACTGACCGTCGTGGGTGCCGGCACTGCCATCATCAGTGTCAGTGGCGCAGAGACCGACTATCGTCTGGCTCCCGTCACCAAGACCTACACCGTATGGATTGACAAGGCTACGCCTGTCTTCTCCTTCGAAAAGGCGGCTGTCACTGCCAACCTTGGTGCTGCTGTGCCAGCGAACAAGCTCAGCGTCGGCCTCTACGACGGTGAAGTGCAGTACACCAGCAGTGACGAGACTGTCGCCACCGTCAATGCCCAGGGCATGGTAACTGCAATAGCCATAGGCGAAGTGACCATCACCGCCACTGGTGCCGAGACCGAGAACTGCTACAAGGCACAGCAGGCTCAGTATCAGCTGACCATATCCGACGCCTCTGGCATCAGCACCATTACGTCCGATGCTGCCAGCACAGGCAAGGTCTACAACCTGAAAGGACAGCAAGTAAACCTGCCGACAACTGGCAAAGGGGTATATATTATCGGTGGAAAGAAAGTGGTGAGGGATTGAAACGACACTTAATCTGCATCATTTTATCAGAATCTGCATCATAAACAGCAAAAATGATGCAGATTTTTTCTTTTGTGAGGCAGAAAAGCATTATTCTTCTGGATAGAATGCTGTTTCTCTATTTCTTATTTGTCTTTATGTCTATGGATTCTGGGATTTACGCTTGGTGACTATTCCACATTTTGTCTGGCGTAACTGCATCAATTAGCAAGCGTAACTGCATCAATTAGCAAGCGTAACTGCATCAATTAGCTGCCACAAATGGCATAGTTATTTTTCAGTTAGCAAACTCAGGGAAAACGAAGCAAACGGAATAGTAAAGTTGTATTGCCAACATATACAACAATACTAGGGGCGTGGATTTTGCCAAACCTGATGATAAGGATGTGAAAACATCGGAAACGGAATGGAAAGAACCTGCCACTATGCCATATACGATGGAAAAAAGACAGATGCCAACGGTAAGTATAGGTACCAAGGCAACGCTGAACGGCGAAGGCCACAGGTTGCCAGAGGCACTGAGCAATATGGCTCGCGGCATGACGGTAACGCTTAAAAGCGCTATGATATAGGCAACCGCAACAAAAAGCATGAAGATAAATGCCGTGCGCTCCCTATATGTCATTCTGTAGCCACGGGCAAAGACACTCAAGAGGCCGCTTCCACGCATACACCCATAAGCCATCGACAACAGCATAATCCAAATCAGCAGCGGCGATGCCATCATATCGACAAAGTTAGATGAATACCAGCGCAAGCCCTCGCTACTGATAAGGCTGTGCATGTTTGTTTCGGGGATGGTGGCGCTAATAATCCACGACCCCAGAACCACAAGCAACTGCAGAACTAACAGCAGCAAAGCGATACGCGAATATAATCTAATCTTCATCTGAAACAAGATTATCAATGTCTATAATACGCAACTCAATGGCACGCACCACAAGACGTGTAGCATTAATGGCCATATCGCCATTACCTTTAGGAAAGAGCTTGCGAATAAGTTCGTTCTGCCTTTTCTCAAGAGCCTTGACACCAAACGGCATGCCACGAAGGTTGGTAATCTGCTCTTTGGTATAACCCAATGCCAGATGGCGCAGGAAACGCTCGTCATACTCGTCAATCTCAAAATCGACGTATGCCTCCTGACTTGATATATGGCTGCTTACTGCCTGTTTGAAACGCTCTACTATCTTCTGCAGAATGGGTTGGTTGAACACCATGCGCTTGCCTTCCATTACGCTGTTGACATCGCTACGGGTAAGCATTTCGCCACTTTTAAGTATTATGCCATCAGCACCAGCATCCAAGACGTCGACCCATAGCTTCTCGTTGATTATCTCACCTGTGAATATCAATACGCGAACCGAAGGATAGAGTTCCTTGGTTTGCCTGCATATCTCAACGCCAACGGTTGTCGAACCGCCAAGTCCTAAGTCAAGAAGGACGAGGTCGGGCAATTGCTGCTTTATCAGTTTCCAATAGGCAGCTTCGTTGTCGGCTGTTCCTATTATCTCTGCTTCCGGTATGTCATTGCGCACGATGCCTTCTGTTCCCTTCAATTCCAGAGGCACATCCTCAACTATTATTATCTTAAAATTCTCCATATATATATTCTTTGTGATTATATTAATTATCTGCTATCAACCAGTATCTCAGCGCGCCTTTACCAGCACGATGTTTACATAAGCACATCCGTCGTGTATCTCTGCCTCTATGCCGCATCGGCGGCGGTTGGTATATTCGGAATGGTCTCTCACTATCTGTCGGCATAACATGAACATGAAATTGCCCGACGACGGATTAAACAAATCTTTTGCCTGCTGCTCGGTCAACTGCATCGATGGCATGGGCACTGAAAAACGCACGTAGCCGTCTGGAAGTTCGGTAATCAGAACGCTTTCTTTCTTCTCTCCTGATGTTTTCAGCATGAAATCAAACATGTAACTGAGCAATCCGGCATCGCCTATAAGTTGAATGCCCATGATGCTGACCTTGGCCATACGCAGCTTTATGCGTGCCAACTGACGCATCGACTGCTCGCTAAGCACGCTGTGTATGTCGCGATAGTATGACACGAGTTCACGTATTGACTCCAGATTGGCAGCGGTATCGTCCATCAGCTGGCGCAAACGGCTTGGATAATACATCGTTTCATGCTTCAGGGTAGACAGGCAGTTGTCAAGCACGGAATTGCATACATAGAGGCTGTCGTACTCATACTCTACCTTTCGGCACTCGTCTTCTGCTATCTCAATGTCAGAGAGATGGCTATTGTGTACCTCTACCGACTCTATGAGCGCCTCTCTGATTTGCATTACTACACTCTGCAACTCGCTCGGATATTGCTCTTCCACCAAGCGGTCGATGCTTTTTAGCTTGTCTTCCGACGTGGAATCGTCAAGCAGTATCTCGTTCACCTTCTTGATACGCTCTACACAGAACCTGTAATATATCCTATGGCGATAGTAGAGAAGATAGTAAGCCGGCAGAATCATTATCAAGATGATTACGAGAATGATTATTGCTATGGTCTTGTTTGTCTGCGACTGTTGCATGGTGCGGCAATAATCCTCCAGGGTGTTGTCGGCAGACACTTCTCTAAACAGCTGAGTATATATCTTGTTGTTATACTCGTACAATGCCCAGTCGTGCAACGCCAATGCAGCCACGGCACTCTCGTTGCGGATGTCAAGAATTATGCTGTAGTCGGTGGCAATGCTATCGCGGAACCACTTAATCTCAGGAATCACTTCACCCAACTCTCCAATACGCTGCATCAACAGTTTGCCATCGGGATAGTATTGCAGATAGTGGCGGTTCAAGTACTTGCGGCTGCTGTCTGCATACTGCAATGTTTTCTCATAACTGCCTTCGATATTAGAGATATAAACGCTATCGGCAAAGGTATTGGCCATGTAAAGATTAGAATGCGGAACGTTTGCCTCCTGACAGTAACCAGCAGATGAAGCAGCAAATGCGCACATCAGGATAACGGTGCGGACAATGCCTCGCGGAAGCCTGAAATAGAAACGGCTGCCACTACCCTGCTTGCTCTCGGCAGAGATGACTGAGTTGTGGAAGATTCTGCTTGTCTTGCGGTATTTCTCGATAATACCTTTACAGTTCATCAATCCAAAGCCATGACCGTTATATACCTTATGGTCGAATATTGTATTCAACTGTTCTTCTGTCATACCCTGACCGGTATCACTGACCGATATCTCTACATAATCGTCATGCTCTACTGCCCTGACATCTACAGAACCACCGCTCTGTGTAAACTTGCGGGCATTATCTGCCAATGTGTTTATCATGAACAGCGTCAACACCCTGTCGGCCTTGACCACTGCCGTTGTCTCTTCTACATTAAGCTGTATTCCTTTCATGGCAAAGGCGGTCTTGCCTTTTGAGAGTATGTCGAATAATGGCTGCAGGGCGAACGACTCTATGCGCATGCTCAACTCGCCACGTCGCATCTCTATCCAATGCGTCAGCACATCGTTATACTCATTAATCTTATCTATAAGTTCCAGGATATAGGCAAACCTGTCATTTCTCACCGCTTCACTCTCATCGCGGTTGTTCAGTTGGTTCAACTCGTTTATTATCCTGTCGATAAATGGCGTGATGCCATTGACAAGTGATATGCGTGTGCGATGCTCCAACAGCTTCAGCTGATTCTTTTTTACTCTGTCAAGTGTCAGAATCAACTTCTCGTTGATATCTTCCCGCTGCTCGCGAAGCATCTCCAGCTTACCTTCATTGTCTTCTTGCCATTTATGCAAGGGTTGCAAGAGGCTATCGAGCGAGTCTTCTTGCTTGCGTTTATTGTTGCGCCTGTAAAAGAGCCAAAGCATTAGCAGAAGCACGATAATTGCAATCAGTACGGCAAGAATCATGGCGTTCTGTTGGACAGATGCCTTTTCCAGCATATCGGCACGAGCTTCAAGCGAGCGGTCTTGACGTGTCTGTTCCTGCAAATCTATGTAGATATTACGGTTATAGTCACTCGCCTGCTTATCGTTAATGGCAGAATATGCCACACTTAACTGTTCTCTGATACTTGCCACAAGGTCGGGCGCCTGCATAATCCTTTCGTCAGACAAGGCCCTTTCAAAATAAACGAGTGCAGTTTCATAATCACCTGTTGCCATATAGCACGATGCAAGCGATCTGTTTGCACCTGCTATCTGATAAACATCACCGCATTCCTCAAACAGTTGCAGCGACTTTGACGCAAGCAAAACAGCCGTTTCGCTGTCTGCCTCCTCGTCTTGAAGAATGAACCTCATGCTCAAAGGATTGTTGGCAATGAGCAAATCTGATATGCTGGCATCAGAGAACAACAACGACAATGCTTCAAGTGAGTTGGCAATAAAGAAAGTGGAATTGCTTTCTAATGCCAGAGCATAGCACTTTATCAGGCATTCAAACTCTTCCTGCCTTATCTCCTCTTGTGTTCCATCGGTAATGATACCTCCTGAACCTATATTGTATAAATAATTTAAGTATTGTGCTGTATCTCGCTGAACAACAGCTTCTTCTATAACAGATATAGCTTCTATGGATTGAAGTTCCAAACCTACATAATAATAGTAGGTTGAGTTTACAATGGCAAACTCCGACTCTGCATATACAAGGCGAGACAGCATTCTCTCGGGAAGCGAATACCGCTCCTCGTTTATTCTTTTCAAACGCCCTAAAGCGCGCTCTCTATATTCATAAAATTCCCTGTTGCGAGACATTCTTTGGCACAAGCGCATATACTGAACGTCTGCTACCAAAAGCTCTATTTGATTGTCTGTAACGTCAGAAGCCTCGTCCAACAACTGCCATGCCTGCTGATAATCCATTTGGGCGATTTTCACAAAGGCTTGATTATTTAATGCCTCTGCCCTTCCATCGTCGTAACCGCCAGAAACCTCTAATGCCTTATTGGCATAATGCTCTGCCGAATCAAGATTACGGTAATGGAAATAGTAGGATTTATCATTATATTTGTCTGCCTGCCGGCATGACTTGTCATCGCAAGAAGCTAATAAAGGAAGAAATAATGATAATAAAAAAAACAAAGGATTACAGAATATCAGATTGCTTTTACACTTCATCCGATAATCCATAATCCTTTATTATTATAATGTTCTTAATAGAACAGTAATTGCTTATCCGCGAGCCTTGGCAATATAACCTAATGCCTCAGCACACTTGTCAGAGATTGCCTGCCAGTTTTCTGCTGCAATAACATCCTTAGGGAAGAGCTTGCTACCCATACCAACGCAGAATACACCTGCCTTGAACCATGATGTAAGGTTTGACTCGTCAGGAGAAACACCGCCAGTAACCATCAGCTTTGACCATGGCATTGGAGCCATAAGACCCTTTACAAGGTTAGGACCAAGAACATCGCCTGGGAAAATCTTGCAAAGGTCGCAACCTACTTCCTGAGCTGCACCTACTTCTGATACACTGCCACAACCTGGAGTGTAAGCAACAAGACGACGGTTGCAGATCTTAGAAATCTCTGGGTTGAACAATGGACCTACGATAAAGCATGCGCCCAACTGAAGATACAATGCTGCAGTAGCTGGATCTACGATTGAACCAACACCCATTGCCATCTCTGGACATTCCTTGGCTGCGAACTTAACCACTTCAGCAAACACCTCATGTGCGAAATCGCCACGGTTTGTAAACTCGAAAGCACGAACGCCACCGTCATAGCAAGCCTTAACAACTTTCTTGGCTACCTCTGCATCTTTGTGATAGAACACAGGCACCATACCTGTCTGACCCATCTTGGCCAATACAGCTATCTTATCAAACTTTGCCATTTTCTATTTTCTTATTTTATCTTTTGCCAATATATTATCTCTGAACACGACCAGAAGCATCACCGCCAGCAAGAGCCTCTACTTCTTCCTTGCTTACCAAGTTGAAGTCGCCAGGAATTGTATGCTTCAATGCAGAAGCTGCAACAGCAAACTCAAGTGCCTTGCCCTGGTTGTCAGGATATGTCAGAAGACCATGGATAAGACCGCCAGAGAATGAGTCACCACCACCTACACGGTCAATGATTGGCATGATGTCATAACGCTTGCTCTGATAGAACTCCTTACCGTCGTAGATAAGAGCCTTCCAACCGTTATGAGTAGCTGACATAGACTCACGAAGTGTAGAAACAACATACTTGAAGCCGAATGTTTCCATCATACCCTTGAAGATACCATAGTAACCTTCAGCATCTGTCTTACCGCCTTCAACGTCTGCATCTGGCTCGAAACCGAGACAAAGCTTTGCATCTTCCTCGTTGCCGATACAAACATCAACATACTGCATAAGTGGCTTCATGATGCTCTGTGCCTTCTCTGAGGTCCAAAGCTTCTTACGGAAGTTCAGGTCAACAGAAACAGTTACGCCATGACGCTTAGCAGCCTCACAAGCCAACTTTGTCAATTCAGCAGCCTTGTCGCTGATAGCTGGTGTGATACCGCTCCAGTGGAACCAGTCGGCACCTTCCATTACTGCATCGAAATCGAAATCTTCAGGACAAGCCTCAGCTATTGAGCTTCCTGCACGGTCATAGATAACCTTAGAAGGGCGCATTGATGCACCTGTCTCCAGGAAGTAAATACCAACACGGTCGCCGCCACGGGCAATGAAATCAGTATGTACACCATATTTAGCAAGAGCATTTACAGCACACTGGCCAATCTCATGCTTTGGCAACTTTGATACAAAATATGCATCATGTCCATAATTAGCACAGCTAACAGCCACATTGGCCTCGCCACCGCCGTATACTACATCAAAAAACTCGCTCTGAACGAATCTTTTCTGTCCTGGTGAAGACAAACGGAGCATAATTTCTCCTAATGTTACAATCTTTGCCATTGTTTAAAATTTTTATATAAAATGTTTCAAAAGTAATAACTTCTTAATCGTTTACGACCACAAAAATAGTACTTATTTCTTAAATGACGAAACAAAATCAGAAAAAACTTTACTTTGATTATAATTTAATGGACTGTGCATTCGCACAATTAAAATAATATTGGTATATTTGCACAACTTTTTACAACAATAGAACTACCATAAAGGAAATGGGTATTGATAAAATAAGGATAAAAGACATAGCAGAGTTATCTGGTGTTTCAGTGGGCACTGTTGACCGCGTGTTGCACAACCGTCCAAGCGTTTCGCAAAAGGCAAGGGAAAAAGTTGAGAAGGCATTGAAAGAGATGGATTATCATCCCAACGTTTATGCCAGTGCACTTGCATACAACAAGAGTTACAAATTCTATTGCATCATTCCTAAGCACGAATCAGAGGCATATTGGCAAGAGATAGAAGAAGGCGCCATGAATGCATGCGAGCACAGACGCGACTTCAGAGTAAGCCTTAGCATGATGTACTACAAGCGCTTCGACACGGAAACATTTGTCAATGTAACAGAAGAATGTCTGAAGGACAACCCTGACGGCGTTATCATTGTACCATCAAAGTTGAATATCACAAGAGAGTTTACCGATAAGTTGCACGAGGCAGACATTCCTTTTATTCTTCTTGACTCATACATGCCTGACCTCAAGCCATTGTCTTTCTATGGTCAGGATTCTTTTTGCAGCGGATATTTTGCAGCCAAGATGCTTATGCTCATAGCATCTACCGAGAAAGAGATTATGCTGATGAAGCAGATGAAGGACGGCAACGTGGCAAGCAAACAGCAGGAAAACAGAGAGACGGGATTCAAGCATTACATGCGCGACCACTTTCCCGACATAAAAATAACAGAAGTGAACCTTCCGCTTGACGAGGAACGTAGCACTTATGACCAGATACTGGAAGACTTCTTTAGGAAGCACCCGCTTGTGCACCATTGCATAACATTCAATTCCAAAGCCCACCTCGTTGGCGAGTTCCTGCTCAAGAGCAACAGGCGCAACGTGCAGATTATGGGTTATGACATGGTGGCAAAGAATGCTGAATGCATAAAGCAGGGAGCAATATCTTTCCTGATAGCACAGCATGCTTACATGCAAGGCTTCTCATGCGTTGAATCATTGTTTGAAGCTATCGTACTAAAGAAAGAGGTGAACCCAGTGAATTACATGCCGATTGAAATCCTTACAAAAGAAAACGTTGATTTCTACAGACGAAAGCAATTGTAAAATTATTATCTAAAATAACTAATCAAATATGGAACAGACATTTATTAAAATCAATCCTGCCGACACAGTTGTTGTATGTCTACAGGCACAGAAGAAAGGTGACGTAATTGCTATCGACGGCAAGTCAATAAACGTTAACCAAGATACTCCTGCAGGACATAAGGTTCTGATTGTCGACACTCCACAGGGAACTGACATCATTAAATATGGCTACCCTATCGGACATGCCATGAAAGACTTGAAGGCTGGCGATTGGGTGAACGAAGACAACCTGAAGACCAACCTCTCTGGTACTTTGGAATATACATATAACCCTGTAAGCGAAGAACAGAACATCAAGGATGAGCAGAGAACTTTCAAGGGATATGTTCGCAAGAACGGCGAAGTTGGTGTAAGAAACGAGATATGGATCGTGCCTACAGTAGGTTGCGTTAACGGTATAGCAGAGAAACTGGCAACAATGCTCAAGGAAGAAACAGGTTGCGAAGGCATCGACTCTGTATATGCATGGCATCACAACTACGGTTGCTCTCAGCTTAGCGGCGACCACGAGAACACACGTAAAGTGTTGCGCGACCTTACACTGCATCCAAATGCTGGCGGTGTGCTTGTTTTGGGTTTAGGTTGCGAGAACAACCAGCCGGAAGACTTCGAGAAGATGCTTGGCGACTACGACAAGGAGCGCATCAAGTTCTTGGTTGTCCAGAAGGTTCAAGGCGACGAGCTTAACGTAGGTATGGACATCCTGCGCCAGCTTTACGCAATAGCAAAGGAAGACAAGCGCGAGGACGTTTCTGTTTCTAAGCTCCGCGTTGGATTGAAATGTGGTGGTAGCGACGGCTTCAGCGGCATCACAGCCAATCCGCTTGTTGGTGAGTTCTCTGACTGGCTTGTTGCTCAAGGCGGAACATCTATCCTTACCGAGGTTCCAGAGATGTTCGGTGCCGAGACAATACTCATGAACCGTTGCAAGACAGAGGAACTGTTCAACAAGACCGTTACCATGGTTAACGACTTCAAGGAATATTTCCTTAGCCACGGCGAACCAGTGGGCGAGAATCCTTCTCCAGGCAACAAGGCCGGCGGTATCTCTACACTCGAAGACAAGGCACTGGGCTGTACTCAGAAGTGCGGACGCGCTCCTGTCAGCGGTGTGCTTGAATATGGCGACCGCCTTGAGACTAACGGCTTGAACCTGCTTTCTGCTCCTGGCAACGACCTCGTTGCTTCTACAGCGTTGGCATCTGCCGGTTGTCAGATTGTACTGTTTACAACAGGTCGCGGTACTCCATTCGGAACATTCGTTCCTACAATGAAGGTTTCTACCAATCCTACACTTGCTGCACAGAAGCCAAACTGGATTGACTTCAGCGCCGGACAGTTGCTCGAAGGCAAGAGCATGGAAGAGTTGCTGCCAGAGTTTATCGACAAGATTATCTCTGTTGCAAGTGGCGAACAGTCAAGAAATGAGATTAACGGTTATCGCGAAATATCAATCTTCAAGAACGGCGTAACCCTCTAATCATTATTTGCGAATGGGACTATTAGCCTTAAGTCCATTATTGGTATTCATATTGATATATCTCGTCACTTCAATTATAGCTGGCGACTTCTATAAGATACCGATAACAGTGGCTTTTATGGCCTCGTCAATATATGCGGTTGTTGTGAGTGGCGGCATGCCACTCCAACGCCGTATTGACATTTTCAGCAAGGGAGCATCTAGCAGCAAGATGATGCTCATGATATGGATATTTGTTCTTGCCGGGGCATTTGCCAATAGCGCCAAGATGATGGGCAGCATCGATGCTACCGTCAACTTGACACTTGACCTCATGCCTGGCAATATGCTTCTTGCCGGACTTTTTTTGGCAGCATGCTTCATATCATTATCTATTGGTACCAGCGTTGGCACCATTGTTGCCCTTACTCCCATAGCTGCCGGCATCGCCGATAACATAGGTGTTAGCGTCCCATTGGTTACAGCCATCATTGTCGGCGGCTCTTTCTTTGGCGACAATCTGTCATTCATTTCCGATACGACCATCGTTGCCACATCCACACAAGGTTGCAAGCTTAGCGACAAGTTCAAGGTCAATTCCTATCTAGTCTTTCCCGCTGCGCTAATCATGCTGATTGTCTATCTTGCCATCGGCAGCGACATAGAAGCAACTGGCAGCAATAAAGATGTAGAATATGTAAAAGTAATACCTTACATAACCGTGCTAGTAACAGCCGTGCTGGGCATGAACGTCATGGCAGTGCTTACACTTGGCATTTTACTTACTGGCGTCATTGGCATTGCATCAGGTGCCTTCGATGCGTTTGGATGGATGCAGGCAATGGGCGACGGCATTATTGGCATGAGCGAACTGATAATCATCACCATGATGGCTGGCGGCATGCTGGAACTGATAAAGGCAAACGGAGGCATTGACTACATCATGAACAAGCTGACAAAGAGAGTAAACGGCAAGCGTGGAGCAGAATTGTGCATCGCCACTCTTGTCGGACTTGTCAACACCTGCACAGCCAACAACACCGTTGCCATTATCACCGTAGGTGGCATAGCCAAACAAATAGGCGACCGCTGCGGTGTGGACAGTCGCAAATGTGCGAGTATCCTTGACACGATGTCGTGCTGCATACAGGGGTTGCTACCTTATGGAGCTCAGGTGCTCATGGCTGCCGGTTTGGCATCTATCAATCCAGTGAGCATCATTCCACACCTCTACTACCCTATGCTCATCGGTGTCATTACCATTACAGCTATTCTTATAAGATACCCTCGCAAATATTCTTAAGTCCCCACCAACCTCACCGAAGGGAGACTCTCATCTGAGTTCCAAAACTCATAACTCCAAACTCCAAACCCCTAACCCCTAACTCCTAACTCCAAAAACATGACAAAATCAGAACGCTATAAGCTCATTATCGACTACTTCAAGGAAAACATGCCCGATGTAGACACTGAGTTGGAGTATGGCAGTACATTCCAACTGCTTGTTGCTGTTATTCTTAGTGCCCAGTGTACTGACAAAAGGGTAAATCTTGTTACACCAGAACTGTTCCTGCGCTACCCTACTGCCTGCGACATGGCAGCAGCCGAGGATTTCGAGGTCTTTGAATACATAAAAAGCATTTCCTACCCAAATGCAAAGGCCAAGCACCTTGTTGAAATGGCAAAGATTCTTGTAGCAAAACACAATGGCGAGGTACCTTCTGACATGGACTCGCTTACCGAATTGCCTGGTGTCGGCAGAAAGACTGCCAATGTCATTCAGGCCGTAGCCTTCGGTAAAGCCACCATGGCTGTTGACACTCATGTTTTCCGTGTCAGCCACCGCTTGGGTTTAGTGTCCGAACGTGCCACCACTCCGCTCAAGGTCGAGCAGGAACTTGTGAAGCACATACCGCAGGAGGTCATACCACAGGCCCACCACTGGCTGTTGCTCCACGGACGTTACGTCTGTACATCAAAAAAGCCACATTGCGAACAATGCGGCTTAAAACAATATTGTAAGAATTTCCGTTTTTAGTTTTTCTTTGGCTGATGGTTATTGTGGCTCCATTTCTTCAGCATGCGTCTGTGGAAACGGTCTTCAGCCCTAATAACATCGAACACCTTGCTTGCAGGCAGTATTTCCAGAAACTTGTTGTGATATGTCTGCTGTATCTTCTTCAGCTCTAAATCCATCTTGTCTCTCTGCATCAGCACGTTCTTGCATTCCTCTTCTGTCTTTGGCTTGTCAAAACCCAACTTACGCATGCGCTGATAAACGACACGCTGCTTATGACCCATTTCTCTGAAAACAGGGAAAAAAGCGTCAGCTTCATGATTTGTAAGCTTTGCCTCTTGCTTTATAAAGTTCTCAAGATCTGCCTGAAACTTTTGCGGTGAGAACTTTGGTTTTTTGTTTTCCTGAGCACTTGCCGACATTATCATTCCGCACACAAGCACAATAATAATAAAAAGCTTTTTCATACTATCAACCCTCCACAGCTTTAGTTAGTCTCGCTTTCCAGACATGCATAGATATCAATATTATCCATCATTGCATAGTCTGCAATAGCATCTGAATATGTATCGTTGATTGCGCTGTTGGCATCTGCCACAGTTGTTGCTTCTATAGGGTCGTTGTGAGTTTCGTTTTGATTGACAAGCGAAATCACTGTAAACACCGCTGCGATGGTGCATGCGGCATAAAGCATAGGCCTTATAAACTTACGGAAGCCACCATCGACTACAGGCTGCTTTTTCTCTGGCAACCTTTCCATTACCTGTGCCGACAGATTATCAAAATATCCGTCTGGAACACGATAATGATTCGTCTTACCGTACTTGGCATTAATCAGCTCTTCCATACTCTTCATAATTACTTATTTATATGTTTGACGTTTTGAACTTTAAAAAGTTTAATCTTTCAGTCCTAAATATTCTGAAATTTTTTTCACTGCAATATGATACGATGCCTTCAGCGAGCCTTCTGTGGTCTTAAGTATCTTGCTCATTTCGCTGTATTTCACCTCATCATAGTAGCGCATGCAGAACACCAGCCGTTGCACATCGGGCAACATCGATATGGCTTCCTGCAATTTTGCCTCTGCCTTGTCGCCGTCGAAATACTCATCGGCCATCAGCTGATTAGCCACTGTCAAGCAGTCATTGTCTACAGCCACAGCAGCCTTCTGCTTTCTGATAAAGTCCAGGCTTTCGTTTATTGCTATCCTGTACAGCCATGTATATAGCTTTGACTCATAACGGAAGTTATCCAAGCATCCCCAAGCCTTTATGAATGTGTTTTGCAACACGTCATCGGCATCTTCGTGTGTCAGCACGATACGCCTAATCTGCCAATACAGCTGTTCGCTATATTGGCGCACCACCATTTCAAACGCTTTTCTTTGAGTCTGTGGGTCGGCTAACAACGACGTCAATCTTTGCTCTTCTAACTTATCCACTAAAAGTTTGACGATTTATTTTGCCAAAGGTTTAATGTGTTCCCATAATATTTTGTCATATCCGTAGATATCTGGATATGTCTTCATTTCGCCTTTTTCGTCTGTAAAGACGGTGTAGTAAATGATGTGCAGAGGCACCTGTGGCTCTACGTCTCTACGCCTCACAAGCTTCAGGTCATCGTCCGTTCCGTTGTTCTCACGATGCTCTTTCATGAATTTCTTTCCCTTGTCTGTCTCTGGCTTTATGTCCATTGATATGCGTATCTTGTCGAGCAGCCACTCGTCATCGGTCTCAAGAAGATAGGCGGCAAAATCAAACGGTTTTTCTATTCTTACGCAACCGTGCGACACGCCTCTTCTCTCTCTCTTGAAGAATGCCTTTGTTGATGTGTCGTGCAGATATATCGAGAGGTTGTTCTTGAACCTGAACACTATGCGGCCCAAGGAGTTGCCTACGCCACCCTTCTGAACAATCTTGTATTTTCCGCTCTTCAGCATCCTTCTTGTGAGGGTTGAGTCTGTTGCCACGGTATCGCCCGTAGCCTTGTCTATCACAGAGTATCTGTTTCTTGCGAAATATGCTGAGTCACCAGCATGTGGCGATACTTCGTTCTCGATGATGCTCTTCGGTATTATCCACACTGGGTTGACCTCCATCCAACTTATCTTGCTTACCAGCTGTGGGGTCTTGTTCCTGAATGTTCCGCAACCAATCTTCATGTCCAGCACGCTGTCGCCATTGTGTGCATAGAGATGATATGCTGGAAGGTTCACCGCCACGTACTTGTTGTCATCGCCCGTAGGTGCATAACCTCTCCAACGGCATCTTTCGATGTTACACAGCAGAGTCTTTCTGTCATACGTCGTGTCATTAAGCAGCGAGCACAACTCTTTATACAGAGCCGTCTGCGGGCGTATGCTGCTTATGAATGGCTTGATGTCGCTCTCTGTTATCTTGCTCAGTGCAGTGGCATAGAACATGCTGTCTGGCCGCTCTATGTCAATGTCAAACAGCATCTTGTAGCTTCTCACTCTTCCTGTGGCAGCATCTTTCTTGTCCTTGTCTATCCTGTTGTGCATGCGGCGAGGATTGACAAAGCCATAGCGCTGACCTGCTACATATCTCAGATAACTCTGCGTCAACCAGTACTCTACCTCTGCGAATATCTTCATCGTATCTTCGCCTGCTGCAAAATCAGACCGTCTGATTTTGCTGATGGCCTTTTGCAAGGTGTCTGCACAGAAGACATCTCTACTCAGTCCTTCCTTCTCTACGTCTGAAAGTTCGTCAAGCAGGGAGTCTGCGGCGGAGCTAACGCCATAGGGACTAACCCACAATGGTGTATTGTCAGAAGCGTAGTACTTGCGCAACTGAGCGTCGCCAACCAACGTGTCGCCTCTGTTGGAAGACAACACGCTGACTGCCTTGAATAAATCTTTATTTTCAAAACTGAATATTGGTTCTTCCTCTTCAGAAGCCACCAAACTAGAACGGTTGTTACAACCTGCAACAACCAAAACAAAAGATACCAGGACTAGCCAATTGATACCTTTCTTACAACGTTTCCAACCTTGATGATGTAGCATCCCTTTGGGATATTAAGTTCTACACGCTGCAGCTGACTTTCAATCTTTACCTTTGTCACCTGCTTTCCTGTTAGCGAAACAACTTCAAGCACATAATCCTTGGCACCGCTTACCTTTACCGATGACTTGCCAATTTCGATAGTTATTTTCTGAACTTCTGCAACATCAGCTACGCCGAGTTCTGCACCCGGTGAATATGTCATTGCAGGCATTGAAACTGCTAGGAATGACATAAATGTAAATATGAAAATCTTCTTTATCATATACAATTTATGTTATATTTCTGCAAATATACAATATTATTGCGAAACTTCCAAATTTTATGCGCTAAAAAATGGTTTTCGCCCTCTGTCACACCTCTATCACGTTCATTTCCGATGCCAGCACGGTGTTTTCAAATACCGTCTTTGCCTCCTCTAAAAAGCGGTTCTCGTCTTCATATCTGGCAGAGAAATGACCGAGCACCAGTTTCTTGGCACCAGCCGCCTTTGCCACCATTGCAGCCTCTTCTGCCGTAGAATGGTTGTAAAGCGCGGCTTTGTCCTTGGCATCGCTGCAGTAGGTGCTCTCATGATACAATACGCTTACGCCGCTTATCATCTTGTGAAGCTCCGGCATGTACTTCGTGTCGCTGCAATAAGCATAGCTTCTGGCGGGTTCTGCCGGCTTCACCAGCCTTGCGTTAGGCACCACATCGCCGTCGTCGGTCACCCAATCGGCTCCGTTCTTTATGTTGTTTATCTGACTTAGCGGTATGCCATAGGCATCTATCATTTCGCGCCTGATATGGGGCAGCGTCGGCTTTTCCTCAAACAGGAATCCGCTGCACGGCTTTCGGTGTATCAGCGGAATGCTCTTCACCGTCAGGCTACGGTCTTCATATATCACCTTGCAAACAGTGGTATCCACCTCGTGGAATATCACCTCGTACTCCAGCCCGGTACAGAACAGTTCCATCTGGGCGTCGAGCATGGGCTTCAGTTCCTTCGGAGCATAGATATGAAGGGGTGCCGTCCTGCCCAACAAGCCGAAGGTAGATATCATGCCTATCAGGCCGAAGCAGTGGTCGCCATGCAGATGCGATATGAATATGGTGTTGACACCGGTAAATCTGATGTGCGAACGCCTGAGTTGCGTCTGCGTTCCCTCGCCGCAGTCAACCATAAACAATTTGCCGCGCACCTCTACTATCTGAGCTGATGCGCTATGTTTTAACGTCGGCAGTGCACATCCGCACCCCAAGACATGTACTTTAAACGGTTCCAATGTTTCTTTCCTTCTGTTTGTTTTACTTCCGTCTTTCGTACTCCATCAAGTCTTCCTCGTTAGAGTAAATCAGAGAGTCGGCATCCAGTTTTATTATATTGTAGACGTTTATTTCTTCTTCGTCGCCGCCACCTTCTCTAACCAGCGTTATTTCTATCTGTCCGTTAACAATGCGCCACGTCTTATAGAAGATAGTGCTCTGCTCGATGCTCTCGGCGATGCCCCCTTCCTTTATGCTTATGCCTACGGTCGAACTGCCGTCCAGCGGATTGAGCATAACCCAATCGCCCTGCAGCATGCTCTCGCAGATAACGTGTGTTGCTCCCTTTTTGTCGTCAGAGAGCATGACAGCCATCTTGTCGCCACCTTGGAAACTGCCGTAAACCTGTTCCTTCTCGTATGCTTGTTGCAAGCCCAGCAGCAAGGTGTCGCCGCTGTCGGTTATCAGTTGCAGTGTGCTGTCGTTAGTCTCATCGCCACAGAGTCCGAACACAGTCTTGTTCTGGTTAATCAGCATCATTGCTGTAGAGTCGATACTGTCGTCTGCAAAAGCAGTACTTTGGTTCTTGCTGCCGCAACCAACCATCACCATTCCCGCAACAGCGAGAAGTGCCATCATTTTTATTGTTTTCATATCTTTTTTTGCTTGGTTTATATTTATAAGGAGTGCAGAAGTTCAGGAGTGCAGGAGTTCAGGAGTGCAGGAGTTCAGGAGTGTAGGAGTTCAGACGTATGCTTTCTTTTTTAGGAGTTAAAGGAAGTTAGAATGAAGTTATCGCTTCGCTGAGGAAGTTAGAGGACGAATGCCTTTTTCAATCCTTCAATTTTTCAATCCTTCAATTCTTCAATCCTTCAATTCTTCAATCCTTCAATCCTTCAACCCTTCAATTTTTCAATCCTTCAATCCTTCAATTCTTCAATCATTCATCCAAGTTCCCCTCCTTCGGAGGGGTTAGGGGAGGTTCCAAGTTCCCCTCCTTCGGAGGGGCAGGGGGAGGCTCCCCCTTTCGCCTCATTCCACAATCTATCCATTTCCTCCAATGTCATTTCCGTGAGAGGCTTGCCCATCTTTATGCTGTGCTCCTCGATATAGTTGAAGCGACTTATAAACTTCCTGTTGGTCAGCTCGAGAGCCGTATCAGGATTCAGCTTATAGAGCCTGCCGGCATTGATTACGCTGAACAGGAAGTCGCCAAACTCCTCGGTAGCCTTCTGCTTGTCGCCACGCTCCAGTTCCACCTTCAGCTCCTCCATTTCCTCCATTACCTTTGCCCATACGTCCATCTTGTCTTCCCAGTCAAAGCCCACGTTGCGAGCCTTGTCCTGTATGCGGTAGGCCTTGATGAGCGAAGGCAGCGCCGAGGGCACTCCCGACAGCACGCTCTTGTTGCCGTCTTTCTCCTTGAGCTTTATCTGCTCCCAGTTCTGTATCACCTGTTCCGAGGTCTTCACCTCCGGCGTCTCTGCCTCGTCGGCCTCCTCGCCATAGGGCAGCGGCTTGGGCTCTTCGGCCCCTATCTGCGAGGGATGATAGACATGGGGGTGACGGAATATCAGCTTGTCGGCGAGCTGTTGGCATACGTCAGCCATGTCGAACTCGTTTTTCTCGTCTGCTATCTTAGCGTAAAAACATACGTGCAACAGCACGTCTCCCAGTTCCTTGCAGATGTTCGGCTGGTCTTCGTTGATTAGTGCCTCGCACAGTTCGTATGTTTCTTCTATCGTGTTTGGCCTCAGGCTCTGATTTGTCTGCTTCTTGTCCCACGGGCATTTCTCCCTCAACTGGTCAAGAATGTCGAGCAGCCTGCCGAAGGCCTTCATTTGTTCTTCGCGTGTGTGCATATAGATAAAACATGTTTATTTTGCAAAGTTACAATTTTTATTTGTAACAGCACTATGTAGCATGCTTTTTTTTTGACTGTATTGGCCTCTGCCACCGCCTTTCTCAGCACGAGGATTTTTCTGTTTTCTATTCTCTATTGCCAGCAACCATATACGAGCAGTATTTACTTAGCAGGTTGGCTAATGGCAAATCTCCTTTCTGGTATCGCTCTGCATCAAGTTTCAGAACTCTTTCGCTGATAGGTTTCTTTCCCTTGAACAATGCTTTGAGGCATTGGATGCCATTCTCTTCGACAATGCTTACATCGGTAAAGAATTCATGTGGAAATGTTTTGAATAATCGTAAGTGATTGTAAATTAATAGATAGCGAGATACATCCAAAATTGAAAGGTACAAAATGTAATTGCAATCTGAGGGTGTTCGGCTTGATTGGAACGCGAAATTCGGGTTGAAAAGCCAAATAAGATTTAACTTTTTGTTAAGATTATTTAACGGCTAGATTTGAGACTATTTAAGCCGTTTGCTAAGTCGGAATGACAGTGAAGAGTGAAAATTACACCTACATAACGTTGCTTTGCAGCGTATAAAAAGAGGGGGAAATGGGAACGTTTGTACCGACGTTGTACCACGAGGGCGATAAGTAGCTGTGTTACAAGGTTGGTTAATAATTCAAGCCGAACTCATGCATGGCATTTTGACTCATTTTAGAGGGAAATGTGCACTATATCGTGTTAAAGTCTGTCATATCAGAACCTCCTTGAAGAATATTTTGTAACTTTGTAATCAATTCACATAGAAAAGCATTATGGACATCAAAGAATTCATTCAGAGCTACAGAGAGGCTTTTGGCAGTAAAGCTCCATTGCCTTTGCTTTTCGGCTATAGCGACCAGCCGATTGCTGATACAGAGAAGATTGGTGGCTGCTTCTTCAAAGGGTTGCAAATGGCCAGAGACGGACAGCCCGTCAGCTTGAGCTCGGATGTCATTGGCTGCGGTGGTGGAAAGCTCTATACAGGGTTTTCAGATATGCCGGAACGTGTACCTGGCTTTGTCTCTCTGAAGGAGAAGTACAAGAAAACTCCCGAAATGGTTGCAGATTACGTAAACGGACTGGGTATGAAAAGGGCCGAGAAACCATATCTGAACTTCATCCGTATAGACAAGGCTGAATCCTTTGAGGGAACGGAAGGCGTGCTGTTCTACGCCACCCCCGACTTGCTCTCCGGACTTTGCGGATGGGCTTTCTTCGACAATAACGAGACCGATGCAGTGGTGTCTCAGTTTGGCTCAGGCTGTAGCAGCGTAGTTTCTATGACCGTGCTAGAGAATGACCGGCAGGGGTATCGCTGCTTTATCGGACTATTCGACCCGTCGGTTCGCCCATACATAGGGACGAATGAACTGAGTTTTACCATTCCATTCAGCCGCTTCACCCGCATGACGGGAACCATGAAAGAGTGTTTTCTCTTCGATTCCCATGCGTGGAAGAAAGTAAAAGCGAGACTGGAGGAGTAATTAAAATACATCTAAGAACAAACAGACAAATCGGAATTTAGCGTTATGAAAAAGATCTTAATATGTATTCAATTTCTGTTATTAACGACCGTTGCTTATGCGACTGGTCAAGACAGTGATGTTATTTATATTAATGGTACTCGTTGGGCGTTGTTGGACAGGCCTGTATGCAGAGATTCTTTGTTGTACCATCACTTGAAGGCTGTGCTACCTGCAGAACGCGATATTACTACAGCCAACTGGGATGGCTTCACCTCATATTGGAGCATAGAGGAGGACGTATTCTACCTCGACAGTATACGATGTGAACACTATGATACAAATAGTCGCAAAATTATAGGTGAGCGCATTCCAAACGACACATTGCTTCGTGTATTCAAGAATTTTGTCGAAGGAGAGCGTATTGTGGCCAGTTGGCTGACGGACGACATTCGTGTGGCTACGGGGAAAATGATTTACTATCAGCACATGGGGTTTGAACGAAACTATGAACACGAACAAATCTTTACAATCCGTGAGGGAAAGGTCGTTGGAAAACAAGATTATCACAACTATGTTGTTGACGGTTTCGCATTCGATAAAGTCAAAAGCAATTCTGACATACGGAAGTTATTTCCTTTGAAAATAGAAAAGTATCCCGAACTCGCCAATGTCAAACGCATCATATTCAGTATCCGACAAGCACGAGTTGATATGCACGGTAATCTTGTAGAATGTGAAGTTAAGGTCCTCCAGCCCGGCGACAATCAGCAACTAGCCGAAGAAATGACTCGACTGTTGAAGGCTTACCATCCTTGGAAAGTATCTTTTATCAATGGTGAATTTCGCGCTTTTGGAATTGAACATTATACTTTCCCCTATCCGCTTGACCAATAAATTCCAATTTATCGGACTGCTATCATATAGCAGCTGCCTATCTTGACATCCCTTGTTGGAACTTCTGTATGCGTCCATCGTATCTGCCATCAGCAATGTCGTGGACTTCATGGTCGGCACGTCTCAGTTCGTTAGCGTTGAACCTGCCCAAGGTGCTTGCCAGCCATACAAACCAGTCTGCCACCTGCTTCAAGGTGGTACTAGCAAGGTCGGCAAACATCTTCAGGTAATGCTTGATGGCAAATGACTCGTTGTCCCAGAAGATGTCACCATGCTTGCCGCACATTATGCGACGTTTTCACTCTACCACCGCCTTTCTCAGCACGAGGAATAATCCTAAATTATTGCACTCCCTTTTTTTAGCCTTGCATAGGTGCGTGAGCTAATGCCGGTTTCACTACATAGCGTACTGACCTTTATTCCTCTTTTCCTACGCATAGTTTCCAACTGTTCCATTTCCCCAATAATCAAATCCTTAGTCTTTTCTTTAAAAATCCGTTTCATACTATTAAAATTCTATAATTTTATTTTACCTACTGGTGGTAAAATCCACACCCCAAAATTAGAAGAAAAAATTGTTATTTTGCATGATTTTATTTTTAATTAATTCAATTATGCAAAACAACAATCTGCCTTCGCTGTTTAAAGGAATGTATTCCGCCAACAGCACAACTATCGAATGGCAATCCGTGGCTGACATGATTGCCGGTGAATCATTGAAAAACGATACGGAGAAGTATCGGAAGATGAAAGAATGCGAGCTCGACAAGGATGCCGACGCCGTCAAGAAGCGACTGCCATGCATCACGCCAGCTGTTGAGTGCAACGGCGGGCGAAAGAAGGAGCACCTCGTGGCACTAACGGGTGTTTGCATGTGCGACTTCGACCATGTTGGCAATCTGGAAGAGTGCTTCGCCAAGGCCATTGAATGCGAGCACACGTTTCTGGCCTACCGCACCATTTCGGGGCACGGACTGCGCATCCTCTTCCGGGTGGTTCACGATGACGGCTCTGCCCTACCCTCGCCAGACAAGGCCGGTAGCATGGCTCCGGGATTCGAGGAGGGCAACAGGCTATATGCCGAACTGCTGGGCGAGGAGTACGACAAACAGTGCAAGAACATCGGACGACTGTCGGTGCTGTGCCATGATGCCAACGCTTATTTCAATCCCGACGCCTCGCCTATACCAATAGCTCCTCACGCTGAGAAGGTGAAGAAGAACAAGAGCAAGGCCAGCAGGCTAACAAAGGTGGTCAAGGCCATTAAGAAGCAGTTGGACACGGAGGGGATAGAATACCGTAAAGGCAGCTACAACATGTACGTGATGCGCGCGGGCTATCTGCTCAACTGCTACGGCATTGAGAAGAGTCAGGCTGAGCAATGGGCTGTAAGCACGTTCAATGATTACGACAGCGACCAGGTGCGCGCCATCATAGCCTCGTGCTACAAGCAAGAGGATGAGTTTGGCAGCCTTTCCCTGAATAGGAAGGCGCCTAAGGACAAGCAGCCTTATGCCACCGTAGAACAGATTGAGGAGTTTCTTGCATCACAGGGCAAGTTCCGATACAACATGATAACGAGGAAGACGGAAGCGATGCTTAATCATGAATTAGGAATTAATAATTCTGACAACAATGACAATCCAACAAACTCTCACCCCTCATCTCTCATCCCCCATCAAGCATTCTCCGAACTCACCGACCGCGACGTCAACTCACTGTGGCGCAGCATGTCGAAGCAGGGCTTTAACGTAAAGGTTCTGCACATGGTCAACGTGATACAGTCGAGCTTCGTGCCACTGTGGAATCCGTTTGAAGACTACTTCTATTCGTTGCCAAAGTGGAACGGCGAGACCGACTACATCGCTCTTGTGGCGAATATGGTGAGGGTGAAAAGGCATGGTTCGGAAACTCAGGAGGAGGCTCAGCAGAGGTTTGTGGAGTGTCTCAGAAAATGGCTCGTGGCTATGGTGGCATCGCTGCTCGACAGAAACGTTGTCAACAATGTCATACTCGTGCTCGTAGGTCGTCAGGGCATCTACAAGACCACCTTCTTCAACCATCTCCTGCCGCCACCATTGCAGCAGTATTTCTTTACGAAGACCAACAGCGACCGCATGACCAAGGACGACAAGCTGTCGCTGGCAGAGTTCGCCATCATCTGTCTGGAAGAGCTTGACTCCATGAAGCAGGTTGAACTCAACCAGTTGAAGGCACTGATAACAACCAAGACCATCAGCGAGCGTGCCGCCTACGACCGCTTCAAGTCCAACCGCCAGCACATAGCATCGTTCTGTGGCACCGGCAACAACATACAGTTCCTGACCGACGACAGCGGCAACCGCCGTTGGCTGCCGTTTGAGGTGGAGAATATCGACGAACCGCAGCCTCATAAGTTCCACTATACCGACCTATACAGTCAGGCCACCACCCTATGGCAATGCGGCTTCCGCTACTGGTTCAACCAACATGAGATAGACACGCTGGCGGCCTATGTCTCCAACTTCGAGCAGGTATGCATCGAAGAAGAACTGCTGCTCACCTACTACCGCAAGCCTCTGCCCGGCGAGCAATGTCAGGAACTCACCTGCTCAAACATCATAGAGAAGATAAACATGTATATCAAGAAGTCGCTGTCGGCAAACATTTTGGCAAAAGTATTAAGAAGGAATGGGTTTGAATGCCGCCGCAGTAAAAAGGGCACTTTATATGCTGTCGTTGAGCTTTCTGGAGCTGAAATTGCTACTAACAAAAGGAAGTATATTTCGAATGACGCCAACGAGTAAGGGTGAGGCTGGTGAGGCTAAAATTGAAATTTTAAAAACCTATTACGCGTGCGCGCACGCTTTAATAAAAGGCAATTTGGACTTTCTAAAATAAAAAGTTTACAAACAGGCCTCACCAGCCTCACCAGCGTCACCCTCATAAATAAAAAAACACTCATAACTATCTTCATTCGCAATCATTCGCAATTATTATTCGCATTCGCTCATCAACACGTCGTTGTCGTAGAAAAGAATCAGGCAAACCGCACCACTTTCGAGTCAAAACCGCACCACTTTTGGGGTGAAACACGCCTACTTCCGTATCAACTATTTCATTCTAAATATTTGAGGATTAAAAGGTCTTATCTAAGGATATAATCTGTTTTTATGTCTAAGGATCTTGGGATTTCAAGGATAATATCATTTCGCATGATATCTGTTGACGAAGGTTTTAAATTGAGACACTTTCGCTGCCTTTTTATATTCAATAAGTTTTTGTTCCACCAGTTGTTTTAGATTCCTTGTAAGGGTTGACTTACTTTTTCCTATATAAGTTATTATGGCAGGGATCTTTACTCCTGAATTGTTCTTTATAAATTCAAGAATGTCTTTTAATACGTCATTTACAGGGTCTTCCATAACCGACTCGTATTTACCTCCAAAGTGGTTCATTCTTCCAATTTGTCGGAAAACCGATTTTATGAATAGGTATGCCTTGTGAACTTGCCTCAAATAACGCCTTTACTTTTTCTTGGATAGATTTGCTACCACTTACGGCGCTACAGAGATAAACCAAGGCGCAAGCTACTGCATAAGGCTTTTTCTTCTGCATTTCTGAGAATTCGTTATTCAACCAAAGGTCTCTATGCCCCTTGATATTCGAGATTTTCTTGCTTAGTGCTCTATTCCATAGACGAGAATGGTGTGCTATGATATTTCGCATTAACGAGATTATCTCTATCCAGTTAGAAAACTCTCTCGATGAGTAAAGCCCAAAATCATTTGCAATGGCTGACTTTTGAGGCAATTGATTCTTCAAGTTTTTGTACATCTTCGATAATGTACCGAAAGTAGCAACCTCAATTATCATCCAAGCATCAGGATTATCACCATCAAAACTATCCCCTTGCCAATTGGGATGGTTCTCAATGTACTTCTTGGCAAAGGGTTCTGTGCTTCTCTCAAACTCATATTTCAAGTTAAGCACAAATTCCTGATGCCTTTCAGTGTCCTCAAACAATGATGAATCTAGATACCAAAGTCCGTTACCTGCACCCCTTGACATGTGATGAATAACTTTGGCACGGAAAGCCACTTCAATCATTTCTATTGCATCGAATAACACCAATCGTAGGTTATGGTCAAAATTATATCGTTTCATAACCATATCAAAAGATGTATCAGGCAAGAAATCACCATCAGTAGATTCATCTATGAGGTCAGTCCAGAAATACTTCAAACGGAAATAGCTGATTCGAGCAAGCAATGCTTTTGCTTCACTCAAATCTTCAAACTCCATACCTTTTGCTCTGAGTAACGAAATCTGTTCTTCTATTGTACGTGGGCGTTGGTTCATAATAATAAAAAAGTGACCCGCCAGCAGTTCTACGGGATGCTAACGGGTTCTGTTATCATTGACTCGGCACAAACCGATAATCATCATATTTCAGATGCAAAGGTAATGCTTTTTATCTCAGATAACAAATAATTGCAGAAATATTTTACAAGAATCATGCTATTTTACTCAGATTCATTACAACTTCATCGAGTTACCACGCTTCTGAACTGATGAACGCAGTGAATAATTGAAGGATAACTTCCTTCTAACTCCTGTTACCTATCAATTTCTTTAATCTGAACTTTATGTCTATATGTCGTGCATGGAAATAATTATAATAAATCTTGGTTTTGCCACAAAAATATAGTAACTTTGTGGCAAAATTTAAGATTATGGGTTCAAATAGCTCTTATAGGGCAATGTGTGATGCGGTAGAACAAGCAAAAGCTGGAACGATTTTCATACCTGACGATTTCGTAATGTATGGTACTCCCGATGCGGTGCGTTCAGGATTGACACGCTTATGCCGTAATAATAAACTATATCGTTTTGCCAAAGGTATCTATTATGTACCAATGTATGATAAATGGGATGGAACACTCCGCGAACCATCGTTGGATGCTATTGCTCAGAAAATAGCGCAACGAGATAATGCTCGCATTATACCAACTGGTGCATACGCCCTTAACAAATTAGGACTATCAACACAAGTCCCTGCCAACATCATCTACATAACAGATGGTTCCGCTCGACAGATTAAATTTGGTGAGGGTAAAAGTATTACGTTTCGTCATAGTAATGATTTAAGCAACTTCGCTTATCAGTCCAAGTTAATACAACTGGCCATACTTGCCATGAGGGAGATTGGTGAAAAATTGATCACAGAAGAACAAACTGTTAAAATAAAGAATATGATAACTCAACATGTATCGGAACAAGACTTCAATCACGACATTGTACTTGCTCCAACATGGGTAAGAATGATACTTCAACGATGAAATATATTGATTTATCAAAGGAAGATCGAATAGATGTACTTGACCGTGTTTCTACGGAATTAAACATAAAGCAACGTGAGGTAATAGAAAAAGATTGGTGGGTTACGGCAGTGCTTCGAGCTTTGTTCAACCTTCCATACGCACAACATTTGTCTTTCAAAGGAGGTACGTCATTAAGCAAGTGTTGGCATTTAATCGACCGCTTCTCTGAAGATATAGACATTGCCATCGATAGGGAATATCTGGGTTTCAGCGAAATCCTGTCAAGAACACAAATCAGTGATAAATTACGCCGAGCTACATGTCTTTTCGTAAGAGAAATTATGCAGCACGATTTAGCAGAACAATTATATAATGATGGTATTGCAAAAGATAAATTTCAGATAAATGTTGATATCACACCTATCTCTACAACCGATCCTGAAACAATAAATATCAATTACGATTCAGTTTTAACATTTTCGGTTGGTGTAGAAAACGGTTTGTATGTTCTGCCCAAAATCAAGGTAGAGGTGAGTGGTAGGTCTATGAGTGAACCAGTATGTGAAGTTCCTCTTGAATCAATGATTGACCAAGTTTATCCGAAAGCTCCTTTTTCTGAACCAAAGTTTAATGTTAGAACCGTTCTTCCAGAACGTACGTTTCTTGAAAAGATATTTCTATTACACGAAGAATTTGCCAAACCGAAAGATTTGATTCGAGTAGATCGAATGTCAAGACATATGTATGATATTGGCCAAATGCTAAAAACATCTATAGCTGATAGTGCTATCCATAACGAACAGCTATATTGCAAAATAATAGAACATCGTCGTACATTCATCAGATTGCGTGATTTTGATTACGATTCACTTTATCCTAACACTATTAACATCATTCCTCCAGCTTCTATTATTAAACAATGGGAAACAGACTATGAGAATATGCGTTTACATATGATATATGGAGAATCTGTTTCATTCGAAGAGTTAATAGACAATCTAAGACATTTTAATGAATATATAAAGAAGATAAACTATAACTAAAAACAACGAATAATATAAGAAAACTCCTTAAAAAATTGAAGACAGCGAAGCTGATGAACGCAGTGAATAATTGAAGGATTGAAGAAACCTCCCCTAACCCCTCCGAAGGAGTGGGAGCTTGAAATCAAACTGTGCTCCCTCTTGAAAGAGAGATTGTTACTACTCCCCTCGCCCTTTGGAGTGGGGTCGGGGGTGAGGTCAAAAAATCAAGGTTCCCCAAGAGCCTCAACAATCAGTCTCACCTGTGCCGGAGTGAAAGTACGCTGATGAGGCACATACCCCAGTTCACTCAAATGCATGTTGAGATTAGGGAACAAGTCAATCCACTGCATCAGCTTGCGGAATGCCGAGCGTGGCACCATATAAGGGAAGTACTGCTGAGCCAGTTCCATGCGCCCGTATGTCCGGTATTTGAACCCTTCCATATCCCCTCCCAATGAGGGGGAACCGTGAAAATTACCATTGTTCATATTCTTCGTAAATCTGTTTATTGCCAACTCCACAAAATTACTCAAATAATTCAACATAACCAACTGATTTACAAAGAATAATTCACATTATCTCACTCTTTTTTACAGCACCTCTCCCTACCTCACATTTCCATTTTCTGATGTTGTAACTTTGCAAATGGGAATCCCACCAATCCTTCCCAAAGGATACAGTATTAATCATTAAAAGCAAATTATTATGAGCAAAGAAAAATGGAAACTCATCTTCAACCTGGTCATCTCAATCCTGACCGCAGTAGCCACAACCCTCGGAGTAAGCAGCTGCATGTGAGGGCATTTAATTAGAGATTAAAGATTAAAGATTGCTACCTCTAACTCCTAACTCCAAACTCCTAACCCCTAACTCCTAACCCCTAACTCCTAACTCCAAACCATCATGTTACGTTACAAACTTTATCAAAACAACAATCAGAAAAGTACACAGTATGGCAAATGGTATGCGCGTGCTGTATGTGAAGAAACCTACAATCTTGAGTCGCTCGCCAAACACATGTCGGAGCACAACACGCCATTCTCGGCGGGTGTCATCAAGGGTGTCCTGACCGACCTCGTGGCATGTGTCAAAGAACTTGTTCTTGACGGCAAGAACGTGAAGCTAGACGACCTCGCCATCTTCTCATGTGGTCTGCGCACCACTCCTGCTGACAGTGCAGACAAGTTCACCGCTGCCAGCAACATCACCAAGGTTACTCTCCGCAGCCGTGCCACCGGCAATCTCTCAACTGCTGAGTTGAAGGCTGCCGCCACCATACGCGAATACACTGAGTACAGTGTAGAGGCACCTTCAACAGGTGATTAACCCCAGTTCGTCCCCTAAGCCCCTTCCCCTCTCCCTCCTTTGGAGTGGCTGGGGGATTGGGTAATATAAGGAGATAGAAGGAGATAGAAGACATGTCCTTCTGTTCTTATGTCAAAAATAACATTATGTCTTTATGTCTAAAATAACATTATGTCTTTATGTCAAAAATAACATTATGTCTTTATGTCAAAAATAACATTATGTCTTTATGTCTAAAATAACATTATGTCTTTATGTCTAAAATAACATTATGTCTTTATGTCAAAAATAACATTATGTCTTTATGTCAAAAATAACATTATGTCTTTATGTCTAAAAAACAAATGCGAAGAATCACCCTCATCATCCTACACTGCTCTGCCACTCCCCCATCAAGCAGTTTGAGTTTCGAGGCCTGTCGGAAAGACCACATCGAGCACCGAGGATTCAAAGACATAGGCTATCATTATTACATCACTCGCGACGGCGTTCTGCACCACGGCCGCCCAGAGCATCAGGTGGGTGCGCACTGCAAGAATCACAATCGCCACAGCATAGGCATCTGCTATGAAGGGGGTATCGACGAGAACGGCAAACCTGCCGACACCCGCACCCCAGAACAGCTCGCCACATGGTACACCCTCCTAACAGTCCTGCAGCACCGCTACCCAAAAGCCCTCATCGTCCGCCATCGTGACCTCAACCCCCAAAAAGAGTGTCCTGGATTTTAAGCACTTTTCTTTGTTCTACGAAATATATCATCACTGATATTGCAAAATAATTAAGTTTGTTTGGATTTATCAAGAAAAAACTATACCTTTGAACAGGTTTTATTATTGATGTATATTCATGAGTGAACTTAATAAAAATAAAATCAGTTTCCTTGTTGCCCTCATCAATGAGTTTGGGCAACGCTTTGGATTGTCTAATGTCGATTCCTATCGTTACATTAGTCAATACGGTGGTGTCCAAATGTTTCTAGAACATTATGATATTCTGCATACACTATCCTTTAGAGACATGGTCGATGGATTAGCAGCATATTGCAAAAGAAAAGGAGGAACATTAGGATGAGATTATTCCACGGTTCAAATATGATAATTGAAGTCATAGATCTGACTAAGTCCAAAAAGTTTAAAGATTTTGGACAAGCATTTTATTTGTCTGCAGATGAAGAACAAGCAATGAAAATGGCTGTAGCCAAAGTTGTACAATTTGGCGGAGAAGAATCTGTTACTTCGTTTGAGTTTGATGAAAGATGTCTTAACTCAAAAGATTTAAAAGTAAAATTCTTTACTGAATATTCAGGCGAATGGGCTGAATTTATATTTAACAATCGTGATGAAACAAAAAACTTTCAACATTCGTATGATATAGTTTATGGTCCGATAGCAGACGACTATATAGGTTTACAGATACGTGATTTTAAGCGCCATAACATCACATTCGAACAATTTATATCAAATATTCGCTACTACAAAGGTATAACATTTCAATACGCATTCTGTACACAGAAAGCAATTGAGCAACTTGTACGACTATGACACTTACGGAAGGACAATTTCAATATATGGTAGAGGCTATGACTGCCGACCTTATTCGCTTAGTCATGGAACATGAGCATTTAAGCATGCCTGATGCATTTGACAAGGTTTATAACTCCCGTACCTACCAAAATCTCCTTAACCCACTTTCGCAACTTTATTTCCAAAGCCCAGGCTATGTATATGCACACCTTTGTACTGAAGCATAGGCATCTGCTATGAAGTCCAAAAAGAGTGTCTAGGATTTTAAGCGTAGAGTCATCTCTACGCTTTTATTTTTTCTTTATACTCCACAAATAACCGGATTATTCATTTTATCCTTAAAATCCCAAGTTCCTTAGACAAAAAGACAAATTTTATCATAAGACAGAAAGACAGAAGAATTTATTTTGAAGTTAAGAAGTTAAGCCGAATGATTCCTTTTTGAGAAATAAAGAAAGAAGTTAGGAGGAAGTTATCCTTCAACTCAAATCGGTCATTTAGATGTTACTTGGCTCTCAGCAGATACAGAAAATTATTTGGGTATAGCAATAGCATCCAGCGCATAACTCACGCACTCCTCCGTGGCACTGGTGAATGCATGACTTACGATTTCTATATTGCCAGCACTCACACTTACCGTTGCTCCCACAGCGAAAGTACCATAAAGGAAAGCATTGCCATTGTCGTCAGTAGTGAGGGTGTAGTCATCAGCAACTACAGATGTAGTTCCTGCCGGAGTGAAACCGGTAGTGGCTACGGTCAGTTCCTTGCCGGCTTCTGATGCTATACGCAGACGGCTGTAGCTGCGAGTGACATCTTTGAAGGAAATACTTACATTAAGACCGTCAACAGTCGTATTTGCATGGATGTACTCCGTCATTCCAGGCTGCATACCGTCTCTTAACTTCATCACGCCATCTTCCGTCACTTCGTAGCACGGTGCATAGATGGCACTGACGGCAGGTGTCTCGTTATCGAGATACAAAAGACTTACTGCCGTACTCCACGATGTGCCGTTGTAGGTAAGTATAGCGCTCTGTGCACCAAACTTCTTTGAAGTAAGGGTGACAATGATCTGATCGTCTATATCCCACGCTGTCTTACCGACATCTTGTGTGCCGATAACACGGGTGTCGGGGCTTTCACCAAAAGCAGGGAAATCACTTACCACGAATTGCAACGAGCCATTTCCGGCAGGCTGCAACACCTCATCCAATTCGTTGCTGCACGATGCTGCCGCTACCAGGGCAACAG
>JAFQQY010000014.1 GCA_017410365.1 Prevotella sp.
AATACGTTCCTGACGAAGCGAATTTTTGAGGCAAGCCGATACCGACCGAACCAAACTTTAATTAATCACATTTTCAAAGAACTCTTTGGCAAAGCGGCATAGCCGTTAGGCCATATATTGAAATTTTAACGAACTATTGTTTTCTATAAACCGTACAAAATTAGTCTTTTTTTGCCGTTTAGCAAAGAAAAACTAACGAAAACTGCACATGAAAGGCAAAAACGTGCACAAATCAAAACATTTGTGCACGTTTCATTATCTGCTCAACTCTTCATCTTTCATCGCCACGATATTCATATCGCGCCAATGCTGTGCCTTGCGGTATTTCTCAACCGAGGCGGCTGGCAATTCGGTATTGTCTGTTGAGATGAGTTCAGAAACCTTTGCCATAGTGTGCTTGCCAGAGATGGAGAGGCGGAGGGTAGGGCAGAATAAGGGTGAGGCTGGTGAGGCTAAAATTGAAATTTAAAAAACACATTACGCGCACGCGCACGCATTTATAAAAGGCAATTTGGACTTTCTAAAATAAAAAGTTTGCAAACATGCCTCACCAGCCTCACCAGCGTCACCCTCATAAATAAAAAAACACTCATAACTATCTTCATTCGCAATCATTATTTGCATTCACTCATCAACACGTCGTTGTCGTAGAAAATAATCACAGACCAAAACCGCACCACTTTCGAGTCAAAACTGCACATGGAAGAAAAAAACGTGCACAAATGTTTTGATTTGTGCACGGATAAATAACCATGTACTTGTATTATGTGATGAACAAGTTACTCCTTAATCTGTTTTATGTATAGAACATTCGCTTGCTTCTTATATTTGCTTTCTTTTTGCAATAAGGGCGCTTCTAAACAGCTGTCGCAATATCGTTCTAAAACAGTAAGTGGCGCACTTACTGCCAGTCAGAACGCCAAAAACTGCCAGTCAGAACGCCAAAAACTGTTAGTCAGAACGCCACTTACTGAATTTAACCCAAATCGGTCATTTAGATTTTAGTGCGTTTGTCTTGTTATTTTTGAGAAGATTTTTTATGTGTTCTAAAGGAGTATAGCGGGCTATAGGACTGAAGAGACATGAAAAATATGCCAAAAAGAATAGACAAGCGTGCAAAAAGTATTTCTTAATATCACATTTACGGCCTAATGATTTGGGTTTAAGTGGTTGGCATGAGAACTTGAAATGTCCCTATATCCATGCATCCTTTTCTCTTTTACCCTTTTTAATTTTGGCAGTTTCCGATAGTTTTATTACTTTTGCAGATTAACAAGGTATGTGAACTTAATTGATTACTAAAAAATATAATTATGAAAAGACTACTTTCTACTATTGCAATGATGGCAGCCATGAGCACGGCTGCAATGGGACAGGCATTTGACAATCTGCCTATTCCCGACGAGAACAATGTTGTTGACAACACTCCCGACTCAATAGGCAAGGCGCTGATGTCGAGACCGAAACCGGGAACAACACGCGTGGGCAACAATCCAGTGCTGTTTCTGATAGGCAACTCAACCATGCGAAACGGTACGAAGGGCGACGGCTCTAACGGACAGTGGGGCTGGGGATATTATGCCAACAAGTATTTTGATGCAAGAAAGATTTCAGTGGAGAACCAGGCGCTGGGCGGCATGAGCACACGCACGTTCTATACCAAGTTGTGGCCGGCAGTGCGCGAGGCGCTGAAACCGGGCGACTGGGTGATTATCTCTATAGGACATAATGACGGCGGCCCTATTGACTCAGGTCGTGCTCGCTCGGTGTTGAGAGGAACAGGTCATGACTCAATCAACGTCACAATCAAGGAAACGGGCGTGAAGGAGACGGTATGGACATACGGAGGTTACATGCGCAAGTATATTGCCGAGTGCCGTGCCAAAGGTGCACATCCGATATTGATGTCGCTGACACCACGCAACGCCTACGATGAGAACGGAAAGACGGTGCGCAAGCAGCAAGGTGCATGGCTTGAAGAGATAAGCAAGGAGCAGAACGTGCCATACGTTGACCTGAACGAGATTTCGGGTGCAAAGCTCGACACTTACGGTCCGTGGAAGATGAGTTATCATTTCTATAAAGACAAGATACACACATCTAAGTTTGGTGCGGAAATGAACGCCCGCTCGGCTGCTGAAGGACTGATGGCTTGCAGTCATCCGCAGTTGGATGCACTGAAGGCAATGATGATGAACGTTGAACCGGAGGTGTTCCCATTCAAGCGCGAGAAGGGCAAGCCGGTGGTATTCTTCACTGGCGACTCAACAGTAAAGAACAGCGACCGCGACGAGGACGGCATGTGGGGATGGGCATCACAGGCATTCACCGTGTTCGACCAAAGCAAGATTACGCTTGTTAATGCCGGTAGGGCAGGGCGCAGCACACGCACGTTCCTGAACGAGGGTTTGTGGGACCGCGTGTATAACGCACTACAGCCGGGCGACTATGTAACAATACAGTTCGGACATAATGACATCAGTCCGATTGCCGACAAGAAGAAGCGCGGCGTGATACCTTCGGCAAAGGACACATCGAAGGTGTTTAAGTTGGACAACGGCCAGTTTGAACTTATCTACTCTTACGGCTGGTATCTGAAGAAGTTCATTCAGGACGTGCGTGAAAAGGGTGCTACTCCTATTCTCGTTTCGCTTACTCCACGCAACGAGTGGCCAGGCGGAAAGGCTGAGCGCAGAAACAACTCATACGGCAAGTGGCTCAATGAGGTGGTGAAGGAGACTGGTGTGGAGTTTGTTGACATGCACAACATCTCTGCCGACTTCCTTGACAGTCAGTTCGCAAACGAAAAGGAGTTTAAGAAATATGACGATAAGGCCAAGAAGTATGCAGCCAAGGGCAAGGAAGCCAAGGCTAAGGAGGCTAAGGAAATGGCCCGCAAGGTTGTAGCTGAATGTAAGAACCAGGCATGGAAGTACTTCAAGAAAGATCATACCCATACAAGCATAGAAGGTGCGCGCATGAATGCACAGAGCTTTGCTAAGGGATTGAAAGAGAACGGCTCTGAATTGGCGAAGTATTTGAAGTGAGGTTATGAAGTGATTTAGAAGTTAAAGAAGTTAAGGAAGTAAAAGAAGTTAAAGGACGTATGTCCTGAGGTGTTTGGCATAAAATTATGACTTATAGCTTTGAAAATTTGTTGGTTTGGCAAAAAGCCCATAGATTTGTTTTGGAAACATACCGTATTACTCGAAAATTTCCAGAAGAAGAGAAGTATTGCTTAATATCACAATTCAGACGTGCAGCAATATCAATTGAAGCTAACATCCTTTAACTTCCTTAACTTCCATAACTTCTTTAACTTCCAAATATAAAATATGATTGACAGACTGACCGTAGATAAGATAATGGATGCCGCCAACATCGTGGATGTGGTGGGCGAGTTCGTTAACCTCCGCAAGGCGGGGGTTAACTATAAGGGACTATGCCCGTTCCATGATGACAAGACACCGTCGTTCATGGTGTCGCCGGCAAAGAATATCTGCCATTGCTTCGCATGCGGAAAGGGCGGAACACCCGTCAGTTTCCTGATGGAGCATGAGCAAATCACTTATCCAGAGGCGCTGCGGTGGCTGGCGAAGAAATATAATATAGAGATAGAGGAGCGCGAGCTGAGCGACGAGGAACGTCGCGAGCAAAGCGAGCGCGAGAGTATGTTCATAGTCAATGAATGGGCGAAGGACTACTTCCACGATATCCTCAATAATGATATTGACGGGCAGGCGATAGGCAAGCAGTATTTCCGTAGCCGAGGCATTCGCGATGATATTATGCGCAAGTTTGCCTTGGGCTACTCGCCAGCCAAGCGCGATGCCATGTCGACGGCAGCAATAGCAAAGGGATATAAACCGGAGTTCCTGCTGAAGACGGGATTGTGTTATGAAAGGAATCAAGTTGACAAGTTGACAAGTAAACAAGTTGACAAGTTAAGTGATACTGAAAGCCTCACCCCCAACCCCTCTCCAAAGGGCGAGGGGAGTGGTAATAATCCCTCATCCCCAAACCCTCATCCCTCAACCCTCATCGACCGCTACGCTGGTCGCGTAATCTTCCCATGGTTTAATGTCAGCGGCAAGGTGGTGGCTTTCGGCGGGCGACTGCTTGACAGTAGGACGAAGGGCGTGCAGCAGAAGTATGTCAACTCGCCTGACAGCGACATATACCATAAGGAACGCGAACTCTACGGACTTTTCCAAGCGAAGAAAGCCATTGTAAAGGAGGATTGTGTGTATATGGTGGAAGGCTATACCGATGTGATAGCAATGCACCAGTGTGGAGTGGAGAACGTTGTGGCAAACTCTGGTACTGCGCTGAGCATACATCAGGTACACATACTGCATAGGTTTACCAATAATATCGTTTTGCTCTATGATGGCGACGAGGCAGGTATCAAAGCTGCCATGCGGGGTACCGACATGTTGTTGTCAGAGGGTATGAACGTAAAGGTGCTATTGCTGCCAGACGGTGACGACCCAGACAGTTTCTCACGCAAGCATAGTGCTGAAGAACTGAAAAGATATATAGAAGAACATCAGACAGACTTCATACAGTTCAAGACCGATTTGCTGCTGAAAGGCGTTACCGACCCGATAAAGCGTTCAGAGGCGATAGGCAGTATAGTGAGAAGCGTTTCGGTGATACCGAACCAGATAATAAGAGACACTTATCTGCGCGAATGTTCGCATAGGCTGCACATGAACGAGCAGACCCTTATCAACACGATGAATAATTATATTCGTAGTGATAAGGAGCAGGAAGCAAAGGATAAAGCACGCGAACAGAGAGAAGAGGCGCAAGCTAATGTGCAAGAGGGTGCCACCCCTCAACCCTCACCCCTCACTTCTCACTCCTCACTCCTCACTCCTCACTCCTCATCCCTCATCTCTCAACCTTCATCCATGGAAGTGGAGCGCATGCTGGTGCAATGCATAGTGAGATATGGCGAGAGAGTGATTATTGAAGGTGTAGAAACAGAAGACGGCCAAGTGATAAACCTCTCTGTGTCGCAGTATATCGATTACGACCTGTCGCAAGACGGATTGGTGTTCAGTAATGAACTGTACAACCAGATACTGGCAGAGGCGGTGGAGCATAACTGCGACGAAGGATTTGTGGCAGAGACATATTTTACCAGTCATCCAGACGTGCGAATCAGTCAGTTGGCAGCAACGCTTGCCATCAATCATTATCAGTTGAGCAAGAGTCTGCAGATGGAAATGAAGCAAGATACGTTGCGGCAGCAGGTGAACCACTTGATTCTTGATTTCCGCATGGATATAGTTGAGGGCAGACTGAAGGAAATACAGTTGCAGTTGCGCCAGGTGGGCAACGATATGGACCGCATACGCCAACTGCTGCAAGAACAGAAAGACGTCCAACAGTTGCGCGACACCATGGCAAGGCGACTGGGCAATGATGTGATTGTTAAGTGAAAAGTGAAGAGTGAAACATGCCTGAACTGAGTACGATAGGAATAATATTCTACGAGCTGGTGGTAATAGCTACCATTGTTCACGTATTGATGGACAATAGGCAGCCCGACAGGACTATGGCATGGGCATTGGTGATATTCTTCGTACCGTTTGTTGGAATCATTCTGTATCTGTTTTTTGGAGTAAACACACGTAAGGATAAGCACATCAGCCGAAGAAGCATGAACCAGCTGACAAAGAGTTCGATGCTGGAGTTTGTTGAACAGCGCAATCTGAAGGTTGATGACAAGCACAAGCAATTGGTAGACCTTTTTGTCAACCAGAATCTTTCGCTCCCGTTCAAGGATAACTACACGGAGATTTTCATTGATGGCGACAGCATGTTTAAGGCCTTTCTTGACGACATAAGAAATGCAAAACATCACATACATATAGATATGTATATTTGGGAGGCCGACGAGTTGGGAAAGTGCATCGCCGACGCTTTGATAGAGAAAGCCCGACAGGGAGTTGAGGTAAGGGTAATCTACGATGATGTAGGTTGCTGGCGCGTGCCGAATGCCTTTTTCGATAATATGAGCAGCAACGGTATTCAAGTAGAACCGTTTATGCCTGTTCGTTTCCCGACACTTACACGTAGGGTTAACTACCGTAACCATCGCAAGGTGATTGTAGTTGATGGCAGAGTGGGATATATAGGAGGCATGAATATTGCAGACCGCTATGTCAAGGGCACAGCCACGCAAGAATGGCGCGACACGATGCTGCGTATAGAAGGAGGAGTGGTATATGGATTGCAGCGCACCTTCCTTGTCGACTGGTATTTCGTTACAGGGAAACTCATAACCGACCATGTATATTATCCGCAATTGAACGTGGCGGCACCAAACGATTGTGTGGCTCAGGTAGTTACGAGTAGTCCGGTGTCGGAGTTCCCTGACATTATGCAAGGCTACGTGCGTATCATTATGGGAGCTAAGCACTATGTGTATATCCAGACCCCATATTTCATGCCAACCGAACCCGTACTCTTTGCCTTGAAGACAGCAGCATTGGGAGGTATTGATGTTAGGATAATGGTGCCAGAGCGAGGTGATGCCTATTTTGTTGAATGGGCAAGCCGTTCATACCTGCGTGAGGTGGTAGAGGCAGGAGTGAAAGTCTATCTCTATCGTGCGGGATTCATGCACTCAAAGATGATGGTATGTGACGACTCAATAGTAACCTGTGGTTCCACAAATGTCGACTTCCGTAGTTTTGAGAACAATTTCGAGGCAAATATATTCTTTTATGACGAACCGACAGCTCTTCGCCATAAGCGCATCTTTCTCGACGACCAGCGCCATTCGTTGCTGTTGAGTAAGATAAAGAAACGCATGCGTCCGCCTTTCATCATCCATTTCTGGGAAAGCCTCGTCCGTGTGTTCTCGCCATTGATGTAATGCCTTCGTGTCAGCAAAGAAATGAACAGATGAAAAACACCAACTCTTAAGTTGCAATATATTTTTTTAGTAAAAAACAATTCTTTGTTTCTTTTTTTTATTACTTTTGCGTAAGAATACCTTAAATTGATTCTTTGAAAGATTTTATTTCCTCAAGTAGTCCCATTAGAAAGAAACTGCAAGAAGAGAAACTGGAGCTGATTAGTAAAAATGAAGAACTGTATAATGAACTTCAAAAATTCTTATGCTCATCGGCATAATCCTTGCGTGCATAACTTATAAAGACATCGTATTTCATATTCTATTATAGATTTATTAGGAATCGCAATACTTATAAATTATTGCAAAGTTAAGAATAATAAATTAAAAATATACGTCATACACAGAAAAAATATGCTAGCAATGATAGAAATGTTAATGATGACGGCTCTTTTCTTTTGTATCAGTATAAAAAAGATGTGAATATGAAAAAGGAAATCTCATTTAAATTGTTTCTCACCGTGTTGTGGAGAGGTGTGTGTCAGGTGCTGAAGGCAATTGGCAAGTTGTTTGGGTATAAGGAAGGAACAACGTTTGGAAAAGTTGTGTGGATGGTGTTTGCCACATGCGTTACGACATTGCTGCTGCTCTTGACGGTTAGCGTGGTTTATATGTTCTGCGATGCAGTGGTATATAGAAAGTGGATTCGACCAAATACCAGTCCGAGTGTGTATATGGAGGAGCATTTGGGTAATAGTATATATTTTCAGGATTTGTATTATAGAAACGGCAGGGTGTTAGATAAGGAAAATGGTAAAACGTTGATAGACGACGTGAAGTGGGTCGCAAAGACCGATGACACCCTTGCCGTTTTTGCAGTTGGTGATAAGCGTGGCTATCTGAACAGGTTTACAGGAGAGGTTCTTGTTCCTAGCATTTATGACAGAGCATGGGTATTTGCAGAAGGATTGGCTGCTGTAGAGAAAAACGGCAAACTATTGTTTATAGACCAATCGGGCAAAGTGGTTATTGATAAAGGGCATGTTGTGCCGTTTGAGACAGACGGATTCTTTTTCAGAAGCGGATATTGTGTTGTAAGCAATGCTGCTGATGATAATTGGGGATTAATAGATAAAACAGGGAACTGGGTGCTGGCTCCGGAATATGAGCACATTGGTCATCCAAATGACAGTTTGTGGGTGGTGAAGAAGAACGGTTACTATGGGGTGCTGACGGAAGCACTTGATACGCTTTTTGCCCCGGTATTATGTGATGTGACTGTACATGATAATTTTATCGAGGCCAGATTTGATGACTATACAGCAAAGCAATATGACTTTAAAGGTAGATTGGTGACAGATTTTGTTATAGACGAGGTGGAGAATATGACTTACGCTTCAACCGAACTATATCGAATGGCGGTAGAAGATGAGGGAACAACAAATTATGTGGAAGAAACCGTAAGCGGTATTGCTGAATGTCAGAAATACTGCGTTTATAATAATTTGTTGGGAAATCACTATGGGCTTATAGCCAGAAATGGAAAACGCATTACGCCACCGTTGTACTCTTCTATTGAGGCTATAGGCAAAGATTTGTATCTTTGTCAGCCACAAGGTATAATAATAAATGGCAAGGGACAAAGAGTTGAATAACAATTTTTAATGTAAAAAAGTTCAAGAGAATAGTAATAAACACTAGGTATTTATTATATTTGCAGCAAATAACAGAATATACAATGAAGAAAGAATATAGACCACTGCCAATAGATACGACAGATATAGAATTGCCGGAGGAATTGGTGCCGCTGGTAGAGAAGATGGCAAAGAATGTTCATGAGGTATGGGCAGAAACACGAATTGCGCAAGGTTGGTGCTATGGAGAGGAACGCGATGATGCGAAAAAGACACATCCTTGTCTGATACCATACGAAGAATTACCGGAGGAGGAAAAAGAATATGACCGCAATACTAGTATCGGAACGCTGAAACTGATAATGAAATTGGGCTTTAAGATTGTACGTTGATATTATAACCCAATCTCATGACGGATATAGAATAATATGATATTTAGATAGAATGGCAGGCTGGATTTAAAAAGATTCAGTCTGTCATTTTTTAATAAACATTAATTATAAGTGTTCAAATGTCTGAATGCTGATAAAAAGTAATATCTTTGTAGTCAGAAAAAAGAATGGATATGAAACGTGTGAAAGAATTTTTCGGAAAAATTGTTCGCATACGCGGGTTTAAATATATTGTTGTGGTTATATTGGCCGTACTTATTGTAGGGTTCATCGACCAGAACAGTGTGTGGAATCATTTCTGCAACCAACGCAAGATTGCTGAACTTGAGCAAGAGATAGAGCTGTATAAGGGACAATATGAAAGTGATCTGAAAAAGATCAGGCAGATGGACAACGACCCGAAGATAGTTGAGAAAATAGCCCGCGAACGCTATTTCATGAAGAAGGCAGACGAGGATATTTTCGTGTTGGATACCGATGTAGAAGCAGAATAAGCAGAAATGGAACAACTTAATAAGGTGGAAAACGGCCTGTTTCTAGCAGGTGCTGTGCTGATGGTGATTGGTAGCGGAGCAAATATATTTATGCAGGACTGGGCACCTTGGGTGTTTGCGGTTGGGGCGTTGGCTTTTGTCTTGATGCAATTGAAGCAGAAATACACAGGAACAAACCTTGCCATCCACCGTTTGCGCACAATGATAGTCATAAGCGATTTCTTGTTTTTGGCGACAGCATTCCTAATGTTTGCCAATAAGAGTAATTTTCTAGGCCTTGACATTCTAATGTATGTGCAATACATACACAATAATTGGGTAGTAACATTGCTTGTGGCAGCACTTCTGCAATTGTATGCAACCCACAGAATCAGTTCGGAACTGGAAAAAGAAGCATAAAAAATGTAAAAGTGCGTCTATTTTCTATAAATAGAATGAATTTATTTTCATACGTCGATAATCCGTTGTACTTTTGCGTAGCAAAAAAGTATTTATCTTTGGTAACTATGAATAAACTAATATATTGTACATTTATAATAGTCTTGTTTATGACATCGTGTGCTAATTCTTACACGGTGCAGGGTTCTTCGTCAATATCAGAGTTTGATGGAGGTAAGTTGTACCTGAAGGCTATTAAGAACAATGAACTAAAAAAGATAGACTCTTGTGATGTCATTCATGGAGAATTTGAGTTCCATGGCACTCTGGACACAGTAAGAATGGCAAATCTGTTTATGGACGATGAAAGCATAATGCCGTTAGTGCTGGAGGAGGGACCGATAACGATAAAGATAGATAATGCTATGCAGCGCGTCAGTGGTACTCCGCTGAATGAAAAGCTTTACGATTTTCTGGATAAGCACAAGCAACTTGGCAACAGAATGGGTGAGTTGACACATAAGCACAGCCAGATGCTTTTGAACGGAGCAACAGAACTGGAAGCCAATGAGGCAGTACAGGTTGAGGCTGCCCAGATAGCCAAGGAAGAAGACCATCTTGTGACCTCATTCATATCAGAGAATTTTGATAATGTGCTTGGTCCTGGTGTGTTTATGATGGTTACCAGTGCATATCAGTATCCAATTCTGACTCCTCAGATAGAGCATATAATGAGCATGGCGACAGACAAGTTCAAGAGCAACCCATACGTAAAGGATTTTTATCAGACAGCAACTGAAAACACAGCACGTATGCAAGGACTTGATTCTTCCGTAAATAATATATCTGTTGCAGATACCTTAACTACGGATACATTGTCAAAGTAATATTTAGAATTTTGTTTGATGAGAACACTTATCAAGAATGCCACTATAGTAAACGATGGGAAACAGTTTGCTGGCAGTATAATTATTGATGGTGATATAATAGCAGATATTGTTGCTGCAGAACAACCCGATGCATCATTCGACAAGGTGATAGATGCATCGGGTTGTTATGTTCTGCCAGGTGTGATAGACGACCATGTCCATTTCCGTGAACCAGGTCTTACGGCAAAGGCAGATATCGATAGTGAGAGTTGTGCAGCAGCTGCTGGCGGTGTTACATCGTATTTTGACATGCCTAACACTAATCCGCAAACAACCACAGTTGAGGCATTAGAAGAGAAGTTTGAGATCGCATCCCGAAAGAGTCATGTAAACTATTCCTTCTTCTTTGGCGCAACAAATGAAAACGTAGGGTCGTTCGGCAAACTTGATGTTCATCGAATACCGGGCATAAAGCTTTTCATGGGTTCCTCTACCGGCAATATGCTTGTAGACAAGAGTAACACCCTCGAACAGATATTTAAGAATGCAGAATTGCCGATAATGACACATTGCGAGAGTACGGAAATTATAAATCGCAATATGGCTGAGGCTAAGGCTGAATATGGTGATGACCCGGATGTGAGCATGCACATGAAAATACGTAGCGAAGAGGCATGCGTCGAAAGTACCCGTCTTGCCGTTGACTTGGCCAGAAAATACAATGCACGTCTGCACGTGGCTCATATCAGTACTGCTCGTGAACTGGAATTGTTTGAAAACGAAGACAATATATCGGCAGAAGCAACTGTAGGTCATTTGTTTTTTAGTAATGCCGACCATCAGACACTTGGTGCCAGAATCAAAATCAACCCCGCAATAAAAACTACAGAAGACCGTTCTGCCTTACGACGAGCAATTGCCGATGGCAGAATAAGTGTGGTAGGCACAGACCATGCCCCTCATCTCTTGAGTGAAAAGCAAGGAGGGTGTGCAAAGGCTACATCGGGTATGCCAATGATACAGTTTTCGCTTGTTACGATGCTTGAACTGGTCGATGAAGGAGTAATATCGTTAGAGCGTCTGGTTGAACTGATGTGTCACAATCCTGCCATGCTCTTCGAAGTGCGCAGGCGCGGATTTATCCGCAAGGGCTACAAGGCTGACCTGGTAATAGTGCGCTCAGGATGTCCGTGGACGGTGACGGCAGATACAATTATCAGCAAGTGCGGATGGAGCCCGATGGAGGGACATACATATAACTGGAAAGTAGAAACGACAGTTTGCAATGGCCATATTGTATATGAAAACGGCTGTGTAGACAAACTGTATATTGGCGAACCTATTGAGTTTAGATGATAGCAAGAATTATCTTACCGATATTGATAATGACGATAGTGCCTTTCCTTTATGTGGATTTGCGCTATTTGAAGCGTCGTAGCTGCTCATGGCAAAAACGTCTGCTGTGGTGGTTGCCTGCTATTTTTATGGCAGTATATAGCATATCGCTATCTCTGATAAAGGGCTTTGCACCATCCGATACAACGGTAATGAATCTGTACCTGTTTCTTTTAGGATTCATAGTAGTTCCGATGTTCGTGTTTATGCTATGTTCGCTGGTAGGACTAGGTATCTGTCGACTTTTTCGTAAGAAGAGGAACTATGGCAATTTAATAGGACTATTGCTTATTTTCGCTCTATGGTACATCTTGATATATGGTTCGACAATAGGTTTCAGCAAGGTCGTTGTGCGCCATGTCGAGTTTGCATCAGCAGATTTGCCGGCAGCCTTTGACGGTTATCGTATTGTGCACATCTCCGATTTGCACGTGGGAACATACGACGAAAGCAGAAGCCATATATTGCAAAAGGCAGTTGACAGTATTAATGCGCAACATGCAGACCTTGTGTTTTTTACTGGCGACTTGCAAAATCGTGAACCGCAGGAACTGTATCCATACACAGACCTTCTGTCTTCTATTAAAGCAAAAGACGGTGTGTTTTCTGTTATGGGCAATCATGACTATGCCGACTATATAAAGGCAGATGCCGTTGCTAAAGCAGCCAATTTGCGTGAGACCCAACGATTGGAGCGCTCTTTTGGTTGGAACCTTTTGGTAAATGAGCATTCGTCAGTCAAGCGAGGCTCTGATTCAATAGTAATTGCCGGTATGGAAAACGATGGCGACGGCAAACATTTTCCTCAGAAAGGAGATATGGCAAAAACACTTGCCGGTGTGCCCGACAATGCTTTTATAATAATGTTAGAGCACGACCCTACGGCATGGCGCAGAAAGATATTGCCACATTCCGATGTACAGCTGACATTGAGTGGTCATACCCATGCCATGCAGTTCTCGCTCTTTGGCTGGTCTCCCTCAACGCTGGTTTATTCAGAGTGGGGTGGTATGTTTTATGAAGGCGCTAGGGCAATCAATGTAAGTACAGGTCTTGGCGGTTTTCTTCCATTTCGCTTTGGTGTGCCAGGCGAGGTTGTTGTAATAACTTTGCGAGCAAAATAGATTTATCTTGAATTAAACGTTACTCGTTATGAAATATTTATATTATGTTTATCAGTTGTTTGTGGCTTTCCCCATAACGATAGTAGCTACAATCCTGACAGCCTTGTCAATAACTATTTGTTGTCTGTTGGGCGGCGGAAACAAGTCAACCTATTATTTAGGCAAGTGGTGGGGCTGGATAATCATACGTGCATTCTTGTTGCCGGTAAAAGTTGAAGGGCGCGAGAATATTACAGAGGGACAGTCGTATGTGTTTATAGCAAATCATCAAGGTGCTTTCGATATTTTCCTTCTTTATGGTTTCCTTGGTCATGAATTTAAGTGGATGATGAAGAGCGGAATTAAGAAGATACCTTTTGTGGGGTATGCATGCAAGATGTCAAAGCAGATATTCGTTGATAAGAGTGGTCCGAGCAAGGTCAACGAAACCATCGAGCAAGCTAGAGAAACCTTGGCAGGTGGAACAAGCATGGTGGTGTTCCCTGAAGGTTCACGCACATACGACGGCAAGATGATACCTTTTAAGAAAGGCGCCTTTCTGTTGGCCGACGAACTGCAGTTGCCAGTGGTACCAATAACAATCAACGGTCCTTTCAAAGTCATGCCGCGTACCAAGGATTGGCATTTTGCCAATTGGAGTCCGTTGCGTGTTACTATTCATCAGCCAATATATCCTGTGGATAAAGGACCGCGCAACATTATTACAATCACACGCCAGAGTTTTGATTCTGTTCAAAGTGCATTGGAATTATAAAGGTTTTGAGGTTATGAGGTTTTGAGGCCGCTCCACTTTCAGGTCTTGAAATACTAACACCTCATAACCTCAAAACCTTATAACCTCATAACCTCAAAACCTTAACACCCCATAACCTTACTCCTTTATTTCCGGATACTTGCGTGTCCATCCGTCCCAACGCAGACGCATGACACCAAAGAACGCCTCGCCGAATATGCCGCCACTCATCTTGCTTGTTCCTTCGCGGCGATTTACAAAGATTACAGGCACTTCCTTTATTTTAAAGCCTATCTTATAAGCCGTGAATTTCATTTCTATCTGGAAAGCATATCCTTTGAATTTTATCTTGTCCAGTTCTATTGTATTCAGCACTCTGCGCTTGTAGCATTTGAATCCGGCAGTCGTATCGTGTACCTTGAATCCGGTAATCAATTTTACATATTTAGATGCGAAATAGCTCATCAGTACTCTTCCGATAGGCCAGTTCACAACATTTACTCCGCTGACGTATCTAGAACCGATGGCAACGTCGTATCCCTCGTCGTGACATGCTGAATATAGGCGAGGCAGGTCGTTAGGGTCGTGGCTGAAGTCGGCATCCATCTCGAAAATATAGTCGTAGCCTTGTTTTAGCGCCCATTTGAAACCTGTTATATATGCTGTGCCCAAACCCAGTTTGCCACTTCGCTCAATGATAAAGAGCCTGTCGGCAAATTCCTTTTCTATCAATCCATGCACGATAGCTGCAGTTCCGTCTGGTGAACCGTCGTCAATGATGAGTATATGAAAACATTTGTCGAGCGAGAAAACCGCACGGATAATCTTCTCAATGTTCTCCTTCTCGTTGTAAGTAGGAATTATTACAATACTGTCGCTGGTGTGCATATAGTTTGTTTTGATGTTTATTTGTTTCTATTGTTAAAGGTAATGCAAAGATAATGCAAATAGATTTCTGTGCAAAATAAATAAACACATTTTTCGTTATGCTTGCTTATAATCTCGCTATTTTTTAATAATTTTGCACTTGTAATATTTGTAATGATGGAAATTCGTGAACTTCAGTCTTTATATTCAAAACTGCCGCAGATAGCAGCAGTAGACCATGCCATTGTCGACAAGTCGGTACGGGCAATATTTCTCGAAGGACTTATTGCCTCGTCTGCACCTATGGTATTCAGCGGTTTGGCAAAACGGAGTGCCTACAATATGCTATTTGTGTTGCAGGATGCCGATGAGGCAGGCTATTTCTATCATGACCTTTCTCAGATAATCGGCGATGGAGTACTTTTTTTCCCTTCTTCATATCGCCGTGCGGTGAAGTACGGTCAGCGTGATGCCGCCAGTGAGATTCTGCGCACTGAGGTTCTTGCGGCGATAGCAAGGAGTTCAGGAGTTCAGAAGTGTAGGAGTGTAGACAATAGTTTTGGGAGTGTAGGAGTGAAGGAGTGTTGGAGTGTAGACAATACTTCAAGTGCAAATAACTCGTCAACTTGTCAACTCGTCAACTCGTCAACTAATACATCCAACTCGTCAACTAATACAGCCTCACAACCTCTTTACATAGTAAGTTATCCGGAAGCTATTGCCGAACTTGTTGTATCGCAGAAGAATCTCGATGATAAGACAATTTCGTTGCAGGTAGGCCAGACGATAGATGTCGACCAGTTGCTCCTGCAGTTGCGACAATTGGGTTTTCGAGAGGTCGACTACGTATATGAACCAGGGCAGTTTGCCTTGCGCGGCAGTATTCTCGATGTCTTTTCTTATAGCGGAGAATATCCATATCGCATCGATTTCTTTGGCGATGACATAGACTCGATACGAACATTCGAAGTAGAGAACCAACTCTCCCGCGATAAGCGTGACGGCGTGGACATCGTACCAGAATTGGCAGATGGCGGTGATAAGGTACCTTTGCTGTCGTTCTTGCCAGAAGAAACTATAATTGTGGTTAAAGACATGGCTTTTGTACGTGACAGTATAGACCGAACTTATCAAGAGGGGTTCTCTGTTCAGGCTATAGCCGAGCGTACAGAAGGAGCCACAGAGATGGAGCAGCGCGACATTCTTGAGAAGATGCGCAGCGAGGTACAGTTGATAACCGGTCAGCAGTTCATGCGCGACGCGTTGGAATATAAGCGTATAGAATTCGGTCATCGCCCGTTGGCTTTGCCTGATACTACTATAACATTCAATATTACTCCTCAGCCACTCTTCCATAAGAACTTCGAATTGTTGCAGAAGTCGCTCGAAGACTATCTTCTTCAAGGCTATAGTCTTTACATTCTAGCTGACAGCAGGAAGCAGAATGAGCGATTGAAAGAGATTTTTGGTGCATTAGCCCCCTCCAACCTCCCCCTTGGGGGAGGCTCTATGCTAAATGAAAGGAGTTCAGACAGAGCCTCACAACCTCGAAATATCAGTAGTTCCTCCCCAATGGGGGAGGCGGAGGAAGGGGCTACCATATCTTTTACCCCTGTCGACAAGACTATTCACGAGGGCTTTGCTGACAATGATTTGCGTGTCTGCTTCTTTACTGACCACCAGATATTCGACCGTTTCCATAAGTACAATCTTCGTAGTGACAAGGCCCGCAGCGGAAAGGTGGCTCTTACGCTAAAGGAGATTAGCCAGTTTGAAGTAGGCGATTATGTCGTGCATCTAGACCACGGCATCGGACGTTTCGGCGGTCTTCTGCGTATGCCGCAGGGCGATGGGTATCAGGAGATGATAAAGATAACCTATCAGCGTGGCGATTCCATATATGTGTCGATACACTCGCTACATAAGGTGGCAAAGTATAAAGCGCAGGACAATGGCGAACCGCCTCGCCTAAGCACTCTTGGCACGGGCCAATGGGAGAATCTGAAGGAACGTACAAAGAAAAAGATAAAGGATATAGCGCGCGACCTTATTCTGCTATATGCCAAGCGGCGCAATGAACAGGGATTTGCCTATAGTGCCGACTCTTTTATGCAGCATGAACTAGAGGCAAGTTTCCTTTACGAAGACACTCCCGACCAACTGAAGGCTACCAACGACGTAAAGGCTGATATGGAAAACCAACGCCCGATGGACCGTCTTGTGTGCGGAGATGTGGGCTTCGGAAAGACCGAGGTGGCTGTGCGTGCCGCCTTCAAGGCTGCTTGTGATTCAAAGCAAGTGGCAGTACTTGTGCCTACCACAGTTCTTGCCTACCAGCACTATCAGACTTTCCGCGGTCGTTTGAAGGATTTTCCTGTGCGTGTCGACTACCTTTCCCGTGCCCGCAGTGCCAAACAGACAAAAGAGGTGCTAAAGGATTTGGAGGAAGGAAAGATAGATATATTAATAGGTACGCATAAGCTGATAGGCAAGTCGGTGAAGTTCAAAGACCTCGGACTGCTGATTATAGATGAGGAACAGAAGTTTGGAGTGTCAACCAAAGAGAAGTTGCGCCAGATGAAAAGTAATGTCGATACGCTCACGATGTCGGCAACGCCAATTCCGCGCACACTCCAATTCTCGCTTGTCGGTGCTCGCGACCTAAGTGTGATACAGACTCCGCCTCCTAATCGCTATCCCATACAGACTGAGATACACACATTCAACGCTGAGATTATAGCCGATGCCATCAACTTTGAGATGAGCCGCAACGGTCAGGTTTACTTTGTCAATAATCGCATAAAGGATCTTTCCCGCATAGCTGAGATGATAAACAAGTACATCCCTGACGCACGCATTGCCATTGGGCATGGGCAGATGAAGCCAGAAGAACTCGAGCGTATCATTATGGATTTCTCTAACCACGATTTCGATGTACTTCTGTCTACAACGATAGTTGAAAATGGCATAGACATTCCTAATGCCAACACCATAATAATTAATGGCGCGCATAACTTCGGACTAAGCGACCTGCATCAGATGCGAGGACGCGTGGGGCGAGGCAATCGCAAGGCATTCTGTTATTTGCTGGCTCCGCCATTGGCAGCCCTTAACCCTGAATCACGTCGCCGTCTTGAGGCATTGGAGAATTTCTCAGACCTTGGCAGTGGCATAAACATAGCTATGCAGGACCTTGATATCCGAGGTGCAGGCAATCTGCTTGGTTCGGAACAGAGCGGTTTCATAGCCGATCTAGGATATGAGACTTATCTGAAGATTCTTAACGAGGCTGTGGTGGAGTTGAGGAATGAAAGCACCTCACCTAACCTCTCCAAAGGAGAGGAATCTGAGCATAATCCGGAATTAGTCACCCCTCCTTCGGAGGGGCAAGGGGGAGGCTCGTGCTTCGTTTCCGACTGCACCATCGATAGTGATATAGAGATGCATTTCCCAGCCAACTATGTGCCAAGTGACAGCGAGCGCATGTTGCTCTATAGAGAACTTGATGGTTTGAAAAGCGACGACGAGGTGGCTCGCTATCGTTCGCGACTGCTCGACCGATTCGGCAAGATTCCACAAGTGGCAGAAGAACTTATGCGTGTAGTTGCTCTTCGCCGTATGGGCAAGCGACTTGGTTGCGAAAAACTTATTTTGAAACAGGGACGTATGGCGATGTATTTTGTGGGCAACGAGAACAGTCCTTACTATCAAAGCGATGTATTTGGCACTCTGCTCGATTTCATATCACGACATCCGCGCCGTTTCAATTTCCGTCAGCAGAAAGGCAGGAACTCGGTTGTTGTGTCCGATGTCAAAACAGTGGAAGAAGCAATAAAGGTACTAAAGAATATCGTAGGTGAGCAATAGTTCCTTGGCTGCGTTTCTCATGTTCTCCCATGCCGTGTCGTGACGCATGGCCATGTCTAATGGTAGTCCTTGCTTGTTTAGTTCAATGATTTTTGCGAAACCGCAACTTCTCAGTTCATTGCACCATTCCACTGTTCCTCCAACGGCTATTGTCGGAATGCCTTGTTCTGCTGCACGCTGCAATATTCCGCCTGGTGCTTTCCCCATCAGAGTCTGTCTGTCAATCTTTCCCTCGCCTGTAACAACAAGCGATGCACCGCTTATGGCCATGTCAAAACCGATGGCGTCGAGCACCATGTCTATGCCAGGTGATAGCGAGGCGTGAAGTAGGGCGGTAAGTGCAGCTCCCATTCCTCCAGCGGCTCCGCTACCGGCAATGGCTTGCACATCAGTACCGTTGAATCCCATGATAGCCTTTGCGTAGTTGCGCAATCCTCGGTCAAGTTGCTCAATCATTTTCCTATCTGCACCCTTCTGTGCAGCAAACACGTATGCAGCGCCGTTAGGCCCATACAGTGGATTGTTAACATCGCAAGCCACCAGCCATTCTGCTTCTGCCACGGCAGGATGAACCTTTGAACTATCAATACTGCATATCCGTTCAAGATTTTTGCCGCATCCTTTCAGTGGGTTGCCGTTACTATCGGTAAAACGGTAGCCAAGCGCTTCCATCATTCCTGTTCCACCGTCGTTTGTTGCGCTCCCGCCTATTCCCAACATTATTTTCCTGCAACCTCTGTCCAGGGCGTCGGCAATCATCTGACCTGTGCCATAGGTCGAGGTCAGTAGCGGGTTGCGTTCTTCGTCGTTCAGCAGCGTCAGTCCGCTTGCCTGTGCCATTTCTATTATTGCCGTCTTTCCTTCATCAATAATAGCATAACACGCTTTTGTGTTTCTTCCGATAGGGTTGCAGACGTGAATATCAATAATTCTTCCTCCAAGCATCTCAACAAGAGCTTCCATCGTACCTTCGCCACCGTCGGCAATGGTAATCTTGTGTATCTCTGCCTCGGGCATGACGGACAGTAGTCCTTCTTCAAAAGCATCAGCCGCTTCTTTGCTTGAAAGTGAGCCTTTAAAAGAATCGAAAGCCAGAATTATTTTTCTCATTACTAATATTAACGATTTGTTTGTTGCAAAGATACTTATTTTTCAAACCAAAAAATCGAAAATGTGCAGTTATTTCGGCTTTTCAAGTTCTCATATCAGTCACTTAAATTCAGTAAGTGGCGTTCTGACTGACAGTTTTTGGCCTTCTGACTGACAGTTTTTGGCGTTCTGACTGGCAGTAAGTGCGCCACTTACTGATTCCGAACGATATTTCGGTGGCTGAAAATTGTATAAATGTACCGATTTTTGTACGATTTTCCTTTGCGGTTAAATAAATTTATTATATCTTTGCCTGCGAATAACTGCAAGATTAAAAACTTGAAACGATTTATTAGACAATAATCAAATGTGTATTTTAGTGCTTAACTTATTGGTAATTATATTCTTATCCGCTCAAACTCTGTGTGGGGGGGGTAAAAATTCTTTACAAAATTCGTTAGGCAAGTCTATTGTTTCTGTCACTTCAGCTGACACTTTTTCCTTATACATTATTAATATAATTACGTGCGTACGCATGCGAGGTCCCTCTTCGTATGCCCATTACGCATGTCCTTTGGTCTAGAAAACAAATACTATTTATTTAATACATTATTCAATAACTAAAATTTTTAACTATGAGAAAATTTACAATTAAATCATTATCTTTATTAGTCTTTTTGCTAATTGCACTTATCCCACAGCAAGTAGTAGCGCAAGATGAAACCTATGATTTTCAGAATTTTATTTCTAGTTGTACAACAGGACATGGTATTGTAACAAATGGAGAGCAGACCGTAACAATTGGAGAAAATGTAACAACCATATCATTGTTGTCGGATTTTACACAAACGAATTATAATACATTGCGTAATACAAATCTTGAATTTTTATGTAATTCTCGTTTTGCAATCTCTGGAAGTTATAGTTTTCATAGAAATAAATGGGACACATACCGTGTAAGATGCACTCAAACTTCTGGATATTTTTGTGTGTTAAATTTAAATGTAGGAGATGTCCTTACTTTTACAACAAATAATGGCACCGCAGGTGAAATGGGTGATATAAAATTCATATCAACTAATGCAAAAAAATCAGGATCAAGTACAGATGTGCAAGAAGAAGAATCTTTGGAGTCTGGTGTCTCTTATGAAATTACAAAATCAGGTCGCCTTGACTTTATGGTAGGAAATGGAAGTGGATTCCAGAAAATTGTTATAACTCCAAATCCTGATGTTGAAATTGTGACAAATCCGATTATAAGTATTACCGCTGCAAAAGGTGAAGCTAGAACAATTACCATAAGTGGTGGAAGTACTTCTAAGGAGTCAGAAAATATAGTTGGATATAAATATACAGTTGATGGCACAGATCCTAATACAAATGGTATAGATTACACAGAACCATTTGATGTATCAGAGAAATGCTCTATTAAAGCAATTGCTATTAGTTCTTCTGGCGCAAATTCTGTTGTAACTTCATTTGAAGCTGATGCTGGATATTTTATATCATTGCCAAGTCCTAAAATATCAATGTCTGGACTTATAAAAATATCAAATGATTTATATCAAGCCAGATTTATTGCAAGTATAGATACAAAAGACATATATGGAAATGAATCAGGAGCAAAGTTGTCATATTCCTTTATATCTCAGAATGGTGAATCTGAAAATATAGATATGACTTCAGGTTATACAGTGTCAGAAAAAGGAACGTTGAAAGTAACTGCTACAGCGGAAGGGTATTCGTCGTCAACAAGCCAGTTTGATGTTTATGGCTATTATAATCCGACGTATTCTTCTCAGAAGTATAACGAGATTACAGAAGAGGATATTGCCGCAGTTTTAGGGGAAAATTGGACAAAACAAAATGAAACAGGTAGATGGTCAGGTTGGTCTGAAAATGGTGTACCGTATACATATTATGCACATACAGGTGGAAGTGGCTCTGTATGGAATTATACGATAGATAACCTTCAATTACGTAGTGTTGTTCAGCTAAATATAGGTGGAGGTTTGGGTAGAAATAGTAATGAAAGTGATTCTTATTTGAAAAATTTGGCAAATGGTCAACTTGGTGTTATTTATATGTTTGATGGAACATTAAAGAGTAATTATTATCAGTTGTATTTTATTGGTGATGGTAAAAACCAAAGATTCTATTTGGATGCTGGTGATGTAATTCAACAAGTTGTTTTCTATACAGGCGTTGAAGATGAAACTGCTTCAATTTCTACCGCAGGCTACGCCACCTTCAGCTCAACATACGCAGTTGATTTCTCTGCAGCAGAAGGTCTGACAGCATATACAGCAACAGTAAGTGATAACAAGGTTGTTATGACTCCTATTGAAAATGGTATTGTTCCAGCAAACACTGGTGTTATCTTGAAAGGTGCAGCAGGCGATTATACAGGTGTAATTACAACAACAGAGGCTGTGATTGAAAATAATGACCTTGTAGCTGCAACAGAGGAAATTGCTTCACTCGCAACCGAGACAACTGTTGATGAAGTAACATACAAGAACTATATCTTGAATGTTGTTAATGAAACACCAGGCTTCTATCAGGCAGCAGGCAAGAAGGTGGCTGCAGGCAAGGCATACTTGCAGGTTCCTGTTGAGCAGGCAAGCTCAGCTAAGACTCTTACTATCGTTTGGAATGACGGCGAAACAACAGGCATCAAGGATAATTATGAATTCGGAATTATGAATTCAGATGCTGCAACATACGACCTCAGCGGTCGCAAGGTTGCTAACCCTGCCAAGGGCTTGTATATCAAGAACGGTAAGAAGTTTATTGTGAAGTAAGGAGCCTCCCCTAACCCCAGCCTCACCCCCAACCCCTCTCCATGATGAGAGGGGAGATTGAGGAGGGGAACTTTTGGAAGAAGCAAATAAGAATAATAACAATCCCTGAGCCTAATTCCTCCCCTTCGGGGAGGTTAGGAGGGGTTAAATTAAATAAGATTATGGAAAAGAAATATATCAAACCAGAGATTCAAGTAGTAGAAGTTGAACTGCAGCCAATGATGGCAGCGTCTTTAGGAGAAAATGAACTAGGCCTTTATGACCAAGATGCTTCAGGTGATGCAATGTCAAAGGAGCATGGCAGTCGCTTCGACGTATGGGGTCTTGACGAAGAATAATAAAGTATTTGTTAAATGGCAGCAAAGTATAGCTGCAAGCTAACAAAAAAGAATGTTTTAAAGCGGTTGCCTGTTGAAAGGCAACCGCTTTTTGATTTAGGTAATTTATTTATTTTGTTTCTGTTGGTATTTTGGCTTGTTGCTCTCCGTTTGAAACAAAATCCAAGTGTTATTGGTCTCCGTTTGGAACAAATTTTATGCGTTCTTGGTCTCCGTTTAAAACAAATTTTATGTAATCTTGGTCTCCGTTTGGAACAAAATGCGTATATTTGCAGCTGAAAACCAGATAAATAACAATATGTTTAAAAGAGAAGTCCTAAGACAGTTGGAAAGCTGGAAAGCCGATTCTTCACGTAAGCCATTGGTACTACGTGGACCACGTCAGGTTGGGAAGACAACTGTTGTCAATGAATTTGGCAAGTTGTTTGACAACTACTTGTATTATAATTTAGAGCGCGAAGCAGACAGGAAAGTTCTTGAAATGCCGATACCATTGCACGGACTCATGGAAATTCTATTTGTGCGTAAAGGGAGCATACGTAAGGCAGGTACAACATTGTTGTTCATTGATGAAATACAAAATTCGCCAAAGGTTATATCTTTGTTGCGCTATTTTTATGAGGAACTCCCTGAGATTTATGTAATAGCAGCCGGTTCGTTGTTAGAAAATTTGGTTGACGTGCAAACATCTTTCCCAGTTGGAAGAGTTGAATATATGGCAATGCATCCATGTTCGTTTAAGGAATTTTTAGGTGCATTGGATAGAGAAGATTTGATTTTCTTCATAAATCATCCGGAGATGGCTTGCGCTTGTCATCAAGAATTGATGGCATTGTTCAATCAATATGCCATAGTAGGCGGAATGCCCGAGATTGTTCAGCATTATGCCAATCATCGAGACGTGTTGGCTATGGACAAGAAGTATGAGGCATTGCTGCAATCCTATCGCGACGATGTTGAAAAATATGTGCGTGGAAAGAAATTGGCAGATGTGGTGCGATTTATACTTTCGTATGGTTGGGCAAATGCGGGACAGACAGTTACATTAGGCCGATTTTCAGGTTCAGACTACAATGCACGTGAGGTTGGCGAGGCTTTTCGCTTGCTTAATAAGGCGATGATTTTAGAATTGGTATATCCCACAACTACGCCCAATGTACCCATTATGCCGGAAATAAAGCGAATGCCCAAATTGATATGGTTTGATACGGGACTTGTAAATTATGCGGCAGGTGTGCGTAAGGAAGTTATTGGCTCAATGGATATAATGGATGCATGGCGTGGACATATTGCAGAACATGTAGTGGCGCAGGAGTTGTTATGCTTGAATGATAAGGTTGCGCAAGAACGTTTCTTCTGGATGAAAGGTAGTGGTGGCGGCAGTGCTGAGGTGGATTTTGTCTGGCAGGTTGACTCCGTGCTTGTGCCTATTGAAGTTAAGTCGGGAATTAATGCCCATTTACGTTCATTGCACTCATTTATCGAACTGTCGGTGTCCGATATTGCAGTTAGAGTATGGTCTGGTGAATATGGAGTAAATGAGTTGGTTACGCCACATAAGGGCAAACGATTCAAATTGATAAACCTGCCGTTCTATATGTTAGGAAATTTAGAACAGATAGTTAGGGATGTTAAAAGAAGTTAGGAACGCTACCGTTTACGTCTTAATGTTCTAAAAAAGTAGAGACGTACCGTATGGCACGTCTCTACTATGTAGTTTGTCTATATGTCAAAAGTAGACTTAGAACTTTAACTGGCTAATATTCTTCTGAATCTCTTCGTCTGAAAGATTGTAGTTCTGTAAGTCGCCGTCAATGTATCGCTCGTATGACGGCATGTCAATCAAACCATGACCAGACAGACAGAAGAGGATTGTCTTCTGCTCGCCGCTTTCCTTGCACTTGTTAGCCTCGCGGATGGCAGCAGCAATGGCGTGGCAACTCTCTGGCGCAGGGATGATGCCTTCGGTACGAGCGAAAAGCATACCGGCATCGAACGATTCCAACTGAGGAATATCTACACCACGCATCATCTTGTCTTTCAGCAACTGACTGGCAATGGTTCCTGCTCCGTGATAGCGCAAGCCGCCGGCATGGATGTTGGCAGGTTTGAAGTTATGACCCAGAGTATACATTGGCAACAGAGGAGTGTATCCAGCCTCATCGCCGAAGTCATAGCGGAATACGCCACGGGTTAGCTTTGGACAACTGGCAGGCTCGGCAGCAATGAATTCTGTAGTCTTGCCTTCCAGGATGTTGTGGCGCATGAATGGGAATGCCAATCCGCCAAAGTTGGAGCCGCCACCGAAACATGCAATAACAACGTCTGGATATTCTCCTGCCATCTCCATCTGCTTCTCTGCTTCCAAACCGATAATGGTTTGGTGGAGCGTTACGTGACTAAGTACAGAACCAAGAGTGTACTTACAGTTAGGTGTCATGGTAGCTAGTTCGACAGCCTCGGAGATTGCGGTGCCGAGTGAACCGGGATGGTTGGGCTGAGCAGTTAGAATGTCCTTTCCGGCACGTGTCGACATTGAAGGCGAACCCGTTACGGCTGCGCCGAATGTGCGCATGATGGCACTGCGGTAAGGTTTCTGTTGCATGGTAATCTTGACCTGATATACAGCAGCCTCAAGTCCAAATACCTTAGCAGCGTATGATAGGGCAGCTCCCCATTGGCCAGCACCCGTTTCTGTGGTCACGTTGGTTGTACCTTCCTGCTTGCAATAGTAGCACTGCGGGAGGGCTGAGTTAACCTTATGGCTGCCAAGAGGAGTGGCACTCTCGTTCTTGAAATATATGTGAGCAGGAGTACCAAGTGCCTCTTCCAGTCCGTAGGCACGCACGAGTGGTGTGCTTCGGTAGTTGCGGTATTTCTCCTGCACCTCTTCTGGTATGTCTATCCATGCATCGGTTATGTTAAGTTCCTGCTTGCAGCATTCTGTTGCAAAAATCCTGCTAAGCTCCTCGATTGTAGCCGGCTGCATGGTCTTCGGGTTCATTGGCATAAGCGGTTTGTTGAGCATATCCGCCTGTATGTTATACCATTGTGTTGGTATTTGGTTCTCCTGAAGTATGAATTTCTTTTGCTTTGCCATGTTGTTATGTTGTTGTGTTGTTATATTGTTGCAATTGAAGTTGCAAATTTAGTGATAATAATTGACAATCGCCTTTAATTTAAAAGAAAAAATGGTACTTTTGCATCATGTTTGTTGTTTTTACGATACTTATCTACTTTTTGCTGCTCTTTGTGTTGAGCCAGATAACAGGTAGAAAGTCAGGCAATACAGCCTTTTTCAGTGGCGAACATCGCTCGCCATGGTATGTAGTGGCTATAGGAATGGTGGGTGCTTCCATCTCAGGCATAACCTTTGTGTCTGTGCCAGGCATGGTCATGGCTTATGATATGACCTATCTGCAGGCATGCATGGGATTTGTTGTTGGATACTTAGTAGTTGCATTTGTATTGCTTCCGCTATACTACCGCAATAATCTGATATCGATATATGGCTGGCTGAAAGACAGGTTGGGCAATCGCTCCTATAAGACGGCGTCGGCATTTTTTCTATTGTCAAAGATGTGCGGTGCGTCGTTACGCTTTTATGTTGTCTGCCTTATACTTCAGAGGTTTGTGCTCGACGAGATAGGCGTGCCGTTTAGTGTGTCGGTAGTAGGTATGGTGCTGCTGATATGGCTCTACACAAGACGTGGAGGCGTGAAGACGCTGGTCTGGACCGATTGTTTTCAGACGATATGCATGTTGGGTGCGCTTCTGCTAGTGATTTGGCAGACGGTGGATGCGCTGGGGCTGACAATCCAGGAGGCAGCAGAAACTGTGGCAAATCATCCGAATAGCCGTGTTTTTGTGCTTGATGATTGGATTTCGACCCAGAACTTCTGGAAACAGTTTGTAAGTGGTATATTCATAGTGATTGTGATGACAGGGCTGGATCAGGATATGATGCAGAAAAATCTTACATGCAAGACATTGCGTGATGCTCAGAAGGATATGTGCAGTTATGGCTGTGCCTTTGTCCCGGTTAATTTGTTGTTCCTGTCGCTTGGCGTGCTGTTGGTCATGCTAACGGTGCAACAAGGCAAGGAACTGCCTACTGATGGTGACAGCCTATTGCCGATGTTTGCAGCATCTGGAGATTTGGGGCCAGCTGTAGTTATAATGTTTACTATTGGCATAATAGCAGCGTCATTCAGTAGTGCAGATTCTGCCATAACATCGATGACGACAGTGTGTTGTGTGGATATATTTGAAAAGATTGACAACGAGGATGTTAGGCATAAAGCACATATAGGCGTGTGCGCACTTTTTGCTGTTTTCATTTTGCTATTTGAAGCGGTGCATTCTGCAAGTGTTATAGATGCTGTATATATATTGTGCTCGTATACATACGGTCCGCTGCTGGGAATCTTTGCCTTCGGAATAATAACTAACCGCAAGGTAAACGATAAATGCGTGCCCTATATAGCATGTGTCGCTCCATTAGTTTGCCTCTTTGCTGACAAAACAACGATGTTGTTGTTTGATTATAATTTTGGCTATGAACTTCTGATGTTGAACGGTTTGCTGGTGTTTGTGGCAATGCTGCTTTGCTCAAGTAGGGTGGGGCATGAAAAACGGCAACCGACTTAATGCCGATTGCCGATGTAATGTGGAGCTGGAGGGAGTCGAACCCTCGTCCGCACAAGGAAACCATACGCTTTCTACACGCTTATTCCAGCCTTTGATTTTCGAGCAACAGCAAGACCTGGACCACCAACTGATGCCTTATCCTCTAAATTTCACTGTCACATCGAGGCCTATGACAGCTATTTCCGATTTGCCTGCACCGCTTTGCCAAGAAGATTCGGAACAACATCCCTTGAGCGATGTCTCGTTCTCCCGCCTTGCAGGAGAATTAAGCTAACAATCTACTATGCTTCGATTAAGCAGCGAGAGCGTACTTATTTTCGCCAATTAATTTTTCGACCGAATGGATTATGGAGCCTACAGCCGTCGCTCCGCGTGCTTACGTACCATTTCGTCTCGCCGTCAAATCCAGTCAACCCCATGATATATAAGCTTTGTTTCCTCTTATCTTTTGCAAAGATAATGCTTTTTACTGATTATTGGCACGTAAATTTAATAAAAATGTGTATCTTTGCAATAATTTTGCTTAAATGCAGTTTAATTTAATAGGATTTAATAACTAAAAAGATATTATTGTCGACATTTATATTATTATGAGAAAATATGTATTATTGTTCTTGCTATTCTTGCTGCCCATCGGAGCAGTAATGGCACAGTCTATGTCTGACCAACAGATTATTTCGTTTGTCATAGATGAGCAGGAAAAAGGCACCTCTCAGCAGCAGATAGTATCGCAGTTGATGAAAAGAGGTGTGTCAATAGACCAACTGAAAAGAGTCAAGCAAAAATATGAGCGTCAAATGGGGCAAGGCGGACTCGGAGTGAAAGATATAACTTCAGAGGGAAGCAAAGATCGTCTGCGCAAGAATAATTCAAAGAAAGCGGAAGAAAATGTATCTCAGTATCGTAAGAAAGATGGAAATCGTCAGAAGACATATACATACGATGAGGAGGATGAGGAATTTCTGGAAATGCAGGACGAACTGAACTCATTTATACCAGACTCTACTGCAATGCTGGAACAATTATTGGAAAAAGAAAAGAAAGAGAAGAACAAGCGTAAGGTTTTTGGCCGAGATATTTTCAATAATGAAGAACTGTCATTTGAACCTAATATGAACATCGCAACACCAAGCGATTATAGACTAGGTGCAGGAGATGCTGTGTTCGTTGATATTTGGGGTGCATCGAATAATAGTTTTGAGAGTACCGTTTCTCCTGATGGTACAATACAAATAGAAGGTTTCGGACCAGTTAGCGTTAGTGGAATGACAGTGGAAGAGGCTAATAGAAAACTGCGTAGAGAACTTGGAGCTCGTTATCAAAATTCTAATATTCGACTTACTGTTGGGCAAACAAAGACAATCATGGTAAATGTTATGGGTGAGGTAAAGGCACCAGGAACATACACCTTGTCTGCATTTGCAAGTGTATTCCATGCATTGTATATGGCTGGTGGCATAAGCGATATAGGAACACTACGTAATATAAAGGTGTATAGAAAAAATAAACTTGTAACAACGGTCGATGTTTATGATTATATACTCAACGGCAAATTGAGTGGCAACGTGAAACTGTCGGATAATGACGTGATTGTTGTTGGACCATACGATTGTTTGGTAAACATAACAGGTAAGGTTAAGCGCCCGATGTTCTATGAAATGAAGAAGGATGAAAGTGTGAATACTCTGTTGCAATATGCAGGAGGGTTTACAGGCGATGCTTATAAGAAGTCAATCCGAGTAGTAAGAAAAGCAGGGACTCAGTATTCTGTATATAATGTCGGAGAATTTGAAATGAACTCTTTCCGTCTTAGTGATGAGGATTCGCTTAGTGTTGATTCTATACTAAAGCGCTATTCAAATATGGTTGAAATAAAAGGTGCAGTGTTCCGTCCTGGAATGTATCAAGTAGGCGGTAATGTTAGTACTGTTCGACAGTTAATAGAAATTGCAGAAGGTGTTACAGAACAAGCGTTCACAGCGCGTGGCGTGATGCATAGAATGAAAGCAGATCGTACTCTTGAAGTTTTGGCAGTTGATGTGGCTGGAATATTAAACGGAACTGTGGCAGATATTCCTCTAAGAAATGAAGATGTTCTTTATATTCCAAGTAAAAAGGAACTATTGGCCGAACAGATACTTACAATTCATGGTGAAGTTATTTACCCTGGTGTTTATCAATATGCAGACAACGAAACTATAGAAGACTTTATTCTGCAGGCTGGTGGTTTAAAGGATGCAGCATCTGTAATGAAAGTTGATGTAGCGAGAAGAATCGTTAATCCATACGCAACTAGTGCAAATGACACAATAGCACAGACATTCTCTTTTAAAATTAAAGATGGTTTTGTGATAGATGGCCAACAAGGTTTCGTGTTGAAACCATACGATGAGGTTTATGTCCGTAAGAGTCCAGGCTATTCTGTCCAGCAGAATGTTAAGGTTGAAGGTGAAATCATGTTCAGTGGTACTTATACATTGTCTAAGAAAAACCAGCGCCTGAGCGAAATTATTGCGCAGGCAGGAGGCCTGATGCCAACAGCATATGCAAAGGGTGCTCGTTTGGAGCGTACCATAACACCAGAGGAACGTATGAGAATGGAAACGGTGTTGAAAATGGCACAGGCCCAGAGTGGTGAAAAAGATTCTGTGAATTTGAAAAAACTTGATTTGGGATATACATATTATGTAGGTATAAATCTGGATAAGGCTCTAGAAGAACCTGGAAGTAACTATGACATCGTACTTAGAGAGGGTGACCGCATTATAATACCCGAATATTCAAATACAGTAAAGATAAGTGGTGATGTGATGTATCCAAACACCGTTGCATATAGTAAAGGTAAAGGACATAAGTATTATGTAGACCAGGCTGGTGGATGGGGTAATCGTGCAAAGAAAAGTCGTACATACATTATTTATATGAACGGAACGGTTGCTAAGGCTAGTAGTAGCAACAAACCTGAGCCTGGATGTGAGATTATTGTTCCAAGTAAACCAAAGTCAAGCAAGATGACGCCTGCTGAAATTATGACCATCGGTACAGGTACGGCATCTATAGCGACCATGATAGCAACGATTGCCAATATATTATAGTATTATATAGAAAAATGTGATTTATGAGCGACGAAATAAAAAAAGATACAATAGATTATGGTAAAATCGTAAGAACTCTTTGGGAAAAGAAGATTGTATTTTTAAAGGTTTTGCCTATAATCTTTGTAATATCATGTTTATGGATATTGCCACAACCGCGTTACTACAAATGTGACGTAATGTTAGCACCAGAAACATCTACAGACGATGTTGCAGGAAGTCTCTCTTCTATGGCTTCAAGTTTCGGTATTAAATTTGGTTCTGCTAATAATGATGCTATATATCCAGAATTGTATCCAGATTTGTTGTCTTCAAATGAATTTATGATAGGTGTATTGGAAACTCCTATTACAACAGTAGATAGCTCACTTACGACTGATTATTACACTTACTTGGTCAAACATCAAAAACCAAATTGGCTAACTCAACCTTTTGTTGATGCGATGGAATGGTTAAAGCGTGTATTGTCAGATAAAGACAAATATGCAAATGCAGGTTCGCCAAAAGCATTGAATCCATTTAAACTGTCAGAGTTTGATTTCAATATTGTTGAAATAGCCAAAAAGAAGATATTGTGCTATGTAAATAAAAAGACAGAAGTTATAACTATAACTTTTACTGATCAAGATCCATATATTGCAGCCATAATGGCAAATTCTGTAAAACAACATTTGCAGAATTATATTATAGACTATCGAACAAAAAAAGCACGCGTTGACGTAGAACATTATCAGGCGTTGTCGGATAGTGCTTATGCAGAATATGAGTTGGCAACAAAGCGGTATGATAAGTTCTGCGATCAGAATTTAGACTTAGTGCTTCAATCTGCTATATCAAAGCGTGACAACTTGCAGAAAGACATGGAGCAGAAATTCAGCACTTATACTGCATCAAAGACACAACTAGAAGTCATGAAGGCAAAACTACAAGAGAAAACACCCGCATTCACGACTTTAAAAAGCGCGACAGTGCCAATTAAGCCAGCAGGTCCCAAACGTATGATTTTTGTAGCAGCCATGTTAATCTTGTCAACTGTAATAACTGCTTTTTGGTTGACAAGGAAAGAATGCATGAAAGTATTCTCTGCAAAATAGTTTTGTTTGTTAGCATACAGTGGTGCAATGGGAATAAAGCGTAATGTCGCATACAGTAGCATACTTACCGTTGGCAGTCATGTGTGTGCACTGCTAACTTATCCCTATGTTTCAAGAACTCTTGGGGTGGCAGGAGTTGGAATATACGACTTTGTCGATAGCATTATAAACTACTTTATTTTGTTCTCCATGCTGGGAATATCAGCATGTGGCATTCGAGAAATAGCGGCAAACAAAACTGAAAATAAAAAATTGTCGCAAGTCTTTTCAAGCATATTGTCATTCCACCTGCTTACAACAATGATTGCAATAGCAATTCTTGCTGTTGCAATGTTCACAATAGAGGAACTTTTCCAGTATCGCAGTCTGTTATGCATAGGTATATGTAAATTGTTGTTTAATGCCTTGATGGTAGAATGGTTTTTTACAGGAATGGAGAATTTCGCTTATATAGCGAAGCGTAATCTTTCGATAAAAGTGTTCTACGTAATATGTGTTTTTCTATTTATAAAAGATAAAGACGACTATGTTCTTTATTATATACTGACTACTTCAACTGTCGTTATCAATGCTATGGTCAATATAATATACAGTAGGAAGTTTGTAAAATTCTCTATTAAACAGTTTACATTAAAGCCATATTACAAGACAATTGTGTCTATCGGTATATACATGATTGTCACATCATTATACACATCGTTAAATATTGCTTGGTTAGGAATTGCATGCAATACTATTCAAGTAGGATATTATTCGACCTCAACAAGACTATATACAATCATCATTGCCCTTTTCACAGCATTTACGAATGTTATGTTTCCGAGAATGTCGTCTTTGCTCTCACAAGGTGCATCTAAGGAGTTTTGGGAAAAGATATCTTTGTCAGTCAATGTACTATTTTCTTTTGCATTCCCAACTCTTTGTTTATCTGCTATAATAGGTCCCACGCTTTTACATTTTCTCGTTGGCGACGGTTTTGAAGGCTCTTATCTGCCATTCCAGATAATATCAGTGTTGATACTTATCATAGGTTATGAGCAGATATTGGTTTTGCAGATTCTTATGCCGATGAAACATGATAGTATTATATTGCGAAATTCATTTGTAGGTGCCACTTTAGCCATAATTTTAAATTTCTCTATTGTAGAAAATATGGGTGCTGTAGGAACTGCTATCGTATGGTTATCTTCTGAAGTATGTGTCTTCTTGTTGGCACTATGGTATCTTAATAGTCATTATGATTACAAATTACCTTCAAAAGAGATTCTTCGTTATATATTAGGATACCTTCCTCTTGCGGCTATATTATATGCATGTAAGGCATTATTGCCATTGAATGATATATTTATACTCTTATTTGCAGGAACCATAACGCTGATATATACATACTATATTCAGTTGTATTTCTTGCGGTGCCCAGTGATAATACAAACAATTAATAGATTGCATGAATATGTCAAACAGCGCAAGTAGAATTAATATCATTTCATTGTTGATGTCTACAGCCAAGAATGTTGTCGTGACGATATTCATGGTGGCATTGGTGATTTTTTTAGGAAACGGACTGAACCTTATTGGCTGGGGGTATATTGTACAAATGCGATATTATCTGCTTATGGCTGGTATGTGTTGGATGTTGTATGGACTCTTTTTCATACAATATCGAGAAAGACAAATTACGTTTAAATATTACTCACTCTTTTTGACGTTATGGCCCTTTAGTATCTTGCTAACATCATTTTTACTTGGGGGTAGTATTGCTGATGAGTTGATACAAGTACAAGTCTGGGTATATGTGTCAACATTCTTTATGCTTTTCTATCATTTTAAATTCACGGAAAATAGGGTTATGTGGATCATCATGATAGTAGCATTGATTACGGTTACAATACAGATTTTACAACAGATAGAACCTCTTTTTGCCGTTTTTGGCGGTAGTCCAGATGATACAGGCGAAGTTGTTATTACAGGTGAACGTAACGGTATGGCAAGATTTTTTGTCGGCAGTTATCAAGTACAGATGTTGGCAATGTGTTTCTGTTGGTATAAAATGCTGAAGACATTCAAGCCGATATGGTTTTTATTGTCAGCATTGATGTTAGTCTCTATTTATCTTTATTTGACCAAGCAGATACTTATAACAACATTATTGACATTGGCTTTGTCGTTCTTTTTTGTTAAAGGGCGTTGGGTTCGTATCTTGTCATATGTTCTGTTGGCTATATGTGGTATTTCTTTAGCTATTTTCTGGGATGACTTGTTCGGTGAGATGATTAGAGAATCAAAAGATGATAGTTTCTCACATGCCATTAGGTTTGAATTTATAGGATATATAATAGAGTACAATTTTGCGAATCCTGTAAAAGCCATTTTCGGTCATGGAACAACAATACCCTTCTTTGAGGAATTAAGACACATGCTTTATTATCCGTCTGATATCGGCTTTTTCGGTGAATCCATATATTATGGATGGCTTTGGGCTTTAGCATATTTTTATGTAGCATTTAGAATCTTAGTAACATATCGCAATCGTATTCCACTTTATATCCGTCTTTACATCTTATGTTCTGGGTTTATCTCAATTTTTATTTTCCCATATAGAGACAGAATTGAAATGTACAACTGGATGTGCGTTATATATATAGCATCATTATATATTGACAAACCACAAGAGCACGATGAAAAAGACAATGAAATAGGAATAAAGGAGATGGAAATCGTCACAAATCAAAGCGAAGCATGAAATTCTCTATAATAATACCAGCATATAAGATTAATTATCTGAAAGAAGCAGTTGAAAGTGTAATCTGCCAGTCTTTCAAGGACTTCGAATTGCTCATTTTCGACGACTGCTCTCCACACGATATAAAATCGTTGGCAAGTGAATACTTGGCAGATAAAAGAGTTAAATATTTCCGTAATAAGAGCAATTATGGAGCAGAACACCTTGCTGACAATTGGAACAATGCTTTGTCCTATTGTAAAGGTGATTATGTGATATGCATGGGAGATGATGACAGACTTACACCGAATAGTCTTGAGATATATGCAGGCTTGATTAACAAGTACCCAGAAATAACGGTATTCCATGGTCAGACGGAGGTTATTGACGAAAATGGACACGTGATGGAATACTTGGAGCCAAGATTTGAAAAAGAAAGTGTTTGGCAACTGATTTATTACCGATGGGCAGGACTTGGCAGACAACAGTTTGTAGGAGATTTTTGCTACAACAGAGAAGCATTGATTAAAGACGGCGGATTCTACAACCTTCCTTTAGCATGGGGCAGCGATGACATCACTGCATGTATTGCAGCAAGCAAGAATGGCATTGCCAATTCACAAGACATCTGTTTCCAATACCGTAAGAACAGACATACCATTTCTAATTCGGCAAATGCAGATTTAAAAATTAAAGCATTGTTGTTGCAGCGCAAATGGTATGAGGATTTTATAGCAAGACATAATCAAACGATAGAGATAGAAAGTACCATGCGGTATCTTTTGCTGCAACTGTTGCCGCAGCACTTTGAGTTTCATAACAAGATTATTATATATGATGACTTGAAAATCAACAAATGTCGACTTTTCCACTGGTTATCACAACAACGAAGTTTGAGTTTGACCAAGCTGCAGATTTTAAAACAGTTTATTAAAGCTATATCATAACCACCATATCAGTATATGTTCAGGTATTATCTAAATAGATTAGGAAGATTGCTATCTTCTCTTCCCATTACAATATATTTCAACTTTCACTACCTTCCATTTCTGCAAGCCGTAAAATTGCCAATATGGCTCAGAAAAGCAGAATTGAAGAAAATGAAAGGTAAAATTATTATTGATTGTGACAATATAAGATCAGGAATGATAACTCTAGGTTTTAGAGATGTCAGTATTTATCCTAATACAGGTATAATGTGGGAGAACAAAGGTGGAACTGTAGTTTTTAAGGGGGAATGTAATGTTGGGAATGCCTCATACCTTTCTTTTGGTAAAAATGCCACCGTGGAGTTTGGTAATAAGTTCTGTTGCAATGCTGCGTTCAAACTTGTTTCTTTTCGTAACGTGAGGTTTGGAGAAAGTGTTAGCTTTGGTTGGGATGTGATTGTGATGGATACGAATTTCCATCCGCTTTATGACATGAAACAAGAAAAATTCAAGAAAGCAAGTGGACCGATAACTATTGGCGATTACAATTGGTTTGGTACGGGTTGCAAAATCATGCATGATGTCAATACTCCTGAAAGATGTATTTTCGGAATGGGGTGTATAATAACAAGAAATAGTGAAATGAAATCTTATTGCCTTATGGGGGGCTCTCCTGTCAAGATTCTCACAGAAAATGTGATGAGAGACTTTGCACATGACGAAGATGAATGATTATTAATTGGATTGGAGTAAATTAACCAGAACACAATATCATTTACTATATTGCGTTATTATAGTAAAATAATATCATCTAATTATACATTGTAGTTGAAATCAGTAGCATTCATAGAAGAAGCCTTTATGGGAAGCACATTGCCTCTTGCAAAACAGTTTTGCAAGAATGGTTACGGCGTTGACATCTACTATCTAAGAGATTTTATCAAGGAACCCGAGGGAACTTACTGTGAATATACCGCAAGCAAAGACCGGATTACTTCTATACCGGATGACCGTCTCTGCGAAATAAGGGAATATGTTGGTGGCAATAATATCAACATATACTTGGTGCGACTCATGCGCCCCTTTGAGTCTGTGCCGGTTATAAGAAATATCGCCGGTTATATCATGAATCGCCATTTGAAACAGATGACAGAATTCATTGACTCAAAAGACTATGAATTTGTAAATGTAATTTCCAACTACAATACCGACCGCTTTACAAAAATAATTCCTTATCTTAAGAGTAAGACCGTTTTGTCGCTGCATGAAGTATGGAACCATTATCAGCCGTCAACAAAACCGTCAAGACTTCTCCGTGCAGCAATTAAGAAAGGAATAGATATAGTGGTGTTCTCACAAAACAGCTATAACGACATATTAAAGATAGAAGGCATTGACAGAGAAAAAGTCTCAGTTATTCCATTTGGTCTGTTTGAATCTTACGGTTCACTGAAACCGGCTGCGCCAAAAGAGTCTTTGCCCCCAAAATATTTTCTGTTCTATGGCTATATAGTGCCGTATAAAGGTTTGTCGCTAATTAAGGAAGCCGTTGACATCTTAGGCGAAAGACTGAAAGATTATAAGATTGTATTGGCTGGCGATGGTAACGACCCCGTATTGCATCAAGTATCAGACGACAATCGCTATATCACCATACCCAGATACATTTCCAACAGTGAACTTGCTTACTTGATTAGCAACGCCTATGCCGTGCTATGTCCTTATAAAACAGTCTCGCAAAGTGGGATACCACAAACTGCCTTTGTCTTCAATACACCCATTATAGCATCCGACCTTAAAGGATTCAAGGAAATAATAGACAAAGACAACGGCCTGTTCTTTAAATGCAACGATGCGAAAGGACTTGCTGAGGCCATGCTGAAACTAATAAATGACAGCATGCTGAGAAACAGACTATCCGACAATATAAAGGCATTCGACGTCCAACATCCGTCATTCGATTGGAATAACATATACAGCTTATACAAGAATCATTTTCTAAAACAATGACATTTTCATTACCTTTCATAATCTTGAAATCAACAGTTAACGGCAATAATTATAAATATCAACCTATTCTCTCTGACTTTATCACCAGAATAGCACTATCTTCCAATAAAAAGTAGTATATTTGCATCTTTAATTGCAAAACGAGCAAACTATTTCATGTCTTTTTAAAAGACACAATAAATTAACATTTGCAACGTTATTATATAAAACGCAGCAACTGCTGGTTTTATAATAGAGAACACCATAATAATGAAAACGATAATGCTTGTTTTCGGAACACGTCCTGAAGCCATCAAGATGTGCCCTCTTGTAAAAAAGTTACAAGAGCATATCGATGACTTCAAAACTATTGTATGTGTAACCGGTCAGCATCGGGAAATGCTCGATCAGGTTCTCACTATATTTGACGTTAAGCCCGATTACGACCTGAACATAATGAAACAAGGACAGGACCTCTATGACATCACAGCACGCGTACTTACCGGCATGCGTGACATATTAAAAGAGACACGTCCAGACATTGTACTTGTACATGGCGATACCACAACATCTACAGCTGCCGCACTTGCAGCCTTCTATCAGCAGATTCCTGTTGGTCATGTAGAAGCAGGACTGCGCACAAACGACATCTACAGTCCATGGCCAGAAGAGATGAACCGCCAGATAACAAGTCGTATTGCAACATATAACTTTGCCCCCACTCCTTTGTCTGAACAGAATCTAAAGGAGGAAAAGGCGATGGGACAAATATTTGTTACAGGCAACACTGTTATTGACGCACTACACTTGGTTGTCAATAAACTCAACACCGATACCCAATTAAACAAGCAACTTGATGATGTGCTCCTTGATTCTGGCTATGATGTAAGCAGGCTCAAAGACGGCAGACGTCTCGTTCTTATCACCGGACACAGAAGAGAGAACTTCGGCGAGGGCTTCATAAACATGTGCAATGCAATCAGAGATCTGAAGAACAAGTATTCAGATGTTGATTTCGTATATCCGATGCACCTGAATCCAAATGTCCGCAAGCCAATCCATGAGGTTTTCGGCGAAGATTTAAGCAATCTCGGCAACATGTTCTTCATTGAACCGCTCCAATATCTTGAGTTTGTTTATCTGATGGAGAAGTCAACTATTGTTCTTACCGACTCTGGAGGCATCCAAGAAGAAGCGCCAGGATTGGGCAAACCAGTTCTTGTTATGAGAGATACAACGGAGCGGCCAGAAGCTTTAGCATCAGGAACAGTCCGACTGGTAGGAACCAATTATGATAAGATAATGACAGAGGTAAGCACCCTGCTTGATAGCAAAGAGGCTTACGACCTTATGAGCAAGGCTGTCAATCCGTATGGAGATGGCAAGGCCTGCGAGAGAATAATAGAGGCTCTTAAATAATAATACATTTAGGTATGCGAATAGCATTAATAGATGCCAGTTTCCCTATAAATACAAGAAATCAGAAATACATTGATTCCTTGCGGAAAAACTATCCTGATGCCGACATAAAAGTTATAGCATGGAAACGCGACGACATAGAACGCAGCATTCCGGAATATCACGATGTTTACTATTCCAAGGCCGCTTATGGTAATCTTGTTGTAAAATTGCTGAAACTAAAAGGTTTTTACAACTTTATCATTGAGAGACTTAAGCAGTTTCAACCAGACGTTATCATTGCATCCCATTGGGAAGCATTGCTTATGGCGCCTGCCAACCTGAAAAGTAGTCCATTAATCATATATGAGAATCTGGATGTACCTACCGGTCCTTATCCGATAAGAAAGTTGACTGAAATACTTGAGAAAAGGAAACTTAGGAAAACAAACTTGATTGTACATGCCTCAAGATTTTTCAAGGAACTCTATCCTCTTGACATTCCACAGATTGTGATTGAGAATAAGACACAGTTCTATTTCGATATAACAGAGAATAACATTCATGAACCGCTTGTATTCTCATACATTGGCACCGTGAGATACAGGGATATTTTCAAGAATTTCCTCACTGCATGTAATAGTTTCGATAACATCCAAGTCAAGGTCTTTGGTTCTGGCCAAGACTTGAATTATTTAAAGGAGTTTGCCGCCAACATGAAGAACGTTTCTTTCTATGGCGCATACAACTTTTCCCAGATTCCCTCACTCTACGAATCGTCAGATGTTGTGTGGGCTGCATATCCGAATAAAGACTTTAATGTGGTTTATGCAATATCCAACAAGTTCCATGAGTCTTTGTCATGCGGCAAACCTTGCATATACGCCGACAACACCAAATTAGGCGATTATGTCAGGCAGCACGGCATAGGCTACACCGTTGACCCATATTCTGTTGACGATATCAAGAAAGTTATCAGTCACATCATTGACAATAAAGACGAGTTGGCCGAGTATAAAAGAACCATAACCAAACACAAGGCAGACGAGAAAAGTTGGGATGACGATTTCATGCAAATTGTTGACTTCATAAACTCAAATGTAAAATACTCAACAAAGTAAGAACGACAATCGTATATGGCAGTAAACATAGCAACCATACTCACATGCTACAACAGGATTGAAAAGACAAAAAGATGCTTGGAAAGCCTCTTTATGGCAGAAAATGCCTACAACTCAGCATGTGATACAGAGAAGAAAATCGTCTTGTCGATATTCTTGACAGACGATGCCTGCAATGACGGCACTTCTGATATGGTTCGCGAAGTTTGTAAAAACCATGAACTTCATATCATCAATGGCAATGGGAAATGCTATTGGGCCGGAGGTATGCGACTGGCATGGTCTGAGGCTTTAAAAGAGAAAGATAGATGGAATTTTTATCTGCTTTTAAACGATGACATAAAAATGAAGTCTAATGTATTTGAGGAGTTGTTCTACACGCACAACTACTCAGTCAGTACATTAGGCAAACCGGGAATCTATTCCGGCATTACCTGCGACATAGATAATGACAAGATAATAACATATAGCGGTGATGTTTTTGAATCGAATGCAAAAGCCAAGTGGCGCCGTTTGGGGCCGTCAGAAAAACCGCAAATAGTGCATCAGACAAATGCAAATATATTGTTGATTGCAAAAGAAGTCGTTGACAATGTTGGAATATTCCACCAAGGTTATATCCATGGTTGTGCCGATTATGACTATTGCATGAGTGTTGCCAAACAAGGTTTCACGACGCTTATAACCGCCAGAGTATGCGGTGAATGTGAATATGACCATATAGAAGACGGTTTAGAGACAAAAAGACTAATGCAGATGCCACTGAAAGAAAGGATGGCTTATGTGTATGCACCTACCCATTCCGACAAGGACTATCTGCTATTTGTCAAGCGTAACATTCCGAGGAAATACCTCATCAGTTGGACGTTGAGAAAAATAAGGATGTTCGCGCCTCATCTATACTACCAGATTTGTAAAGCAAGAAAAATAGACACATATACTTAGATATGGGCAAACGAATAATAGTATCCGTTGTAATGCCACTCTACAACTGTGAGAGATATGTTGCAGAGGCTATCGACTCGGTTCGTGAGCAAACGTTCACCAACTGGGAACTGATTGTTGTTGATGACGGATGCACAGACAAGTCGTGCGAGATAGTGCAAGAATATGCGAAGAATGACAAGCGCATTAAGTTGCTTCACAATCCTTCCCCCAACCGCATGCCTTCATCGCCACGCAACATTGGCATTCAGGCAGCAACGGGCCGATATATAGCATTCCTCGACTCTGACGATATTTGGCTAAAAGACAAGCTTAGACAGCAGTTGGAAATGTTCAAGGACAAGCGTACCGCTGTTGTATATTCTGATTATGAGAAGATTGACGAGCACAGCCATCGCTCTGCACGTATCGTAAAAGCGCCACGCTATACCGACTATCAGCGTCTGCTATACAGCAATGTCATTGGCAATCTTACAGGCATATTCGACGTGTCAAAGGTGGGCAAGAAATACTATCTCGACATACACCACGAAGATTATGCCTTCTGGCTTTCAATCCTCAAAAAGGGATATATCGCACGCAGTACAAAAACAATCACGGCTCTCTATCGCGAACACAGCAATTCATTGTCATCCAACAAACTGCGCAACATGTCGTGGCAGTGGCACATTCTGAGGAAAGTAGAAAACATAAATCTCCTACGCTCGTCAATATATTTTATTACATACTTGATAAAAGGGTTCATGAAGAGCATAATATAAGTACCTTTGCCCGTATAACAACAAAAAAGAGTGACCCAACGTCACTCTTTTCTTATCTATTAGAATTTCTTTCCAAATACTATGCTGGTAAATGTCATCCAGAGAATCTTTGCGTCAAACCACAACGAACCGTGCTCTAAATAATAAAGGTCGAGTTCCAAACGCTTCAGCATCTTTTCCATGGTGTCCGTATAGCCATTATACAATGTTGCATAAGAGGTAACACCCGGACGTATCTGATATAATTGTTCATATCTTGAATCATGCTGCATTATCTGGTCAATAAAGAATTTGCGTTCTGGTCTTGGACCGATAAAAGACATGTCTCCAATAAGTACATTCCATAATTGCGGCAATTCGTCTAAGTGATGCTCTCGCAGGTATAGACCGATCTTTGTAAGTCTGTCATCTTCTTGATGTTTATATAATGCCGGTCCAGTTTTCTCTGCATCCATTCTCATGCTCCTGAACTTGTATATCATAAATGGCTTGCCCTTATAACCAATTCTTTCCTGTACAAATATTGCATCACCTCCGTCTTCTCTTTTTATAGCAAAATAGCATATTAAGAAAAGCGGCGAAAATACAATCAAGCAAAAGAACGCAATAATAATATCTAATATCCTTTTTATAAATTGTTCAAAAGCATTCATCACATTTGTTATTTTATAATAAATAACTCTAATTTACAATATTTATTGCATGATATATAGCTATTTTTACTTTTTCAGGGTGCTTCGTTGTTATGGTAACTTATTCTACTAATATTTTCTGAAGTTTAGACGTACCAAGTTTGACTGTAGTACCATCTTGTTTGAATTTAGATGTTCTATTGTGAAAGTTTCCAATAAACTATTTACACCATACTTTTTTAGCAAATTAACATCAGTTACTTTTATGTCCGAAGAATCACGGTAAAGGATGTATGGGTTGCTTAAAATAAGATTGTCGTCTGTATTTTCAAAATCATATAATATTTCTCCTGAGGGTTCTTTTGTAGAACGAGTAACCAATAAATTAAAATTAAAAGCCCAGAAAATACCAGAATCGCGCATATTTACTGAATGCCCATTAGCTAAAGTGTCAATGGATGATAACTGCCAATATCCATCAAGAGCTCCATTGTCAGAAGAATCTAATGTGCATGATGTTATCATTATCAATGATAAAGTGAAATATAATAATCTTCTCATTTCTTTGCTTATAAATCAAAAATACCAGTTTTGGTTAATGTAAGTTGAATGCCGTGGTTGTCTCCATAAATGCTTCCATGGTCAAATCCGTATGCCCCTCGTATGCTCCATCCTCCATATAGGAAATTGTCAGGACATTTATAGATGGCTTCGGCTAATACACTCACATTATGTTTGGGATTTGTATATGGAGACTTATATGTCCCCCAACCTTTCTGGTAAGTAGTTAAGACTCTATAGTGCAGATTAGGAAGAGGGTCGCCGCTTAATCCGAGGTGGAAGGCATAAAAACGATTGTTTTTGATTTCTATCTTTCCGTCTTCATTATATATTGGTGAGAGGTAGAGTGGGTTGCCTATAACCTGTCCCCAATGTTGCCAACCTGGGTAAATGGAATTGTTGTAATAATCGTCAACTCCTCCTATATGTCCTGATACATTCTCGTTGTGGTCGTGATATATAGGACCACTCTGATACTTTGAGTACAGATACTCAAACACAACATTGTTCATATAGCGGAAGTCTTTTAGTTTGACTTCAGCACCAAGCATCATGTCTTTAAAATCGTATAGAATATATCGGTTGTCTTTCCTTACTTTATTATCTTTGCCTTCTTCATAACCATCGTAATCGAGGAAGAACATAGATGAGTGGTCTTCAAAGAAGTGCTCTCCATATATGCCTAAATACCATTTGTCATAGTCAAAGTTTAAGCGTGTCATCCAGTTTCCTAAATGATTGCCTGATACATTTTTGTAGTTTTCTTCAGGGGTATCAGAACCGCCAGGAATGAATGCATCCCAAAATGCTCCTAGACCATTTTTGTTTTCTATAACGTCTAGTGCCCCTCCCTCAACTCCAGTTACATTAAAAGATGTTCCGCCAAATTGGCATGCCATTTCTAATCCTAATTCAAGAGAGAAATGCTGCCATTTGTTTTCATTTCCTATTTTAATAAATCCTGCTTTGCTATGGAACAGAATGTCTTTTGCATATTTGTTACCAGAAGAAGCGGCAAAATCTTCTTGCCAATTGTTATCTGTCATCTTTCCATATGCAATATGACCTTTTACACTTACCCAATTGTTCAGAATCGGTAATGTCCAATATTCAGGTAGAGATAATCTTACTTGGGGAATGGGGCGCGCATTGATACCAAGAGTTTGCGAACCGCTGCTTAACTCCTGATTCTTTAGCTCCATCGGCATTTGTTTGCTGCCAACAGTTAGCAGACCTTTTTTCCAACCGACTTCTCCATATGCCTGCTGAATAATAAAATTGCTTGTGTAGTTATAAGTAGTGGCAATGTCTATACCATAGCCAATAGCCCATTCTCTCAAAGAATCCGTTTCAATAGGGCGCTCGATGCCCACTCGTAGATGCCCATTTTGCTTATCTAATGAACTCAATCCGTATTTGTTTGCATTCAGCCATAACGGTGTGTGGTCTCCAAAAGACGATGACATCTCTGCCGACAAATTATATTCAAGCCCATTGGTCAATAGTCCTTGGGCCTTAATATCTAATATGCCGCTCAATAAGAGTATTATATATATAGTATATCTTTGGATTCTCATTTGTTATGCAAAGGTAACCATAAAAACCGAAAGAAGTCTTCTTTGAAAACATTTTTTTTAAAAGAATAGGGATTTCCCCACCACTATTTAGGGATTTTCCCTTGTGCCAAAACTAAAATGTTGCTAAATTTGCAGCAGATAAAAATAAATGGAAGTTTAACAAATAAATATTATGATTATGAAAAAGGTGATATTTACAATCGTTGCATTAATTTCATTTGCACTCTCAGCAGATGCTATGACATACGAACAAGCACGTACAGAAGCTCTTTTCCTTACAGACAAGATGGCATACGAGTTGAATCTCACCAGCGAACAATACGAGGCTGCTTACGAGATCAACCTTGATTATTTGATGGGTGTAACCAATCGCGACGATGTGTATGGTGTTTATTGGGAGCGTCGCAATTTAGATATGAGTTATATTCTATTAGACTGGCAGTGGAGAGCTTTCCGCGCAGCAAGTTATTTCTTCCGCCCGTTGTATTGGAATGCTGGTTATTGGCATTTCGGAATATATGCACGCTATCCACGTCGTCATTATCTATACTTCGGTCGTCCTGCATTCTATTCTTCATATCGTGGTGGTCATAGTTGGCGAATGAATGGTGGACGCAGTTACTATCACGGACGTAGAGACCGCTTTGTACATACAGGTAGCCGTAATCACGGAGGAATGCGTGACAGATGGGATAGGGGAGACTTCAGACATAATTCACGACGTGAGAGTGGCAGTTCGACACATGTTACAGTGAATCATCGTGATGGTCGCAGCGGACATTTTGGACAAAGACGTGGTCAAGATTCAAATCCTTCAAACAACCGCCATTCTATAGGCAATGGCGAGAACAAAAGCAATAGCGGTACTGGTATTAGAAATAATGAAAATACAAGCCGTGTAAATAACATAGGCGCATTTTCTGGTAGCCGTAGTGAAGGTCGTACAATTAAAATGAATACAAATGGAAGAACAGACAGGCCGTCTGCCAACTTAAACTCAATGCGTACTAATCGTTCCAGTTCATCTGTCAGTTCGTCGCGCAGCACTTCAAGCCGTAGAACTTCTTCACACTCAGCTGGTAGTCGCAGCTCTTCTTCACGAAGTGGTGGTGGACGTTTCGGAGGACAAAGATAATGCTTCCTTATTAATGCAAATAATGTTTAAAATCTGATGTGATGCCATTTATTATTCGTACATTTGCGGTACTAATATAAAAGAGACAGTTATGAAAATCTTGCATAGTTCGTTATTCCGTGCAGTATGCTCATTGATAATAGGAGTACTGCTCATCCAGTATCCGTCAGATACAGCTACTTGGATTGTTATATTAATAGGAGTGTTGTTTCTCCTTTCTGGTATAATTTCTATCATCGCATATTATTTTGCAAGAAAGAATGCATCCAGAACTATAGTTACAGATGCCGGCGGCCGTGTCATATCAGGAGGCATTCCTTCTTATCCCGTCTTGGGATTAGGTAATCTGTTGTTAGGACTTATATTGGCATTACGTCCAGATGCAGTAATAGATATTATGGCCTATATCTTAGGAGCAATTCTCATAGTCGGAGCAGTGACTCAGATTGCTAATTTGATTTCTGCCAATAGGTTTTATCGCATCCCTGTTCTGTTCTGGATAAGTCCGATTATCATATTGATTGTAGGCCTTATGAGTATCATCAAACCAGAGTGGATAGCATCAGCGCCTCTGATGGTTTTAGGATGGTGTTTGGTTCTCTATGGGGTGACAGAAGTAATAAATACAATAAAGATATATACCGCCCGTAATAAAGCGGAGAAAGAAAAATACGAAGCCACAATTGATATTGAAACACAGGATGTTACTCCGTAACAATCCTTTCAATGTATGATTTTAGGATATTGATGCCGGTCTTGTTCTCGCCTCCTAGAGGCACAATAAGGTCGGCATATTTTTTAGTCGGTTCTATAAACTGCTCGTGCATCGGTTTCAGTACTTTCAGATAGCGGTCGATAACCATTTCTACAGTGCGTCCCCTTTCCACCACATCACGCTGTATGTTGCGTATCAGTCTCTCGTCCGAATCCGTATCAACAAATATCTTCAGGTCCATCATGTCTCGCAGTTTTTTGTTCAGTAGCGTCATGATACCCTCTATTATTATGACAGGCTTAGGCTCTACATGAACAGTTTCTTTCTGTCTGTTGCTTTCGATGTACGAGTATGTCGGTTGCTCTACGGCTATTCCTTCTTTGAGCTGTTTGACGTGTTCAATAAGCAGTTTCCAGTCGAAAGCATCAGGATGGTCAAAGTTTATCGCCCTTCTTTCTTCGGCTGTCATGTTTGTCGTGTCGTTATAGTAAGAATCCAATGGCACCACTGCCACATAGTGCGGAGGCAATGCCTCTGCTATCTTCCTTACCACAGTGGTCTTTCCCGAACCGGTTCCTCCGGCAATGCCTATTATTGTCATAACAAATAGTTGTTTTAAAAAATCTCTTTGAACACCTTATTATAATATATAGCCTTGTTCTCCAACTTCATAGGGTAAGCCCTGGACGAACTGGGCATGCGATATAATCTCATCAAGCGGTTGTCGAGCACGAACTCAGAATATCCGCCCACCTTCGGTTCTTCAATACCGTAATGCTGGCAAAACACAGTTGTCGCCAGTTGTCCGGCAGTAATCACAGCCTTACACTCTGGTAGTTGGCGAAGCATACCGTCAAGGTCTGATGGTCTTACTATCTCCAAATCCTTGTCCGAGGCATTGTTCTTCGTCCTCACCACCTCATCGGCTGTATCATAAAGAGCTATTCCTTTTTCCTTTAGGAAAGGTATTATCAGTGATATGTCAAACCGTTTTTCCTGCTCCAGAACAAAGTGTTGCTTGTCATTGAAGAAACATAAGCCCATGATTCTCCACATGTCATTGATGAAGTTTGGATAATAAAACTCCATGCTCCAACGCTTCTGTGCCGGTGGAAATGTGCCCAGCATTAGCAATCGCGCATTCTTTGGCAGAAACGGTTCAAACGGGTGTCGCTCAACGTTTGTCACTTCTACTTCTGTTCCTTAACTAGATAAACAATTGCTGGCAGATGGTCGCTATAACCGTCGAGCCATGAACCGCCGGCATGGGTACGTTTGGGGTTGCCCTTATACTTGCCTTCCTGCTGGAATAGGTAGTCGCGTGTAAATATCTGGTTCTTCAGATACTTTAATGTAGAGTAATCCTTTTTCTTGTCGCGGCAAAGCAGACTTGGCGACAGTATTATCTGGTCAAACAGGTTCCAACCGCCATTATACATCAGTGTTCCTCTGCCTTCTTTTGCAAGCACGTTCCACCACGGGTTATACATATCACCATCGCCCACATCCTTTATCTCGCGCTTTGCGCCAAGTTTTTCAGCCATTGAAGGGTCCATTGGGTCGTCGTTCATATCACCCATTATTAAAACCTTGACATCTGGGTCGTCCTTTATTAGCGAATCCTTAAGCGCTTTCAGTTGTTTGCCGCCTATCTCGCGATAAAAAGAACTGTTGAATCGGCTTGGCAGATGGGTAACTACCACGGTAACATGCTCATTGGCCATTGTTCCGCTTACTGTCAAAAAACCTCGTGTATAGTATGCGCTGTCTTTCTCCAGCTCCTGAACAAATGGCACGAGTTTCACGTCTCTCACCTTGAAGAGCTTTGGATTATATAGCATTGCGCAGTCGACACCACGGCGGTCTGGTCCTTCAATGTGGCAGTACTTGTAGCCCCTCTTTGCCAAAGGCTCCTGTGCCACAAGGTCGTCCAGCGCCCTGGAGTTCTCCACCTCACTCACGCCGATAACGGCACAGCCGATAGACATAGGCAGCATGTCCGTTCCCATTTCCGATAGCACGCGTGCCATGTTGCGCAGCTTATGCGTATATTTTATCTTGTTCCACTTATATGTGCCGTCAGCCAGAAACTCAAAGTCGTTCTTGCCTTCGTCATGACAAGTGTCAAACAGATTTTCCAGATTATAGAATCCTACTGCATATACCGAGAACTTTTTGTTCTGCGCAGAAGAGAGAATGCCTCCAAATGCAAATAAAGTGATTAATGACAATATAAAATTCTTCATAATATCTTAATTTTAGATGCAAATATCGTTATTTAAACTGATAAATAAGCATTTTTATTGAAAAAATAATCATAAAACTATCATTTTTTAGATTTAAATTATTTACTTTGCATCTCAGAAAAACAATTAAAAACATATTATTTGCTATGAAGAAGAAACTAAAATTAGCAGTGGTTGCTTTTTGCAGTGTCTCATCTGTTGTGGCTCAAGACGTAGATTCGCTTGGGTTGGGCAATGTGGCGCAAGACGAGCAAGCATTCACCTTTACTGAGGCTCAGCTCGGAGAAGATGACGATGTTTCGCAGAACATCTCGGTAGCGGGTTCCAACAGTAACACCTATGCGAGGAATGTCGGCTACCGATTCAGTGCTGCCCGATTCAAGTACAGGGCTTACAATTCAAAGTATAACGAAATTTATGTCAACGGCAATCCGCTCAACGACATAGAGAGAGGCGAGTTCAGTTTCTCTAATGTAGGCGGTCTGAACAACCAGACACGCAACGTCGAGATGTCGCTGCCATTCGAGGACAACGGCTTTGCCATAACAGCCCTTGGCGGTTCTAACAACTACAACTTCCGTCCGAGCACAATGCCTTCCGGTCATAGGGTATCGCTGGCGGGTGCCAACCGCAACTATACATTCAGAGGCATGTATTCTTACAATTCAGGCATCAACGACAAGGGTTGGTCTTACTCTGCCGCACTGACCTACAGATGGGCAAACGAAGGATATATTGAAGGAACATTCTATAATGCCCTTTCTTATTTCTTCGGCGTAGAGAAGATTATCAACGACCAGCACAGCCTGTCGCTCGTTACATGGGGCAACCCTACTGAGCGTGCCGCACAGGCAGCCAGTACGGATGAGATGTACTGGATAGCCAACGACAATCACTATAATCCAAACTGGGGTTATCAGAACGGCGAGAAGCGCAACGCACGCGTAATAGAGAGTTTTGCTCCTACTGCCTTGCTCACTTGGGACTTCACCATCGACGAGAAGACCAAGCTCACGACAACGCTCTTGGGCAAATATTCAATGTATAGCAGTTCAAAACTTAACTACAACAACAGTACCAATCCCGCACCTGACTACTACAGCCTGATGCCAAGTTACCATTACAACGTGTGGGATCCTACTGACACTGAGAACAGGACAGAAACCGCCAGAGCCAACTGGCAGGCGGCTTACGACTACCTCTGTGCGTCAAAGGCTAACCGCCAGATTAACTGGGACCGCCTTTACTATGCCAACAAGACTGCATCGCTGCAGGGTGCAGATGCCATGTACTACCAGCAGGCATATCATGACGACCAACTCACGCTCAACCTCTCTTCTGTGCTGCGCAAGGAACTGTCAAAGAACTCTGTTCTTAATGCAGGCATCACCCTTTCTACCAACAAGGGCATGCACTATCAGACCATGGAAGACCTTCTCGGAGCAAGTCGCTTCCGCAACATCAATACATACGTAGTTGGTACATACGCAGAAAACTCTGATGAGGTGCAGTACGACCTCAACCACCCTAACGCCGAGGTGCGCGAGGGCGACAGGTTCGCTTACGACTACAATGTGTTTGTAAACAAGGCTACGGCATGGGCTGGTCTTGCTCACGACTTCAATTTTGCTCGCGTGTTTGTCAACGGACGCATCAGCGGCATCACTATGCAGCGCGAGGGTAAGATGCGCAACGGACTTGCTAAAGACAATTCTTTCGGCAAGAGCGGCACGGCCAAGTTCCTCGACGGAGGCGGCAAGATTGGCGCCAACATCAATTTGGGCAAGGGACACATGATTACAGCAGGTGCTGGTTACGAACTTAAAGCACCGACTCCACGCACATCTTTCGCATCGCCACAGGTAAACAACGACTTCGTGAACAACCTGAAGAACGAGAAGGTGATGAGCGCCGAACTGGGTTACAGTCTTAGCACTTCTTGGCTGAAGGCAAACGTTAGCGGCTATTACAGCAAACTGACTGACGTTACAGAATACAGCATGGCTTATTCTGACATTCAGAACTCATTCTCATACATTTCGCTTACAGGCATCAACAAGGAATACTATGGTGTTGAACTGGGATTGGACATCAAGCTCAACTCTGCTTTCAGCATCAATGCACTTGGAACCATCAGCGAAGCGAAATACACTAACAACGCATACGTTTCATACATGCTTTCTGATGGCACAAAGTCAGAAGACGGTACGCTCTATCACAAGGACATCTGCGTGAACAAGGGCATGCGCGAGGGCGGCACACCGCTCACAGCAGCCAGTCTCGGACTGTCTTATCATCAGGGTGGATGGTATATCGATGTTATCGGCAACTACTACGACAGAATTTATCTGTACTACTCACCGATTACCCGCTATTACAAAGACTATCCAGGTGCATTGGACCCAACAACCGGCGAAACAATGTATGACGAAAACGGTACACTGGTTCGCGACCTCACCGAACTGCCAGAGCAAGCAAAAGGCGATGGCGGCTTCATGCTCGACCTGAGCATCGGCAAGAGCATTTATGTAAAGAAGGGTTCTCTCTCTTTCAACCTCATGCTCACCAACGTGCTTAACAATCAGAAGATTTGCACTGGTGGCATGGAACAGAACCGCCGCGATACCGACGAGACTGGTGAGACCATCCGCACTTATTCGTTCAAGAACAGTCCTAAGAAATTCTATGCCAACGGAATCAACGGAATGTTCATCGTAACATACAAGTTCTAACATTATTAATATATAAGGAACAGATATGAAAAAGATAAGATTCATTTTAATGGGCGTTGTTTGCTGCATGCTTTCAGCATGTATGAACGACGGTTGGGACGAACCAACATTCAGCGAACCGCCTTTTGGAAACAACGATATTGTTGAAACTAATGTTATTTCTATTGCCAGTCTCATTGACAAATATCCAAACGTGTTTGCAAGTACCGACCAGAACAAGGAAATAACTGAGGATATTCAAATCAAGGGACGCATCACCGGCAACGACCTTGGCGGCAACATCTACAAGCAACTGGCCATTCAGGACGAGACTGCGGCCATAATCATTGCCGTAAACCAGAACGGTCTTAACGGTTATCTGGCTGAGGGACAGGAGATTCTCATCGACCTGAAGGGATTGCACATCGGCGGCTATCGCAAGCAGCCACAGATTGGCGCTCCTTACAATGGTACCAGCATAGGCAGAATGTCTAAGGACATCTGGATGCAGCATTTTAAGATTACCGACCAGAACCCATTGCAGCAGACACCTGTTGACTTCAAGAATGTTTGCAACGACATGGACGGCAACTGTGGCAAACTGGTGGTTCTGAAGGATGTGTCGTTCATCGACGCTGACGGCAAGTCAACATTTGCTCCTGCCGACGGCAGCGTGGCAACATCGGGCGGCAACAACATCAACCGCAGTCTTAGAGAGGGCTTTGGCAACAAGGAGGTGGTGATACGCACCAGTACATACGCCGACTTCGCCGGCATGATTCTGCCTTACGATGCAGATAACAACAAACCTGCAAAATGCAACATCACCGGCATCGCCACACGCTACAACAGCACATGGCAGATTCTGATACGCAAGAGCAGCGACATCGAGATAATAAAGTAACAAACAAAGAAACAAACAATTTTAAGATATGAAGAAGATATTCAAGACAATGCTTGCTGTAGCTATAGCAGCATTTACATTTACAAGTTGCGAGGACGTGCCTGAACCATACGAACTGCCGGGCAGTGGCACAGAGACACCAGAGGTTCCTTCTACAGGTGAGGCTGTAGGCGATGGAACATTGGAGAATCCGTTCAACAGTGTGGCGGCAAACAACTACGTTGCATCGCTTCCTGCAGGCACAGAGTCTGACAAGGACATATACATCAAGGGCAAGGTTGTTTCAGTTAAGGAACAGTTTAGCACCCAATTTGGCAATGCCACATTCTATATCTCTGACGACGGCACATCAAAAGGCCAGTTCTATGTGTTCCGCACTCTCTATCTTGGCAACAAGAAATATACCGATGGCGAGAACATCAAGGTTGGCGACGAGGTGATTATTTGTGGTAAGGTGACCAACTACATGGGCAACACTCCTGAGACAGTTACCAACAAGAGCTATATCTACTCGCTGAACGGCAAGACTGCCGATGGCGGCAGCGACACTCCAACAACAGGCGAGGCTAAGGGCAACGGTACACTGGATAATCCGTACAACAGCATCGCAGCAAACCAGTTGGCTTCTTCTCTGGCAGACGGTGCAGAGTCTGAGGCTGTTTATATCAAGGGTAAGATTGCATCTATCAAGGAGGAGTTCAGCACCCAGTTCGGCAATGCTACTTTCTACATCTCTGACGATGGTACCGACAACGGCACATTCTACGTGTTCCGCACTCTATATCTTGGCAACCAGAAATATTCTGGCGGCGACAACATCAAGGTTGGCGACGAGGTGATTATCTACGGCAAGGTATGCAACTATATGGGCAACACACCAGAAACTGTACAAAACGGCAGTTACCTCTATTCTCTCAACGGCAAGACAGCCGAGGGCGGCAGCGACACACCGACAGACGGTGCTAAGGGCGACGGTACACTGGAGAACCCATACAACAGCATCGCAGCCAACAGCGTGGCAAGTGCTCTGAAGGATGGCGAGCAGTCAGACGTTGTTTACATCAAGGGTAAGGTGGCTACTATCCGAGAACAGTATGGCACACAGTATGGCAACGCCACATTCACCATCTCTGACGATGGCACTACAAACGGCGAGTTCCTCGTGTTCCGTGCTCTCTATCTCAACAATGTGAAATATACTGAGGGCGAAGTGCTCCACGTTGGCGACGACGTTGTTGTTTGCGGCAAGCTCTGCAACTACATGGGCAACACTCCTGAGACTGTAACAGGCGAGGCTTACCTCTACTCGCTGACCTGCAATGGTGGAACAGAGGAACCGGAGAATCCGGGCGGTGGCGATGATGCTGATGGCAAGTCTATCACACTTGTTCCTTCAGAGATGGGTTATGAGAACGCTGCAGAAATGACAACCATCACTCTCTCTGACGGTACAACCATTACATTTGACGGTGGCGGAAATCAGAATACACCTAAATATTACAACACAGGCAAGGGCATCCGTATGTATCCAAAGAACTCAATGAAGGTTAGCTCTTCTAAGAAGATTGCCTCTATTGTAATGACTTGTGATGTTTACAATGGTACAACCTATAATGCAAGCGGTGATCTTCAGGCAAATCCTGGTACAGTGAAGGTTGCAGACAACATTGTAACATTCGATGCTATCAATAGCAACGACTGCACAATTACCAATGCTTCTACAACAACAGGTGCTCCAAGTCAGGTGCGCATGACACAGTTGAAGATTGTTTACGCAGAGTAAAAGACATATAACAGCATTATCCATCAGGGCGGTTTCATTAGGAACCGCCCTGTTTTGTTGTATATGTATGCACAAAAGACTGTATATGTATTCGCTTTTGCAATCCGTTAATAATCAAAGATTTACAAGCAACGTGCGAAGAAGTGCCAGATCTCGATGCAAGAAGTGCCAGTTCTCTCATCAAGAACAGGCACTTCTCAACTATAGAACTAACTGTTCTTTATTAATAGAACGCCGACCAAATGCATATTTATGCGTGATTATGGCTTGAAAATTACTTGTACGATGACGCTATTTTATACAAATGAGTTAGGCAAAGGGCAATGATGTTGCTTGTGTCTACAAAATTTCATGTGGATTTATTTTGCAGAATAAACTCTTTTAATTATTTTTGCATTTGACAAACCAATGTGTAACTTTAAAACCGTAATGCAAGAAACAGACAGAGACGAATTAAAATAAAGGAGATTGTTAGCGCCATGATGTGCAACGCTCCGCAAGAGACTAATTACCAAAGTTATTATTAACACTCGGCGTAGTCTCATTCGTACTTTTTTAGATATTGAGCTTTTAGCTCTTGTTCTCTTTCAACGAATACCGCCAATATTCAACATTCAAGAACAAGTAGTAGAAAGGTTCATGCCGTTTAGGCGTGAGCTGTTCTGTACTTGTTGAATGTGCGGTCACTTGGCGGTAACCTGTTGAAAGGCGAGTAACGGATGGTTTCGCGCCTTTTTTATATTCAGAAATTACAGAAATGAGAAAAATATTATTTATTAGCTTTTGCATATTTGTAGCAACACTATCGCTCGCCCAGAATGTAAAATTTGCATTGACAGATGTCATATCGGCAGGAGAATTTCACGACGGGCTATCTGTATTCAGAGATAGAGAATCAGGAAAATATGGTGCGATAAATACCTCAGGTAGAATACAGATCGAGCCACGATTTGACTGGATAGAAGACTTTATTGACGGCAGTGCAGTTGTTAAGGTAGGAACACAATATGGAATTATTAACAAAAATGGCAAATATCTACTAGAACCAAAGTACGACCACATTAGTGCCCCTTACAAAAGGGAAAATATTCCACTTTATAATGTGGAAAAAGATGCATTACATGGTCTATTTTATAAAGATAAACTAGTTGTTCCTGTTACAAAGTTCGACGAAACATACACCAATCTCTATCCGATTATATCTTATAAAGAAAATGGTGAATACCGTTATATATGTTTACCAACAGGAAAACATTTAAACGCAGGTCTATTATTTAAATACGAAAACATATTAATTTCAAAGAAATATGAACCTTTTGGATTTCATTATTATTCTGAGGAGGGAAATGTTTTAGACACATCTTCATATAGAAAAAGTAGTAAAGGAATTTATTTGTACAAAGATGAAAAAACTGGTTTGTATGGTTTGAAAAATAGTAGCGGAGCTATCATTTCACAACCACAATACGACTATTCCAGTTTCTTTTTTGACATCTGGATAAATGACTGTATTTTATATCAAGGTGATGATTGTGCAATAATCATAGATTGTAATGGTAAAGCACATACCACAGATGAAAAATATACATACCCAAGTATGAAAGGTGGAATGATTCAAGTCGGAAATTCATTATACGATACAAATGGAGTAGCTTTAGTATCAAAAGCTGACAATATCTTATATTATGAAGGTAATTGGTATAGTGTAACTATTAATGGTTCAGAAAAATACTATAATACAAAACTCCGAAAATTTTTTGACACTGATATGCTATTAATAAGTGAAGGGGTAGCAAAATGCAGAAACATTCCTTGAATATTTTATATTGATGCTACAACTGGAACCAGAATAGGAGAAGAATATGAATCTGGAGATGAGTTCAGTGAAGGTCTTGCCATTGTAAAACCATTCAATTCTAAATATAGACATGTTATTGACAAAAAAGGCAATATTGTATTAAGAGAAAATGAAAATTTAAAATTTGAAGATATGGAATTCTCTGACGGTGTTTTACGAGTAAAAACACCCGGACAAATATACCATTGCTCATATATTTATAATCCTATAAACTACAAGAATACGTTTATAAACACAAAAGAACTTTATACTAAGGCTGACAACGCTTTTAATTTAAAAGATTATAAAACTGCTAAGAATTATTATTATCAAATATGCGAAGCCGATCCTTCTGACATGATTGCTTTAACAAATTATGGAGTATGTCTAAATAATCTTGGGCACTATGATTATGCGATTGAAGCCTATAATATGGTTCTAAAAATTGAACCAGATAATGAATTTGTGAAAAAAGCACGTAATACATCTATTAATAATAAAAATATTGTTGAAAATAACAATTCACAATCAAGAACCGAATATGACGATGCCCAAAATTCTTATAACACAAACATCGGGAATTTTGCAGGAGCTTTGGATGGCATTAATAACAATTATAGCTATGGAAATTATAACTCACAAAATGGGACATATTCGTCTGGAAGCAACTCAACAAATTACATATCATTATATAAACAATGGGAACGTAGAGCACAATCAAATTATAATTCATTAACTAATCTTGGATATAGGGTAAAGAATAATAATGGAAGTCGTTCAGGAGGAACTGGACAAAGCATGAGTAGCAGCAATTATACTCGCATGAAAAAGGCTCTACGCGAAGCACAAAATGAAATGCGTAGAATACGCTTAAATGCAAGTCGGAATGGGGTTACAATAGCACAATCCAAATGGGAAACAGCTACTGTAGGTTATTAACTCAACAATACTATTACAACAAATGAAAAAAAACATTACGTTTTAGCCATTAGTTCTATTGTTACATTTGCGTTCTTCAACATATCTTGCAAAGGTGGAGGCTCGAAATATGCACCAGTGATAGTCACAGCTGGGAAAATCATTGAAGAATTTTCTCAAGACACTGATGATACAGATAGTGGCGACATCTCATTTACAGGACATAATGGTCCATGTAAAGAATGTATATATAAATGTAATGACTTCCGTGCAGGCAGTGGAGGTGGTATTTGTGGTTATTGTAGACATTCTAGTGTACGTCACGATACAAGTAATCCACGATACGATTAGCATAAGTCAATTTAATATAGGTTTACGTTAAATACAATATTAGAACAACTCCAATAGTCTGGATTCTATTTAAGACATTAAACAGTGCCATTTAGCACTCGTAATTATGCCATTTACGAGTTGCAGATGGCACATTGTCTTTTGCACCTCCTAAGTGGCCCACTTAGCAGTGCTAACTGCACCACTTTTGATGGCTTAATGGCATGGTTATAATTCTTACTTTTTGCTGCATTTGCAAGAAAATTACATCTGAAGTCTAAAACGCCCTTTTAGAAATATCAATCTTTATTACCTAAAATTGTTAAAATTACCAAAAAGCGCCGAAAAACGGGCAAAAAATGTAGGATTGAAATCCTCATACACTGCACTAAACTAACTGTAGTACAATGCGTTGCATGCAAAAATGTAGGATGTATGAGAAATGCATGAAATAATTTTCAGGGGAGATCTCATGGGGCATAATTACTTTGTCTCACTTGTTAGACAACCGCAAATCTCGGTGCGCACTAGTAACAATATCCATCAGGAGCCGTCCTGTTTTTATTGTTATCGGCCCATTCGTACTTCTTGCCATGATTTTTCGTGAAAATCACAGGTATATCCACATGTAGTTATTGCCGTTTATGGTATTATAGATTTATTTAGAAAGAAACCCCATCCCTGTACTTCGTTGCCTCTTAAATGGTTAAATTGGTGCTTTTCAGTTTCGTATCCCGGACAGCATGCTTGAACAGTTGCGCCTAACGGAATATTCATTTCGCACCATCCCTCTTCATTGGTCTTGACTTTATAGCTTGTTCCAATAATGGATAATTCAACGTTAGCGAGTTGCTGACCTGTTTTGGCATCTTCAGCCCTAAAGAACATCCACGACTTGGCTTTGCCTTTGTAAGTTGCAGGCAAGTCTATATTGTCTTTTCGGTTAAACTCTGTTGTGTATTTAGTGTATAGCTCTATGCGCCTAGGTTTCTCTCCCTGTATCAGTTTTACCTCTTTTATGCTACTTAGAGGAACATAAGGGTGATAGCTGCTGTTGACTATTTGTCCGTCAAGCATTACAATATCTTCATTTATATAATGCTTGCCTCTATTGTTCATCCATCCTCCTTCCTTGATTATGCTCCTTTCTGCCAAGCGACCATTTGCTAACCATGTGAAGAAAGCCCCAGCTGGAACTTTTACGCCAATCCACTCCTTGCCATCTTTATGTTCAAATATGATGGCAGATTCTTCTGTAAAAGTGTTTTTTACAACCTCTTCTTTCTTTACTTGTGCCGACATGGCTAAAGAAAAGACAATGATAGGCAGCAAATATAATAGACGCAACAACTGTAAAGGGTGGAATTTTGGTTTTGTTATCATGCTGATTCTATTTTTTAGTGTGCTGTTGCAAAAACCGTTTGCCAAAGAATAGCCATTCTGAATGGCGGTTCTATTAATTAGAAGATGCAGATACTGTATTTCGTCGAATCCGTTAGAAATCACTTGTTGGTCAGCTTCGTATTCGTGAACTGTGCGCAAGTCGGCACGTAATAGCCATATCGTGGGGTTGAACCATTGCATAGCAGTTATCAGTTCAACGATTATAATGTCAACAGAATGATGCAGACGGATATGTCCCAATTCGTGCTCCAAAAGCATCGGTGCGCCTTCTTCATAATCGTTACTATTCATGTATATTGTTTTCCACCAGCTATAAGGCGATTTCACTTTGTCACATACGGCAATCCGCACTCCATTGTCCAAATGGTGTATTTCGCTTATGGTTTCCAACTTATGCAATTTATATAATGACAGCAGGGTTCTTGAAAGCACAACTAAAACACCTATTATATATATGACTACGAAAATGAATTGGTAATCAAACGATACCTCAGGGAATGAATGGCTTGGAAGGACAAAGCTTTCCGTTGGTAGGGAATCTTTGCCTGTAGCAGAAACAGGTGATAAATAACTTGTATCGGCAGAATGTTCTGCTATTACAGGGGTTACTACAACTGTTTGGTGGATAGTAAAAACACAAAGTGGCAGAACAAAAGAGGCTATGGCTGTGAATAGCAGAACCATGCGATTCAGGCTATGCCATGTGCCTTTTGATACTAGCAGCTTCCAGAATACATAAAACAAGGCAATCAGTAGAGCCACTTTAAATTCGTAGATAATAAATTCGTTCATGGTTGTTTGCTTTTTTGGTATGCTTCAACTTGTGAAATCAGTTCTCGGAGTTCATCAACAGAGAGTTTCTCCTCACGTAAGAATGTAGATACCAATCCTTTATAAGAATTCTCGATATAGTCGTCGACCAATCTGAAGATGTTTCTTTTGGCATATTCCTCTTCTGTTATCAGAGCATTGTACTGAAATGTTGTGCCATATTTCTTGTGACCAACATATCCACCATATTCCAATCTACGCACAATGGTTGAAAGAGTATTGAAATGCGGACGCGGTTCCTCGTAATGCTCCAGCAGTTCTCTTACAAACATTGGTCCATGCTTCCATAACAACTGCATGACCTCAAGCTCTTTATTAGTCAGCTTTTTCATTGCTATTATCTCTATTTATTATTTTGAATCTCTAAATGTGTTGCAAATGTAACTTAAAATGAATAAATAGACAACTACAAATTGTAGTTTCTTAATTTAGTTAACTACAATAAATAGTTGTTTGCGCAAGTTAACAATCCAGCGCTCTGCTCGCTTAAATTTGGTATATACGCCATATATCGACTATATTATTTCTTTGTCTCACTTGTTAGGCAACCGAAAATCCCAGTGCACACTAGCAACATTTTCAACCCGAAGTGCAGACAAAAACAAAATATTTCCGCAAACATTTGGTAGCGTGCGATATTTTTAGTAATTTTGCACCCCGTAATATGAGCATTTAATTACAACAATTTATAATATTAAGCAAAAATGAAAAAAGGTATTCATCCAGAAAACTATCGCCCCGTCGTATTTAAGGATATGTCCAACGGCGATATGTTCCTTTCACGTTCTACATGTAAGAGCAATGACACAGTAGAATTTGAAGGCGAAACTTACCCAGTGGTAAAAATTGAAATCTCAAGTACCTCTCACCCATTCTATACTGGTAAGAGCAAGCTTGTCGATACAGCTGGTCGCGTAGACAAGTTCATGAGCCGCTATGGTAAGGCTGCTAAGAAATAAGATATACATCTCCATTTTTTAGAAACCATAAAGGTGCGTCCGTGTAGTTGCATATGCCCGGTCGCATCTTTTTTTATGTAACACACATTAATTATATATATGAAAGGATTTGGAAGACTGCTTTTCTGCTTTATCATGGTTGTCGCCGTATGTTCATGCGGGGAGGACGATGACAGACTGCCGGTTGCTCAGCGGCCGAATGTCGATGGCATAAATGTAAACAAAAACAACTCGAGCGAGAACGATGCTTACGAGCGCCTGGAGTTTCCGCGCCTAAAAGGCGGAAACAACATGGTGATAGTACATTCAACCGAAGATTTCGGCATAAACTACTCAGTAGAGTGGGACTATCAAAAGAAGTCGCAGCGCTGGTCGTGCTACCAGATGTATGCTGCCAATAGCGGCGGTAATGTGGGCAGATATGACGACGGCTATCCTTTTGACCCGAAACTGCCTGCTGGCTATTATTTCGAATTCGATCCATTCCGCAACTCAGGTTACGACCACGGTCATATTGTGCCAAGTGCCGACCGTCAGAGTACGAGAGAGGTGAACATGCAGACGTTTTACTTGACAAACATGCAACCGCAGAAAAACAGGTTTAATGCCGGATTGTGGGCGAAAATGGAGCAACAGGTGAGAGACTGGAACGTAAATTCATTCCGCGATGTACTGTATGTCTGCAAAGGCGGCACGATAGACAAGGAATCGCAAATACTGGAAACTCTGCCTAATGGACTTATCGTGCCAAGATATTTCTTCATGGCTGTGCTTTGCAAGAGTTCGCTAGGCTATAAGGCAATGGGCTTTTGGGTTGAACATATCAATGCAGACCATTCGCACGACCTGCTGGCGCAGTATGTGGTGAACATTGACGAACTTGAAAAGTTGACAGGTATTGACTTCTTCTGCAATCTCGTAGATGAAGAAGAAGAGAAAATAGAGTCGTTGCCTCGCGAGAATGTTATTAGAGAGTGGGGCGTGAGATAAAAAAAGCCGCTGAAAAATCAGCGGCTCCTGCTTTTTTTGAAAAAGCAATGCTCTCCTCCTTAATCTCTAAATGCAGAGCATAAATCAATCCTTAAACAATCTTTTTCTCTCAAAATAATAATAACCTAACGTATATCTTGTTTTTCAAAACATTTCTAACAAAATGTTGCCTTTAGTGTTTTACGATGCAAAAATACGATGTTTTTTCTTACGTAGGCATTACCTTTTGCATTAAAAAACATAGATTATACAAATTTTTGATATATATCAAAGTGGTAGATGAATAAATATTTATCATCTTTAATGAGAAACAAAAAAATCATAATTATATAACTTATTATTTGGTGTTGCCGTAGAAAATAATTATTTTTGCGTTACAAACACAACTAATTAGATTTTAAGTATATGAAAACTGTTTATGATTTTAAGGTCAAGGATAGAAAAGGCAAAGAAATATCACTGAAAGAGTATTCAGGAATGGTGCTGCTGATAGTAAATACGGCTACGAAGTGTGGCTTTACGCCACAATACGAGGAACTGGAAAGACTGTATGAGAAGTATCGCAGCCAAGGATTTACGATTCTTGATTTCCCATGCAATCAGTTTGGACAACAGGCACCGGGAACAGACGAGTCGATACATGAATTCTGCAAACTGACATACGGAACGGAGTTCCCACGATTCAAGAAACTGAAGGTGAACGGCGAAGATGCCGACCCGCTGTATAAGTTCTTGCAAGAGCAAAAGGGCTTTGCCGGATGGAACATGAATCACCCGATAGCCAATATTCTTGATGAGATGCTTTCAAAGGCAGATCCTGACTACAAGGAAAAAAATGACATCAAATGGAATTTCACAAAGTTCCTAATCAGCAAGACAGGACGAGTGGCTGCAAGGTTTGAACCAACTGAAAGCATTGATGTTATTGCGCAGAAAATAGAAGAATTATTAAAATAAGACATGAATATGAATACGGAACACGTGCGCTGCCTTATAATCGGTAGCGGTCCTGCTGGATATACAGCAGCTATCTACGCATCAAGAGCTAACCTGCATCCCGTTGAATATTGCGGCATGCTGCCTGGCGGTCAACTGACGCAGACAACAACTGTAGAGAACTTCCCCGGTTACCCTCAGGGTGTTGATGGCAATCAGATGATGATGGATTTGAGAGAACAGGCTGAGAACTTCGGCGCTGACATACGCGACGGCGAGATTGTGGCAGCCGACCTGTCACAGGCACCTTACAAGTTGACTGCCGACGACGGCAAGGTGATAGAGGCCGACACCGTGATTATTGCAACAGGTGCGTCTGCCAAGTATTTAGGACTTGACGACGAACGCAAGTATAACGGCATGGGTGTGTCTGCATGTGCCACATGCGACGGCTTTTTCTATCGCAAGAAGACTGTAGCTGTTGTCGGTGGTGGCGATACAGCCTGCGAAGATGCACTCTATTTATCAGGATTGGCAAAGAAAGTATATCTTATTGTACGCAAACCATACCTCCGAGCTTCTCAGGTTATGCAGAAGCGCGTTATAGAGACAGAAAACATCGAGATACTGTTTGAGCACAATACAGTAGGTCTTTTTGGCGAAGATGGGGTAGAGGGCGCACATCTCGTAAAGCGCAAGGGAGAAGCAGACGAAGAGTTCGTAGATATAGCTATAGACGGTTTCTTCCTCGCCATCGGTCACAAGCCAAACAGCGACATCTTCAAGGAGTGGCTTGACACAGACGAGGTGGGTTATATAAAGAAAATAGATAATACGCCAAAAACAAAGATTCCTGGAGTCTTCGTTGCGGGCGATGTGGCTGATCCTGTATATCGTCAGGCTATTACTGCAGCAGGCACAGGTTGCCAGGCTGCGATTGAGGCGGAACGCTATCTCAGCGAACACTCGCTATAAGGAGAAAGAATAAAAAGAATTAAGAATACAAAATAGGATACCGGCTCTTTGAAGCGGTATCCTATTTTTTTGCCTATGTGTAGGGTAATAAAAAAGCCTCGCTGTCTCAGCGAAGCTTTAATAATACTTTAAAAAACTAAATTAATCAACCATAAACCTTAACCATTAAAATCTCTTATGAAAAAGTTCCACGGCATCTCTATGCTCTTGTGGAATGCGGTTAAAACCGCTTTCAATTTCTTTTTTGCTGATGCAAAGATACTATAGAAAAAAACAAATGAGGTTCAGATAAAATTAAAAGAGGTTGAAAATGCGTTAATTCACGGATTTTAAACCTAAAATAACGGAAAACAAACCTAATTTGCACTAAAAAGACCCTTTTTAATGCATATTTGTTGATTTTTCGATGAAAAAGATGTAACTTTACACCATCAAAAATTAGTTTATGAATTTGGATTTAGTCATCATAATAGCTGTAATATGCACGTTGATTGCCATCTTTTTGCTTGGAAGATGGCTATATCTGCGTAGTGTGCGTATGAAAAATGAGGCTCAGATGGCTATGCTTTTCACAAATATCACCCATGAGCTGCTTACTCCGTTGACTATTATTTCCGCATCGGTAGAAAGATTGAGGGCTATCAATCCTCACCATTCGCCAGATTATGACATGATGGATTTGAATATCCAGAGGGTTGTCAGGTTATTGCAGCAGATTTTGGAAACGAGTAAATCGCAAGCCGGCGAACTTAAACTTCTTGTGTCTAACGGTGACGTGATGGAGTATATACGTGAAACCGGCAGGTGTATAGAACCGCTGATGGTGAAGAATGGACTTAAATACTCCATCAGTTGTGCACCAGAAAGCATGATGGGATGGATTGATACTGATAAACTGGATAAGATAATATTCAACTTGCTGTCTAATGCTGCCAAATATACAAAGGGTGAAGACGGGCATGTTGAACTCGATGTTTGTACGAACAAGACTTATGACCATATTATAATACGCGTGCGCGATAATGGATGTGGAATACCGAAAGAAAATATGAAACATCTGTTTGAACGATTTTACGACGGCGATTACCGCAGATTCCAGGCAACTGGCACGGGCTTGGGCTTGTCGCTGACCAAAGATCTGGTTTATTTGCATGGTGGAACCATCGACTGTGAGAGTGAAGAAGGGGTGGGGACAACTTTTACCGTATCGCTGCCTATAAGCAAGGAAATGTTCACTCCGGCTCAAATTGACGAGCGTAATAAGGTGAAGATTACGGTTCCGCAAAGCAGTATTCTTGATTATTCTGTAACAAAGAATACGGTGGTGGAAGATGAAGGAACTGATGAGTTGGATGATGACGCATATAAGATTCTCATAGTGGAAGATAATACAGAGTTGCTCATGCTTATGAAGCAGTTGCTGTCATCAAAATACAGAACGTTAACGGCATCTAACGGAAAAGAGGCGTTGGAAATACTGGTCAAGAACGATGTGGATTTGGTTGTTTCCGATGTGATGATGCCGGAAATGGATGGTAATGAACTGACGGAAAAGATAAAAACCAACCCCGACCTTAGCCATTTGCCTGTTATTCTGCTTACAGCAAAGACCCAAGAGGAAGATAAGGTGCATTCAATGCTTATAGGTGCAGATGAATATATCCATAAACCATTTAGAATGGGCGATTTGCAATTAAGGATAGACAATCTCATTCAGAACAGAATGCGAATACAGCGCGACTTCAGGAAGCAGACACTGGAGGAAACGGAAAAGAAGGCTACCAATGATTATTCGCCTGATAGCTTGTTCTTGAAGCGTGCCATGGATTGCATAAATGAGCATCTTGCGGATTCTGACTACGACCGTGATGCTTTTGCCGCTGATATGGGAACAAGTTCTTCTACATTATATAATAAGCTACGCTCTATCACAGGACTTAGCGTGAGCAGTTTCATTCGTGATATAAGAATGAAGGCTGCGTGCCGCTTGGCGCAAGAACGCCCGGATATACGTGTCAGTGACTTGGCATATAGCGTAGGCTTTAGAGACCCTAAGTATTTTGCCACAATCTTCAAAAAAGAATTTGGCATGCAACCAAAGGAATATCTGGAGCAAGTGGCGTCTAAAGATAAAGTAGAGTAGCCTTTTGTCAGCGCTTGATGTATGGGACAAGATGTTCTAGCAATCCCATACAGCCGTCTTCCAATAATTCAATAACTATTTCAAAACCACGGTCGCCACCATAATATGGGTCAGGTACGTATCTGTGGTTGGGATGGTTCTTTGTATAAGCGGTCAGATAGCTAATCTTTTTCTTGTCTTCTTCATTGCGTGCCATTGACATTACATCGTAGTAGTTTTCGTTGTCCATAACTACAATGTTGTCAAATCTGTCGAAATCTTCCGTTTTGAATTGTCTTGAGCGACTGCTGAAATCATAGCCGTGGTCAGCTCCATGGCTACGCATGCGCCTATCTGGCAACTCTCCGGCGTGCCAACCGCTTGTGCCGGCAGAGTCGATAACAAAACTATCGGCTAGGTTGTGTTGCTCTACAATATGTTTCATGATGCCTTCTGCGGCAGCAGAGCGGCAGATATTGCCGAGACAAATGAAAAGTACGGAATGCTTCATTGTTTTCAAAATAATTATAGAAAATAAAAAAGCGGAAACTCCATTGTTGGAATTCCCGCTTTGGGTGGGCGGTGGGGCTCGAACCCACGACATTCAGAACCACAATCTGACGCTCTAACCAACTGAACTACGTCCACCATGTTGGTTGCTTTTCGAAAGCGAGTGCAAAGGTACGTGATTTATTTTAAATTACCAAATAAATCACGCACTTTTTTTGCTTTTTCAATTAGTTCGCAGGTTCAGCAGGAGTTTCCTGTGCTGCTGCAGGTGCTTCAGCTTCAGCTGCAGGTGCAGCATCCTGTGTCTGGCTAGCGCCAAAACCTGGAAGGTTGTTAGGGTTGGTAACAGGAACCTCAACGCCTTCCATAACAGAAGCGTCTGATGATGCCTGTGGAGCGAAGTATGCGCAAAGGATGCTGATGACAACCATAGCTACTGCCAATCCCCATGTCGCTTTCTCAATAAAGTCTGTTGTCTTACGAACGCCACCAATCTGGTTGTAAGAAGCAAAACTTGATGAGAGACCGCCTCCCTTTGACTCCTGTATCAGCACGATGCCTATCATAAGCAGAGCTGCGATACAAATTAGAATTACTAAAAGTGTGTACATTTTTCTTTATTTTTTATTGTTATTTATTATCAATTTCTCCAAAAAACGGATTTGGTCTGCAAAGTAAGCATTTTTTTTTGGATATGCCAAACTTAATCGCCGAATAATTTCCAAAGCCTTCGAATATCTGCCTTGTTTTATGTAAATTCGGGCTAAAGTCTCTGTAAAATACCCTTCATCGCCATCTTTTTGCTCTTCTTCGCCGACATTTTCAATCTGTGGAATGAACTCAGGTGTTTCGCTAAGCACAATCTTGCCTTTGTCGTTTTCTATGAAGGTGTCAATCAGGTTCTGTCCGATAAGTTGCGGACCGTTGCCATTGTCCTCATGACTTTCGGTTTCAAGCAGATATGCTACATAGTCAACGGCAGCGTCGGCTGGGGTAGGGCGGCGTTTCTTTTTCTCTTCCTCCTTGTTTTCCTTCGGAATTGACTCAAGAAAATTATCAATGAGTGATATTGTTCTGTTGTCTTCCTTTTTCTCTGCTGGTTTATCGGCATTGTCTTTTTGCACATTTAACCTGTAGTGTGCAGCTTCAACCAGTTGGAAAATTACTTTCCTGTCAGTTATATATATAGCAGCTCTTCTAAGTTCTTCGTCGAATGTCGGGTCGTGCAGCAGATATAAGTTTTGCAGCATTAGCAAGCGTGCCGTCTGGAAATATGGATACAGAGCCACATATGAACGCAACTCGTACAGGGTATCTCTGTCCAAGCGTTCAGGATGATTTATCAACTCTGTCAATTCCATATTGTAAAGCTCTGTCTTTTGCTGTTCCTACCAGTTTGCAACGGTGGCGTTGAATATCTGGTCGGTTATTTCTTTTACCATCTGTGTCACCAATTCCTCTTGTACAGAGTTTAGTGACTGTGTTGTCTCGTATGTTGAGGTGGCTGTGAATGTGCGTTCAAAGTCCTCAGAGTGGTTGCTGTTGTTAGTAAAGCGTACATTGACAGTCATAGACAACTCTGTCTGTGCAGAGTAACCTTCGGCTGATACGGCCTTGTTGCGCTGCTCGTATTTTGTAATCTCGCCTTCTACCTTCAAGTCGCCGTTGCGCCTAACCTGAATCAGTTTGGTGTGGTTTGCATATATATCCTTCAACTGGTTGTTGAATATGCTTGCCATTGGTCCCCATACATAACTTGAACGTATAGGGAAGTCGGCTATCTGTATTGTCTTTGTCTTGGAATAGTCGATGCTGGCACCGTTGAACTTATAAGAAACGGAGCAAGAGACGGTAATTACAGCCACTAGACATAGTGCAATCAGTCTTAATTTACTTATCGTCCAATCCATATTGTTTTATTCTTCTATAAAGTGTTCTGTCAGAAATGCCAAGCTCTTGTGCCGCTTTTTTTCTGTTGCCTCCATTGCGCTCGAGAGCTTTCTCCAGCAGTTGGCGCTCAAGATTGTCAAGATTCAGATTCTCCTGATCTTTTTCCAATTCAATATACTCTTCGGCGATGGCATCTTCTGCTATTGGCTTCTGTGCATGTTGGATATAGATTTGCTGTGCAGGCAGGTTGCTTGTGGTTGTAACCTCAAGAGCTTGTGGCTCCTTGCTTGCAATAGCTTGCTTGTCTCCGCTTTCAATTTGGTTTTTCAGCATCTCAATCTCGCGCTTGAGCTCATTGACATTGCTTCTAAGTTCAAAAAGAATTTTGTAAAGAACTTCTCTCTCGTTTTCAAAGCTATGGTCTTTGCCATTGTTAGTGGCTACGAGTTGGGTGCTTTCCTGATCTTGCGGAATGAATTTGGCCATGATGTCCTTGCTGATGGTGCGCTCTGGGCTCAGAATGGATATCTGTTCTGTGATATTCTTCAACTGGCGCACATTGCCCGGCCATTTGTATTTCATCAGCAACTGCTTGGCATCGTCCGTAAGCATGACGCGCTCCATTCTGTACTTCTCAGCTATCTGCATTGCAAATAAGCGGAACAGCAATACGACGTCTTCTCCGCGATCTCTGAGCGGAGGCATTTGTATAGAAATTGTGTTCAAGCGGTAATACAGGTCCTCACGGAATCGTCCTTCGCTTATTGCTTTTTGAATGTTGACGTTTGTTGCTGCAACGATGCGCACGTCTGTCTTTCTTACTTCAGTAGCACCAACGGGGATATACTCGCCTGTTTCCAGAACCCTAAGCAATCGGGCTTGTGTTGCCAAAGGCAGTTCTCCAACCTCGTCAAGGAATAGTGTACCTTTGTTGGCAACGCCGAAATAACCGGGCGAATCGTTTATTGCACCGGTAAATGACCCCTTTATATGGCCGAACAGTTCACTGTCTATAGTGCCTTCTGGAATAGAGCCGCAGTTGATAGCGAAGTATTTTTCTCGTCTGCGTGGCGAGTTGTCGTGTATTACGCGAGGTATGATTTCTTTTCCCACTCCGCTTTCGCCAACAATAAGCACGCTCACATCTGTTGGCGCAACCTGAAGAGCCACGTCGAGGACATGATTTAAGGCATCGCAGTTACCCACGATGTTGTATCTTTGCTTTATTGTTTGCAGTTCCGAAGTTTTCATTTCAGCCTACAAAGTTACAAATTTTATTTGATATATCGTCGGACCTTACTGATTTTATGGTTTTTTAGTTTATTCTTTATTTTTGTTTTTGTCGAATTTTATCAGCAGCAATCCGATGGCCGTCCAGATAAGTTCTCGTATTCTTACAATCAGCGCAACCAGTATTCCTGCATTGGTGGTCAAGGCTAATCCTGTTGTAGACATCATGAAGCCACCTTCGCGCCCGCCGAGTTGCAGTGGCATGAAGAACAGCATGTTGGCAATTAAAGATGTAAATGCCAATATCAGAATGCATTGCAGATAACTAGCTTCGGGTTGTATTACTAATAATACGAAATATATCTCTAATGCAGAGATTACACGACACGCCAGCTCTAATGCTACTGCCGTTACAAAACTTTTACGGTTTTGATTGTGCAACGCTGCAATCTGGTTGTCTATGGTCTTGAGTTGCTCATCGTGCTTTTCGATAAATCCCTTGACCTTTCGCTTGATAAAGGGGAAGTGGCTGAGCAGATTCATACAACTGACGGCAATGCCTTTCTTGTAGCCTTTTATAAAGAACCATATGGCCAATGCGCAGAATCCCCCTACAATAGACAAGAATCCCCACATGAACAGGCTTACATCTTCTGTCAGTATAAAAAGAAATACAGACAAAAGCCAAAACCAGAAATGCGAGAAAATATGTGTCATGGCATATAGAATGACCGATGATGATGCCCGTTCTGTTCCAATCTTTGGCGAAAGAGACATTATGCGATATGGTTCACCGCCCATAAGCCCTCCTGGAGTGGCGTAGTTTAGTGCAAAACCGCTTACGGTTATCTTATATAGCCACCAGAACGATATGCGTGAGGACTTTCGTCCTTTTGTTCTTTCGTCTTGCGAATCTTCTGGTTCCGAAGCTTTGATGATTGTCCACCATGCCGCGGTATTGAACATGTAAAGGAATGACCAAAGAAAAACAACGGCAAGAAACCAATAGCCTGCCCTTTGCAAGCCGTTCCATACCTGCTCGAAGTCGAGCTGGCTTACCATTATGACCAGCACGACTATACCAAAGATGAAGAATCCGTTCTGGTATTTTTTCTTCATTCCTTCTTTTCTTCTTCCTTTACCTGCTTAGCCTTAGGAATGGCAAATCTCACCTTCTCGCTATCGTCACGTTTCTCGTGGTATAGCTTCTTCAGCGGATTGGCCAATGGCTCATCGTAGTTCTTGCGGTTTCTGAATATGTCAATGGCCGAGTATATGGCATGGCGCAATGAGTTTGCATCGGCAATATTCTTTCCGGCAATGTCGTATGCCGTACCGTGATCTGGCGATGTGCGTATGATGGGCAAGCCTGCCGTGTAGTTCACTCCGTCTTCAATGGCTATAGTCTTGAAAGGAGCCAATCCTTGATCGTGATACATTGCCAAAATAGCATCAAACTTTGCGTATGTGCCACTGCCAAAGAATCCGTCGGCAGGATAAGGGCCAAACGCTTGTATGCCAGCTTCTTCCAGTTCTTGTATGGCTGGTATTATTGTTTCCTGCTCTTCTGTTCCGAGCACTCCGCCATCCCCGGCATGAGGATTGAGCGCCAGAATGGCTATGCGTGGGTTGGGAATACTGAAGTCACGCTTTAGGCTTTGATGCAGTATCTTGCCCTTTTCTACTATCAATTCCTTGTTTATAGCTCCGGCAACATCTTTTATAGGCAGATGTGTTGTTGCAAGTGCAACGCGCAGACGGTCGTTCATAAGAATCATCAGCGCTTTGTCGCCTTCGCCAACCTTACTCTCGATATATTCGGTGTGTCCGCAGAAGTTGAAATCCTCGCTTTGGATGTTGTTTTTGTTTATAGGTGCGGTTACCAGTACATCGTAAGCCCCCTCTTTATAATCAGCCAATGCCTTTTCAAGAGCTTTAAGGGAAGCTATTCCCGCCTCTTTTGAAGGTTGTCCCATCTCAACTTTCACCTCTTCGTCGAATGTTGCTAGCATGTTCAGACGGCCAGGCTTGGCATCTTTTGCAGAGTCGATAATGCTGAAGTTGGTTTGTATGTTCATCAGATTACGATGATAAGCCGCCACTTTAGGGGAACCATATATTATAGGTATGCACAAATCCAGCATTTCTGGTGCTTCAAAAGCTTTAAGGATTACTTCGTAGCCGATGCCGTTTGTATCTCCGTGCGTGATGGCCACGCGTATCATTTTGTCTTCCATATATCTAATTTCTTAATTATTCACGTAACTATTAGTTTAAATCTTCAAACCATCTTTTTTCGCTGTTGATAGCAGGCCGCAAGCTGCAAATATGTCTTGTCCGCGACTTGCTCTTATCGTTGTGAATATGCCATGGTTTGTCAGGTAGTCGCGCATATCCTCCATACGCCTTTCGTCCGATTCTTTCAAATCAACGTCAGGTATGGTGTGATAGCGAATCAGGTTTATGCGGCATTCCAACCCTTTAAGAAGCTTTACAATCTCCCTGAGGTGTAGCGGCGAATCGTTGGTACCGCCAAACACGGTGTATTCGAAAGAGCATCTGCGCTGGTGGCTGAAGTCGTATTGCTTTAGCAGTTCTACAACCTCGGCAATAGGCATCTGTCTTTCCGCCGGCATAAGCATCAGGCGCTGTTCATGAATTGGCGTGTGCATGCTTATGGCAACGTGGCATTCGCTCTCGTCGAGAAATCTTTTCAGCTTGTTCTTGATGCCCACGCTGCTCACTGTGATTCGCTTTGGACTCCATGCATATCCCCATTCTGCCGTCAGAATTTGCGTTGTCTTTAAAACATTGTCCAGATTGTCCATTGGTTCGCCTTGTCCCATGAACACAATGTTTGTCAAGTTCTCCCTCTCAGGTAGAGAGTATATCTGATTCAGAATGTCGGCCGTTGTCAGATGCCCTTCAAAGCCCTGTTTTCCCGTTTGGCAGAAAAGGCAGTTCATCCTGCATCCCACCTGGCATGACACACACAGAGTTGCACGGTCATGGTCAGGGATATATACCGTTTCTATAAACTTTCCCGAAGCTGTAGGGAAAAGATATTTTATGGTTCCGTCTTTGCTCTTTTGGCAATCGATGGGATTCATGGCTCCTACAATGAAATGCTCGGCAAGCTTTTCGCGGTTAGCCTTCGAGATGTTCGTCATCTCGTCAATGCTTCTTGCGTGCTTGTCATAGAGCCATTTGGCTATCTGACTGCCTGTAAATGCAGGCATGCCAAGTGCTTTGACCGCTGCTTTCAGTTCGTCAGGCGTCATGCCCATCAGTATTTGCTTGCTGCTTTCCATTGTTGTCGTCTGTAGTTTCAAAAGTGCAAATTTACTCAATTTTGCTTGATTTGCAAAAGATTTAGGTTAGAATTTAGGCGCTATGCCAATAATGATAATTTTAATTTGGATTAACGGAAATATATTTGTAATTTTGTAATATTAAAAACATTATTTATAATGAGACAAAAGATTGACTGCTTTTTGGCTTGCCGCTCGCCTCACGATATAGAGCAAACCTTGGCGCAATTGCGCGGAAGCCGTACTATACAACACATAAATATACTAGTATCTGAAACAGCCGAAGCTTCCGATTGCGTTTTTGAAGATTGCGGCGTGATAGCCATTGATCGCATAACCAGTAGCCAGACAATGCTTTCCGTTGCAGAACGGGCTGAGGCTGACTATGTGATGCTATGCATAAAGCCGCAACCGGTGAATATTGGTCAGTCGGCTTTAGAACGTGTGCTTCGTGTCGCATGCGATGCCAATGCTGCTTTGATGTATAGCGACCACTACACTATAGAGAAAGACGTGCGTTGCCAGCATCCTGTCATTGATTATCAGGCAGGTAGCTTGCGCGATGATTTCGATTTCGGTGCCTTGCTGTTGGTAAAGACAGAACTTCTGAAGAAATATGCTGCTTCTGTTGGCAACCGCTTGTATCAGTATGCGGGTCTTTATGACTTGCGCCTGTTCTTGAGTCGCGAAGGTGCGGTGTTCCATCTTAATGAATATACATATACGATTGAGGAGACTGACCTTAGGGCAAGCGGCGAGAAGCAGTTTGACTATGTGAATCCGGCCAATCGCGAGGTGCAGATAGAGATGGAGCATGCTGTTACCGCCCATCTGGATGCCATAGGCGCGCTTATCTCACATGCAGATTGCCGTACGCCTGATTTTGACGAGCAGGATTTTCCTGTAGAAGCCTCTGTGGTAATACCGGTTAGAAATCGCGCCACTACTATCGCCGATGCCGTCAAGAGCGCATTAGGTCAGAAAGCGGCGTTCTTGTATAACGTGATAGTGGTAGACAATCATTCTGACGATGGCACTAGCCAGATACTATCATCGCTAGCTGCCGACAATGCCTCGCTCATAGTCATTAATCCTTCCCGAACAGACCTTGGCATTGGCGGGTGCTGGAATATGGCAATAAACGATGAGCGTTGCGGACGGTTTGCCGTCCAACTGGATAGCGACGACCTGTATAGTTCGCCAAACACCCTGCAGACAATTGTAGAAGCCTTTTATAAGCAGAAGGCAGCCATGGTAATCGGTTCTTATCGTATGTGCGATTTCGAGCTCAACACCTTGCCGCCAGGACTTATTGACCATCGTGAGTGGACAGACGAGAACGGACCTAACAATGCTCTGCGCATCAACGGCTTGGGTGCGCCACGCGCTTTCTTCACACCATTGTTGCGCCAGGTTCAGTTCCCTAATACCAGTTATGGCGAAGACTATGCCTTGGGATTGATATTCTCGCGCCGCTATCGCATCGGACGAATCTACGACGAACTGTACCTCTGCCGCCGTTGGGGTGGTAATAGCGATGCTGCGCTTAGCATAGAGAAGATAAATGCAAACAATCTGTATAAAGATCGCTTGCGCACGCTTGAAGTATCGGCACGCCAACAGATGCTGAAGGGCAAGGCTGATATAATGACAGACAGCTCGTTGTTGCGCTTCTTCAACCGTCAGGTAGAGAAGTGGGACGATGTACGCAAGCGTTACCGCGACTTGAATAGTGTGCAGACAAAGGAATTGCATGGCGATACATTTACGTTGGTGGCTCAATATAATCCGCTTCGCATAGTATCGACGGGGGCTAGCATTGATAGCAAAACCATTGCAGAGCGTCCTTGCTTCCTTTGTGAGCAAAACCGTCCGGAACAACAGATAAAGAAGATACTTAACGATGATTACGAGCTGCTCGTTAATCCATTCCCGATACTTCCCACGCATTTCACAATACCTCTTCGGCGCCATGAACCGCAACAGATAAAGGGATGCTATGGGCAGATTCATCGTCTGCTGACAGATTACCCCGAACTTACCGTGTTCTACAATGGTCCTCAGAGTGGGGCATCGGCACCCGACCATGGGCATTTCCAAGCAGGATTAGGCGGTGTATTGCCGCTGCAGACCAGTTGGCAACGGCTCAATCGCAATCTTGTTGAAGTCTATAAAGAAAACGACAATGAAGGAATTTGGCATGTTGCTGACTATCCTTGTGCAGCCTTCCTTATTCAGAGTCGCAATCAGAAGACAGATGAACGACTATTTGATATGCTGTATAAGGAATTGGCAGCCTTACAGGCAGATGACGCCGAACCTATGCTCAATGTCATAAGTTGGCGCAACGGTGAAGACTATCTTGCAGTGGTGTTCCCTCGCAAGAAGCATCGTCCGCAATGCTACACGGCAGAAGGCGACGGGCAGTTTATTGTAAGTCCTGGTACGCTCGATATGGCAGGTCTCATCATAACCCCTCGTGTGGAAGACTTTGAGCGCATCACACCAGAAGTGGCATTCGGCATACTACAGGAGGTGTCGCTATCTGAAGGCGAGGTCGAGAGCGTTATTGAGCATCTGAGAAACAAGGAAGAGGTGGAAGTAGCGATATCCAACCCGTCGCTCATGGGCAAGAAACAACCAGAAGTGTCTGTTGGCATTGTTTGTGGTCAGAAGATTAGCTTTATGCTGAATGCCCCTTATATGGCCAAGGGCGAGGAACTCGTTGGCGAACAGATGGTCGAGTTTTTCGAAGGCGGTATTCTTTGGAATGGCAATCAGTATCGCGAACTCCTGTTCGTGCCACGTTCCAAGTCATCGTCATTTTCTCTGTGTGATGTAACAATAGGCGTAAACTTCCATTGGGAGCGCAAGGAAACGCAGACATTCAACGGCACCCTTCGCTTTGTGGTTGAGGCTGACCAGATAGTGGCTATCAACGAACTATCAGTAGAGAGCTATTTGTCCAGTGTCATCTCAAGCGAGATGAAAGACACATCGTCTATCGAACTGCTTAAGGCTCATGCCGTGATTTCGCGCAGTTGGCTGTTGGCACAAATGGAGAAGCGCCAGCAGATGAAGACAGGTGGCAACAATTTCTTCTCGTTCATTAAGAAAGACGATGAGCTGATACGTTGGTACGACCGTGAAGACCACACCATCTTTGATGTATGTGCCGATGACCATTGCCAGCGCTATCAAGGCATCACTCGTGCTGCCAGCAAGGCGGTAGAGAAGGCGGTTGCTGCTACTCAGGGCCGAATATTGGTTTATGGCGGAGAAATCTGCGATGCGCGTTTCAGCAAGTGCTGTGGTGGCGTTACGGAGGAGTTCCAGTATTGTTGGGAAGACTCTCCGAAACCCTATCTCTCTGCCGTAGAAGACCCCTTCTGCAACACAACAGACAAGAAGGTACTGGCGCAAGTGCTCAACGATTACGACCAGGAGACTCCCGACTTCTATCGTTGGAAGGTGGAGTATAGTCAGGAGGAGTTGGCGGCCATCATCAGGGAGAAGATGAAAGAAGACTTTGGCGACATTATCGACCTCATACCGTTAGAGCGCGGAACCAGTGGCCGAATCTGGAAACTGAAGATAGTGGGCACTAAGAAGACATTTACCATAGGCAAGGAACTGGAGATACGCCGCACACTCAGCGAAACCCACCTCTATAGTAGTGCATTCGATGTAGAGCGCATTGGCGATAAAGATGGTGTGCCCGAGAAGTTCGTGCTCCACGGCAAGGGTTGGGGGCACGGAGTAGGTCTGTGCCAGATTGGTGCTGCCGTGATGGGCGAGCAGGGATATAAGTACGATGAGATATTGCTGCATTACTATAAGGGTGCGGAGATAAAGAAGATTTATTAATTAGTAAACGAGTAAACAAGTAAACGAGTTGACGAGTTATATGCAATAGGAAATCCCTCGTAAGAACCAAACAGCTTGTCAACTGAATCAAGGAGTTATAGGGAGTCAAAGGAAGTTAGAGGGAGTTAAAGGACAATAGCTTCAGATGCAAACAACTCGTCAACTCGTTAACCTGTCAACTTAAAGAAATATGAAACAAAAAACAACATCCCCTTGGGCATGGATTCCCACGCTCTATTTTGCTGAGGGAATACCATACGTGGCCGTGATGACAATATCGCTTGTCATGTATAAGCGCCTGGGCATGTCTAATGCCGATATAACATTATACACATCGTGGCTTTATCTGCCATGGGTGATAAAACCGTTCTGGAGTCCGTTCATCGATCTTCTGAAGACCAAACGCTGGTGGATAGTGGCTATGCAGTTACTCATAGGTGCCGCTCTTGGCGGTGTGGCGTTTACCATCCCTGGGCCGTATTGGTTGCAAGGTACGCTGTTTTTCTTCTGGCTAATGGCTTTTGCCAGTGCCACCCACGACATAGCCGCCGACGGGTTCTATATGCTTGGGCTCGATGAGCATGAGCAGTCGCTCTTTGTTGGCATCCGTAGCACGTTCTATCGCATAGCAACGATAGTAGGTCAGGGTGTGCTTGTGATGATAGCGGGCAATCTTGAGGTGCTGACGCGTGATGTCAGTTATTCGTGGAGCTTGATGTTCTATCTCATGGCGGGCTTGTTCATTGCCATGTGGCTATATCATCATTGGATATTGCCGCGCCCCGATGAAGACAGTAGCAGGGGACGCATGGATGCATCGGCTATGACAGGCGAGTTGTGGCGCACCATTGTGTCTTTTTTCCAGAAACCACAGGTGGTAGTGGGCATCTGTTTCATGCTCTTCTACCGAATGCCAGAGGGGTTGCTGGCCAAAGTGTCAGCTCTGTTTCTGATTGACTCTCAAACTAATGGCGGCTTAGGTCTTTCGCCAGCCGAATACGGCTTCGTGCAAGGCACGGTAGGTGTGATAGGCCTGACGCTTGGCGGCATATTGGGCGGTGTGGTGGCAAGCCGCGACGGTTTGAAGAAATGGCTATGGCCAATGGTATGTGCCATAACGTTGCCCGACCTTGTTTATGTTTATCTTGCCTATGCTCTGCCAGAGAGTCTCGCGGTTGTCAACGTCTGTGTGTTTATTGAGCAGTTTGGCTATGGCTTTGGCTTCTCCGCCTACATGCTATACCTTATATATTATAGTCGCGGTGAGCATAAGACCTCTCACTATGCCCTTTGCACGGCCTTCATGGCTCTGTCTATGATGATACCGGGCCTCTTTGCCGGTGCTCTTCAAGAGGCTGTTGGTTACAAGATGTTCTTCATCATTGTTATGTTGGCATGCACCATGACCTTCGTCGTATCGGCATTGCTGAAGATTGACCCTGAGTTTGGAAAGAAGAAATGAAAGAAATAGATGCCGTAATCCTTGCCAATGGCGACTACCCAAGTTCTCCTATACCTTTGCAGGTTCTTGCCAAAGCCCCCTTTGTGGTGTGTTGCGACGGAGCAGCCAATGAGCACATAGCGCGCGGCTTTACGCCCGATGTTATTATAGGCGATGGCGACTCGTTGAGCGAAGAGAATAAGCTGCGCTTTGCCCATATAGTGGAAAGGGTGTCTTGTCAGGAGACAAACGACCAGACAAAGGCGGTGCGCTATTTATTAGAGCAGGACAAGCGAAGCATCGCTATCGTAGGAGCCACGGGCAAGCGTGAGGACCACACCTTGGGCAATATATCGCTTCTTGTGGAGTATATGCGTATGGGAGCTGATGTTCGCTGCTATACCGACCATGGCGTGTTTATCCCTTGTAAAGACACGTGTTCGTTTGATTGCCAACCAGGACAGAGTGTTTCCATCTTCAATATATCTGCTCATGGTATGAAAAGCAAAGGTCTGCAATATCCCATCTACGATTTCACCGCCTTTTGGCAAGGCACACTCAACAAGTGCACCTCAAACCGATTCACGATAGAGGCAGTGGGAGAGTATCTGGTGTATTTGGTTTCACCTCTGGAAACTCGTTGACTAAGGAGTTAGATGAAGTCAAAGGAAGTTAAAGGACAATAGCTTCATATGCAAATAACTCGTCTACTTGTCAACTCGTCATCTTGTTAACTTAAAAAAATCAACTTGTTAACTAAAAAAATAATAGGGAAATCCCTACCGAAGAATAGGGTTTTTACTTTTTGTTTAGTAATTTTTATTCTTATCTTTGCACCAGAATAAAGAACTTAAAACATATTACGGTTATGAAAAAGATATACGATTACACCCGTTTGATGCTGATAGCATTGATTTCAGTTACTGCACTCTCTAGTTGTGACGAGGATTCAGAAATAGCTTACGACCTCGACGGAGCGTGGAGCGGAACAGTGGTAGGCGACTATTATTACTATCGTTATGGCAAGGAGTATGTGGCATACGAGGATTGGGACACATATATCGAGTTTTATCAGAACGGCAGTTTTGCAACCAGTGGCGAAGGCTATGAGTACGATGAGAACCGCCGTACCGGTCAGTGGTCAGAAACGTATTTCGACTGGCAGGTGCGTAACGGCAAGATATACATCTATTATGACGATGGTTCGGATGTAGTAATCCGCGACTATGAGGTTTATCAGACGCGTGGCGTGATGCGTTTCCGTGGCTATTTCGATGACCTCCGTGGTAATCAGCTTGCTTCGTTCGCCTTCGTAAAGGTTGCCGGTAATCGTACTCGCGCTGCTAAAAACAAACCGGAGGAACTGAGGATTGAGGCTGTTAAAAGGTAGTGGGACCTCCCCTTGACCCCTCCGAGAGAGGGGAATGTGGGTAAAGAGAACAATAGAGGCGTCACATGTGACGCCTCATTTTTTGATTATATGCATTAAGCCCAAATCCGATATGGCATTAAATTATACTCTTTTTCGCATCCAGGTACTCTTTAACCAATGTTTCCATAATCGCGTTTACAGGCTTTATCTCTTTTATGGCAGATGCTATCTGACCGATTTCCAGGTAGCCGCCCTCAACATCGCCCTCAAAGATACCGCGCTTGGCTGCTGCCGTACCGCTTATCTCGCGCAGCTCGTCTGCCGATGCTCCAGCATTCTCTGCCTCAGCAATTTTGTTGTAAAGTTCGTTCTTTATCAGTCGGGTAGGCGAAATCTTCTTCAGACAGAGCATGGTGTCGCCTTCTTCTATCGATATGCAGCGCTTCTTGAACTCGTCTGATGCAGAACTCTCTTCTGCCAGGGCAAACAGCGTTCCTATCTGTACGCCCTCAGCACCAAGCACCTGTGTGGCAAGCCATGCCTCGCCGCTGCCTATGCCGCCGGCAGCAATCAGTGGCAGGGTTGTGGCTTTGCGCACCTGTGGAATCAGGGTCAGCGTTGTCGTCTCCTCTCTGCCGTTGTGTCCGCCAGCCTCAAAGCCCTCAGCCACTATGGCATCAACGCCTGCCTCTTCGCACTTGCGTGCAAACTTACTGCTCGAAACAACGTGTGCCACCTTGATGCCTGCCTCGTGCAGACGAGCTGTGAATTTCTTCGGACTTCCAGCCGATGTGAATACAATCTTTACGCCCTCGCTGATGATGATGTCCATCAGCTTGTCTATCTCAGGATACATCAGCGGTATGTTGATGCCCCAAGGCTTGTCGGTTGCAGCCTTCATCTTCTGAATGTGCTCAACGAGCGTGTCCGGATGCATAGAGCCGGCTCCGAGAAGTCCCAAACCACCTGCATTGCTAACTGCGGCAGCCAGTCGCCAACCGCTGCACCACACCATTCCGCCCTGTATTATCGGATATTCTATGCCGAAAAGTTCACAAATTCTATTCATCGTCTTGTTGTTTTTGTAAGTTTATTTTTTTGAAGGAGAGTACAGGAAAACTTTTTTAAGGAGTGTAGGAGTAAAGGAGTGACGCTTCGCTTAGGAGTGCAGACGTATGTATTGGCAAAAGTCTTCAACCCTTCAATTTTTCAATCCTTCAACCCTTCAATCCTTTTCCTTGCAAAGTTATAATAAAAAACTGAAATATCAATAACTATTTCCCCCAATCTTGAAAAACTCTCTCTGCAGGAAGTTGTAGATGTGCTGGTCAAGTTCCACAAGACTTGCGGAAGGAAAAGATGTGAATGAATCCAACCATTATCAATTTATTTTAATTACCTTTGTAGTGAAATGATTATACCAGTATGAATAACGACAATAATGATATTTCCAATCGACCGGAAGTTGGGACCATTGAGGACTTTATTGAGTGTGTAAATAAAGAGTTTGAAACCAATGAAAAGACGCACGGCGTACTTGCTCAGTTGGTTGCAGGTGCAGACAATAGTGTGGCAGACGACCTTACGCCTCATGAACTTAGAACCATGGCAGAATGTTTCTACTATGCTAAATATATCATTAAGGAAGAAGACCCTCAAAAGGCTTTCTATTGGTATTCAAAGGCAGCGCAGGGCGGCGACACTAGGGCGATACATGCCGTAGGAACCATGTATGCCAATGGCGACGGGGTGGAAGCGGACATCGAGAAGGCAAAAGTTTATTTCGAAATGGCTGCTCATGCGGGCGAGTCGGAAGCAATGGTTGACCTCGGACGCTATTACCTTAATAACAATGATGATGAGAAGGCGCTTTATTGGATTCGCAAATCAGCATTTGAATACAATGACTCCGATGCCAAGAACCTATTGGGTGATTTTTACAGAAATGGTGATTGTGGATTAGAGCAAGACTTGCAGAAGGCCATAGCACTATATGAAGATGCAGCCGAACAGGACAACTACCTTGCCGTTATAAATCTCATTATGGTTTATTGCAAAAAACTGAAAGATTACGAGGCGGCAATGGATTGGGCGGAAGTTTTTGAGAGTTATGGCGACTTGACTTATCTGGTGCCTGATGATATTCTTGATAACATCCAAAAACATATAGCGATACTTAGAGAACTAACCGGGCGAGAATCTGAAACTAATTAATATCCAAAAAAATATGGGCGTTTCTTTCAATATGGAAAAGATGCTGACGTTTGAGTTCAAACGCGAGCTGCGAATCTTCAATTACATCGACGACAAGAAATATGACCTCTTTTATGTAGAGCGTGAATCATGCGAACAGCTGAAGGCGTTCTTTCGTGATTCCGACCATAATCATGGTGTGACATATCTGCCCCAGATTTTAAAGGGGTGGGATTATGAAGGTCTGATAAGGTATTTTATTCCAGACATCACTGATGAGGAACTGGCAGAGATGAGGATGGATTCACGTTATCCGTTGCGTCATCTGGTAAATCCTGTCAACGCACTGAAGATTGACCATGGCTTAATGCTGTTCCTTTCAGGTCGTAAGGACAGCCATGTGCTCGGTTTCTATTTCCCGTTGATGGTTGGCGACAACGCTTTTATTTCAGAACAGGTAGAACTTATTAAGGCAGCCGTCAAAAAAATTAGAGACGAGGTCTTTCCTTATGAGATAAACGAGTGCATTTTCGATGTTAATGAAATGAGGGTGCCTGACCGCCCTAAATCACCTGACGACACCGCCGATGCTTACTTTGAACGTGTAACAGGCGACAACCGCATCGCAATCATCGCCGATGAAATTCGCCAACGCTTAGAAATGCTTCGCAAGGAGGGCGTGCCGGAGAACTTCATTAAAAACCTGATGGAGGAAAAGCCCAAACTGAGCCGGCTTGTCGTGAAAAACGATTTCCGCATCTTGTTGCCCGACTATAACAATATGGAAATAAAGATGGAACCTATGAACAAGGCGGTATTTATCCTGTTCTTGCGCCATCCCGAAGGCATCGTATTCAAGCATTTGCCCGACTATCGCAAGGAGCTGATGTTCTTTTACAGTAAAATAAGGCAGCGCGATGGCAGAAAGGCGGAGTGGAGTGCAATAGAAAACGTCACCGACCCGTGCCAGAATCTCATCAACGAGAAATGCGCCCGCATAAGAGGCGCATTCATATCACAGTTCTCAGAAAACATTGCCCGCAACTACTTCATCACCGGCAATAGGGGAGAAGCAAAGAAAATCACCCTGCCCCGAGACCTCGTGACGATAGAGTGGTTTGAGTGATTGATGAGGCAAAAGAACAGAAAATCGCAAAAACGCACTGGTTTTAGTGCACTTTTTACATCAAATCGCACTGAAATTAGTGCGATTTGATGTGGTTGTTAAAATATTTAACCAAAATAAGACTTAAAAGACATTACGGACAAACAGGCTTGTGAGCAGCATAAAGTCCCATATCGCTATATTGGCGAACAGGGTGGTTGCACCAAAGTAATACCAGAATCCTTCTCCCAAATGCATGGTAACTTCAGGCAGAGTGTCGAAGTATAACACCGTGAACGAATACCCGAAACTAAAAAGAATCCATAAGGCAGAAACGACAGCTATGCCCCTTCTGCCGTTGCAGCATGCCAATGCACCTCCGAATATCATTGATAATATTGGTATTACAACTGCCTGAATTAAAGAAGCGATAAGAATCCAAGCGATGAGCTTGAGAAAACTGAAATCAAATAAGAATTTGACAAACTCAATAAACAGCAGGTAACTTCCATTGGTTATTAGCTCACAGAATAGTACTGTAAGCAAAAACGTGCCAATCCCCCTTAACAGATACATTAAACTTTCTCCCATAACGATTGCTTTTTTAATGCAAATTTAATGTTCTCAACCATACCTCGCAAACATTTTCCTTTCACAAGACTTGTGGAGCGAGGTGTAGTTATGGTGATTAATGTGCGGTAATACGAAGACTGCCAAGTATGAGGTTGAGGAAATAGGCATCGCAAATATTCCTGACTTGCAGGATAAGACCAAACCTTATATCATCAATTTTAGAAATGGCAAGGAAGGTCCTTGGCAGGTATTGCAATGCTTGATAAAAAATGATTGAAAACTTTGGTGTTCTGTCCCGTCTTTTATAGTTGTGGCAGAACAAAATAAAAACTCTTCATTATCTGAACCTCGAAGCACTCAGCTCAACAGCCGCAAACAATAAAGAGTTTTTATTTGCGGCAAAGGTAATGGGATTTTTTTAATGACAAAATAAATGTGGATTTATTTTTGATGTTGGTGTTGCTAATTTTTGTTGCGCCACTTCCTGCTCGAAAGTGGTGCATTTAGCACTCGTAACTGGGCCTTTTAGGTTGTCTAATCGGGCGTTTTAGGAAATTATTCGGGCACTTTGTCTTTTCCTGATTTTACTAGACACTTTTTTACTTCATTACCTGAACTACTTTACAGTTTATTTCTATACATGCTGAGAATCTTTACTTATTTCAGAAATAAGTCCTGTTTTTATTTACATCTTCAATAAGATGGCTG
>JAFQQY010000015.1 GCA_017410365.1 Prevotella sp.
CAATACGTTCCTGACGAAGCGAATTTTTGAGGCAAGCCGATACCGACCGAACCAAACTTTAATTAATCACATTTTCAAAGAACTCTTTGGCAAAGCGGCATAGCCGTTAGGCCATATATTGAAATTTTAACGAACTATTGTCATATAGTTATTCTGTATTTATGTGTTTTAAACAAACAAATTTTATATTATCGACTGCAAAGTTACGTTTTTTTCTTCAACAATAAGATTATTTTCTCGACAAAAACATGTTTATAAAAAGTTTTTATTATCTTTGCAACTGAAATATAACGTTATATAAACACGAATTAATGAAAGGTATCGTTTTGGCAGGAGGTAGTGGCACGCGCCTTTACCCTATAACGAAAGGCATCAGCAAACAACTGATACCTATCTTTGACAAGCCAATGATTTACTATCCTATTTCTGTTCTAATGCTTGCTGGAATAAAGGATATACTCATCATAAGCACCCCTTATGACTTACCTTCTTTTAAACGGCTTCTTGGAGATGGCAAAAGCATCGGAGTCAATTTTGAATATGCAGAACAGCCATCACCAGATGGACTTGCTCAAGCATTTATCATAGGTGAAAAATTCATAGGTGACGATTCTGTTTGTTTAGTATTAGGAGACAATATATTTTATGGTAGCGGCTTTACAAGTTTACTCAAAGAAAGCGTTTTTAATGCTGAAAGAAACGACTTAGCCTCTGTTTTTGGATATTATGTCAACGACCCTGAAAGATATGGAGTTGCAGAATTCGACAAAAGCGGCAACTGCCTTAGTATAGAAGAAAAGCCTAAAGAACCCAAATCTAACTATGCAGTTGTCGGTCTTTATTTCTACCCCAACAGCGTTATTGAGGTTGCCAAGAGCATAAAACCGAGTCCTCGCGGAGAACTTGAGATTACTTCAGTAAACCAAGTCTACCTAAAAAACAAAAGACTTAAGGTACAGACACTACAAAGAGGCTTTGCATGGTTAGACACTGGTACACACGACAGTTTAAGCGAAGCTAGCACATTCATAGAAGTAATAGAAAAAAGACAGGGATTAAAGGTTGCTTGCCTTGAAGAGATTTCATTAAAAAACGGATGGATTTCAAAAACAGAACTTGAAGAATTAGCTAAGCCCATGGCAAAAAACCAATATGGTCAATATTTAATTAGTTTATTAAAAAAATAGGAATAATATAATTATGGAAGAAAAGAAACTAAACTCTTTAAACGAAATGCCTCAACAGGTACAGAATGAAGAAGAATCTTCATTTAATTTTAAAATAATATTTGCCATGTTTGTTTTAAACTGGCAATGGTTTGTATTGTCTATTCTTATTTGTTTATGCACAGCATTAATATATTTAAGATACAAGAGTCCTGTTTATCAAGTTTCTGTTAAAATGCTTATAAAAGACGAGGACAATTCGAGAAGAGGTGGCGCCAACCAAATGCTTGCTAATATGCAAGACTTTGGATTTATTTCAAGTAGTACGGGTATAAACAATGAAGTAGAAATTCTACAAAGCCATATTTTGGCAAATGAAGCAGTAAGGGACCTTAAACTTTATGTTGAATACCGAACAGATGGCAAAATCAAAAATAGCCTTATTTACAAAACACAGCCTATAAATGTTGACTTAGACCCAACAAGTTTAAACAAACTAGAAAACAAACTGGAATATTTAAAATTAAAAATCAGTAGAAATGGTAATACATATGAAGTAACTGGTAATACTTATCACGAGAAAAAAATAAAAAAAGCATTCAATGGCTCATTCAAATCGTTGCCAGCTACAATAAAAACGGAGTTAGGAACTCTAACATTTACCAAGAATGCCACATTAATAGACTCATTAGAGAGCCAAGACAAAGAAAGGGATTTGCATGTTTCTATCGTACCTTCATCTGTTGTCGCTGCAAGGTATATAAAATCCATGTCTGTTGAACCGACATCTAAAACTACGTCTATAGCTCTTATGACAATTAAAGATTTCAATATAGAAAGAGCTGAAGATTTCCTTAAACAACTTGCTGAGTGCTACAACCGTCAGGCGAATGCTGACAAAAACGAGATTGCCGTAAAAACAGAAGAATTCATAAACGGCCGTTTGGAGAAAATTGATTCAGAACTTGGAACCACAGAAGGTCAACTTGAGGATTATAAGCGTCGCCATAACCTTACAAACTTAAAGCTTGACGCAACAGAAACATTAGCACAAGCCAACCAGTATTCTGCAAAGCTTGCCGAAGCCAAATCACAGATCCAATTGTTAGATTACTTACGCGAATATGTTGACAATCCTTCTAATAAATACCAGATTATCCCATCTAACGTAGGATTAGCAGATCCATCATCAACGGCATTGATTAATCAATATAATCAATCTGTATTGGATAGAAATCGCATGCTTCGCACTGCTTCGGACATCGCTCCACAGGTTATGACAATTACAAGTACATTGGATGAACTTCAAAGAAGCATAAGAGTAGCCCTATTACAGGCACGCAGAAGTGCTGATATTCAGCGCCAAAGCGTAGAAAGTCAATACTCTATTTATCAAAATCGTGTAGCGAGTACACCTGAACAAGAACGTATCCTCACACAAATCGGCCGTCAACAGGAAGTAAAATCTGGACTTTACCTAATGCTTTTGCAAAAAAGAGAAGAGAATTCAATTTCTTTAGCAGCGACTGCAGATAAAGGTAAATTGATAGACATACCGATGTACGAGGGCAAAGTTAGCCCTAAAGGTAGCATTATATTACTGCTTGCATTAATTATTGGTTTTGGTTTGCCTTTGTGTATAATATATATTATCCAACTATTAAGATACAAGATTGAAGGCCACGAAGATGTAGAAAGCCTAACAAAGTTACCTATTATTGCAGACGTTGCAGTTGCAAATGAAAGTGCGAAAGACAAAGCTGGCATTGTTGTAAAAGAGAACCAGAACAACCAAATTGATGAAATATTCCGTAGCATGCGTACCAATATCCAATTCATGCTAAAGGAAAATCAAAAAGTAATAATGTTCACCTCTTCTACATCAGGTGAAGGCAAAACATTCAATGCAGCAAACCTTGCTATGAGTTTTGCTTTATTAGGAAAAAAAGTAATATTACTAGGATTAGACATTCGCAAACCTGCTTTAGGACGGTTGTTCAATATTTCTGACAAGAATAAAGGAGTGACCCAATTATTAATAAAAGACAATATTAATTACAATGACATTTCTAGTCAGATACAACCTTCTGGCATTAATAGCAATCTTGATTTAATGCTTGCAGGTCCAACCCCTCCAAATCCAGCAGAACTTTTAGCACGTGAAAACCTTAATACAATCATAACAGAACTTAAAGCCAAGTATGATTATATAATTCTTGACACGGCTCCTGTTGGATTGGTGACAGACACTTTACAAATTGGCAAACAAGCAGATGTGACGATAATAGTATGTCGTGCAGATTATACACCAAAGGGAGCTTTTGAACTATTCAATTCATTATCTGCAGAAAATAAGTTACCTAATATGTGTATTGTTCTTAATGGCGTAGACATGTCTAAAAAGAAGTATGGCTATTACTATGGTTATGGCCGATACGGTAAATATGGCCGATACGGAAGATATGGAAATTATGGCGGATATGGCAATTACGGCAATAGTCATTATAGTAACAAAGACGATAATTCAATAAAGAAATGATAATTGCAGTTGATTTCGATGGTACTATTGTTGAACACGAGTACCCAAAAATTGGAAGAGAAATTCCATTTGCGATTGATACACTTAAAATGCTAATTAAAGATAGGCATACTCTTATTCTCTGGAGTGTTCGAGAAGGCGAGTTACTTGACGAAGCGATAGAATGGTGTAGAGCGAGAGGTGTGGAATTTTATGCTACGAACAAAGACTACCCTGAAGAAACAAAGGAAGGCAACCCTGTTTATAGTCGTAAGTTAAAAGCAGACATGTTCATTGACGACAGAAACGTTGGAGGATTACCAGATTGGGGAACAATATACAGAATGATAAGCCATAGAAAAACTTGGTCAGACCTACTTATTGAGGCAGAAAATGGCGTCTCTATTGACAACCCATACAATAAGGAGTCTAGAACTAGAATAAAAAAGAAAAAATGGTGGCAAATATAAATGAAATAAAGGCAGGTTAATCCTGCCTTTATTTCATTTTGAATATTCTATTACTGCATTTCTAAATGCAATTGGATTTCCCATATCAAACATTTTTCCATCAAGGCATACGCCAAACATTCCTTTTCTTTCCCTAACTTTATCAAGCGCAGAGGTTAACTCTATTTCCCCTTCTATTCCCTTTTCATCTGACAATTTGATATCATTAGCCAACTGTTCAAAAACTTCTGGCGTAAGTATATATTGTCCAAATACTGAATAATATCCTTTAGAACCATCTTGGGATAAGACGCTTAAAAATTCTTCTGCATAACTAGCCTTAGGTTTCTCATGCATAGCTGATACATTAAGAACCTTACATTCCCTGTCCTCCCATATACCTTTTAATATACCATAATGACTAACATCAGATAGTGGAATTGGATGAATTCCAACCATTAACGTATTATATTTTTCATACTTTTCAATAAGTTGCAAAGCGCATGGCTTATTATTATGACTTTGATAAATTGTATCTCCTAACATTAAAAGAACAGGTTCACCTCCAGCGAAATCTGCTGCCTGGTAGACAGCATGACCAAACCCTCTCTTTTCTAATTGATATACATATCTTAGCCTCTTTCCTATCTCTGATATACGTTTTTCATATTCATAGCATTGTGGATTAAGTTTAGCTATATGTTCATCTGGTAAAGGTTTATCAAAGAAATCGAAATATTGTTTTCGTTCTTCCTCTGAACCTAAGACAAGACATATTTCTTCAATTCCACTTTCCACCAATTCTTCAAGGAGAATCAGAATTACAGGACGAACAAATCCATCGGAACAAGGTATTGGAATAAAATCTTTTTTAATAGCTCTTGTTGCAGGATACAATCTTGTTCCATAACCAGCAACAGGAATAATAGCCTTTTTTACTGTATGAACAGGGTTAATCGTCAATGTATAAGCTTTCATTCCACAAGAGTTTAAATATTCTTGCAACTTTAATTGAGATTCCTCGTCACGAGCAAGGAACTGGACAGAACCATCTCCATGAGAGCCAACACCCTTTCCACCATATATCCATTTATCAATAACTGGATCACAAAGAACTGATTTAAGCTTCGGTGCATCAAGAGCAGCAGACATTGGAGATACATATCGATCAAACAAATCTTCTGCCTCAACCATAAGCTTACCTAAACCGGGAATATCACCCTCTGCCATACATTTGATTGCCCTCTGTACGATTTCACGGTTCAAAGGGCCCAAGGCATTCTGTTCCAACATTTCAGCATCATTAGATGCAAAAGGATAAGCCTTATTCAAGTCTCTCAATATTTTAATTGTATCCTTTGAGGCACATAAATCTGCAAAAACCCAAAACAATTTCTTCCTTACCTTTAAAGCCTGCACTTCTATTTCGTCACCATCAAAAATCATGAGATTAGGCTTAACACCAAATGCACATGCTTGATCCAATCTTCCGCAACGTGATAATGTTCTAAGCTCTCCCCAATAAGCGATATTCATTTCACCCATGGTATTCAGATTCAACTTATATAACAAGTTAAATGCACGAGCTACGAGGACACATATAGCAGCACTGCTGGACAAACCGCTTTTGATAGGCAAAGTCATTCCTGTTATTCGTATTCTAACACCGCCGACTTTATACCATTCTAACATATATGATGCGACACCAGCACAATAGCAGAAAAATGACCCTGACTTAGCTATGCTTTTCAGGTCACTCTCTATCATCTTACAAGAAAAATTCTGCCAATTATCAGGTCTTTGCAAATCATCATTGAACACTTCAAATAAATTAGACTTCTCAACTTCAGCATATATACCTTGTTCTATACCTGTAACGATAGCCGCACCAGGTTCTATATCTGCATTCATAGTACGATAGTGTCCAGCCCAATCTGAATGTTCTCCAAATAGGCACAAACGCCCAGGAACAAATAACTTCAACATCGTATATCTTTCATTAGTAAAACTTATTACAAAGATAATAAAAAAATAGATTAAATACAAATTACATATATATATTATAAAATAATTGCTTAAATATTTGGGGAATATAAGTTTTTTGAATACTTTTGCAGTAGAATAATTAATAATTTAAATATATATTGCCTATAGAAAAAGTTTTTACTTAACAAATAAAAGATTAAGTATGAAGCAATTTGATAATATGTCAGACGAAGAACTGGCATTATTATATATTAAAGGCAATAATAGTGCATTCGACGAGTTACTAACAAGAAACCAATCAAAACTATTTACCTATATCCTGTACATGGTTAAAGATCAGGATGTAGCCAATGATATTTTCCAAGATACTTTTGTAAAAGTAATAACAAAGCTCCATGAAGGCAAGTATACTGATTCCGGTCGTTTTTCATATTGGATTACCAGAATAGCCCATAACGTTATTATGGACTGGTATCGTATACAAAAGAACGAGCATATTGTAGAGCCAACAGAAGACAATGATTTAAGCAATCTGAAGGGAGCATCTGTTACAGACACAAACAGAGAAAACGAAATTATTAATGAGCAAATTCTTACAGATGTAAAACACATGATGAATTGTCTCCCGGCTTCACAACGAGAAGTCGTATACATGCGTTTTTATCAGGACTTGTCTTTCAAAGAAATTGCAGACATAACAGGAGTTAGTATCAACACGTCACTTGGCCGTATGCGATATGCAATTTTAAATATGCGTCGTATGGCAAAAGACCATAATATTATTTTAAAGTACGAAATGTAAAAACTAAAAAGGGGCGCATTATTAAACCGATGCGCCCGCTTAAAATAATAGAATAAATACTATGCTACAAGCACTTTAATCCTCTGATAGCATCTTCGGGATTTGAAGCTTTAAAAACATAACTACCACTTACAAGTACATTTGCTCCTGCCTCAACCAATTTAGGGGCTGTTTCTTGTTGAACTCCACCATCAACCTCTATCAGGACGTTGGCCCCTTTACGTCCTACCATTTCTCGTAATTGTTTAACTCGAGACAATGTGTTTTCAATGAACTTCTGTCCACCAAATCCAGGATTGACGCTCATTAACAGAACCATATCCACATCATTTATTATATCCTCAAGCATTGCGACAGGAGTTGAAGGATTCAGTGTTACTCCAGCCTTCATTCCTGCATCATGAATTTCCTGTATTGTTCGATGTAGATGTGTGCAAGCTTCATAATGAACATTCATCATCATCGCTCCAAGCTTCGCAGTTTGCTCTATATATCGCTCAGGATGCACAATCATGTAGTGAATATCTAAAGGCTTTATACACTTTTTTGCGACAGCCTCTATTACAGGGAAACCAAAGGATATATTAGGAACAAATACTCCATCCATGACATCAACATGAAGCCAATCAGCCTCACTCCGATTAATCATTTCAATTTCTTTGTCCAAACATAAGAAATCTGCTGCTAGAAGAGATGGTGATACAATAGTCATTTTAATTAAAACACAAAGTTGTTTCCGAACTGATATTTTTTTTAGTTACAGCATTATAAGCATATGCTATCTGCTTAATAATTAGCAACGTACTTTCTTTAGGGTTAAATGAATCTTGTGTAGAATAATCCATAGGCAACATAAATTAAAGTTATATATCTCTAAAACGACAGTTACCAGGAATTATTATATAAATCACAATTTATTTTACAATATATCGCTCTATATTTTTAAAACCATTGATAAAATCATTAGCCTTCATGCGAGTTTTACCCGCTATTTGGAGCTCTAAAACCTCTATTGCTCCATCTTTTGCTTGAATGAATAATGATTTTTGCTCTACATGTATTGTACCTGCTTCATTTGAAAATGATAAAGCAGACTTCTTTGTCTTAAATACTTTCAAAACAAATTCTTTACCAGAAGAATCGACCAGCATAGTCCATGCTCCAGGATATGGACTTAACCCTCTAACAAAATTATAAACATTTGCATTTGGCTTATTCCAATCAATCCTACAAGTATCTTTGAATATTTTGGGCGCATGTTTAAGTGTATTTATATCTATCCCCATTTCATTTTGTGCCATACTTTCCGGATATCCATCAGATTCAATAATCTTATCCAAAGTTTTCAAACAGATTTCTGCCCCTAAGTGCATAAGCCCATTATACACATCCTCTACATTATAATCATCCAATATATCGTATGGCAATTGCATTATAACACGCCCTGTATCAATTTCATGATCTAAGAAGAACGTTGTCACACCTGTACGGGTTTCTCCATTAATAACAGCCCAGTTGATTGGTGCTGCTCCTCTGTATTGAGGCAACAACGCAGCATGAACATTAAATGTTCCATACTCAGGCATATCCCATACTATTTCCGGCAACATTCTAAATGCCACAACAATCTGCAAGTTGGCATTAAAAGACTTTAATTCCTCGATAAAGCCTTCGTCCTTCATTTTTACAGGCTGCAACACTGGTATGTTCTTAGACTGAGCATACTGTTTCACTGCTGAAGGTTGCAATATACTACCATGACGTCCTACAGGTTTGTCCGGTTGTGTTACAACAGCAACAACATTATAATTATTATCAACCAGACTCTGTAATGTTTCTACAGCAAACTCTGGCGTACCCATGAAAACTATACGTAGATCTTCTTTTTTCATCTCGTTTAAAAACATTTATTCTTGACTCATGTCTGCAACCATTTTTCTATACATTCCATACATTCTCTGACGTGATATATACCCCTTGAAATGGTTCTCATTATCTAAAACAGGCAACCAATCGGCATGTGTTTTATCAAACTCTTTCATCACTTCAACCATTGGCGTATCATCTGTAAGAACAGCAGCCGGCTGAGTCATTAATTGATGAGCTTTGAAATGATGATACAATTCTGTTCTGAAAACTACATGGCGTATCTTTGTCAAATCAATTTCTCCTAGCAAGTTTCCTGCTGGGTCCAAAACTGGCATTACATTATTTTTGCTTCTGCTAATCTTATTGACTATCTTACCTAATTCTACATCTGGTTCGATTTCAATATAGTTGCGTTCTATCACGCTATCCAAACTCATCAGCGTAAGAACGGCATTATCCGTATGATGAGTTATAAGTTTGCCTTGCTTTGCCAAACGCATGCCATAAATGCTATGAGGTTCAAAGATTATTATTGTAAGATATGAACATACACTAACAATCATTAATGGCATAAACAAATCATAACCTCCAGTAATCTCTGCAATTAAAAATATACCAGTCAATGGAGCATGCATAACGCCTGACATCACTCCAGCCATACCTAACAATGCAAAATTCTTCTCTGGCAAAGGAACACCTATTTGATACATATTCCATAATCTGGAGAACAGGAAACCTCCAAAACAACCAATAAAAAGACTTGGAGCAAATGTTCCACCACACCCTCCTCCTCCGTTTGTAGCAGATGTAGCAAAAACCTTTGTCAATAACACAAGTGCTAAGTACAAAATCAGAAAGTTGCCATTACCGGCAAACAGAGAATTATTTAGAATGGCATCAAAATCAGCATCAGTTTTACCATTGAGCAACAAATTAATATCATGGTACCCTTCACCATAAAGCGAAGGAAACAGAAATATCAACAGACTCAACATACCACCACCAATAACAAGTTTTATGTATGGACGGTCATTAAACTTGGCAAACAAATTCTCGCACATTGTCATTGAGCGTATAAAATACAGACTTATCAGTCCACAAGTAACACCCAACAAGATACTAGCAGGAACTCGTTCGACAACCCATGCACTTTCCAGTTCGAAAGTAAACATAGATGTCGAGCCTCTGAATATATATGTAAAACATGTTGCTGTAACACAAGATATTAGGACAGGGAGCAGAGAGGCCATTGTCAAATCTATCATCAGAACTTCCAATGTAAATACAAGACCTGCTATGGGAGCCTTAAATATACCAGCTATTGCTCCAGCCGCTCCACAACCAACAAGCAAAAGCAAGGTCTTATTATCCATCTTGAAAAGTTTGCCAAGATTAGAACCTATCGCAGAGCCTGTTAGTACAATTGGAGCCTCGGCACCCACAGAACCACCAAAGCCAATCGTTATTGCTGAAGCAAAGACAGAAGACCAGCAATTATGTCCACGCAGTCTACTGTTTTTGCTGCTTATTGCATATAAAATCCTAGTTATTCCATGACTGATATTATCCTTTACTATATATCTTACGAAAAGAGAAGTAAGGAATATACCAACCACAGGATATACCAAATAGAGCCAGTTTGCTGCATGTTCATCAAAAGAACCTGTAAGCAATGCCACAATCTGATTTATCATTCCATGAAGAACAAAAGCTGCAACAGCAGCAAAGAATCCAACCATAAAGGCGAGCATCAATATAAATGTCCGCTCACTGATATGTTCCTCACGCAGTTTCAGAAGTTTATCAAACCAGCCTATGTTTTCCTTATCTATTTCCAACAGTATTACTTTCTTATGATCTGTACTTCCCCATTTTTCCTTAATCTGATGATTGCTGATGGTTTATGAGGTTTATGTTCTTGCCTTCTTGTCCAACAGACATAATCTACAGAATCGATTATCTCTTGCGGAATATCACAATAGTTCTGGGCTGTAGGTTCTCCTGAAATATTTGCTGAAGTAGAAACTATGGCCTTTTGAAATCTATAACAGAGTTCCTTAGAGAATTCCTCTTTAGTAATCCTTATTGCAATACTTCCATCTTCTGCCACAAGATTGGGGGCTAAGTTTGTGGCATCGTCGAGAATTATCGTTGTAGGATCTTCTGCGCAATCAAACAATTGCCATGCTACATCCGGAACGTTGCGAACATATCTCTGAAGGCGATTATCACTATCAACCAAACATATCATTGCCTTAGAATCCTCACGACGCTTTATTTCATATATTCTGGCCACAGCCTTCTCATTAGTCGCATCACATCCTATTCCCCAAACCGTATCTGTAGGATAGAGTATCACCCCACCCTTTCTCATTACTTCAACAGCATTCTTTATATCATCCTCACGTTTCATAAGAATCAGAATTCACTAGTGAAATGGAACTTAATATTCTTAAAGTCTTCTTGTGCCATGCTAAGCACGTATCCACTATCAGCAAGAAAGACATCACGTCCCTCCTTGTCCTTTGCCATGTACTGATACTTGCGTTTTTTGAAGTTTTCTAATTCAGCTTCATTATCGCTTTCTATCCAACAAGCCTTATAAAGATGCACAGGTTCCCAACGGCACTTTGCATTATACTCATTCTCAAGACGATACTGAATAACTTCAAACTGCAGTTGGCCTACTGTTCCTATAATTTTTCTACCATTAAACTGGTTGACAAACAGCTGTGCCACACCCTCATCCATCAATTGGTCAATACCTTTAGCTAACTGCTTTGACTTCATAGGATCTGCATTTTCAATATATTTAAACATTTCCGGAGAGAAACTTGGCAATCCCCTAAAATGTAGTTTCTCACCTTCAGTGAGTGTATCTCCAATTTTAAAGGTGCCATTATCCGGCAAACCGATTATATCTCCAGCCCACGCCTCATCTACTGTTGTTTTTCGCTGAGCCATAAACTGCGTAGGAGACGAAAAGCGCATAGATTTATCATGACGTACATGATAATATGGAGTGTTACGTGAGAATTTTCCGGAACAAACCTTACAAAAAGCGATACAAGAACGATGATTGGGGTCTATATTGGCTGTTATTTTGAATATAAAGCCTGTAAACTTCTGTTCATCTGGTTGCACATCGCGCTCTTCAGCCTTGACTGGACGTGGACATGGTGCTATTTCTACAAATGTATTCAACAGTTCCTCTACTCCGAAATTGTTAAGAGCAGACCCGAAAAATACCGGTGCCAATCCTCCTTTGAGGTAATCATCAACATCAAATTCTGGATATACACCTTCTATCAGTTCCAATTCATTGCGAAGTTTCTCTGCCAATTGCGAACCAATATGATTGTCCAGTTCTTCCGTATTGATATCAACTTCAACTTTTTCCGCAACCACCTGCTTAGAAGGTTGAAAGAGGTTAAGGTTGTTTTCATATATATTATATACACCCTTAAATCTGACACCACTTTCTATTGGCCAAGTAAGCGGTCTTACCTGAATCGCCAGTTCCTCCTCCAGTTCGTCAAGCAAGTCAAACGGGTCTTTTGCCTCACGGTCCATCTTATTAACGAAGATGATAACAGGTGTATTGCGCATTCTGCACACTTCCATCAATTTGCGTGTCTGGGTCTCAACACCTTTTGCTCCATCTACTACTATAATTACAGAGTCAACCGCAGTGAGTGTACGATAGGTATCCTCAGCAAAGTCTTGGTGACCAGGTGTGTCAAGGATATTAATCTTATAGTCGTGATAGTCAAACTCCATAACGGATGTTGTTACAGAGATACCGCGCTGTTTCTCTATATCCATCCAGTCAGACGTTGCTGTCTTTTTGATTTTGTTGCTTTTAACTGCACCAGCCACCTGTATCTGCCCACCAAAAAGCAAGAGTTTTTCAGTAAGTGAAGTCTTACCGGCGTCTGGATGCGCGATAATGGCAAACGTTCTTCTTCTTTCTATTTCTTGATTCATAAAACAAATATTATCCTGATTGCGAACACTTTATACTAAGCTATCAACGCATTCCTTAAGCGAATCCTCCCAATATGGAATATTCAACGAATAAGTTTGCTTTATCTTTGTCTTGTCTAACACGCTATATGCCGGACGATTAGCAGGTGTTGGATATTCCGAAGTGTGCAATGGTTTCACATTGCAAGTAGTGATGCCTGCCAAACGATGAATCGCTTTGGTAAAGTCGTACCAACTTGTCACTCCTTCGTTTGAGAAATGATATACACCAGATACGATTCCTTGATTAATGGCAGTCATAATTGCAATAGCAAGATCCCTAGCATAGGTTGGAGTACCTATTTGATCGAAAATTACACCCAGTTCTGGTTTCTCCTTACCCAATCGAATCATTGTCTTCACAAAATTATTTCCAAATGTACTGTATAGCCAAGCTGTACGTATAATCATATATTTTTTACAGAACTTGCTCACCCCCAATTCACCTGCGAGTTTTGTACTACCATAAACACTATCTGGAGCAGGAGTATCTGTTTCTACGTATGGAGTGTGATGTGTTCCATCAAATACATAATCTGTAGACACCTGAATTATCCATCCATTACGCTTTTCAACAGCTGCTGCCAAATAGGCAGGAGCTAAGGTATTGAGCGAAGTGCACAGTTCCTTGTCTGTCTCGGCTTTGTCTACTGCTGTATATGCTGCACAATTGACAATACCATCTATTGCATTGCGATTTACAAAATCATTGATAGCCAACTGATTGGTAATATCCAATTCGGCAACATCAGTATTAAAGAAAGTATGCTGAGGATAGTTTTTCTCCAGCAATTGCATTTCGTTCCCCAACTGCCCGTTACAGCCTGTAATAAGTATATTCATAAAAATAATATTTAATCAAATTCTAGCGGTTCTTCTTTGTCTTTGAAATAATAATCGTTAAGCATGCCTATCAGAGTTGTTATTTCCTTTAATGCATGCTCAGTGTTAGTGCTGATGCTTTTCTTCTGCAATCTCAGCATCATCATACCGTAAAGAGAGTTGAAACAGGTCTCAATTTCACTTTGTTCCTTATTGGCTCCTCTGTTGCGCAATTCAACAATAAATGGAAGCACTTTATAGTATTCGGAACTATAAAAGGGGAATTTTGAACTCCTCAGCAGTTGGCCATGCAGTTCTTCCAATTGCTGCATGGTAATCTTGACAATCTGCAGATGCCCTGTTTCACGACATCCTTCCTGGTTCATCATCGTAATGAGATTGCCATACCAGTCAGTCATCTCTTCTTTTTCTTCCTCGTTATAGTCAAACTTATCTATGTAATCACGTCTTATTCTCGACAATGAGCATCCGAAAGCCCTAATTGTATCTTCTACTTGCCACATATAAAGCAAGTATTCGGCTATGTTCTTCTTTCTTAATTGCTGCGAAATAAACATATTTCAATATTAGAAAAATCTGTACAAATTGGTTATAGTACCGAATAGCATAATGACAGAACATATCATTACTACCGCTCCTATCACCTGATTGATTATCTTGATACCGTTTTGGTCAAACTTTCCTCCTATTTTATCAATAAGCCATGACAAGCCGAACCACCATAACAAAGCACCAGCAAAAATGCTCAGCAAGCCGACAGCCATTTCAAAGGGATGGTCGGGAAGTACAAAGGCAAATTGTGCATAACAAGCCAAAAACAGAAAAATTATTAACGGATTTGACAACGTCACGAAAAAGGCAGTTATTCCATTATGCACCAAAGAACCTTTCTTATTACCTGCCTTTCTGATATTCTTAGTTGGGTCTGTGCGATAGGTGTACAAACCAAATGCCAACAACATTAGACTTCCTACTATCTGCAAATAAAACTTGTTCTGCTGATTACTTATAAAATCCATTACAAGCCCCATACCCAAGGCACTGAAAACGGCATAGATTATATCGCTGAAAGCTGCACCAATTCCTGTAGCAAACCCATACCAACGACCTTTATTCAAAGTACGCTGTACGCACAAAACACCTATAGGCCCCATTGGAGCTGATGCTATTATGCCTATTAACATGCCTTTGAATATGAAATTCAATATATCTATTTGTAATGGAAACTGTATCACGACTGCAAAATTGCTAAAATTAAACGAAATACACAAGTTTTTAAACCTAAATCTTTGCCCAATCATTGTTTTTTCATAACTTTGCCACACTAAAAATGCAATGACTAATTTTAAAACTTGAACTATGAACACACCAAATACGGACAAACCATACGTTATCGGACTCGATTTAGGGGGAACAAATTCTGTTTTCGGTATTGTTGACAGACGTGGCAATATAGTTGCATCTACCTCAATGAAGACTCAAGGTTTCTACGATGCAGACAAATATGTAAATGCCAGTTTGCAGGCTTTAAAGGGTATTATCGATAAGGTTGGTGGCATCGACAAGATAAAGGCTATGGGCATAGGAGCTCCAAATGCAAATTATTATACCGGTTCGATAGAAAACGCACCTAATCTCGCTTGGGCAAAGGGAGTTGTTCCTTTGGCAAAGATGTTCAGCGACGCTCTTGGCATTCCTGCTGCTATGACCAACGATGCCAATGCTGCAGCAATAGGCGAAATGAAATATGGAGTTGCTCAAGGAATGAAGAATTTCATTGTCATTACGCTTGGCACTGGAGTAGGTTCAGGCATCGTTGTCAACGGCCAGTTGCTGTATGGTAGCGATGGATTTGCCGGTGAGCTTGGCCATGTAACTATGGTAAGAGAGGATGGTCGCTCATGCGGTTGCGGACGAAAAGGATGCCTTGAGGCATATTGTTCGGCAACAGGTGTGGCTCGTACTGCACGCGAAGTGCTTGAGAATTCAAATCGCCCATCATTGTTGCGTGAACTTGATGCTGATAAAATAACTTCACTCGACGTTAGTATTGCAGCAGGAAAGGGTGACGAACTTGCTAACGAGATATTCAGATTCACAGGAAAGATGCTTGGTGAGGCTTGCGCTGACTTCGCTGCTTTTTCAAGTCCCGAGGCTTTTATTTTCTTTGGCGGATTGATTAAGGCTGGCGATCTGATTATGAATCCGATAAAAGAGGCATACGATTCTCATGTCATGCCTATCTTCAAAGGTAAGGCACAGTTCCTCGTAAGCGGCCTCGACGGTGCTGGAGCTGCAGTTCTAGGCGCTTCTGCATTGGGTTGGGACATATAAAAGGGTGCATATCCCACTTGTTCTTTTGCAATACAAAACATTTGTACAATCATTACATGCGACGTGTAATGGTTGTATTAGTTGCCTGTACCTGTTGTAAGTACAAAACAATCCGCTTTTACGAAAAAAATAGAGGTTGGTGCAGGACGCTCCAACCTCAAAAATATAATGTAATAAGATCATCAACAAGTGGATGCAACTTATTGGTTGCAAATATATGACATATTATTATTAAAAACAAATTATTTATGTTAAATTTTAGTCTTTTTGTGAAAATACTATGATAATGTCACAAAAGAATCATTTACATTAGACCATCTATGGGTAATTCCGCCTCTTTCCGATATGCCAGTCCCGTTACATGACACAATAACTCTCCTTGAGCATTCGTTATCTTAACTTCCACTGCCGGTATCCTTCGGTGGTCATACACTTCAAATGCCTCTGCTATAAGAACTTCACCCAGTCTTGCACTCTTCAAATACATAATATTGTTCTGTATTCCGAAAGTGAGGCATCCCCTACTGTTCATCACAGCCGCCAAAGCCAAATCTGCCAAAGTAAACAATGCACCGCCTTGACATACACCACCTGCATTTAAATGGCAGTCGGCAACAGTCATTGTGGCTTTTGAATAACCACCACGAATCTCTACCAGCTTGCAACCTATGTTTTTGGCAAACAGATCTTTCTCATTCAAAAAGTCTATCAATTTCATTGTTCCAGAATAAATTAGAATGCAAAAGTAATCTATTTTTTACAATCACAAAGTCTACAAGATGCTTATTTTTTGAAATAATAGGTAAAAAAACTGGTATTATATTTAATTATCATTCACGAAAGTTGACAAATTGACAAATTTACACTAACAGCCAAATAAAATATCATAAAACAGAAGCATTTTTAATTTAATAATTATTATCTTTGCACAAAATATGGCTAAAACAGACACATATTATTACCGACGAACAACTAAAAATATATAATTAATTATAACTTATGAAGTATCTACATTTGTTGCTTCTATGCTTGTTTTTCCCTCTCGCCTCTTCGGCGAATATCTGGGAAACCCAGTACAAGCAGATTGAGCAAAGCATCAGGCAACCAGAATTTGCCAACAAAGAGTTTGTTATCACCAAGTACGGAGCCAAGCCTGAGGCAAAGGCTGCCGTTAACCAGAAGGCCATCAACAAGGCCATTGCAGCATGTTCCAAGGCTGGCGGCGGCAAGGTTATCATCCCTGCAGGCAAGTGGAACACTGGCGCCATCGAACTGAAGAGCAAGGTCAACCTTGTCATCGAGGAGGGTGCCACACTGCAGTTCGTTTTCGAGCCTGAGCTCTACCCTATCGTTCCTACCCGTTGGGAAGGTGTCGACTGCTGGAACCTCTCTCCATGTATCTATGCCTACAAGGCTACCGACATTGCCATCACCGGCAAGGGAACCATCGACGGCGGCGGCAACAACAACACATGGTGGCCATGGTGCGGCGCTCCTCGCTACGGATGGAAGGAAGGCATGGTAAGCCAGCGCAACGGCAGCCGTGCCCGTCTGCTCAAGATGGCAGAAGATATGGTTCCTATGGACGAGCGCCGCTTCACCAAGGAGGATGGTCTGCGTCCACAGCTGGTTAGTCCTAACCTCTGCGACGGTGTGCTCATCGAAGGTGTAAAGATGCTTGCATCGCCATTCTGGGTAATCCACCCATTGCTTTGCAAGAATGTTACAGTACGCAACGTAACTGTAATCAACAACGGTCCTAACGGCGACGGCTGCGACCCTGAGTCATGCGACGGCGTGCTTATCGAGGGCTGCCACTTCGACACTGGCGACGACTGTATTGCCATCAAGAGCGGACGCAACAACGACGGTCGTCTCTGGGCAAAGCCAAGCGAGAATATCATCATCCGCAACTGCGAGATGAAAGACGGTCATGGCGGCGTTGTTATCGGGAGCGAGATTTCCGGCGGTTGCCGCAACGTGTTTGCAGAGAACAACAAGATGGACTCTCCTAACCTTGACCGCGTTGTTCGCATCAAGACCAACCCTTGCCGTGGCGGTGTCATCGAGAATATTTATTGCCGCAACATCGAGGTAGGCCAGTGCCGTGAAGCAGTGCTCCGCATCAATCTTGACTATGAGCGCAACGAGATTTGCTGCCGTGGTTTCAACCCTGTCGTTCGCAACGTCAACCTTGAGAACGTAACCTGCAAGAAGAGCAAGTACGGCGTTCAGATTATCGGTCTCGACAATCTTACAAACGTATATGACATCAACCTGAAGAACTGTAAGTTCGACGGCGTTGCCGATGGCAACAACATCACCGGCCGCACAAAGGACATCAAGTTCGACAACGTGATGATAAACGGCAACCTCTGCCTCACGGAGAAACCGTTCAAGAACTACAGCCAGTGGCTCACATGGTCAGAGATGCAGCGTTATCCTAAGTCTTATCTGCTCGACTTCTCTACTCGTCCAAAGTGGAGCTATGTAATGGGTATCGAACTGGAGTCTATGCTCGACACATACCTGAGATATGGCGACGAGAACATCCGCAAGTATTGCCAGGAATATACCGACACCATGATTAATGCTGCCGGCGACATCCGCGGCTATAAGATGCTCGACTATAACCTCGACAATATCCGCACTGGCCACTTCGTTACTCGCATGTACGAACTGTACCCAGAGGCAAAGAATCTGCTTGCCATGAAGACCATGATGAAGCAGCTCGAGAAGCAGCCGCGCACCAACGACGGCGTTTACTGGCACAAGGCCATCTATGCATATCAGGTATGGCTCGACGGTATCTTCATGGGTCTCCCTTATCGCGTGCTCACTGCCAACCTCCTCACCAAGCAGGGCGAGATGAAGGAGAAGGCTGCACAGAAGATCTACAACGATGCCGTTGAACAGATTCTGAAGACCTACACCCGCACGCTCGACCCGAAGACTGGCCTCAACCGCCACGCATGGGACGAGACCAACCACACCTTCTGGGCCGACAAGCAGACTGGCCTGAGCCAGCACTGCTGGGGACGCGCACAGGGATGGTACACAATGGCACTCGTCGAACTGCTCGATGCTCTGCCTGCCGACTACGCTCGTCGTGCAGAGGTTGAGGAGGTACTGAAGAAAGACTTCGACGCCATCATCAAGTGGCAGGACAAGAAGACCGGCACATGGTATCAGGTAATGGACAGTCCTGAGCGCGAGGGCAACTACCTTGAGTCAACATGTACCTCAATGTTCGCCTACTCTATGCTCAAGGCCTACCGCAAGGGCTATGTCACAGACATCAAGTATCGCGATGCCGGCATCAGGGCCTACAAGGGTATTATCAAGAACTTCATAAAGGTTCATCCAGACAAGACCATCTCTCTCACTCAGTGCTGCGCCGTTGCAGGCCTTGGCCCGGCTGCCACACCAGAGGTAGAGGCTGCCATGAAGAAGGTCAACCCTAAGGGCAAGGTTAAGCACAACGCCCGTCGTGATGGTTCATTTGAATACTACCTTAGCGAACCTATCCGCGATAACGACGCAAAGGGTATCGGTCCGTTCATCTGGGCATCACTGGAGATGGAGATGATGGGCTACGATGCAGAGAACATCACCGCAAGCATCGACCGCAAGGCGGTAGTAACAAGAAATAATCCTATAGTTAACGAAGCCGACCCTCTGGCTTCGTTAACTGTTGGTAACGGCCACTTCGCCGCAACCGTTGACGTAACAGGCCTGCAGAGCTTCCCTTTTGACTATGAGGCAGGTGTGCCTCTCAACACGATGTCAGACTGGGGATGGCATTCATTTAAAAACACCAACAACCTGCAGCGTTCTGAAACAGAGAAGGCCTACGACTTCGGCCATGGCCACAAAGAGGTTTATGCTGTGGAGTTTAAGAAAGGCGGCGGCAGAGACCAGCAGGCCACGGAGTACTTCCGAGTAAATCCTCACCGCCTTAATCTCGGCACCATCGGTTTCGAACTGAAAGACAAGGGCGGCAATCCCATTGCACTGAAAGACCTTACCAATATCAGTCAGGAACTGATGCTTTGGGACGGCAAGATCGAGTCTAAGTTCACCGCCGACGAAACTAACGTAGAGGTTACTACTGCCTGCATGCAGGACAAGGATTGCATGTTCGCCCGCATAAAGAGCGACATGCTTAAAGACCAGCGCGCCACCATCAGCTTCAAGTTTGCCTACCCTACTGGCAAGCATGCCGACAGCGGTGCCGACTGGAACAGCGCCGACAAGCACCAGTCGCAGATTGTGGCTTCCGACAAGAACTATGCAACAATAGCGCGCACCGTTGACGCCACCACATATTTCGTCACTATCAAGTGGGAGGGCAATGCCACTCTTAAGGAAGTTGCGCCCCACCACTTCACTCTTTCTACAACCGACGACCTGCTTACATTCTGCGCCGAATACACACTGCGCCAAAACCGCATGCGCCCTGCACCATTCGAGTATGACCAGACCCACAAGGCAGTGCTTAAGGCATGGCCACGCTTCTGGCTTAAAGGAGCTATTGCTGATTTCAGCCAGTGCACCGACGAGCGTGCCAAGGAACTGGAGCGCCGCGTGGTTCTCTCGCAGTATCTCACATACATCAACTGCGCCAACACCACCGTACCGCAGGAAACCGGTCTTACCTACAACACATGGTTCGGCCGTCCTCACCTCGAAATGACATGGTGGCACATGATCGACTTCTCTCTCTGGAATCGTCCAGAGGTGCTCGCCACCGTTCTCGACTGGTACAACGACGTTGCTTATCCAGAAGCCATCAACATCGCCAAGCGACAGGGCTTCAAGGGTGCACGCTGGATGAAGATGACCGACCCATGGGCTGGCGAGGCACCTTCAAATACTGGTTCGTTCCTCACATGGCAGCAGCCACATTATATATATATGGCAGAGGAGATGTACCGCCACAACCCTTCAAAGGCTACATTGAAGAAATATGCCGAGCAGGTAGAGGCAACGGCTGTATTCATGGCCGACTTCGCACAGCAGTGTGCTCCACGAGAAGGCAAGATAAAGCTTTTCGGACAGACTGCCATGCAGGAGTCAATGTCAAAGGATTTCTCTTACAACCATCCTTTCGAGCAGGCCTACTGGCACTACGGACTCAGCGTAGCACAGAAGTGGCGTGAGCGTCAGGGACTGGAGCGCAATGCAGAATGGGATGCCATAATCAGAAACATGGCTCCTCTTGCAGAGAAAGATGGCATTTATACTGCCGGCGAACCGCTCAAACCATTCAACGCCAGTGCCAAGCAAGAGGGTTTCGACCCGTTCATAGCAGCGGCACAGGTTGGCTGCAAGGATATCTCTGAAGAAGATTTCTATCTCAAGTGCCGTTCCGACCACCCTGCCGTTCTCGGAGCATGCGGTCTCTTGCCTGCCACTCCGCTCTACGACAAGCAGAAGATGGTGAAGACTCTCAACTGGGTTATGGACAACTGGAACTGGCCTACCACATGGGGATGGGACTACGGAATGGTTGCCATGTGTGCCGCTCGTCTTGGCGAGACAAACACCGCCCTCAACGCTCTGCTCATCGACAAGCAGAAGAACACTTATCTCAAGAACGGCCATAACTTCCAGGAACCAAAGCGCCTGCGCCTCTACATGCCGGGCAACGGTGCACTGCTCACAGCCGTGGCTATGATGTGTGCCGGTTGGGACGGAACAACCGAACACAACCCAGGCTTCCCTAAGGACGGCAAGTGGAACGTGCGCTGGGAGGGATTCCAGAAGATGCAGTGATTTTTTAGTTGACGAGTTGACAAGTTGTATGAGTTGATGAGTTGACGAGAACTTTTATAAGGACGCACATTTTATTGTGCGTCTTTTTTTTCAAGAATAAATAAAAAATATTACCTTTGCACATTGAAACTAAACAACTCGATAATATTCACTTTATGAAAAAACTATTGCTTACAGGATTAACAACCATCATCAGTGCTGCTGCCATGGCACAGGCACCTGCTTTTCCAGGTGCCGAAGGTCACGGACGTTATGTCACCGGCGGGCGCGGCGGCACGGTCTATCATGTCACCAACCTTAACGACAGCGGCACAGGTTCCTTGCGCGAGGCTCTGGGCAAGAGCGGAAAGCGAACAATCGTCTTCGATGTGGCGGGAACAATCAAACTGAGTTCGGACATCAAGGTTTCAAAAGGCGACGTCACCGTAGCCGGACAGACAGCGCCAGGCGACGGCATCACGCTCGCCAACTACACCATCAACATGTCTGCAAACAATGTCATCATCCGCTTCATCCGCAGTCGCCGAGGCAATGCCGTTGACATCAACGAGGGAGCCGATGCAATCTGGGGACGCCAGCGCAGCAATATCATCCTCGACCACTGCTCTTTCAGCTGGAGCATCGACGAGGTGGCATCGTTCTACGACAACCGCAACTTCACCATGCAGTGGTGTACCATTGCCGAGGCACTCAACAACGCTGGTCATGGCAAGGGAGCTCATGGCTACGGCGGCATCTGGGGAGGCAAGAACGCATCATTCCATCACAATCTGCTCATCCACCTCAACAACCGTGTGCCACGCTTCAACGGCGCTCGCTATGCCTGGAGCGGCTACGACACCTCAAAATATCCTAACACCATACAGGCAGAGCGTGTTGACTTCCGCAACTGCGTAATGTACAACTGGGGCAGCGGCGGCTGCTACGGCGGTCCGGGCGGCGGTTATATCAACATGGTGAACAACTACTACAAGGCTGGTCCGGGCACAAAGAACAAGACCCGCGTCACACAGGTATCTAAGTCCGACAGCGGCAACGGCGGCGACAATCCGTTCCCAGATTACACCAGCCGCTACTATATCAACGGCAACTACGTTACGGCTGCCGGTGCCAGCGCTGCCAACTACGACTGGAAGGGCGTTGTCTATGACAGCGGCATACCTACCGTCAACGGCGAGCGTTGCATGAACGACCCTAACAACTACTACGGCGAGGGTGCAGGCTATGTCAAGATAAAGCTTGACGAACCTATTGACGCCGGAGAAGTGACCACCCACAATGCCGAGATTGCCTACCTGAAGGTAATGCAGTATGCCGGAGCATCGCTCAGCCGCGACAGCCACGACGAGCGTTATATGCGCGAGACCCAGAACGGCACTGCCGAGTATATGGGCAGCGTGACAAAGGTCAAGGGCATTATCGACTCGCAGAACGATGTAGGAGGATGGCCTACACTCAACAGCGGCACTGCCCCACTCGACTCCGACAAGGACGGTATGCCTAACGACTGGGAAACAGCCAACGGACTCAACCCCAACAGCAACGACGCCAATCAATACACCATCGACCCATACAAGTACTACACCAACCTCGAAGTATATATCAACAGCCTCGTTCAAGACATCATGATAGGCGGCAACAAGGCAAGCCAAGATGCCGTTAAGGAATACTACCCAGCCTACACCAAGGCCGACGGCACCTTTGTGGCAGCCATCAATGCCGAGGTGGCAGGAATTGAAGAAGTAACAAATAGCGAGATTGTTGAAACACAATTCTTCAACATGCACGGTGTAAGAATTGATACCCCTTCGAAGGGTGCATTTATTCGAATAGACAAACTTGCTAACGGCAAAAAGAATGTAAAGAAGATTATCATCAGATAAATTCACTATCCCTTTTCCAGTTCCGCCAAATTCTTATATGAACACAATCTGTTTCATTAAGAATTTGGCGGAACTTTTCGTATAAATATACAGTCTTGCTAAAAGCCCTTTTTCTTTCATAAAAAGTAATCTGGCACTTCTCTTTCAGTAAACTGGCACTTTACGATGAGAGATCTGGCACTTCTCTCTTAGTAAAGTGCCAGTTTACTAAATCGCAACAAAATTCCCTGTTTTTTCAACCTAATGACCGAGTGTAATAATATACACGGAAAGCGTATATTAATACACTTCAATAAAAATCATCCCAATGTTTCAATTTGCAGTGCAAGTTAGCTATAAAATACACAATTTGACCAAATAATCCACCATTATTAATTATTATTACCCCTACAAAATTTTAATAATAAAATAAAATAATGTATCTTTGCAACCGAATTGACTAACTAAACTGAAATTAAACCAATAACTTTATTAAATAACAAATTATTAACTTATGATTAAAAACATTTCAAGGTATGTCCTTGCTTTGCTTATGATGGTGGTAGCGATGCCATCCTTTGCTGCATTTAAGGACTTCAAGATTGACTTGACAGCATACAATGATGCTTCAAGTCTGTTGACCGCCGAGGAAGTTTCAAGCAAAACGAGCTTCGAGTTCGGTATTGCTGTTGCTGACGACGGCACTGTTTCAAGAGTTGGCGCAACCGACGCTTCGGCTGTAGCTGTAATCAGTGGCCAGTATCACAACGACCACGGCTGTACAGGTGTTAAACTTGTTGTGCCAGTTGACGGCGCTGTGAAGATTGGAGTTGGCAACTGTACTTATTCTGGTCACACAGTAAAGGTGACAGATGGTTCAGGTGCTGAGGTTGCATCATTTGCTGTTGGCACAGGATGCTGGAGCCGCAATAAGTCAGACGATGTTGTTACATTCGGCTATTATCGTGGCGGCGCAACTACACTCACTATCGAGTCTAAAAGCTACACTCCTTATATGATGGTAGCAGCTGCCTCTGATATTCCTACAGAATACACTGCAACATTCAGTTGGGGAGATGCTGCACAGGAAGGTTCACTGCCTGCAAACATCAAGGTTAATGAGGGCGAATCAATTAAGATTCCTGTAAACTTCACATTATTCCAGGAAGGCAAGACTCTGACAGGTTGGACAGACGGAAAGAACACATATGCTATCGGCGAGGAAGTGAAGATGACTTCAGACCTTACCCTTACTCCTGTATTCACAGCCAATGCTGTAGCTCTTGCTGACCGCACTGAGCCAGTGACAATCAAGTGGGACTTCCAGCAGAAGAACGGTGCGCCTGCAGTAGCCTACCAGAACAAGACTGGTTTCTGGGTAGCACAGGCTGTTGTTAATGGCAAGACTATAGATGTTAAGACCGACTTCGACACAAACAATGGCGGTAAGTTTGCTAACGGCAACTGGCAGGATTGGGCACAGCTCAATGGCGGCACTAAGTTCACAATTCCTTCATGCAAGGGTGCCATTGTTAATGTAGAGGCATACAATGCTTTAGGAACAGGCGACAATCCATTGAAAATTGATGGGCAGAGCGACTATGTAAGTGACAAGACCATTAGTTACGAAATAGCAAATACAGCAGAGACTATCGATGTTGTAATTGGTTCTGAGGGTTCTTACTATCGTTATATCCAGGTTGTCCTCCCTGTTGTACAGTCAACAGGCGGCAAGACATATAACAATGAGGCTGCTAATATTGTTTGGGATCTCAACGATGTTGACCTCTATGCTACTCCAAACGTACTGACTCCAGAAGGTGCATTCACACTTTGCACAGTTAGCACTGGCGACTTCACAGTTGGCGTTGATGCACCAAATGCAGGTGCAAACAATGGCGTTAAGATGCTCAAGCTCCAGCCTAACGGCGACAACAGAAGCGTTGAGTTCATCGCAAAGCCATGCAAGGGTCTTACATTCACAGCAACAAAGGTTTCTGCAAAGGTTGCACGCTTCGGTACTGACGGCGGTTTGCTCACTGTTACCGTAAAGAATGCAGAAGGCGAAGAGGCTGTTCTTGCTTCAGGTTTGATTCCTGCTCGCAACAATAAGGATCAGGCTAGCGACAAGCATGGTGCTGAGGAAAAATATACTACCGAATTCACATTGGATGTTCCTGCAAGTCTTGCAACATCAGAGAGCTTCACACTCGTCATAACAGAGGAAGGCAGTCTTGGTGCTACAAAGCAGATTGGTATCGGCGATGTTCACATCGAAGGAACTGTTAACGGTACAACAGAGGCTGTTGCCAAATACACAATCTCAGCAAAGGCAAATCCAGAGAACGGCGGTTCTGTAAATGTTTATCCAAACGGCAATGAGTTTGACGCAGGCACAGAACTGAAGCTTACAGCAACAGAGAAGTTCGGTTTCGATTTCGTTAACTGGACAGACGCAACAGGTGCTGTTCTTTCTGAAGAGGCAGTATATGTACACACTCTGAATGATAATGTTGAACTTACAGCAAACTTCAAGCAGGTTAACACCTACGAACTTGCTATCACACTTGACGGTGGCGCTAACGACTATATGGTACAGTTGGCACCGGCTCCAACAATTGTTGACGGAAAGACCATGTATGAGGAAGGCACAGAGGTTGCGCTTACAGCAGCAAGCAACGCCATCCTTACATTCAACAGTTGGAGCGACGGACAGACATCAAGCGAGATTAAGGTTAACATGACCGAGAATATCGCTCTTACTGCCAACTACTCTGCCATCGACTACATCGTTGGTTGGGACTTCTACAGAAGAGGCAACAACGGTCGTGTGGCTGACTTCTACAGTACAGCGGACAATGAGGCTGCACAGCTTATACTGACAAACGAAAGCGGTTCTATCACTGGCTGGCTTGACAAGAGTACAGAGGCTGCCAACGGTTATGAGTCAATGAAGGGCGCTGCCGTTAACTGGCAGAAGATTGGCGACAAGTACTACTATCAGACAAAGATTAATGCAAGCGAGTTTACAAACATCAAGGTTCAGGCCCAGATGCTGTACAACTACATCGCACACAAGACACAGAAGATTGAATACTCTGTTGACGGTACTAACTGGACTGAGGCTGGTCGTGCAACAATGCCTGCTGCAAAGACAGTTACAGACATTGAGGCTACACTCGGCGAAGATGCAAACAATGCTTCTGAACTTTATATCCGCTTCATCCCTGACTACACATCTGATCGTGACGGTAGCGGCGACGGCGATGCAAGCAACGACGGAACTTCTATCACAAACATCTTCGTGACAGGTACAATGAAGCTTGTTGACGACGGTAAGGCTCCGGCACTCGTAAGCACTGTTCCAGCAACAGGAGCAGCTAACGCTTCTGCCAACGGACGTGTGGTAATGACATTTGACGAGAAGATTAAGCTTACTGCAGCTGCAAAGGCAACTCTTAACGGTGAGGAACTTGCACTCAGCGCATCTGGTAAGGCTGTAACAGCTGAATACAAGAACCTGAGCTATGCAACAGAATACACATTCCAGCTTGCAGCCGGTTCTGTTAGCGACTTGACAGACAACGTGCTGAATGAACCTGTCAATGTAACATTCACAACAATGACCAAACCTACTGTAAACAAGGCACTCTATGACTTCATCGTTCCAGACGACGGTAACTTCAAGGAGGCTCTCGCAGCAGCCGGTTCACGCGCAGACAAGAGCAAGCGTTTCCGCATCTTCGTTAAGCAGGGCAACCACATTATCCCAGCAAACGAGAACAGCATGGTAACTGGTTCTGACGGCAAGAGCTACCCAGATCCTAAGACATCATTCGGTGCTCCTAACACCTCTATCATCGGTGAGGACATGGCCCTGACAACTGTTGCCAACACAATGCCTAACGACCTCGCTTCTAATCCTGATGCAGGTGCTGGCGGTCAGGCTAACCCACTCGAGGGTATCCGTACCAGCGGTCTACTCTATATGACAAGCGGTGCTACAAACACTTACTTCCAGGACATCACTCTGAAGACCAATACTCCAGATGCGACAGGACGTAACGTAATCCTCGTTGACGGCGGTAATAAGACTATCTGCAAGGATGTTACACTTTGGGCATATCAGGACACTTACGTTTCTGACCGTGAGCAGAGTCTCTACTACTTCGAAGGCGGTGTTATCCGCGGACGTACCGACTTCATTTGCGGTAGCGGTGACGTATTCTTCAATGATGTTGACATCGTAATGTGCGAGCAGGGCGGTTACATCGTGGCTCCACGTGCAAATGTGAAGTATGGTTATGTATTCAAGGATTGTACTCTCAAGGGTGAGCAGGACAATGTTAACGGCAATTACTTCCTCGGTCGTCCTTGGACAGAGGCAGCAGAGACCTATTACATTGACTGTACAATGGAAGCCATACCAACAGCTGCCGGCTGGACAAACATGAGCGCAGGCGGATGTACACGCTTTGCTGAATACAACAGCGTTTCTGCAAGCGGCACAACTGTTGACCTTAGCGGACGTGTTAAGGAACTTGGCAAGGAGAATCCACACTCATTCAACCCTGTTCTGAGTGCTGAAGAAGCAGCCGAGATTGGCAATATGAGCAATATGTTCGGCGATTGGGACCCACGTCAGGCAACTGAGCAGGCTCCTACTCCAACAAATGTCAAGCTCTATCAGAACGACAAGACTATGGTTTGGGACAACTCTGACTACGCTCTCCTCTGGGCAGTATGCAAGGACGGCAAGGCAGTTGCATTCGTAACAGAACCGACATACGTTGTTGACGACATCAACGCTAAGTGGTCTGTACGCGCAGCTAACGAAATGGGTGGTCTTGGCGATGCAGCAGAAGCTACATTGACAGTTGGTACCGGCATTGAAAGCATCAACAATGCAGAAGGTGTTGTAAGCACATCTTACTACAACCTCAACGGTGTTAAGGTTGGCAAGAACTTCAAGGGCACTGTCATCAAGGTAGAGACACTCAACAACGGCCAGCAGATTACAAGCAAGATTATCAAGTAATCATTGCATATAACAAATTAAAGAGTCTCCTTCCTGCGGGAAGGGGACTTTTTTTGATTATAACAAAATATAACCACCATTTGAACAATTAATCCACCTTAAATCAGCAAAGTTTTAATAATTTTGCAACGAAATAAGAAATATTTCATAAAAAATACCTATATTTGCAAAATAATTTTCACTAACTAGAATTAAAAAGCTGAACTATAATAATGAACAATGGACTAAAATAACCCTAAAAGCGTACTAATAGTGCGTAATATATATTATATGTATAAAGAAGAAAACCTATTAATTAAACTTTTATAATAATAATAACTAAATTTATCATTTATGTCTGGTAATTTGAAAACATTTCGAATTGCGCTTGTAGTATTCCTGACATTCTTTGTCAGCAATATCTATGCGCAGGCACTAAAGGGTACTGTTAAGGATTCCGCTGGCGAGCCGGTTATCGGTGCAACCGTTGTGGAGAAAGGCAGTCCTAAGAATGCCGCCGTTACCAACTTTGATGGTGTATTCAACATCAAGGTTGCTGCAGGCAAAACTCTCGTGATTTCCTATGTCGGAATGAAGACACAGGAAGTAAAGGCCGCCAACAACATGGTGGTAGTTATGGAAGACGACGCCGCCCTCGTTGAGGAAGTCGTAGTTCTCGGTTACACCAGCAAGGCTCGTAAAGACCTTACCGGTTCTGTTGGTTCTATCAGCGGTAAGAAACTTGAGGCTGTTCCTGTTGCATCTGCAGCAGAGGCTCTTCAGGGTAAGATTGCCGGTGTGCAGGTAACAACAGTCGACGGTCAGCCAGGTGCAGACATCAACATCCGCGTTCGTGGTGCTACGTCTGTAACTCAGAGCAACGACCCATTGTTCATCGTTGACGGTTTCCAGGTTGAGAACATCAACGACATTCCACCATCAGACATCGCTTCTATCGACGTATTGAAGGACGCTTCTCTTACAGCTATCTATGGTGCTAAGGGTGGTAATGGTGTAGTTGTTGTTACAACAAAGGCAGCTAAGGAAGGTAAGATTACTGTTGGATTCAACGGTCGTCTTTCTGTTGCTTCAGTATCAAAGAAGCTTGATCTTCTGAACACAGCTCAGTTCGTTGACTATCAGTACGACCGTGCTGCAGCAAACGGTACACGTTCTTCTTGGGCAAAGCCATTCCGCTACAACTTCGGTAACCCTGCCGACCTTGATATCTACCATACTCTGCCTACGCACGATTGGCAGGATGAGATTCTCGGTGAGAATCCTATCAACTACAGTGCTAACGTAACAGTTGGTGGTGGTACAGACAAGTTGAAGTTCAACATGTCTCTCACACAGACTGAGGACAAGGGTATCATCATGGGTTCTGGCGTTCGCCGTACAAACCTCAACATCAAGCTTGCTGCTGATCTTACAGACAACTTGAAGTTGACATACAACCCACGTATGACTTATCGCCGTGACATCGGTGGTGGTGCAAGCCGCATCGGTTCAGGTGGTCTTATCGACGTTCTTAAGTATCGTCCTACTAACGGTCTTCGCGAGGCTGCATTCTGGGCACCAGAAGTTGCTGACCCAGACGAAGAGGCAAACTTCGCATATACAAATCCTAAGTCTGACATCCAAACAAACCAGAAGAAGAAGCACTCTTATTCTATCAACAACCAGCTTTCTCTTCAGTGGACTCCAATCGAAGGACTTGTTCTTCGTACAGAGGGTAACTACAGCATAGCTTTCAGTGATGAGAACCAGTTCTATGGTCCTTTCACAAGCACAGGACAGGAAGTTGTTCACCAGGGTCTCCCTGTTGCTACAATCAAGGACGTTCGCACAGAGTCATACACATGGACTAACACTGCAAGCTATTCATTCACACACAATGATGACCACAACTGGTCATTCCTCCTCGGTCAGGAAATTTACAACTGGCAGAGACGTACAGAGAATGAGACAGCTCACCTCTTCAGCCGTGATGTTGACGCTGAGACAGCATGGAACAGAATGAACCTTGGTGTACCATACGAACTGATTACAGAACTTTCTACACCAAACCGCATGGCTTCATTCTTCGGACAGGCCAACTATAACTACGATCACAAGTACTTGCTGTCTGTTACATTCCGTGCCGACGGTTCTACAAAGTTCGCTCCAGGCAACCAGTGGGGTTACTTCCCATCTATTTCTGGTGCATGGGACATGAAGCGCGAGTCATTCCTTGAAAATGTTGACTGGATCAACCAGTTGAAGCTTCGTGCAGCTATCGGTGTTGCTGGTAACAACAACATCAACGACGACCTCTGGCGTTACCTCTACTCTATCAAGAACACAGGTGGTCCAGCATTCGGTGAGCAGAAGCCTACCGGCGAACTTTTCTATGAGTCAAACAGCGAGTTCCCTAACAAGGACATCAAATGGGAGACAACTCTTACTCGCAACATCGCTCTTGACCTTTCATTCTTCGACAACCGCTTGACTATTACTCCTGAGTTCTACTGGAACACAACAAGCGACCTTCTCTACAAGTCAACCATTCCTTCAGCAACTGGTTACACTAAGCAGATGCAGAACATCGGTGAGGTTAGCAACAAGGGTTTCGAGTTGACAGTTAACGGTGATATTCTCCGCGGTAAGGACTATGTATTGAGCGGTAACTTGACATTCGGTCTGAACAAGATGACTATCGAGAAGCTTAATGCAACAGATAAGGTTCTGTACAACACAGCAGGTGCATGGAAGTCAGCTGACGAAGGTGACTACAAACTTGAAGTAGGTGGTGAACTCGGTCTCTTCTACGGTTATGTTTACGACGGTCTCTACTCTCCAGACGAGTTCTACTTCGATCCAGTTCAGAACCTGCTCGCTGTTCCTTACTCTGACGAGGTTCCACGTTATGATGCAGAAGGCAACCGTATGCCAAACACTGTTGTTAACATGGCTCTCGGCAGCAGCAACTCAGGTGAGGCAACACTTCCTGGTAAGATTAAGCTGAAGGACCTCAACGGTGACGGTGTTGTTGATATCAACGATAAGACTGTTATCGGTAACTCTAACCCAGAGTTCCAGGGTGGTTTCGGTCTGAGCGGTCAGTGGAAGAACTTCGACTTCACAGCCAACTTCACTTATATGGTAGGTTTCGATGTTTACAATGCAACAGCATACGCACTGTCTTCATCAACAACAAAGCAGTATCAGTTTGACAACGTACTTGACAAGTTTGCTGACAACCGTTGGCGCTATGTTCACGTGAACGACGGTAGCCGTTATTCTGGTGAGTGTATGTATAAGAACTACTACCTTGACAATGGTAAGGAAATATACATCAACATGAATGCTGACGCATCTCTTTGGAATCCAGCAGACCTCGTAACAAAGGCTATGATTTCTAACTTCGTTGAAGACGGTTCATTCCTCCGTTGCTCTGACATCACTATCGGTTACACACTCCCAACAAGCATCACAGGCAAGTGGGGCATGTCTAAGCTTCGTTTCTACGCTTCAGCTTCTAACTTGTTCATCTTGACAAGCTACTCAGGCTTCGACCCAGAAGTTGACGTACAGTCTGGTCTTACTCCATCTATGGACTACAACCGCTACCCACGCAACCGTCAGTTCTCTCTTGGTGTAAACGTATCATTCTAATTAATTTATATTAAAGAATTAAGAATATGAAAATTAAAAATATATTGATAGGTGGTATCTGCATGCTTACATTTGCAGCCTGCGATGATTACCTTGATGTTGATGCGCCTTCAAAGTCAACCAATGAGAGTATCTACTCTTCTGAGTCAGAAATCTCTATGGCTCTCAATGAAGTATATGCAAAGGCATTGACAGATAACACCTTCGGCAACTTGGCATATAACAACATGTTGCTTAACAGTGACGTTGAGTTTGCTGCAAACGCAAATGAGGTTGCTCAAATCAACGCTCCTAAGCGTTTCGACTGTACAGCAGAGTCTGGCGATGCTGAAAAGTTCTGGAATGCACTTTATTCTGGTGTAGAAACAGCCAACAACTTCATCTACAACCTTGAGAACAGCCCAATCTACTCAACAGACAATGAGAATCTTACTCAGATGATGGGTGAGGCAAAGGTGTTCAGAGCGATGTTCTACTATGAACTGCTTTGCTACTGGGGAGATATTCCTTTCACAATGCTTCCTACATACGCTACACAGGAGTTCATTCTTCCTGTAACAAGCCGTGATGAAGTATATAAGCAACTTATCGATGACCTCAAGTCTGCAGCACCTTTGATGAAGAAGACATCAGACATTGCAGAAGGTATCGAGCGTCCATCTAAGGAAGCTTGTTGGGCTATGATTGCACGTCTTGCTCTTCAGGCAGGTGGTTACTCACTCCGTCCAGCTGAGGGAACAAACTATGGTAAGATGGCTCGTCCAGAAAACTATAAGGAGTTCTATCAGATTGCACGCGCTTACGCTGACTCTGTAATCCAGTCTGGTACACACTCTCTTACAAAGGAATACAAGCAAGTGTTCATCGACGAGTGTAACTTTATTGTTGACAACACCGACGATGCTATCTTCGAACTTCCATTCGGAAATGGTAGCACAGGTCAGTGGGGTTATCGTCAGGGTCCACAGGCCAAGTCTTACGAAGGCAAGACTCCACACGTATGGGGTGAGACAAACGGTGGTGTACAGGTTACTCCATTCTATCGCTTTACATTCGATGAGAATGACCTCCGCCGCGACTACATCACATGTTTCTGGTACTATGAAGTAGAAGGTCAGCCAGCTGTTCACCACAACTACACAAGCTACAACGGCAAGTGGTCTAAGTTGTGGAATACCACAGGTCTTGGCGACATCACAACAGGTGCTACAGGTATCAACTTCGCTTACCTCCGCTATGCAGACGTTCTTCTTATGTTTGCAGAAGCAGAGAACGAGCTCAACGGTCCTACAGACGCTGCACAGCAGGCACTGAAGACTGTTCGCAAGCGTGCATTCAAGGCAGACAACCATGGCGACAAGGTTGAAGCTTACGTTGCAGCAGCAGCAGCTTCTAAGGAAACATTCCTTGATGCTGTACTTGATGAGCGTTCTTGGGAATTTGCAGGTGAGAACATGCGTTGGAAGGATCTCGTTCGCAACAATCAGTATGCAGAGAAACTGTTCTACACATTCCTCCGCTACTACTCTGTTGCTGAAAACTGTATGACATCTTCTAACTTCGATGATATGGTATCTGATTATGATGGTATCTACTGGCCAGAAAAGTATCCATTCAGCATGTTCTGGACATATATCAAGAACACTGGCGACAAATCTATCTATACAAACACTCAGTTGCCATTGCTCTATGTTGTCAATCCTTATTCACAAACAACAATACCACAGATAAGTCCAGAGAACTACATGATGATGGAAGAGCTTCCATACACTCCTATTGCTCTTAAGGACATCACTGGCAGCGAAAGTGCAAGTTCAGACAAGATTTGGAACGAGGCTGCTATCAACTGGATGGAAGATGCAGGTTATCCAAAAGCTCAGATTCTCTATTCTCTCTATGGATACATCCGTGGCAATGAGCAGAGCAAGATTAGCCTCAATGTTGACGGCACAATGCAGGCTATCGACCCAATTAGCTACAATGTAAACAACCTGCCAGCAGTTCGCTATATGCTTCCAATTCCAAAAGAGGCTATCGCTCGCTCAAACGGTGCTTACACACAGCATTTCGGCTACAAATAAATAATGTAACATTATAAATTTAACAATTAGAACAATGAAAAAATTTCTAATATATTCGCTGAGTTTGTTTGCAGTGTCTATGGGCTTTGTATCATGTTCTGACGACGATGATAATATTCCAGAAGGAGCAGATCGTAAGTTCATGACTATGTTCCGCTGCGACAACAATACAGGTAAGGGAGATTCTGACCCTTATAACTGTACAGTAGTAGACCTCAACGATGTTCACCTCTATTGGTATGGTGTTGAAGGCGCATACGGATATCAGATTCGTTGGGCTCTTCAGCCAAACGTATCAGGTGGTGCTCAGGCTTGGCATGAGACAGACTCTTTGGGTCTGCTCTCTGGTGATACAATCATCGTAGGTGCTGATGTTCTTGACATGGTTATCAAGGACTTGAACTATCAGACAGACTATCGTTTCGCAATACGTACTCTTAACTCTGCAGATCTAAATGACCCATTGAACTCTAAGTGGTATGGTCATGGTGATGGTCGCGGATGGGCAGAGTATCTCGGTTTGCAAACAGGTGCACGCTATGAAGTACCTTCTATCATTCAGGTATCAGACATTACCAAGACTTCTATGCGTATCAACCTTAACCGCAGCACTGCTGGTTACACAGAGGAACAGTTGATTGGTTTCAAGGAGCACTTTACTGTAGAAGGCGACGTATTCAAAGTTGACTATCTGACAATCACTCCATCAAAGTCTTCACCTAACGCAACAGTGCCTGCAGGTTTCAGCAAGTATGTGCTTACAGACGAAGATTGGACACGTGGATACATCGACGTAGAAGGTCTGACAGAGAACGCTGTATATAACATTGACGTATGGGATGGCGACATCAAGGTTTCTGTAGATGCTAACTACAATGCATTGATGAAACGTACAAAGGGAACAGCAGGTCCTCCAATTCTCCTTACTCATGTAATTAACCCAACTGATACAATTGGTAAGGGTACAAGCAATGAGGCTGTTTATGACATCTCTGGATATGAGTCAATGAAACTCGACCAGATTATCATCGACTACTGCGAGTCTATGGAGTTGGCAGAAAACCAGGTGTTCTATCTTGAGGCAGGTAAGGCATACCACTTCACAAGCAACCCATCTGTTTACAAAGGTCTCACACTCCGTACAGATCCTGAAGGTTATGCTGAGACTGGCAAGAAGGCTATCCTCTACCTTAACGGTTTGACACAGACTGGTACAAATATCAACAGCTGTAACTTCATGCTCGGTCGTCAGCCACAGCCAGGTGAGAATTCAACTATTCCACTGGACATCGATTCTGTTCGATTCATGGATCTTGACGTTCAGGTGCCATTGGCAAGAAACTATGGTCATGCTCAGCAGGGTATCGGCGGTGCTGTCGGTAACTACTTCATGAACATGTATTCTAACGGTATGGGTATCAACGTAACACTCCTTGAGTGGAACAACTGTACATTCCAGGGTCTGATTCGTGGATTCTTCCGTATCCAGGGTTCTAACGACTTCAACATCCACAACATTGTGATGAAGGACTGCGAATTCTTGAACACAGGTTTCTATGACAACGGCGGTAAGGGTTACAATATCATCTTTGCAGACCACAACGGTAAGCCAAAGAGCAATATCCTTGAGAACGTAACAATTGAGAACAACACATTCGTAAACACTCCTCACGGTTCAATCATCACTGACAACAACCGTAACCTCGTTTGGGATGAGTCTGTTCGCTGGAACATTACAGTCAAGAACAATACATTCGTTAACCACGCTACACGTAGTGCCGTTCCATTCTTCAACTTCCGTTATATGCCAGGTGGTTCTGTACTTACTATCAAGAACAACTTCTGGACAGTAACTAAGGACGAAGCAGATGCTCTCCGTGTACTCAACTGTCAGGGTTGCGACATCCGCAACATTCAGGGTGGTGACGGTTCTGGTAATGTTACATTCGATATCGCTAACAACTGGTCAACAAACAACGACCTGACAGCAGGTCAGATATTTACCAAGGGTGCTTTCTCTGCTAAGAGCAACGCTCCTGGTAAGTTCCTCAGTTCTTCAAACTTCCCAAGCGGCCAGGAAGAACTTGACGTTCATGTTGATGATATCTCAGCTACAGAACTTATGGTTTCTCCAAATCCTAAGTACTATGTAATGGACCCATCTAGCGAGAAGGAGCATCACACAGACAACCTTGACGGCATCTACTTCCAGAATACCGATAAGGTACGCAACTCTAATATCTACAAGTTGGGTATCGGTGCTCCAAAGTGGCGTCAGCTCAAATAAGAGAATACTCTTATTAACAATAGTAAAGGCATCCTCAATTGTGAGGGTGCCTTTTTGGTTTTCGATATGGGCCGTTTAGCATACCTAAATGGGCCGTTTAGACATGCTAAGTGGCCCATTTAGACTACATAAATGGCGCATTTAAAATATATAATAATAAATTGTACACAATTTACGTCAAAAAACCATCCATTGTTCTAATCCTTTTTAGTAACTTTGCAGCGGAATTAGAATAATTAAAACTATTAATAATATGAAACTAAACAAGATTTTCGGAACTCTAATGCTCTTTATGTGCTGCTCGTTAAGCGCATTTGCTGATGAGGCAAGACAGATTGCATTCCCTGGTGCAGAAGGTTTCGGCCGCTACACCTCTGGTGGTCGTGGCGGAACGGTTTACCACGTCACCACACTTGAAGACAACAACAATGCCGGTTCACTGCGATATGCTGTAAACCAAAAAGGCAAACGTATCATCGTATTCGACGTTGGCGGAACCATTACATTGAAATCAACACTCAGCTTAAAGAATGGCGACATCACCATTGCCGGACAGACAGCTCCTGGCGATGGTATCTGTGTAACAGGCTATCCTTTCCAGATTAGTGCCAACAACGTTATCATCCGCTACATGCGTTTCCGTGTTGGCAATGAGAACGTAACTATAAATGGCGCTGACGGTTGGGACGGACTTGGTTCCCTCGACCAGAAGAATATCATTGTTGACCACTGCTCTGTGAGCTGGAGCATCGATGAGTGCTGCTCATTCAGTGGTTGCTCAAATATCACTCTCCAATGGTCACTCGTTTCTCAGAGTCTTGTAAATGCAGGCCATGGCAAGGGTGCCCATGGTTATGGCGGCAACTGGGGCGGCAGCGGCGCTTCTTATCACCACAACCTGCTGGCACATCATGGTTCACGTACTCCACGCCTTGGTCCTCGTCCTACTACACAGAAAGACGAGCGCATGGACATGCGCAACAACGTTATCTACAACTTTGGCGGCAACGGTTGCTATGGCGGTGAGGGTATGAAGGTTAATATCGTGAACAACTACTACCAGCCAGGTCCTGGTTCTCCATCAGGAAATAAAGCAAAACGCATTGCAGGTATCGGTATTCGCACAAGAGAATACTGCCACGACGAGAACGGCAATCCTAATGCCTACTATCCAATGATGCACGTTTGGGGTAAGTACTATGTCAACGGCAATGCCAACTCACAACATGCTGATGTAACCAAGGACAACTGGACATACGGTATGTACAACCAGATTGATGCCAGCGGCAACGACGGCACATATACAGCCAAGACAAAAGATACTATCAAGCTCGACTCCCCTATTCCATTCGAGCCTGTAACTACTCACACTGTTTGGAAAACCTACAATAAGGTTCTCGACTTTGCAGGAGCATCATTAAAGCGTGACGCTCTCGATGCTATTATGGTAAGCGACACAAAAACAGGCAAAGCATCATTTACTGGTGATGGCAATGGCAAGGGATTCATCAACAGCCAAAAGGATATCGTTTATTCCGACGGCAGTGTAGGATTGCCAAAACTTGCCAACGGTACACCTGAGACCGATACCGATGGCGACGGTATGCCAGATGCATGGGAGACAGCAAACGGTTTGAATCCTAATGATAAAGCAGACGGCAGCATATACAGCCTCGATAAGTTTGGATATTATACAAACGTTGAAATCTACATCAACAGTATTGTTGAGAGCATCTCTAAAACTCAGAACAGTGATGCAGAGACAACTGTTGCAGATGAGTATTATCCAGAATGGAAATCTGTTGACGGAACAGTTAACAACCCTGGCAGCGTTGCTCCTAATGGTGCTATTGAACACGATACACCAAGCGAGCCATCAACACCAGCAGAGACAACCCATCTGATACTCTTCTTTCCCGACGGAGCCGAAGCTGCAAACGAGCAGTTGTTCCCTGATGGTTCAAAGATTGCCATAACAGGCAACACATCAAAGACTATCGGCGCAGGCAAGGACATCACTATCGATGGCAAGAAATACAAGAGCATGAAAGTGTCAAACGGTGCTCAGAACACCCTTACACTTCCAGAGGGACAAGTAACCAAAAAACTTACATTCTATAGTTATGTAAACAAGGCCGAGCAGACCGACCGCGCTGCATACTGGAAGGAAGTTGGCGGTGTTCCGTACGATGTAATCTCATCTGGCGGTGAGTTGATGTGCTTCCAGGACTTTGAGAATCCTGATGTTCGTTCATATACATTGGAAAAACCAATGAATGCTGTAACATTCACCAACACAGGTGAGCAGTTATGCTACGTTCTTTATGTAGATGTTATGGATGCAGCAAACGGCATCGAAGGCATCAATGCTGACAAGAGCAAGAAGGGTGTAATGTACAACCTCTCTGGTCAGAAGGTCAACTCTACCTACAAGGGCATCGTTATCATGAATGGCAAGAAGTTTATTATGAAGTAAACAATTTCATACGAGAAAGGACTGAGTCATCAAGCAAGACATAGTCCTTTCTCATATTGATACTTCTGTAAAAAGATACATGACAAGGATAATCATTATTTAATTAACTATTATATTTACAAACAAAAACTAAAAGTTTATGAAAAAAATTTTTACTATTATTGTTGCTGCTTTTATGGCAGTGAGTGTTAATGCTCAAAACCTTTACATGACAAATGAAAATGGTGAGGAATCAATTGCTGCAGGAACAGTCTTGACAGACAATGAATTTTTCAAGGCAACAACTGTCTACACTGCTCTTGGCGGTTCTTCCAAATACGAATACAGTGGAGGTGAGTCATTTACAGGATGGGTGCAAATGCGTGTTGATAAAGACCCAAACGCAGATGCTCCAAATGGTACAGAAAAAGCAGACTGCACACCTGTAATCATTGAAGCTAAGCAAGATATCCTTCTTTCCGCTTATGTAAGAACAGGCAACAATAAGACTGTAAACCTTTTCGACGCAGAAACTTTTACTGCTCTTGAAAGCACAAACACATTTGTAGAGGATGGTTCGAACAATCGCTGGACATGGACTTGGCAGATAGCAGCTGGCAAGAAATACATCATGACAGAAAGAGGCGGAACCGGTCGTCTTAGCGGATTTTCTGCTGCTATTTCTTCTAGCATAGAAGGTGTTAAAGCAGAAAATAACACAAACACCGTTGTCTATAACCTCGCAGGCCAGAAGGTAAGCAAGAACTTCAAGGGTATCGTTATCATGAACGGCAAGAAGTTCATGCAGAAGTAAAGAATATCTGTTTCTTATACAATAATAGGGTGAATTCATAAGGATTCACCCTATTTCATTAATTATTCCTCCATATATTAATATAAAATTGTGTATCTTTGCATTATCGAACAATCAAGAAGATAAACTAAAATCATACAACTAAAGACATGAAGAAAAGAACTATGCTATTTTCGATTCTGATGGGATTGGCGGCTACGGTTATGGCGCAGACCCTACCCTATCAGAATCCGAGTTTGACAGCAGAGCAACGTGCTGACGACCTATTGAAACGCCTAAGACTTGAAGAGAAGGTGAAACTGATGATGAACAGCTCACCAGCCATTCCACGACTGGGCATACCGCAGTTTGAATGGTGGAACGAAGCACTCCACGGTGTCGGTCGCAACGGTTTCGTTACCGTATTCCCTATCACCATGTCTATGGCCTCATCATGGAACCACGAACTGGTGGAGGATGTGTTCACTGCAACCAGCGACGAGGCAAGGGCAAAGAATCAGGAGGCAAAGGCAAGAGGCAGTGTAAAGAGGTATCAGGGTGTTTCGTTCTGGACACCTAATATCAATATCTTCCGTGACCCTCGCTGGGGACGCGGACAGGAGACTTACGGCGAAGACCCGTATCTTACAACCAAGATGGGACTGGCTGTTGTTCGCGGACTTGAAGGACCGAAGGGTTCTAAATACCGCAAACTGCTGGCTTGTGCAAAGCACTATGCCGTGCATAGCGGACCGGAATGGAACCGCCACTCGTTCAATATGACTGACCTGCCGGCGCGCGACCTTTGGGAAACATACATGCCGGCATTCAAGGCATTGGTGCAGGAGGGTGACGTGGCAGAGGTGATGTGCGCCTACCAGCGCAACGACGGTGATCCTTGTTGCGGTAACATACGCTACGAGCAGCAGATTCTGCGCGACGAGTGGGGATTCAAAGGACTCATCGTCAGCGACTGCGGTGCCATCGGCGACTTCTGGAAACCGGGCCGTCATGGTGTTTCCAAGGATGCGGCATCGGCATCTGCCCGTGCGGTATTGTCAGGAACAGACGTTGAGTGCGGCAGCAACTACCGCGACCTGCCAGAGGCTGTAAGACGCGGAGAGATAAAGGAGTCGGACATCGACGTGAGCGTTAGACGTCTGCTGATAGCTCGCTTCCTCGTAGGCGACATGACAGCCGACCATCTTGTGCCATGGACAAGAATACCGTCAAGTGTCATTGCCAGCAAGAAGCACAAGGACCTGGCATATAAGATTGCACAGCAGGGAACTGTGCTTCTGCAGAACAACGGCATTCTTCCACTGAAGAAATCGGCCGACAATATCGTGGTGATGGGAGCAAATGCCAACGACTCTGTGATGATGTGGGGCAACTACTGCGGTTTCCCAACCAAGACCGTAACGATACTTGAAGGCATCCGCAACAAGGTTGGCAACGTGAAATACGTTCCCGGTTGCGGACTCACAAGCAGTGAGACAATGATTAGCAAGTTTGCCAACTTCGTAAGTCCAGACGGCAAAAAGGGCATGCGCGCAAAGTATTGGAACAACACCAACAAAGAGGGCGACCCAGCAACAACCGTTTACATCAGCGAACCGATGAACCTCAGCAACGGCGGTGCAACGGTATATGCACCTGGCGTAAACCTCGAGCGTTTCTCTGCACTATATGAAGGTTCATACACACCGACAAAGGACGAAACGATAACAATAAAAATCAGTTGCGACGACCGTGGCATCGTAGTACTCAACGGCGATACCATCATCGATGTTGTCAAGAAGAGCGACAAGCTCGGCATTGGCAGTCGTGAGATAAAGATGAAGGCCGGTCAGAAGTACGACCTCCTCATCGACTATATGCAGAAAGATGACATGGCCACACTGCAGTTCGACTTCGGCAAGATGAGCGTACCAACCAAAGAAGACATCCTTGCACAAGTAGGCAAAGCCAACACCATCATCTACGTGGGCGGTATCTCACCACGCCTTGAGGGCGAAGAGATGAAGGTCAACGTTGAGGGTTTCAAGGGCGGCGACCGTACCTCTATCGAACTGCCAAAGGCTCAGCGCGACATGATTGCCATGCTGAAAGAGGCAGGCAAGAAGGTTATCTTCATCAACTGCTCCGGCAGTGCCATTGCCATGGAACCAGAAACACGCAACTGCGAAGCCATCATGCAGGCATGGTATGGAGGTGAGCGCGGCGGCGAGGCTGTGGCAGACATCCTGTTCGGCGACTACAACCCAAGCGGCAAGTTGCCTATCACATTCTATAAGAACGACAGTCAGTTGCCTGACTTCGAAGACTACAAGATGGCAGGCCGCACCTATCGCTACTTCAACGGCGAACCGCTGTTCAAGTTCGGTCATGGTCTTAGCTACACCACCTTTGAGTTCAGCAAACCGAAATACGACAACAAGAGCGGAAAGGTTTCTGTAACGGTAAAGAACGCAGGCAAGATGGACGGCGAGGAAGTGGTTCAGGTTTATCTCCGCAACACTGCCGATGCCGAAGGTCCTATCAAGACCCTCCGTGCCTACAAGCGCATAATGCTGAAAGCAGGCGAGAAGCAGACGGTAGAGATTGACTTCCCACGCAGCAGTTTCGAGTGTTGGGATGCCTCAACCAACACCATGAGAGTAATGTCGGGCACATACGAAATTATGGTTGGCAACTCAAGCGCAAGCAGCAATTTGAAGTCAATCACAGTAAAAGTGAAATAAAACCAAGACACTGTGCACTGCTGATACAGCACACATTTTGAAATAGTAATAAAGAAAGGTTCCGGAGATGTCACTTCATTTCCGGAACTTTTCTTTTTTGTATCCATCAAGCCAAGAGGAGACTTATAATCCGCTTCACACAGCCGTTTCTCCTACGACACGGTGATGACCGTTGCCGTTGCCGAGTGGTTGATGCTTTCTGCAATAAAAAAGCATATTAACTAATACCAACCACCCAAAACAATAAATATTCCACCTGTCATATTAATATAAGAGCTAATTTTGCGGAGAGAAAATACATAATCGAAAACAATACAAATTACAATCATGAATAAAATAAAACTTTTCATCACATTGTTTGCCTGTGCTGCCATAACAGCCGCAAACGCTCAGACATATCCATACAAGGACACGTCGCTGAGTTTCCATGAGAGAGCCAAAGACCTTGTGTCACGAATGACTCTTGAGGAGAAAATAAACCAGGTTGGACATCAGACGCTGGCAATATCACGACTGGGTGTCAGTGGGTACAACTACTGGAACGAGGCGCTTCATGGCGTTGCCCGCTCCGGCATAGCCACTTCGTTCCCGTCGTCACGCGCAATGTCAAGCACGTGGAACCTTGACCTTATATATAAATGTGCCGAGGCTACTGCCAACGAGGCGCGCTGGTATAACAAGAACAAGGGCAAGGGACTTGTATATTGGTGCCCTACAATCAACATGAGCCGCGACCCTCGCTGGGGAAGAGATGAGGAGAACTACGGCGAGGACCCGTTCCTCACAGGCAAGATTGCCGTTGAGTTCGTAAAGGGTATGCAGGGCAATGACCCTAAATACTATAAGACCATAGCTACTGCGAAGCACTTTGCAGCCAACAACTTTGAGGGAGGACGCCACAGCACATCATCAAACATGGACTACCGCAACCTTCGCGAATATTATCTTCCTGCCTTTGAGATGGCTGTCAAGGAAGGAAACGTACGCTCTATCATGAGTGCATACAACAGTCTGAACGGCATTCCATGCTGCGCAAGCCATGAGTTGCTTATTGACATCCTGCGCACCGAGTGGGGCTTCAACGGCTTCGTTGTGTCAGACTGTGGCGCCATTGACGACATCTGGCAGTCTAACCGCCATGCATACGTGGCTACAGCAGAGGAGGCATCGGCAATATCTATCATAAACGGAGAGGACTTGAACTGCGGTAACACATTCCAGCAGTATTGCAAGTCGGCAATAGATAAGGGTCTTATGACCGAGACTCACCTTGACACAGCACTTGTAAGGGTGTTCGAGGCACGCTTCTCTGTAGGTGAGTTCGACTCAAACAATCCTTTTGCGAACTCTGGCGACGGCATGCTTGAGTGTGACGACCACAGAGCTCTTGCCCTTCAGGCATCGAAGGAGGCCATCGTCCTGTTGAAGAACAGCAACTCGCTGCTTCCGCTTGACGCGTCAAAGGTGAGCAAGATTGCAGTCATCGGTCCTTACGGCAACGCCATACAGCTTGGCGGCTACTCTGGAACACCAACATATCAGAAGACGATACTTAGCGCCGTTGCCGACGCCATGGGCTATGACATCAGCAGCAGCGGCACCGTTGAGGCGGAGCAGTTTGACTCAAAGAACGCAAAGGGCGATGTGGACAACGCCGGTATCGGAAACATACAGAACGGCGACGTCTTTATATATAATAATGTGGACTTTGGCAATGGCAAGAAGAAGCTTGACTACAGCTATGCCGGAAGATACGGCAACCGCCAGTTTACAATACGTATAGACAATGCCACAAGCGGAAAGATTGTATATCAGGAGACACTGCCGGCAACAGCCAACAACTGGACAACATTTGTCACAAAGAGCATCGACCTCTCCGCAGAGGCACAGGCAATAACGGGCAAGCACACGGTGTATCTCATCTTCAACAAGCTCTCTACTGCCGATGACACAAACAAGTATATCATAAACGTTGACTGGTTTAAGTTCTACAACGAGGGCGACAGCAATCCTACAGCTCTCGGCAATAAGGTGATGTATGCTCAGGGATCTGACGTTGCTGGCACAAAGAACCAGGCACTCTTCGACGAGGCTGTGGCAATGGCCGCCGATGCCGACTACGTGATACTGACTCTTGGCACCGACCTTAACGTCAGTGATGAGAGCCATGACCGCAAGAATCTAAACCTGCCGGGAGCACAGCAGCAGTTGCTTGAAGCTGTTTATAAGGCTAATCCTAATACAATAGCCGTACTTGTGACATGCTCTTCGCTCACCATCAACTGGGCACAGGAGAACATTCCTGCCATCATGTCTGCCTGGTATGACGGTCAGGAGCAGGGACAGGCCATCAGCGATGTCATCTTCGGCAAGCACAATCCTGGCGGAAAGCTCACCACCACATGGTACAACTCTGTGAGCGACCTGCCTTCCGACCTCACCAACTATGACATACGCAGAGCGAAATACACTTACATGTATCACGACAAGACACCGCTCTACCCCTTCGGCTATGGTCTTAGCTACACCACATATGACTACAGCAACCTGAGCATAAGCAAGAACACGCTGAACGCCGGAGAGGAGATAACAGTAAGCGCAGACATAACAAACAGCGGCAAGGTGGCTGGAGCCGAGATTGTTCAGCTATACGCACATGTAAACTCAAACCTCGACCGCCCGATAAAGCAGCTTGTAGGCTTTGTGAGAGTGGAGCTGGCACCTGGCGAGACAAAGACTGTCACCATGCCATTGAAGCACGAGCAGCTGGCATACTACAACGACAACAACCACACATTCGATGTGGAGGAAGGAACGGTTGACATCCTCGTTGGCGCAAGTTCTGCCGACATACGTCTCAAAGGACAGATAAACACAGGTGGCGCAACGGTTAAAACAACATACAAGTCAAATCCCGCAGGCATAGAGAGTGCGTTACGCAACGAAAAGATTGAGGGTGAGCGTGTATATAATATTGCCGGCCACTGCGTCGGAACAGCAGAAAATTTTGACAGTCTGCCAAAAGGATTCTATATCACTGGCGGCAAGAAATACATTAAGAGAATAAGATAATTTTTAGGTTATAGTTTTTTCAAAAGAGAAAGTGTCTTGTACTGATATTATCAGTATAAGACACCTGCTCTACTAATCATTACACTCCACACAATTCTTCTTATTCTGCTTTCGCCCTGTATTCAGACGGAGTCATTCCCGTTTCTTTCTTAAAGCACTTGCTGAAATACTTCGGGTCGGAGAAACCCACCATATAGGCTATCTGAGAGAAAGAGTAGTCGCTCTTGCTTATCAGTTCCTCTGCACGCTGCATCCTTATATGGCGCACGAAATCGACGGGCGTCATGCCCACGATGCTCTTTATCTTTCCGTAGAACACCGAACGGCCCAGGTGTACGGCATCTGCCAGTTCCTCAATCTTCAGTTCCGGGTCGTCAATGCGCTTCTCAAGGAAGTCCATCAGCGTCTTCATCATCTCGTTGTCGGCATTAACAATCTCCGGAGCATCCAGCTTGTAGGTCTTACGGTCCTCTGGTTTCAACTGCTCCACATACGTCTGCTGCATCATTCGGCGATGACTGATGATATTGCTTACGCGCAACTTCAGATAAGTAGCACTAAACGGTTTGGTGATATAGTCATCAATACCCGATTTCAGTCCTTCAATGCGGTCTTCCATCGACGCCTTCGCCGACAGCACAATAATCGGGATATGGCAAATGTTATTGTCCTTCTTTATCTTCTTCACCATCGTCAGTCCGTCCATCACCGGCATCATCACGTCGGTAATGATAAAGTCGGGCATCTCCTTCTGCGCTATCTCAAGACCCATCTTTCCGTTCTCTGCCTGCAGCACATTGTATTCGTTGCTCAAGATGCCCACAAGGAATGTGCGCAAGTCGGCATTGTCCTCGACCACCAGGAGAGTAGAACGTGAAGAACTGCCGCCAGTACTTTCGCCTGTAAGCGGTTCTTCGTCTGCCTTAATGTCTTCATCCACTGTATCGCTTAGCACACTTGCCTGCGGCACCTCCTCGTCACTGATATACACACCTCTTTCCATGCTGTACTTCAGCATCTGGTTCACCAGTTCCAACATCTGACTGGCATTGCGCTGCACCATTTCCAGATGACCGCGCACACCGTCAGGCAGTCCTTTGCTGTTCAGTACCTCTGCCACCGGTCCGCCGATAAGAGTCAGCGGAGTACGCAACTTATGACTGATGTCAGTGAAGAAGCGCGTCTTCATATCGTTCAACTTGCGCTCCATGCGCGAGCGGTTGTTCAGATTATAGACATAGAACACCAGATAAACAGCCATGCAGAGCAGCAATATGTAAATGAGCTTTGCCCATCCAGTCTCCCAGAATGTCGGTTCCACCTCAATCTCCAGTTCGGCAATATTGTCCACCTCTACCCCATCGCTGTTGGTACTCTTCACCAGCAATCGGTATTTTCCTGCCGACAGATGACTCAGCGATGCGTTGTTCACAGCACCTACATAGTTCCAGTCGTCATCCAGTCCCTCCAGACGGTAGGCATATTCCACAAGGTCGTTGTCCTTGTATTCCAATGCAGAGAAATAAACGGTGAGGTTGCGCTTTTCTGCCGGCACAATGAGTTTGCCGCTGTTCAATATAGGCAGTCGCTTGTGCTCGCCCTGATACTGAACACTCATGAAAACAATGTTCGGACGGTAGTCGCTCTTGGCAAGCGTCTCTTTGCCAAAGCGGGCAAACCTGCCACGGGCAGCAGCAATGACCATATTCGTCTGCGCACAATATGTTGGCAATGCCTCGGAGAACTCTATGTTGTCGCCTATCGTACTCGAACTGTATTGCACCAGCGTAGAGTCTTTCGGATTGTATCTGTCGGCCGTACTCTCTTTGATCAGCCACAGACAGCCGTCTTCATCTTCGAGTATCGATTGTATGATACTTTCCGAAGAAGACATATTCTCTATAGCCTGGAACTGGATATTGTTCTGCAAGAGGTTGTCCGACTTGACGAGCTGCACACCACCGCCAAGCGTCAGCACATAGATATCGCCGTTCTTCATCACCTGCGTCTGCATCACGTCGTTGGTCAGCAACGATGTCTTCGACTGGGCATTAAGGCGGTTTTCAAAGAACTTTATCTCTTCAGGCGACTTGAAGCAGTTGGAGAAGGTAAGCAATCCGTTATTGGTTGACAGTATCACCGTGCCCTTGCCGTCGTGGGTTATTCGGCGTATCTTGCCATACTTGCTTATCAGATATTGCGGCATCTCGTTGCGATAGTTGTAGAACCGCATGCCGGCAGCCGTCTCACGCACCAGATTCAGTCCTCCTACGAAGGTTGCCAGCCAGATGTTTCCCCTTTCGTCGATGTCCATGTCATAAACCTCGTCGTAACTCAGCGAATATTTGTCGGCAGGGTCATGCCTGTAGTTACGCAAACTGCCCTCTCCGTCATAGATAAACAGTCCGCTGCCTTTCGTTCCTATCCAGATGCGCCCTTTCCTGTCCTGCTTCAGCGAATAGATGCGTTGGGCGAAAACCGTACTTTCCTTTTGTATCTTTCCGTTGCGGTCGAGATAGCCGAGCAACTTGCCATTGCTGTCATATACTGCCAGTATGCCGTTGTACGTACCTGCCCAAATCCTGCCCTTGTTGTCGCAGAGCAGCGAGCGCACCTCTGTGTTAGAATATACGTCGGTAAACTTGAACTGGTCGTACTTGAACTGCAGGTGGTGAATATCGCGCGTACTGGTAAACCAGATGTTCTTCTCCTTGTCGATTTCAAACTTGTTTACCGTGGCAAGGTTTCCGTATGAATCCCTGTCAGACCTCAACTGCTGCGGACAGTGCTTCTGCGTTTCCTCGTCATAATAGCCGAAATAGCCGCCATTAGGCGAAAGCCATATTGTGCCGTTGGCATCCTCGTGGAATATCGTCTGCTCTGTCACGGTATATTGCACACCCGGTTGTTTCTCTACATCTACCGCAGAGAAATGGGATTTCTTCACGTCATATACCGCCATCTGACCGGCATCTGTAAAGAACCAGAATCTGCCTTTGCTGTCTTTATATATATCAGTTGCGTTTCCTTTAAGGCCGAAAGGCATTTTGCTTACCTTGTTTGCCTTAACGTCATAGGTTATGATGCCGATGTTTGAAGAGAGAATCACCTTTGAGGCATCGAGCGACTTCAATGTGTATATCTTGTTAACGGTTTCAGGCAGGTTTACCACTTGCAACTGACTATTATCGGCATAGGTGAACATCCTGCCGTCAACGGTAGCATAGACAAACTTGCCTGCAGTCTCTGCCATGTATTCAAGAGGTTGCTCAATGAGGTACTTGTCGCGATAACGGATTATGCCCTTTTCAGTAAATATCCATTCATCGCCCTTTGAGTCGCACTCTATCTTCTTTATCGCATTGCCCAGCAGATAGTCGGTGGCCAGGTCAACCATCTCAATGCCTTCGCCAACCGTCATCTTGTGTATGTCAACCTTAAAGCTCGGTCCGTCCTCATTGTTCACAAGCCATATCGCCCCGTTGCTTCCGCCATAGAAGGCTCGGGTGCGGAGGTTCTTGCCGAACTTCTCTTTGATGATTCCATTGACATCTACAAACTGGCATGTATGGGTGTCGAACATATATACGCTTCGCTCGTAGGTGATGCTCCACACGTTGTCGCGCTCGTCAATCTTAATAAATATCTGTCGGTTTACGGCTTTTTCATCATGCCTGTCGGGGTTGTTCCTGAAGTTCATGAAACGGTGTCCGTCATAGCAGCAGAGGCCGTTGAGCGTGGCAAACCACATCAATCCGTTGTTTGCCCGCCCCATTCCGGCTATCGAATTGGATGGTATTCCGTCGCGCGTGGTATAGGTGTTTATCAGACAGTATGGCTGCGCACTCATACTCAGGGCGCAGATCAACATCATTATGGAGAGGATAAAATGTCGTTTCATCATTATTTTTACTCGTTGTTCAGATGATTGGTACTTATAGTCTATTATGCAAAAATACAAAATTATTGCTATAATCTGCTATAATTAATCATTTTATTCTCCAATTTGGGGTTTATTGTATTTTTACTATTTTGACAAAAGAATATGAGGACATTAATTTGTCGTTTATTGGACAGGAGTACATGAAAATTTTTGTTCTAAGGTATACCAACCCTTTGTCAGCTTACTTTATATGATTATCCAAATACCGCATGCGTTCTGAATCGCTCATTGAATACCAGTCGGGAATCAATGCTAATAGTTTTTTCATATTATGTTCGTCTACCTGTAACTTGACAAAACCATCTGTACAGGTTTTGACATTCCATAGAGAAATGTGCCTAAATACAACAATGCTACCGTTCTTGTCTTTGTCTATATGATAATCCATAGAAACTGACTCTGTATTTATCTTAACATTGAAAAACACTTTTACACTCTTCTTTCTTGGGTTAAAGAAACAGGGATTTGACGAAATGTATGCGACTGACAATGAGTGTTTGTCAAATCTCCTAATAGTATTCTTAGAAGAGGGGCTATAATATGAATCGATAATCTCTTTTACACGGTTTCTTGATTTCTTAGGATAGGTGTAAGACTGTTTAATAATCTCCAAACTATCAATAACGGCAAATCCATTATAACCAAGATATATACCTTCATTTGGTTTGAATTCAATCAAAAGTCCTTCGCCCAATGGTTTGACCGTCTTGTTATACCATTTAACATCCTTTATAATGTTCTTTATAAATTCAGCATCCTCATCTTCTACCACCTTAACATTTGTATCTGCAAGCCTATTGTTGAACAGGTGATAAAAAGACTCAGCCGAATATGCTTTCACCTTATTAAGGTCTTGGGCATGAGAATATATATTTATAAAAGATATCACTAAAATAATTATATATTTCATTTGTAATACATTTTAATCATTTCTGAAGAATATTTATCAGCCTCATATTCTAAACTACCTTTAACATAATATGAATTGATAAATCCATATTTCAGATATTCCATAATTATTTTTGATCGTATGATTTGAAACCAATTCTCCTGTTCCTGCTCATTGCCACCATAAGTATGGCATTGCCAAGTTTCCGCGCCTTGAGACTTACAATAAGGGTGTCATATAAAGTGGAAGATAGGTGACGCCGTTCTCTACTTTATAGTCAGCTGCATGCAAAACAGTAGGAGTGGTCATATACTCTCCAAACTTATTCATACACTTCTTTAGGGAAGATAATGTGTAGTTCTTGCCGCTTTTGACTTCTATCGGACGGATATTGTGACGACTGGTCACTTTGTCCTTTTGAAGCAAGAAGTCTATTTCCATTCGTTCCTCGGCTTCTTCTGACGACTTACTGTAGAAAAAGAGCTTGTTACCGCTGGCTGTCAGCATCTGGGCCACGATATTCTCAATGAGCATTCCCTCGTTCACCTCCAGCTTTCCAAAGAGCAGTTTTTGGTAAATCTCAGACGAGACGATGCCCTTTTCATCAAAAGCATGGCTGATTAACAAGCCCGTATCGTTCATATAACACTTCAATGTCGTACGGTCTTCGTTCATCTTCAGTCCGATGTTCGGCTCTGTCGAATTGTAGCAGATGTTGACAACCCTCGCGTCCTTCAGCCAGAAGAATGCATCGTCCCAATCGCGATATTTCGCGCCTGGTTTCAGGGCTGACAACCGAAACTTCTTTTCGTGCTTGGAGAGCTGGGGAGGAATCTGGTCGAAGATAGACACCACCTTGTCTGCTATCTCACCTGCATAGTTGAAGATGTCATTACGATAGATAGTCAGCACATCGCGCTTTGCTGCATCTACGGCATCAAAGTCTTTGGTCTCAACATACTTTTTGACGGCTTGCGGCATTCCTCCAACTATCATATAGAGACGGAAAGCATCCATTGCCAGACGATGGAAAGCCTGTCCCATCGGCTTCCTCTCTACATACATTTTCCGTATCAAGTCCATCAGCATATCATTACCTGTAGCCCAAAGAAACTCTTCAAAGTCCATCGGGTACATCTGAATAGAACGTTCTTCCGATGGGAGCACGATGCCTTGTGTGTTTTTCTTGATACTTACCAAAGATCCCGTCTCAATGTAGTCATACCTTCTGTCGGCCACCAGAAACTTGATGGCTGCTCTCGCTCTGGGGCATAACTGTATCTCATCAAGGATAATAAGCGACTTGCGCTCATGGAGCCTTACCTTATAGTGTTGGCTCAGATAGAGGAACAACGTGTCGAGGTCTTCCAGATAGAGGTCAAACCAATCTCTTACCATCTGGGGAGCCTTATTGAAGTCAATGAGGATGTATGACTCATACTCATTCTTGGCGAATTCCTCTACGATATAACTCTTTCCGATACGTCGTGCTCCCTCTACGAGTAGTGCCACCTCACCGTTTCTTTTCTCCTTCCAATCAAGGAGTTGCTGATATATTTTACGCTTCATAATGATGTCATCCGCACCTTTTTGCGATTTCTGAGCTTCCATATTTTACACCTTTTTGAGATTTTATACGATGCAAATATACACCTTTTTGAGATTTTCTGCAAGAGTTTTGACGAAAAAGCATAAGATATTTGATTATTTTAAGTCATTTTGACCTCAATATGACCTATTTCGTCGTATTTCCCCAATTGTCATTCATTATACTTAAGGACACAGAGGGTCTGTCCCGCTGTGTCCATGGCGTGACAACAAAACGCTTGAATCAATAGGCAAAGCGCTATATCGCAAGGTTCCCTGAGTCTTTCCGTTTTGAATTAACCAAGGAAGAAGTTGGAGAGGTGGTTGCAAATTGTGACCACCTCCAGTCCTTGAAGTTTCGCCCTACCTTACCTTATGCTTTCACGGAGCAAGGCATAGGACAACTATCAACTGTGGTGCATGGCAAAATCGCGATAGAAAGGAGCATTATGATTATGAATGCTTTCGTGGCTATAACTCTTTTTCGGACTTATTTGAATTAGTAAGTTAATATATATATTGTTTATTTGATAATTACTTTTATGCTCTTATCTTTGATCTTCAAAATAGCAATATTTCCAGACATAAGATTGGTATTAATTTGGGCAACTCCGTTTCTACTGATAGAAGACCCTCTTTTTACTCCATCAGTTGTATAGACAGCAACAGCCTCACCATTGTCAACTCCTTCTACTGTTAGAAGACCTCCATTACTTTTTATTAGAACGGCTTTTGCAGTCACATTAACAACTCCATCAGTGATTCCCTCGGTCTTTGGTTGCTGGTCAATCCAGCAAAGGGTGGCGGAAGCAACATCATTATGGAGAGGATAAAATGTCGTTTCATCATTATTTTTACTCGTTGTTCAACTGATTGGTACTTATAGTCTATTATGCAAAAATACAAAATTATTGCTATAATCTGCTATATAAAGACAAAATATTATCCATTAATCCTTGTTATCCTTAGACAGAAAGACAAATAATATTCTTAGACAGAAATTACCAGAAATTATTTATAATTATTGTAAGGTTTGCATTGTAGGGGCAGATCGGCGTATCTGCCCGCATTAAATTATGACATAAGAAACAAAAGGTTCAAAAGTTTTCAAGACAGAAGAACAGAAGGGCAAAAGAAACTATGCTCACATGCCATCAGTGTTCGTCTATCGAAAATACAAAGGTTGTTTATTTCCCTGTGTAAACAACATTATTGTTCTTGTTGTTTTTGCAGTCAAGACCATTGAAAACATAGAGAGTATCGTATATCTTCTTACTTTCTATTTCCTCAACTGTGTATTTTTCCAGTGTGCTTTTCTTGAAAATATAGACAAATTCGTCATGATTAGCCAACCATGTTTCATCGTCAGAGGTTATTTCACCTTCCAAAACTTCAGAGACATTCAATGAGTCAAGACTATTTTTATGAGCACAAAATTGAATATGCCCTATGGTGCTAAAATAATAAACCATATCCTCCGATACATTACGAATGTAATAATGAACAGTATATGAATTATCGCATGCACACAATAGAAATAGCATAAAAATAATTATTGTAGTCAACTTTTTCATAATAACTGTTTGTTTAGCAAATTGTGAAATGATTATAAGTAAGAATTACATTATTTATCCTTAAACACAACATAGTTGTTCTTATTGTTTTCACAATCAAGAGCGTTGAATACATAATATGCATCATACATCTTTTTGTGTTCTATTTCTTCAATCGTGTATTTTTCCAATGTGCTTTTCTTGAATATATATACATAATGGTTTATATCTTCTGCTGATTGATCATCGTAAATATCTATTGTCCCTTTGAATGTTTCTGATTTATTTATGCTGTCACATATTGAAATATTATGAATACAGAAATCAGCATGATCTGTGTAGTATTGTATGTATATGGTTTCATCCGAATCGTTTTGAATATAATAGTTTACTTCTTCATACGACACAGACTCACACGTTGTCATTAACAAAATAGATGATAGTAATATAGAAATAAATGTTTTCATATTATATAAATCGAATAAATTATTAATTAATTGTACTTTGAAAACAATATATGTATAATATCACTGCAAATATATGGAATTAATTTTGTTTGGCAAAGTTTTAATATATTTATATTGTATATTGAATTGAAAAACTATACAAAGAACGTCAGCGGTGCTATTCATATTGGATAGCGAATCTAAACCACCGACCAAGATTTTCCAATTTGCGATTACTAGTTCCTACTGTACATACAGTACAAGCCCCTTGTATAAATATGCATTTACAAGCAACAAACTAAAGTCATCAAAAAAGAGATATGCCTGTTCTCTTTTCGAGAAGTGCCAGATCTCTTGTCGAGAACTGGCACTTCTTGACCTGAGATCTGGCATTTCTCTATAAATAGGTAAAAACATCCCTTGTTAAGGGGTTTACTCATATTCGTATTATTATGCAGTACTTTGGATTTTTATTCAGCCTACACGATAAATAAAATTTTCCTCCGAATAGCAGAAAATAAACAAAAAGAGGATATGCCATTTTGAAGTGACATATCCTCTTCATAAAGTTATAGTTAATTTTACTCAGCTTTCTTTGTTGCTTTCTTAGCAGCAGGTTTCTTTTCTGTTGCTTTCTTCTCAGCTGTCTTCTTTGCAGGAGCCTTCTTTGAAGCCTTCTGCTTCTCGTCAGCAGCCTGTACCTTCTCAAGCTTTGTCTTCAAACGGCTGATTTCCTTATCCTTCATCTCAATCTCATCACCCTGGTTCTTGATGGTGGTGAGCAAGCTGTTGAGTTCCTCATTGTCGATTTCCTCTGGATAGAGACTGTGAACACGGTTCATGAAGTCGCCAAGAATGTTCATGTAGTTGGTGAACGCATCGAACGGACCGCTATAGATACCACGGTCGAGACCTACGTTAGAAGGCTTGGTGGTCATGAAACGGAAGTTGTTTGATGCCTGGAGATAATCCCAATCCTGACAGATGCGGCGGTCGTTGGCAATACGCACACGGTCGGCGATGCTGTAAAGCTTTTCAAATGCCTCACGCTGCATAGCGTTACCGAGCCAGCAGCTGACGTCGCGCTCCTCGTCAACCCATGACAATGTGTCAGGCACTTCGAGATTGCCAACGCTCTTTGTCATCTTGCAAATCTCTGTCGGTGTAGCGAAGGTGATGCCCTTTGCCTTAGCACAAGCAGGAAGAGCCTTGATGAAGTCGAGGATGTTTGAAGACAATGGCTGTGCTATGCCGAGAGCAGAGAGTTCCATGAAGATGTTGATAATCTGCTCGTCTTCTGGCAGAGAAGCTATTGTGTTGATATAGTTGTCGGCAAAGAGCGGATAGCCTTCCCAGTCGCTGTTGTTGAAACGCAGTGAGATGTCATCGCTAAGTTCTACATCGCGGAGCAGAAGCTTGAGGTTTGGAGCCATGCAGCAGTTATAGACATAGTGAGGTGACTTCCAACCAAGAACGTGCTTTGCACCTTCTGTGAGCATGCCGAGGAATCCCATTGCTGCAGCCTGAGCACCAATGTCATCGCTGTAAATCAATGACGAGTTGCGCAGTACAGTTGGCTTCTTGCCGAAGTACTCCTCAATCTTTGCACTCTGCTTGCGAACGTCGGCAGCAAAGCACTCTTCGTTGGCAAGTGAAGAAAGACCGTGAGAATATGGTTCTGCTAAGAACTCCACGCAACCTGTCTCGTTGAGTTCCTGCAACTTTGCAAGAACCTGCGGTGCGTGCATTTCCAACTGCTCCATACCAACACCTGAGAGAGAGAAGGCAACCTTGAAGTACTTGCCGTTCTCCTTAATCATGTCTTGGAGCACGTTGAGTGCAGGCATATATGAACGCTCTGCTATATCGCTGATGCTACGCTCATTCTCATAGTCATCATAATAATAATGGTCTGTACCGATGTCAAAGAAACGGTAGCGCTTGAGATGGATAATCTGATGTATCTCAAAATATAAACATATTGTTTTCATAACTGAGCCCCCCTCTTATCCCACCGAAGGAGGGAAGACCGGCATAGGGGCATTGGGTCTTTATATTCTTAATTATTTTTTTAGGTATGCTGGAATGTAAGGAGGCAGGAGGTTGACATTACTTTATCAAGCAAACCTTAATCCTTAATCCCTAATCTCTAATCCAGAATTCTTCTATTCCCAACCCAAGGTTCTTCTATAGAGTGTGCGAATCCAAGCACCTACCTTAACCCATGTAATCTGGTCAACCTCGTTCTTGCCTTCTTCCTTGAGGTAGTTGAACAGAGAGTCGTTGGCACAGATAGCATAGATGGCATCGGCCAGGGCGTGGATGTCCCAGTAGTCAACCTTGATACAGTTGTTCAGAATCTCGGCACAACCGCTCTGCTTAGAGATGATTGACGGCGTGCCGCACTGCATAGCCTCCAGCGGCGAGATACCAAACGGCTCGCTCACAGACGGCATAACATAAACATCAGATGCCTTCAAGCATTCATATACCTGCTTGCCACGCATGAAGCCAGGGAAGTGGAAACGATCGGCAATGCCTCTTTCCGCAGCCAACTGAATCATGGCATCCATCATATCGCCTGAACCTGCCATACAGAAACGCACGTTGCGGGTGCGGTGAAGTACCATATTGGCAGCCTCAACGAAATACTCTGGTCCTTTCTGCATAGTGATACGACCGAGGAATGTTACCACCTTCTCCTTGCCTGTGTGGTCGGGACGAGGAATCTCGTCGTACTCCTTTGGCAATGGATAAACGGCGTTGTGAACGGTGAAGCACTTGCTTGGGTCCTGATGATACTGGTTGATAACCGTCTGGCGCGTCAGTTCACTCACGCACATGATGCAGTCGGCGTTGTCCATACCGTTCTTCTCGATAGAATAAACCGTAGGGTTCACCTTTCCGCGAGAGCGGTCGAAGTCGGTAGCGTGAACGTGAATGCAAAGCGGTTTGCCACTCACCTGCTTGGCATGAATACCGGCAGGGAATGTAAGCCAGTCGTGAGCATGAATGATGTCAAACTCCTCTGTGCGTGCCACAACACCGGCTATTACAGAGTAGTTGTTGATTTCCTCATGCAGGTTCTTAGGGTAGCCGCCGGCAAACTCCATGCAGCCAAGGTCGTTGACATGCATATAGTTGAAGTCGGCATAAATATGATCGCGGCATTTAAAATAATAATCTGGGTCCATGATGTTACCCACACGACTCTTTACGTAGTCGTGATTTACATCACGCCATGCTATTGGCACGGCATTCATTGCAACAATTCGGCAAGCATCCTGACTCTCATCACCAAAAGGATGTGGCAGACAGAGCGTGATATCCATATCTCCCTGAGCCTTCAGTCCTTCAGATATACCATAGTTGGCTGTAGCAAGACCGCCAAATACGTGAGGAGGATACTCCCATCCAAACATTAATACTTTCATATCTTCTTAATTTTAGAAGTTCAGGAGTTCGGGAGTTCAGGAGTTCAGGAGTTCAGGAGTTCAGACATTACATTTAGTCTTTCATTCCTCTTCTCTCATCCCTCATCTTTCATCCCTCATCTCTCATCACTTGTTATTTCTGATAGGTATATTTCTCAAGCAGTTTTAATGAGCGCAGAATCTCTGCCACATTCATGGCAAACGACATGGCACCACGTCCGTGGAACGGAGGATTGCCATCGAAGAGTTCAGGAATAGTTCCAAGAGCATGATAGTTCATCTCGTCTTCGAATCCTACCATGTGGCGTTCAATAAAGCTCAGTCGGGTACGCTTATAGAGCTTCAAGCATGCTTCCATATAGAAGCCTCCCAGCCATGGCCATGCCGTTCCCTGATGGTAAGCATAGTCGCGCTGTGTCTGCGGACCAACATACATAGGATTGTATCCGCCACTCTTTGGCGACAGAGAACGGAGTCCCTTAGGCGTGAGCAGTTCTCTTGTACAAACATCGAGCACACTCTTCTTCTGGTCTTGATTGAGCGGTGAATAGTCGAAAGCACAAGCGAAAATCATGTTTGGGCGAACACTCCAGTCCATCATATTGCCGTCAACATAGTCGAGCAGATAGCCATACTCGTTGAGGAATGTATTGACAAACGACTCCTTGCAAACCTCGGCACGCTTCTCCAGAGCTTCAGCCGCTTCTGCCTTGCCCTCGTCTGCTGCAAGTGATGCGCAGAATCTAAGAGCATTATACCAGAGAGCGTTAAACTCTACGATATAGCCGGTGCGAGGAACTACCGGGCGTCCGTTGGCTGTTGAATTCATCCATGTAACAGCCTTGTCGCGTCCGTTGCTGTAAAGCAAGCCGTTGTCGTCGAGGCGCAAGTTTGGATGCTTGCCCGCAAGGATATACTCCATGATATCCTCAACAAGCTTGCCGTACATCTCGCGGCATTTCTCCTTGCCTGCATTCTTGGCATACTGCTGTATTGCCCATATAGCCCAAAGCAGAACGTCGGGCTGTTCCATCTCATAAATCTTGACGGTTAACGGTTTGCCTTCCATAAACTCACGCAAGCCACGCTCTGCCGTCTTCATCACCAGTTCAAAATAGTCTTGCTCGTCGATGGCGAGTGTAAGTCCCGGCAATGATATAAATGTATCGCGCGCGCGACACTTGAACCATGGATAACCGGCAAGGATGTAGCGGTCGTCTTCATTCTCGCGGTTGTGGAACTGATGTGCAGCGTTAACAAGACAGTGGAAGAAGTTGTCGCGTGGTGCGCGCAAATCCACTTCATTGTCAAACAGTTTTTTCAGTTCGGTTGCCTTGCTTGGCGATATTGACGCAGCAAAGACAATGCTCTCGCCCTTCTTGATTGGCATCTCGAAATAGCCAGGTACGTAGAGGTCCTCATTAGAATCGTAACCACGTTCCTGCTCCTTAGGATATTCGATGCCACGATACCAGTCTGGCTGGAATACGAACTCGTTCTTCTTGCTGAACTGCATATACAGGTCTGGATAGCCGGCATACATACAGGTCTTGATACCGTTGGTAACTGCCTGATAGTCGCGGCTTGCTGTTGTGTTCTCATGCGTGAACGCACGGACACTGCGGAAAGCAAGGAAAGGACGGAAGCGAAGCGTTGTTGCAGAATGTGCATCAACGAGGGTGTAACGAATAAGGATTCGATCTTCATAATGCTGGAAAACCACTTCCTTCTTCAACAGAACTCCTCCCACACGATAGAGTGTGGTAGGCACCTTGTCACAGTCAAACTCTCGAATGTACTTGTGACCTTTAGGACTGTAATTGTTTCCCTGATACTTGTGGAGTCCGAGATTAAACTCCGCACCATGCTGGATAACCGTAACATCGAGCGATGACAACAGCACGTGGTTGTCGTCGTTGATTTCCGGCACTGGCACCACGAGCAAGCCGTGATACTTTCTTGTGTTACAATCAACGATTGTAGAACAAGAATATGCACCAGAACGATTGGTTCTAAGCAATTCTCTACGGAGGGATTCCTCCAGGTTAGTCATTACAGCCTTTTCAAAACGTAAATAACTCATAGTTCCTATATTAAGGTTTTAATTATTCATTCGGTTATTTTATGCACATTTGGCAATGCGCATAAATAATTTCCCAAAATTAATAATTTTAGTTATTATAACAAAATAAAAAAGGATATTTTTGTAAAATACCCTTATTTTATACAGTAAAGACCCAAGTTTCGCTTGTTTGTGGAGATAAAAGAAGTTATGCAGGAATAAGAAAGTTTATCACTTCTTGCTCTACGGTAATTCTAAACGAGCCGGCTGGCTTTTCCATCAGATTCCCGTCAACACCAACCAAGGCATGGCGTGCCTCTTCTATCAACACCTCGCGTGTGCGATAGGGATGAACATTGCGATGATTGAGGAAACGTCCTGTCAGCAACAGCCATATACCGGCAAACAACTGCTTTATCTCTGGATGATGAACCACTGAGACGTCGAGCAGACCGTTATATGGTACGGCATTGGGGGTCTGTCCATAGCCCGGACCGCTTCCCACACATACGTTCATTACCTTACGGTCTATTATGTCGGCATTGATTTTAAGTTTCATCTTATAGTCCATACGATGGAAAAGCATCACCCAGAAAGAGATGATGAAGGCAAGGGTTCGCGAACCGAGAGTCTTGCGCACCTGTCGGCGCTGGTTCATCAGGTCGGCAACCAAGCCGATATTGACACAGTTCAGGAAATAATGTTTCTTGCTCTCTCCTTCGGAGTTTTCATATCTCACGCAGCCAAGGTCAATCTTTCTTACTCTATGCTTGATAAGCCAATCGACAGTTTGCTGCACTTCATTTTCCTTGAAGTCCCAGAAACGGGCGAAGTCATTGATAACACCATTAGGAATAACACCGAGCGATATGCCGTCACGCACTTTCTTATCAACATTCATCAGACAGTTGACCGCATCGCTAAGTGCAGAATCGCCGCCTACAATGATGATATCCTTGTAGCCATTAGCGATAAACATGTTCATCAAGCGCTCAACACTTTCAATACTTTCACTTTGCACAAAGTCATATTTGACATTGCGCTCGTCAAGTGCACGTAAAACCTTTTGCCAAAGTTTACGGCTGTTTCTGAATCCTTTCTTAGGGCAGTAAATAATGCCCCAACGCTTATCTATTTCCATCATGCTATAACCTCAAAACCTTACATCCTCATCAACCTCAAAACCTCATCAACCTTTTCCTCCATCGTCATCATGGCATCTACCCAGTGGATGGTGAAACCACGGCGCTCCATTCCTCGGAACCATGTCATCTGTCGCTTGGCAAACTGATGAATGGCTATCTCAAGCGAACGGTACATCTCTTCGTATGTGGTTTTGCCTATTATATATTCTGTTACGAACTTATACTCCAAACCATAATATATCAGGTCGTCGGCTGGAATACCACTGTCAAGCAGGGCCTTGACCTCCTCCACCATTCCTGTTTCCAGTCGCTGTTTCAGTCGTCGGCTTATCTTCCTGCGGCGTTCCTCCCTGTCTATATCGACACCTATTATCACCGAGTCGATTGGCGGTATCTGTGCTCCCTCTTGCTGATTCTCTCCATTGAAGAGTTCTATCTCAATGGCTCTGATGGCACGCTGTGCACTGTCAACATCGGTCTTGTTGTGCATGTTAGTACCATTCTTTCGCTTCAGTTCCACAAGCATTTGAGTCAGTTCTTCCAGACTCTTTCCCTCCAGACTTGCTCTTAGTTGCTTGTTTTCGGGCACTGGCGCCAACTGATAACCTTTCAGTACGGCTTCAAGATAGAGTCCGGTACCTCCGCAAAGAATTGGCGTCACTCCCCTACTGCGAATGTCTTCGTATGCTTTCAGGAAGTCATGCTGATATTGGAAGAGATTGTATTTCGTTCCCGGTTCTGCTATGTCTATCAAATGATAAGGCACTTCGCCATAGTCGTCAAGGTCCTTGCCCGTACCTATATCCATACGCCTATACACCTGACGCGAGTCGGCACTGATTATCTCACCGCCAATACGCCTTGCCAGTGCAGCGGCAAAGGGTGTCTTTCCGCTTGCCGTAGGGCCTAATATGGTTATCATCTTTTCTTTCATACAATCAATTCTGCAAATATAACTCTTTTATTTGAAATAAGCAAATTTATCATGCCATGTGGGATATTTTAAAACATAATCGCGCAAAAGATTGCATATTTCAAATCATTCGCTTATCTTTGCGATTATTATCACTAATTTATTAAAGCAATATGAACTACCGTACACTTGGAAAAACAGGCTATGAAGTAAGCGAGATATCACTCGGCACATGGCAATTAGGTTCTCGTTGGGGCGACCCATTCAGCGAAGAGGTGGCACAGCAGACGCTTGAGGCTGCACTCGAAAACGGCATCAACATGCTTGACACTGCCGACATCTATCAGGATGGTTGCAGCGAAAGGGCTATCGGCCGTTTTCTGAAAGCTCATCCAGAGAAACGAATATATGTTGTAACAAAGATGGGACGCGCCCTCAACCCACACGTTGCCGAGGGTTATACCGAGGAGAACATGCGCCGCTTTGTAAACCAGAGCCGTGAGAGAATGGGCGTCGATGCTCTCGACCTCACACTGCTCCACTGTCCTCCTACACCGATTTTCAGCAACAAGGAGTTTTTTGCCTGCCTCGACAAGATGAAGGCTGAGGGCATTATCCGTCACTATGGTGTGAGCATCGAGCGTATAGACGAAGGACTTGCTGCTCTTGAGCACGACATATCTGCTATCGAGGTTATATTTAATATGTATAGACAGCGCCCTGCCGAGGAACTGTTCAAGAAGGCTGCGGAGAAGAACGTGGGCATCATCGTGCGTGTGCCTCTGGCCAGTGGAATGCTTACAGGCACATATACCGCCGACAAGACTTTCGGACCAAACGACCATCGCACATACAACCGCAACGGAGAGTCATTCGACAAGGGCGAGACATTCTCTGGCGTTGACTATCTCACAGGAATACGTTCTGCAGAGCGTCTAAAGGCAGAACTGCCAACTGACGACCTTGCAGGCATGGCCTTGCGCTGGTGCCTCATGTTCCCGGAGGTGAGTGTCGTTATTCCTGGTGCCAGTCGTCCGGAACAAATCGTTCGCAACGTGGCAGCATCAGAACTCCCGCCTCTATCACCGGCACAAATGGAAACCGTAAAAAGAATATACAACGAGGACATAAAAGATTCTGTCCACAACCTGTGGTAACAGCCAACAACAAAACTATATGAAAAAACTACTCTTTACGTTATTGGCCATCGCATTGCCATTGATGGCAACAGCACAACGGCAGATGCGGGTGCGCAAAGACGTGCCGCTGAATTCGATTATCCTTAGCGACCCGGCTATTCTCGCCGACAAGAAAACGAACATGTATTATATGACCGGCACGGGCGGCATGATGTGGAAGAGTCCAGATCTTAAGCTGTGGGAAGGTCCATACAGGGTAACTGAATTTAAAGCTGACTCATGGATGGGACCTCGGCCAATGATTTGGGCAGCCGAACTGCACAAAGAAGGCGACAAGTACTATTATTTTGCAACATTCACAAACCAGGCTGTTATCATTGACACCGTCAGAGGCAATGCCATTGAACGAAGGGCAAGTCAGGTGCTGGTTGCCGACAACCCGATGGGACCGTATCGTCAGTTTGGCGACGAGACGTATCTGCCTGCTGACCGTCCGACGCTCGACGGAACTTACTGGCGCGACACTGACGGCAAACCATATATGGTGTTCTGCGGTGAGTGGTTGCAGAACTGGAACGGCACGATGGAGAAGATTGAGCTGAAACCCGATTTCAGTGGCACCATTGGCGAACCGAAAGTGATGTTCCGTGCCAGCGACTGTCCATGGAGTCGTGAAAAGGACGAGAACGGCAAAGAGACATGGAACAAGGTGACCGACGGTCCGTGGCTGTTCCGTACCACAACGGGACGCCTCGGCATGGTATGGACATCATGGGTACACAACGTATATACCCAAGGTGTGGCATATTCCGAAAGCGGAACTCTCGACGGTCCTTGGATTCATGAACCGGAACCAATTACTCCTCCCAACTTCGGACATAGCATGATATTCCAAGACTTTGAAGGCAACTGGCTCATGTCTGTGCATAGTCATTCGGTTAACGAGAGAGGACAATATATCCGTCATCCGCATCTGTTCAAGCTCAGTCTTGAGGGCGACAAGCTCAAAGTGCTTGGAGAATGGCCTGTGCAGAAACAGAACTGAAATCGTTCCCAAGAAAATATTTTCCTAATTTCTCATACATCCTACATTTTTAAGGTTAACTAACTGGCACAATGAGCGTTAGATGCAGTGTATGAGAAATTTTTACCTACATTTTTGGGCGTTATTTTTGACGTTTTAAGTAATTTTAAGAATTCTGTTGCACGAAGCAAGGAAAATACAACACTGCGGTTTAGGCATCAAAAGTGATGCAGTTAAGGGTGCTAACTGATGCATTTACGAGTGCTAAACGGCCCAATTAGGTATCGTAAACGGCCGTTTCAGAACTCTGAAGCGGCCGTTTAGACTATACTATTAAATGACATAACCATTAGAATTATAGTACTGTACTTTCATATTGTCATCTATACGAAATACGACATCAGGAATTTTATGATGCATAAACAAAGAGTCTGTATGACATTTGACGTATTCCATCTTTAAGTATGGCGCAATCTTTCTGACATCATGTATTTTAGCAAATTCAGTTTGCCTAAAATTCCAAATTGTATAAACTATTGAACGAATGGAATCACGTGCTGGTACACATTGGTTATCTATCTTTGATGAATGGTGTCCATTAATTATTGTATCATTTAAAGAAAACACAAAACAAGATTTGTTATCTTCTTGTGCAAATGTATTTAAAGGAATGTACACAGGAATATCATTTGGATTATATAATTGTATGTAAAAGCGCAAATTTCTTATTTCAACTCCCATTTTAATATCCATAAGCGAGTCTTCATAACAACTGCTGTGAATAGCTTTTAATGTTGCAACGACAGGCTCGTTTGTAACTAGAGCTTTATTTTTCTTGTTTCCGCATGCAGAAAGCAATATTGATGATACTATAATTAGACTATACAATTTCATTTTGTTTTTCAACATTATTGTGATAAAGCATTTTATTCTCTTCATAATCATTAAAATTTTACTTTATACAAAACATAAGACATTTTGCGGTTATTCACAGGGGTTATATACAATATTGTATCTGTTTGTGATTGTCTGAAATTATAAATAAACAGAGAGTCATTGCTGTTAAGAACAGGAAGGTCGATATTTATTATAGAGTCATTAATAATTTTATAATTATAAAGTTTGTTGGAAAAGTCTTTGTCGTACACAGAAACCAATCCGCCTTTTTCAAAAATAATGGTACGGCATTCATTACTTGCCATTTCTATTGTTTCATTATTTCTTATATGTTTTTCTTTTAATAGTTCCCAAACTCGATGTATCGTGTGTGGCTTTTCTAAAGCATTATATGAAGGAACATTTCCGATACTTTCATCAGAAATTTCATTTTGATACTCCTCCAAATCTGGATTTAAAGGTGAGGGTGCTTTAAAAATAAATAACAGATATATGATAAAAATATCCATTATAAGAAAAACAAAAAACATCCATATGATTTTCAAGATAAAGCCAGTATGTTTCTTTAAACTATTCAGCATAATATTGTTCTGATTAATATGTTAATCAAGTAGCATATCTTCGTTACTAATTATTCTCCCATTTGGACATACTATGTCAAATCCATCAAAGTAATCATAGAAAGAAAACTTATAACATGGTTGTTTTAAAAAAGTCGAATCAGTATAAACCTCACGTATAGTTCTGTATCCTGTTGAAACATCTTGATATTCTATTTCTGTATTATATTCGATTATATTAAATTCTTCTTGGTTGGTACTATGCGCATTTGAAATGCACATAGTTAATTGTGGTATATAATACATCTCTAAATAGACAATGTCTCCAACAGTATTATATGTAACATAGTCTTTTCCAAAATTCATGTCCTTACTAAATGACATTTTTATATTATATTCTTTAAATATTTCTTTTTCTATTCTAACATACACATCTGCTTCTGGAATATAATATGTCTTCTCACGATTCCATAACAACACGATAATCAGTAAGCATGCGATAAACAAATGATGTATAAGACATCCTTTTATCCAAAACTTGACGTTCTTTCCCATTGAAGTATTATTATTTAAAAATATCATAATAGAAGTATACCCGTATCTGATTAGTGGCATCGAGTTCTTAGTTTTTGCAAATATAATAATTATTGGATTATGGGACAAATATTTTATTAATAAAAAGACTTGATTGTCATCATATATTAATCCGATAAAAAACTGACAAAATTATTTTGAGAACAAACATTTGTATGTTTTTCATATAAAACAATAAAGGCTGACCATAAGGCCAGCCTTTTGTTATGCAAAACAGTTATATTAATTAACCGTTAACCTTCTTCATGTGTGCGATGAGTTCAAGAACCTTGTTAGAGTAACCGATCTCATTGTCATACCAAGATACAACCTTTACGAATGTATCTGTAAGAGCGATACCTGCCTTAGCGTCGAAGATAGATGTACGAACGTCGCCGAGGAAGTCAGAAGAAACAACAGCATCTTCTGTGTAACCCAGAACACCCTTCAATTCACCCTCAGAAGCTTCCTTCATAGCCTCGCAGATCTCAGCGTATGTAGCTGGCTTAGCAAGGTTAACAGTCAGGTCAACAACAGATACGTCGAGTGTAGGAACACGCATAGCCATACCTGTGAGCTTGCCGTTCAGTTCAGGAATAACCTTACCTACAGCCTTAGCAGCACCTGTAGAAGATGGGATGATGTTGCCAGCAGCAGCACGACCACCGCGCCAGTCCTTCAATGATGGACCGTCAACAGTCTTCTGTGTAGCAGTTGTTGAGTGAACAGTTGTCATCAAACCGTCTGTGATACCCCACTTGTCGTTAAGAACCTTAGCGATAGGAGCCAAACAGTTAGTTGTACATGAAGCGTTAGAAACGAACTGTGTACCCTTCTCATACTTGTCGAAGTTTACACCGCAAACGAACATAGGAGTAGCGTCCTTTGAAGGAGCTGACATTACTACGTACTTAGCACCAGCCTCGATGTGAGCCTGAGCCTTCTCCTGTGTCAGGAAGAGACCTGTTGACTCTACTACGTATTCAGCCTCAACCTCGTTCCACTTCAGATCAGCTGGGTTGCGCTCTGCTGTTACGCGGATTTCCTTACCGTTAACGATGAGCTTGCTGTTCTCAACATCAGCCTCGATAGTTCCTTCGAACTGACCGTGCATTGTGTCATACTTGAGCATGTAAGCCAAGTAGTCTACTGGACAAAGGTCGTTGATACCTACAATCTGAATGTCGTCGCGAGTCTGAGCTGCGCGGAATACGAAACGGCCGATACGACCGAAACCGTTAATACCTACTTTAATCATTTTGCTTAATAAATTTATTAATATGGTTTAAAAATATTCTTCAACAATCTTTTTATTGGTTTTTTAATGTCAAAAAGACACTTTTCCACCAATTCGGATGCAAAGTTACAGATTTTTTTCTATATTTGCATCAGAATCTGAATTAAATTATTAAAAAAATAAACAACAATGGGAAAATTCTTAACTGAGTTCAAGCAATTTGCCGTTAAGGGCAACGCTATCGACATGGCTGTCGGTGTTATCATCGGTGGCGCATTTGGAAAAATCGTTACATCAATCGTCAACGACATCATAATGCCTCCTATCGGATGGCTCGTCGGCGGCGTTGACTTCAAGGACTTGAAGGTTGTCCTCAAGGATGCTGTTCCTGAGCAACTCGACGAGGCCGGCAATGTTGTCCAGAAGGCAGTTGCAGAGGTAACTCTGAACTACGGCGCTTTCATCCAGAACGTAATCGACTTCATCATCATCGCATTCTGCGTGTTCATGCTCGTGAAGTTCATCACAAATCTGAACAAGAAGAAGGAAGAGCCTGCTGCACCTCCTGCTCCTCCAGCACCATCAGCAGAAGAGAAGTTGCTTACTGAAATTCGCGATCTTCTGAAGGAGAAGAAGTAACAATATTTTTTCATAATAGGGTGTCACAATCAGACGCCCTTTTTATTTAATACCAAACCAAGCAAATGAAGAAAATTTATCTTGCAATTGCTATTGCCTTATCCACACTGACAGCAAATGGAAATGTCATAAATGGTTTTCACAGCAATCGCCCTGCAATGAAATGGGAGGAATATCTTGTCAGCGGCAACGGCACTATGGGATTGATGGTTGCCGGCAACCCCAACAATGAAGAGCTTGTAGTGAACCATACAAACCTATTTATGCCTATACACGAACCACTGATTCCACCTTCACAGGGAAACAATCTGCAACGCATACGTCAGATGCTGAACAACGGAGAATATAAAGATGCATCAGAATTATTGGTTAAAATCAGTCACACTGACGGTTTTGGGAAAAAGAGACAAAGCGACCTTTTTGTCCCTGCATTCCAGATTAATCTTACAAGCGACTCTCTGGCAACAACGGATTATCGTAGAAGCGTTGACTTCATGTCTGGCGAATTAAAGGTTGAATGGACAAACAAACGTGGCAGCTTCATGCGCCGTTCATTCGTATCACGCACCGACAACATTATTATCACAGAGATAAAAGCATTACCGAAAAGCGGCAAATCAAAGAGCGGCAAACTTGATTTCAAAATAGATTTACAAACTATTAACCGGTTTGATCCCAAACGAAAGATTAAGTTTTGCTTGAACGACAGCCTGAATATAAAGAAAGTTGAAAAGGATGTCACAACACAAGGCATTGCCGTACAAGTGTGGTTTTCTGCTCCTTGGAAAGGCGGATATCAAGGATACAATGGACTTATACGAATAAAGAATGATGGCGGCAAGGTGGTTGTCAAAGACGGGAACATTATTGTCAAAGGCGCAAAGAACGTAATGCTTTTATGTGAAGTAGCTCCTGCAAAAGACATGAGCATACTGCCTTCATCTGTATTCGCCAACCATATAGACTCTCTCATAGTAAAAGACTATGACACACTTCTGAAGCCACATCGCCAATGGCAAGCGGAGATGATGCTACGTGTCGGTTTGGACTTGGGCGCAGACTCTGCCAGCCGTTCACTCTCAAGCGAGGAACTTCTTAAGTTAGGCGGAGCACATCCTGCAGTTATTGAACACTTATTCAGCGCTTCACGTTACAACATCTTATCTGCTACTGGCACCAATCCTCCAAATCTGCAAGGTATATGGGGAGCAACGATGACACCTCCTTGGGCTGGCGACTATACGACAAACGGCAATCTGCCTACAGCCGTAAGCCATTATCTGCAAGCCTCAACACCAGAACTGATGCTATCTCTTTTCAACAAATTGGAGTCACAGATGGATGATTACAGATTAAATGCACGTGTACTCTTCGGGTGCAAGGGAATCCACATTCCATCACATATTCAGCTTCATGGATTAGACAATCAGTTTGATGCCACATGGCCTATGACTTTCTGGACAGCCGGTGCTGCATGGTATTCACTCTTTTATTACGACTATTATCTTTATACTCAGGACGAACAGTTCCTTAATGAAAGAGCTATTCCGTTCATGCTTGAAGCTGTTCAGTTCTATGAAGAATTCCTAACCGAGACAGACGAAAAGGGCAAATATGTATTCAACCCTTCTTATTCTCCAGAGAATCACCCAAAGAACAGTCGTCCGCAAGCATGTATCAATGCAACTATGGACATTGCGGTGTGCAAAGCTTTGCTACGTGACCTTATTGCTCTTAGCGACAAAGGTAAGGTTGATACAAAACGTGCCGAACGATGGAAACAAATGCTCAGCATGATGCCAGACTATGAAGTGAGCGAAGAGGGCGACTTCCGTGAATGGCTATGGAAAGACCTGCAAGACAACCATGAGCACCGCCACGCTTCACATCTTATTGGTCTATACTACCGTCGTGACCCGGAGATAATGAAAAGCAAGACCTTACAAGAGGGAGTTGTCAACACCATCTGTCGCCGTTTGGATTATCGTGAGACTTCAAGCGGAGTAATGGCCTTTGGCGTTTCACAACTGGCCTTCCCTGCATGCAACCTTCGACAGGGGGAATTAACAGGCAAAATGCTAACTCTTGCAGGCAATACATATTACAACAATAACTTAATGACAACACACGACCCACATGAGATATTCAACACGGACATGAGTGGAGCGTATCCAGCCATTATCATGCAGATGCTGGCATATAGTGACGAAGGAGGTATTGAGTTATTACCCGCAATACCATCTTCATGGAATAAAGGTAAAATACAAGGCATGTCATTGCGTGGCGGAATAAGACTTGAAGAAATGGAATGGAATGCAGATATGTGCAAAGCGACATTAGTCTCTATGAAGAATCAGACAATTGAGATTTCAGTAAGCAAGGGTTCTTCACAGACTATCAAACTCATTGCAGGCAAACCGACTTCAATCAACATCAAACGTTGAGCTTATGAAGATAAATAAAAGACAGCGGTTTAGGTCTATTCTAAACCGCTGTCTTTTGTTATAGTGATTTCAACGAAATAGCCCCGGTGTGTTAACCGAGGCTATTATAATTGCTTAAAAAAGGGTTTATTTTATTCCCACACTGTCGATTTCGTTAAAAACGAGACCGAATGCTTTATACTTATTTTCAATACTTTAACTCGCTTCTCCATATACCTTATTTTATTAGTGGTGTCAAAAAGTGGTGTCAAACTCTACTGAGCAGTACCCCTAGTAGATGAAACTACCTATGACTATTCTGCAAATATAAGCAAATTATTCGATACCACCAAAGAAACAGTCAAATTTGTGAATCCAGTTGCTGGATTCAGTCTTTTGTAGTAACTTTGCACCGCTAATAATATAATTATTGCTTATATGAGTTCTTAAATGCTAGACTACCTTTAAGTGTGACATAAGCTGTCCTACTAGTATTGATGCCGCTCGTTACAGAATACTTGTAGTTATTGAAGTCAATAATGATATACTTTCCATCGTTTTTTGTGACTTTGGCACTGCCAGATATATGTTCACCATACCAACCAGAGCCAGAAGCACTAACACGCTCAATGTCTGTTGCATCTGCTCCAAAGTCATTATAACCGACTGAGAAATATGAAAAGGCTAAATCTTCACCATATTGTTGACGTGGGAATATGATATAAAAATCGCCCTTTGTTCCAATCATCATATAGAAGTAACTCCCTCTTGGGCTGTCATATCTTTCAAAATTTCCAAATTCAGCACCCAATGACTGAATGGCAATGTCACTGTCATGGGTAAAGACTTGTTCACCTCCATCATCATATATAATGGTAAAGGTGAAACTTGTGGAACTGCCGCCACCATCACCACCAATTTCATCATCATCACTACCACCGCAAGCGGTTAAACTCAATGCTGCAACCATCATTGCAAGCATCATAATTGTTGAATAGAGTTTCTTCATAGTTTATCTTTATTAACGTTGATAATATACTGTACCATCGGTGGGGTCTTTCAATTGTAGTTTATCGCCAACAATATCTACTCTCACATGACCTTCTGAATATTGACCGCCACCATATCTAAGCATAGCACTCTTTGAATTATAGTATGAGACAGAAACCACGCCAGCAAAGTCACCCTCTGCATACATTCTACCACTGCCATCAAACCATATCTTGAACCCATCACTAGAGCGGAATGATTGATTTGCAAGGTAGCCAATCACAATCTGCTCGCTATAGAATGTTCTTGAACTTGAAGAAGTGTTGGAACTGCTGCATGAATCATCACTTGAATTATTAGAAATGTCCGTTGTAACAGTTTTATAAGTAGCTCTTATTTTCTCAATATCGTCAATCTTATATGAATCGCCAACTTTAATGACTGATAGCCGTACCTCATATTCAGCATCCTCGTACTTTGTTAGAACAAGAAAGTTGTTTTCGTCTTTCATATTGATTGTACGAGAAACAAAAGGGCCTATGTCTGAGCCAGCTTCCGAATCAAATAGCCATGTAGCTAAACATTCGCCATCACAATCATAGTCATATTCTTCAATCAAGATTCTCTTTGCTTTGTCTGTAATGAATTTTCTGACATAGTCATCAATATCATCGCTTCTTTCCATTCCCTTGTAGAAACTATCAATAAAATCTTTCTTGGCTTGTTTTTCTTGTTCTGTAGAAATCGATTCGCCTCTTTCAAATTCCTCTTTCTGTTCTTCTATTTCAGCTGCATCCACAACAGATAATGCTTCTTCACTCATATATGGCTGCATTTTATTATAGGGAATGACAAACTCCACCTCTCCCATAACACCAGCCCCAATCTCATATTTTTGGTAAATGAAACAAATACCATCTTTGGAAAGATAAGATGCTTTCTTGGGATAAGGATGTTCTTTCAATAATGATTCATCTAGCAATTCAGCATTTCCCTCTTTCATCAAATGGCTCTTAACATAAGAAATTAAGAACTCTTTAAATGTACTTTCGCTTGGGTCTTTTATCACTTGAATAATGCTGCCATCTGATTTGTTGAAAGAAGTACCGTAAGACAAGCCAATGCCAACACCACCAGCAGAGCCTCCCATATTTAGTCTATAGGATATAAACTTTTCTGTTTCAGCATCCTTCTTCACATCGAAGAAAACCTCACCAACACCTTCTTTTTGGAACTCTTTAATTTTTGCTTCACCATAGAAGTCAACAACCGCTTGACCATCATATTTGTCACCCTCATAAGTAGGGTTCTTTGACGTTTCCTCAAAAGTAAAGTCTTCCTGTAGGGCTTTCAATAAAAAGTCAATCACATTGTCTTTCAACTTGGAACTTCCTTTTTGTGGATAGTCAATGTTGATTTCTGCTGACACGTCAAAGTTGTCGCTAGGAGCGGTTTTCTTGAATGAAATTAACATTGAATCAAACGGCCCATTGGATTTCATACTTTTAAAGAACCACCATCCACCACCTAAAGCAACCAAAGCCAACAAAACAATTGCTGCTATCAGAAAACCTTTCTTTGAGGATTTCTTCTGATTCATATTGCTATTTTGGTTGGTTTCAGAACCGCTTGGCGTTCCACAATTGGGACAGAACTTAGCCCCTTCTCTTAATTTGTTTCCGCAATTACCACAAAATACCATAATTATAGTATTTAGACGTTAATAGATTCGATTTCAATCTGAGTGCAAAGATACAAATAATTCCCATACAGTTTTGTAAAGTGACGTTTTTCTACATGTAATTCCTGCCATTTTGCATATTTGCAGTTTATAGGGATGATACATTTCAATACCACCCATGAACATGATAAACAACTCTTGGACGTCTCTTTGCATATTCCACGGCTACGTCACGGACAGCCTTAATCGTTGCAATATTTGTATCCCTTTGAGCTTTTATTCGCATCCTTGTTTCCGTACTGCGATTATCCTCTCTGACCCTCTCCATTTCTCGTTCATGCGCTAATTGGCGCTGACGCGCTGCCCACTCTCTGTTATTCAATTGCTCCATACGTGCTGTTACAGATTGCATAAACTTATTAGCTTCTGAATAGCAATTGGCATTTGCATCAATTTGATTTATCAAATCTGCAACCTGATTAGCTGTAGATTCATTTTGCTCTGATGCCCAAACCGACTTTGCCTGAAGGAAGAGGTCAGATGACCTATTATCGACTATTCTACCATTAACTTTGCCCAAAAGAGTTTGCACTTCATTGTAATAAGTACATTCTTGAGGAATGAGGCACAGTTCATACGCAGCCTGTTCTAAGTTTTTTCCATTAACACATGATTTTATTGATGACAATATCTGCTCTTTGTTCTTTTCATAATAATCTATTATCCTTGCAGTTCCCTTACCGACAAACTCTGTCATCTGTTGCGATTTGGTTTGCATGTTTTTGACGGCATTCCGGTAAGCCTTTTCTTCTGTACTTCCCACCCCTTTTGACCGAAAGGATTGGCTTATATATTTAGTTCCTGTTTCCCCATCTCCAATAAACAAATGGATATCTAACACGTATGCTATCTGAGTCGGAGATGTAGCCAAAACGTTTTTTGATTCTTCTGTCACATTACATGTTAAAACAAATCTTGACTGTCCCATTTGGCTTTGTATACCGTTCTGCGATATAATGTTAGTCAGTTTTTGTTTAAGAATCTCACAGATACCATTAGGCATTGACAAACAATTCTGTTCATCAATATAAGGAGTAATCTGAATCTGCGCCATTGATGTGCCGAAGCACATCAATGACACAACAGTCAATAGCATCTTTCTCATTTATTTCCCTCCTATAACAATAGTTGCCTGTCCAAGTCCTTTCATCATTAATTTAGCAGGTACTCCAAGCGTCTTTAGCTTATTGATAAGTCCACGCGTCCATCTACGAGCATCCATTGCTCTCTGATTTTGGTCAAACAGTGGAATACGAACCTGTTCAAAGTACATAAAGTTCTCTGTAGCATCTGTAGTATTAAAACGACCTTTCACAGTATTGGCAGATATCCAGTCCTCTATGATGTCACTTAACTCTGTACCATCAAATTCTGACTCCAAATCCCATTCTGAATCATCCCATTTCTTGACTCTCAGAGTAATTTCCCGTCCATTTTCAAACATATCATCGAAATGGTTCTGAAGTTGTGTCGTGAAAGTCTCAAGGTGATTAGCTATAGACTCTTCTATCAATACTGGCAGTTCCGCAGAAAAAGTTGGGTCACCCGTGCCTTGACATGCTGCAATCTGCTTGTTAGTATAAGCGTCTATTCCCTGCAAATTGAATGTCAGAGAATACTTAGGGCCTGCCCTGTTCACCAACCAAGTCACTTGAAGAATAATGTCACTTTTCGATTTCTTTTTCAATCTGTCGACAGGTGATTCTGCAATATCAGCGCCAGATTTTGAAGTCAGCAAAGCGTCTTCTGCACTTTCTTCGTTAAGACTCTTCAACTCTTGCTCCATTAGCTTCATAGGAAACCCACGATCTGCCATCATCTGGCCTATGACGGTTATTCCTGTCAATAGCTGAGGGTCGTTCTGCAGCGCACGTTTATAATCAGGAACGACTTCTGTCTGTCCCTGATTATTGAATGTATGTGTATATCCGTGCTGATTGCAGTACAAGTCACTCGGCACAACCATCAATGTCGGTTTCTTTGCTTGTGAGAATGCCATTATAGGCAAAACAAGGCCAAACAATAAAACAATTACTTTTCTCATCTTTTAAAAACCGTAATTCAGTCCTTTAATTATTTTATCTTCCTCTAATTGTTTACGCAAGTCGTTATAGGAGATTACGACAATCTTGCCTATTTTATACAATTTTCCAACCTTTATCAAGCTATTTTGTTCAACATAGTTGTTGAGGGCTACCCTCGAATAATTTGCATATTTACCCTCTTTGAAAAAATCGTCAAAATAATCCTTGTGATTATCGTAACCGTCTTCCACAAGAGCCTTGCGCCCCTTCATGCGACCAGAATCCGAAACGCCTTTAAACAAGACGCCTTTTATAGCATTCATCTTAGCTACATCTTCACTTATCTGGGGCTTTTTGTTATAGCACCAGACTTTCACTACCAACGTACCAGGCTCGCCGACTTCTGCCATTTCAATTTCATAACGGTTGTCGTCAATCTTGTCTTTAGCCAATCCCAATGGTGCTATCAAACAGATTAGCACCAAAATCATAAAACACTTTTTCATACCTTTATTTTGTTTGTCTTATTAACATTCCAGGAGCTAATTTTGAATGATTCCCTTTAAAATATGTTTTACCAACAGGCTCCTCTGTTTGCCCCAATACATACTCATTATTAAAAATCGGATGTCTCTTGTCTATTTTCAAAGAAGTCACCTTTTTATAATCAAACCTGTTTTTCTTAGGATTATAAGTACGTTCCAAAACCTCAAAGGAGGATGTGAGTTCTACACCTTCTTTTGTACCTATAAAAGCTGTTATTTCCGAATCATTAACATCGATCAACGGAGCTTTCACTCTGAAGTCCTCAAATTTTCGTTGTAAATAACTCAACGAAGCATCAATTGCTCTAATTGTCGCTTCACCTGCAACAAGTGAATTTCCCAATTCACCTTTTCCTGTACGCTCTTCGTAATGAATAGTAGGACTATTCTGATACCCTACATATTCTAACTCGAAATCATCACTATTTAATAATGCTGAAATAGGAGCTTCCCAGTATTTGGAAATGAATAAATCTTCCATTGACTTATTCCATTTCAATCTGAATAGATATGTTGTTGCACGAACATAGTACCCTGAAACGTTCTTTACCTCGTCATTAGTGACTTTATTCCATTGCTGCCCCAAATAAGAATCATTACCAAATATTTTATTTCCAAAGGATTGTGTTTTTCGTGTTACTTCCTGTGATGTAGTAAAGTCGAAATAAGTAAATGTTACATACGTATGAGATAATAGCTCCAATCCTGCATCAGCAAGAATTGCACGCCCTCTTACCGATTCTGCAGCTCGAAGTTTCTCTAATTCTGATGCACTATAAATGCCTCGGTCTTGTATAAGTTTCATGTTATAGTGAGAACCTTCTTCTATATTATTAGAAGCATTGAACCACTTTGCAAGAAGGATATTTGCCACCTTATGATCTTCAAGAAATTGGGCAAGCCTGTTAGGCATTTCCCTTATAAGGTCTTCCTCTTGTTCTGCTTTCTGAAGATTGCTGGACATCGAAGCTTTCGTCTTTTCCAATTCTTTGTCATAATCAAGTCCTTGGACAGCTGCCAATTTCCTACCCATTCTCTCTAAAAAGCCCTGCTTTGGTTTGTTTTTACCCTTTAATTCAATGTTTCGTACTTGAATTGTTCTGTCGACACCGATATCATGCGAATCATATTTCTGTGACACTATGTAATTCTGACAAGCGAAATCAACATTCCGCATCGCATTGTTATCAATATTGCCAAAATCAGTGATAAAAAAAGTACAAAGTGAATTACGACGATACGGATCTCCCTTTTGCTGTGCAATAGCACCAATACAGATGTGTAAACACACTAAAACAATCAAAATCTTTTTCATATTCTTATATTTAATTATACATTATATGGTTCACCCCACTCGAATTTTCTTATCATATCATCATATGATTGATCACTACTTGAATCAACATAGATTACAATATTCCTCATATTCTTTTCTCCTGTCCCAAAAGGATCAAGGTCTTTGTCTTTAACCGTATAATATTTAATACCATTAATATTTTTCTTTTCCTTCCGGATAAAAGTAGTCAAGAACTGTGGAATGACGTACTTTTCATTAAATTTGATTCCGTCTGGTGAACATACCCGTTCGCCACGCAAACAATAAAACTGTTCTATATAGCAAGACGCAATGAGTGGCCAAGATTGAACAAATTTCAATTCCTCATTACCTCCATTCTGCATATCATCTGAGAAAGTCAAATCTATAAGGTTGAGTTCTACATTTTCTTTTGGTTTAATATTAACCATACTACCTGTCTCACTAATCTCAATCTTACAGACAGATTTAGACAGCCCAATATACAAACAAGAATAACCAGGAATACTAAATCTCATGCCGCCACTCAAATATCTCAATTCTGGAGGTAGAGGGTACATTTGGCTAACTCTTTTTATATTCCTGTCTTTGCGCATCCGATAATATTCACCACCTTTCATTTCCCATTTTGGAAGGTTATCATAGATTTCTACCACATGCTGTTCAAAACAGATATAAGCGTCTGCTATTTGACCTTTACGAAATAGTTTCAATGCGTTCAATATTGCAGTACCTATTTTCTTAATGCCATCAACATCAATATTCACAAATTGAGAAGCATGAAGTTTTTGCATATGTGCTAATAACAAATAGTATTTCCTAAATGTGTCATCAAGAAAGTCTAATACATCAATTCCCATAGGAACATGCAAAGGAAAATCCAAAATGTCGCGCCCATTTAGACTTTTAAATTCTTGACAACCCTGAGCCTCTTTTATCATTAAGCAATACAAACCATCCATAATTCAAATTTTTAGTTAATAAATACAACGGAAGGTGTGAGCCTCTCAGTCTATCCTACCGAAGGCTCTGGTAAAACCCGTACAAAGATAAAAGAAACAGCCCACACCCTTGGAGGATATACTGGATGTGAGCCAATGATGGCTACACAAGGAATAATCCAACCAAGGAGGGAACGTGTTCACAATCACCTGTTGTACGTTGAAGTTTACCAGACTTTTCGGTACAGATGAAAGCTAAACGCTTCCTTCAATGTTTATCGCCCATTGCTGAACGATGTAGCAAAGATAAGAAATATTTAGCAAACAACGCTCAATGTGGGCTGTATTTTAACAATAATTATTTCAGCGTCTGTATCTGCACAGTGCCGCCCTTGGACGTGAAGCGCATCTGGGGGCCACGATAGTTCTTGGGATAGACGACGCAGATGTCGCCGGTGCCTTCCCAGATCTCTACGCCACCGTTGAGGCCGGTCTGTTTAAGCTCGCCGTCATACCAGATCATTACCGTGCCATGACTCAGGCACTTGGAGGGTTGAGAACCCTGAAAATAGGCTGTACCGTAGGTCCAGTCGGCCATTGCGGCTGTCATCATGCCGCAGAGGGCGAAGAGTAACATCAATCGTTTCATTGTCAATTAGTTTTGAGGGGTTAGACATTCATTCTGGCGGCAAAGGTAGGGATAAATATCGAAAAATGGAAGAAACGGCGCGACCATTTCTTCCATTTCACAATTGTTTATTCTTTGGCAATGTTCCAAATAATTTGGGATATTTTTAAGGTTGGGCGTTAGCACGCATCTGGTTGAAGACAGAGGAAACCAAGGACTGGAAATGGTTCTCACAATCTTGGCGGATAGTGCTCTCTGGGATATTGGGATAATTCTTGATTAGGCGGTTTGCTATCTGGAGGGTCTGGTTGTGAAATTCCATTGAGGCATCCATCCAGGCTTTACCGGATGAAGGAACCTGAGGAGGAAAGACGGAGTCGCAGAAGGTGGCAATGGTAGCACTATAGGCTGCGTCCATCATGCGTTCCAGTTCTTTTTCCATCTGCTGCTTGTTATCCTTTGAAATATAGTCAGACGGTTGCGGGTATTGTTGGCGCAGGGCAGGGACAGAAGTAGCTACGGGCGGCTGTTGCAGAGGCGTATCCATAGGCAGTATAGCAACACTGTCTTTCGGAGCCTCTTGTTTGACAGGGACGGTCGTCGGCTGCTGGTGGGGAGGCAATGCCCAGAGAGCAGCCAATATGGCAGCGGTGATGACAAGCACCGCCAGCACAGCACCATATCGATGCTTACGGCGAAGGGCTTTCTTGACTTCCTCTACCGACTGGTAACGCTTTGAAGGGTCGGTAGCCATACAGCGGGCTATCACCTTATTATATATATCATGGTGAGGCAGCCTCTCGAGTATCTTTCCGATGGCATAGATGTCCGTACGCTCATCAACGCTGCCGCCCGATAACTGCTCTGGGGCAGCATAAGCATTCGTACGGCCTGGTGTGTCGGCAAACGTGTCTGTATAACAACAGCCAAGGTCTATCAGCTTGACATCGCTGTTGATACGGGTCAACAGGACATTATCTGGTTTCAGGTCGAGGTGGAGCACCTGATGGCTGTGCAGACAGGCCACGGCATCCAACAGCTGGTGCAAGAACTTATCGGTGTTCTGCTTGGTGAAATATTCCGGATGTGCGGCTATCCGCTGGCTAAGTGTCTCGCCGTCGACATACTCCATCAATATGCCGTCATCTGTCAGCGAGATATAGCGCACGAGGTTGGGGTGCTCCAGCCGATAGCCCGTCTCGAACTCCTTACGAAGAGCTTCCTGATAGCGGATGTCGCCTGTAAAAGCTGGCTTCAGGCGTTTCTGGAAGTGCAGCTTGCCATATAGCTTCACCCGAAAGCTGTCACAGGTGGCTCCATGCGCATCTATCTGTTCGATGCTCTCGAAAGGTGACTGACCATCAGAAAACTGCGACGACTCCATTGTTAAGGAAGAGTGAAAAGTTAAGAATCAAATAACCCTCACGGAAGACAAGCCCGATATACGGCCTGCCGTGAACTGGCCAAGCGACTGGCCACTGCGCCATACCTGCATGACCAGCAGCGGGTGATGCAGCACGAAACTAAGTATCTCCACTTCATCGCCCACCAGCAGCTTGCTATTCTCACTTTGTTGTATCCAGTAGCGGTTATTACCCAGATAGGACAGCACCACCCGGCGGTCGGGCAGATAGGTAATCTCCAACTCACAGCCGACCTGCAAGTCGGCAGAGCGCACCTCACCGTCAGGACTGTCGAAATCGGAGTTCCCCTGATCTTCAATCTTTGCCAGTTCATCCCAATGGGCATAGCCTAAATAGTGGGCAATAGCGTCGAGCGTACTGGTGTGCGGCTGGCGCTCGTCCTGGGCGAAGCCGAGCAACCGTTTGAGCGTAGTGGCACCGATGCGGACTCCCGTCTTGCTCTCGATGTCGAGCGACAGCAGTTCGCAGTCAGAAGGCAAGCGCAAGTCAGAGCCTGACTTGCGCTTCAAAAGTTCGATGATATGAAATGGAAGTTTCATCGGCTACTACTCCCACTCAATAGTAGCACTTGGTTTTGGCGACATATCGTAGCATACGCGGTTGATGCCTGGGACTTCCTTAAGTATTCGGTCAGTAATCTTCAACAGTATAGGCCATTCTATCTGCTCAATAGTTGCAGTCATAGCATCTACGGTATTCACGGCACGGATAATCACTGGCCAGTCGTAGCTGCGGGCATTGTCCTTGACACCTACGCTCTTGAAGTCAGGCACAACTGTAAAGTACTGCCATACCTTCTTATCAAGACCGGCATTTGCAAACTCCTCACGAAGAATGGCATCACTCTCACGCAAAGCCTCGAGACGGTCGCGTGTGATTGCACCAAGACAACGAACACCGAGACCTGGTCCTGGGAATGGCTGACGATAAACCATCTCGTATGGCAAGCCAAGTTCTACACCACATGCGCGAACCTCATCTTTGAACAACTGCTTGAGAGGTTCTACCAACTCAAACTGCAAATCTTCTGGCAGACCACCTACATTGTGATGACTCTTCACCATCTTTGCTGTCTTTGTTCCACTTTCTACGATATCAGGATAGATAGTACCCTGTCCGAGGAAGTCGATACCTCCGGCAAGTTTGCGAGCTTCTTCCTCAAATACACGGATAAACTCACCACCGATAATCTTACGCTTCTGCTCTGGATCTGCTACACCTTCAAGCAATCCGAGGAATCGGTCGGTTGCATCAACGTAAACAAGATTGGCATTAAGCTGGTTCTTGAACACCTCGATAACATTCTCTGATTCACCCTTACGCATAAGACCATGGTTAACGTGAACACAAACGAGGTTGTCACCGATGGCCTTAAGCAGCAAAGCAGCAACAACAGAACTGTCAACACCACCTGAGAGGGCAAGCAAAACTTTCTTGTCACCAACCTGACGACGAACAAGTTCTATCTGGTCGGCAACAAAGTTCTTCATATTCCAGTTAGCCTCTGCCTTGCATGTATCGAAAACAAAACCTTTGACTGCATCCTTTATTGCATCCTCGTCATTAGCAAACTGTGCAAGCTTAACATCGCACAGAGCCTTGTCATGACCTGCAGCCATAACAGGGAATCCTGCATCGTAAATCTCTGGCAGCACATCGATAGCTACACCATCGATAACATTGTTAGGGCCACCATTGATAATAATACCCTTGACGTTTGGCAACGCCTTCAGTTCATTGGCTGTAATGTCGTGCGGATAGATTTCGCTGTAAACGCCTAACGCACGGATAGCACGGGCAACCACTGTATTCTCGTGGCTTCCCAAGTCAAGAATGACAATCATGTCTTGTTTCATAATCCTTTACCTTATTATAATATTGAACTAATATCTTAAATAATTCGGTGCAAAATTAATATTTTTCATGAAAACGATGACCATTTTAATAAAAAAAATTACACCCATACAAGCATTTTTTAAAAAAAGCATATATAATAAAATGTAACAGCCACTGATTGAAAGTTGCATAATAGGGACTTATAGTTAAACAAAGTTAATTAAATAAAGATTATTCGCTCTTCATTCTTCATTCTTCATTAAAATGTCTACCTTTGCATCCGCAAATAAGGAAGCACAAGGTGCCATAGCTCAGTTGGTAGAGCAAAGGACTGAAAATCCTTGTGTCCCCGGTTCGATTCCTGGTGGCACCACTCCTCCTTTCATTATTAACCCCGATTATCTCATTTGAGGTGTCGGGGTTTCACTTTTTTAGGAAACAAAAAAACATGTTTGGCGACTTTGCATCCAAACATGTTTTTAATTTATAAAAGAGAAAATTTTATTTCCCTATATTCATCTCAAATGGACTCATTGGCAATCCGGCTTTTGAATATGCATTAACACGCGCTGGATTATTCTTCCACGCATAGCGCACCTTTGTAGGGGTTGCTACAGCTGACTTGATTATAATCTTGTCTCCTTCTGCAATTGCTTCTGCATTTGCAAAACGTCCATCGCTACCCGCCGTTTCAAACTCATACAATTTACCATTCTCACGCAACGGTTGGTCTAACTGTAAAACAACATCGCTACCTGATACATTAACATCAACCACTTCTGGGTACAGCATAAGTGTCTTATTCCAAAGCAACTTATCGAAACCCATCGCCACACGCTGGGCCACTTCCCATTTGCGCAACGGATGGATATCCACCGCCTCACCAAGGTCGATAGCCACGGCAAGTGCTGCATTGTCGGTTTCCTTGACTGCCAATCGCTGCGCCTCACGCACCTGTGACCAACCCGAATCCTGCGGTTTGTCACTTGCCGCCATGTAGTTGGCCAACTGCACCACAACGAACGGCAGGTCAGGCATCTGCCATAGCTGTCGCCATCCGCTCATCAGTTGGCTCAGTTTCTTCTGATAGCCATATCCGTCGCCGGTGTTCGATTCGCCTTGATACCACACCACTCCCGACAAAGAGTATGGAGCGAGCGGATAGAGCATGGCATTGTAAAGCACAGACGGCAGATTCTGCAAGTTGAAGTTCACCTGCGGACAAGGCAGCATGCCTGCGCCCTCGTGCACTCTCCATTCCTCCTTCAGAGGCAGTTCCTTGCCGTCCTCGAAGATTATCTTATACGGTTTGTCCTTGATGAAATGCGGATTGCCACCCTTTGTAACAAAGCGCACCGCCAGTGCGTTGGCACCCTCCTTCAGCAGTCCTGCCGGAATGTTGTATCTGCGTGGCGGATACTGATAGTAGGTGCGCCCTACTTCCTTACCATTAATATATGTATAGTCGGCATCAAACAATGTTCCAACCAACAGACGTGCCGGTTTACCGGCATGGGCAGCATCTATGTTCACCGTCTGGCGAACCCAGAAAGAACCCACGTACTGACGCTTGCCGGTGATATTGTCATACTGGTTCTTCACCGCCCAATGACTGTCATCATAATCAGCTGCCGTGTATCCATCTTTCAGTCCTGGGTCGGTATCGTCCATCACCTTCTGCCATCTGTTGCTTGCCAATTGGTTGCCTCTCTGAATGGTTCTCACCATGTTGTCGTCCTGATAGAATTGTGTCTGACGATAGTCGTTAGGATAATGACGGTTCAACGAGTCGGCAGAGAGCCAAGCCTGGATGGGAGTACCGCCAAGGCTGTTCACGATGATGCCCTGCGGCACACCGTTCTTCTTGTGCATCTCACGACCGAGGAAGTAGCCCACTGCAGAGAACAGCCATGCGTTCTCCTTGTTGGCAGTCACCCACTTGGTCTTCTTTATGTCCCACTTCGGTCCATGCGTGTCTGTATCCGTCTGCACCCTGGACAGTCGTATCTCATCGTTAGAATAATTGTCTATCTCTGTGGTATATTGCGGATATACTCGTTCGATGGTAACATCGATGTTTGACTGTCCTGAGCACAGCCACACATCACCAATCAGCACGTCTGATATGACGATGTCGTTAACCTTCAGTTCAAACGGACCGCCAGCCTTCTGCTTCGGAAGCGTCACACTCCAACGTCCGTCGGCATCGGCCACCGTCTCGTAGGTTTTCTTTTTGAAGGTTACAACAACCGTCTCTCCGGCATCAGCCTTTCCCCATACAGGCAGCGACTTGCCCCTCTGCAAAACCATGCCCGACTGAAACAACTGCGGCAGAACTACCTTTGCTTCTGCCACCAACGCTACCACGAGCGCAAACAATATAAATATCACTTTCTTCATAGCACTGCAAAAGTAAAGAAAAATTTAAACAATCAATACTTCAAAGGTCTGATAATAAAGCGCATGAAACAATTTTATAAGCAAATGCAACATTTTGTATCGTACGTTAACGATAAAAACGTTAATTTTGCATCCAGAAATAACAAAAAACAGAAACTGCAAATATGGCTAACGAAACACAACAAAAAGGCTTCTACAAGCTGTCATGGATGCAACGCATCGGATTCGGTGCCGGCGACATGGCACAGAACTTGATTTACCAGACGGTCAGCATCTGGCTGCTGTTCTTTTACACGAATGTTTATGGATTGGACCCTGGCACGGCTGCCGTGATGTTCCTTATTGTTCGTCTTGTCGATGTGCTGTGGGACCCTCTGGTAGGTGCTTTCGTTGACAAGGGCAACCCCAAATGGGGCAAATACCGTTCATGGCTCATTCTTGGCGGTATTCCTCTTGTTGGCTTAGCCATCCTCTGTTTCTGGAACGGTTTCAGCGGTTCTGTTGTCTATGCATACATCACTTACGTCGGCATGAGCATGTGCTATACATTAGTTAATGTGCCTTATGGAGCGTTGAACTCATCACTGACTCGCGACACTGAGGAGATAACAATCCTTACCTCCACCCGTATGTTCATGGCCAACCTCGGAGCTCTCATCGTGAAGTCGCTCCCAATGGTAATAGCCATCTTCGCCCCTGTGGCTGCCAATGGCGAAGCTATCACCAACACTCCCGAAGCGGCATCGGCATGGTTTATCACCATGACCATATTCGCACTGGCTGGTCTTGCACTTCTCGTGTTCTGCTTTGCTCAGTGCAAGGAGCGTGTGGTGATGGACCAGAAGGAGTCGGAGAACGTTAAGGTTAGCGACCTGTGGACTGAGTTCCTCCGCAACCGTCCTTTGCGCGTGCTGGCATTCTTCTTCATCACAGCCTTTGCCATGATGAGCGTGGGTAATGCTGCCGATGCTTATTTCATGAGTTATAATGTTGGTGCCACACCGCTGATGACCACCGCTTTCATGTGGCTTGGCACAATCCCTGCCTTCATCTTCATGCCTATGGTTCCTGCCATCAAGCGCAAGATTGGCAAGAAGGGCATGTTCTACCTTTTCCTCGGCACCGCCATCGTCGGCATGGCCATGATGTACATCTTCGTACAGGTAGAGGCACTGAAGCGTTTCGATCTGCTCTGCATCGCACAGTTCGTAAAGAGCACAGGTATCATCGTTGCCACTGGTTATATGTGGGTTCTCGTTCCTGAAGTCGTTTCCTACGGAGAATACACTTCCGGCCGCCGCATTGCCGGCATCGTGAACGCCCTCACCGGTATCTTCTTCAAGGCTGGTATGGCATTAGGTGGTGTTGTTCCAGGTTTGGTACTCGCATGGGTTGGCTTCAATGCCGAACTGCCTAAGCAGACAGCATTGGCTGAACAGGGAATCTTGTGGCTGGTATGCGTAATCCCTGCCATACTGCTTCTCCTCGCCATGTTCATCATATCTAAATACGAACTTAGCGACGAGGTTATCGACAAGATTAACCGTGAGATAGAGCAGCGTAACAAATAGTTTGCCATAACTCAAGTTTAACTTGTTAAGAAGATATAGGAAGTTAAAGGAAGATATGCCGCTTTTCTGCGGCGAAGATAGAGGACGATACTTTGTCTAAAGTGGGTCAGCAATTATTCACATTCGCTCATCAACACATGTCATCTATCTCCTTCTATCTCCATCTATCTCCTTTTATCTGCAAACCGAGCAAAGCTTGAAATAGTTGAATTAATAAATAATGTATCATCAAATAAAAACAAAATTATGAAAGAACCAAGATATCTTTTCCCAGACGATTATATGGCAGACCCTTCTGCCAACGTGTTCAACGACCGCCTCTATATCTACCCAAGTCACGACCGTGACAGCGGCGAGGCTTTCGACGACGATGGCGGACATTTCCAGATGAAGGACTATCATGTGCTGTCGCTCGACAATGTTGAGAACGGCGCGATTACAGACCACGGCGTAATCCTCGACGTTGAGCAGGTGGAATGGGCAGAAAAGCAGATGTGGGACAATGATGTTGTGGAGAAAGACGGCAAGTACTATCTCGTGTTCTCTGCCAAGGACTACAACGGCGTGTTCCATCTTGGTGTTGCCGTGGCCGACAATCCTGAAGGTCCTTTCAAACCAGAACCACACCCTATACGCGGTTCGTTCAGCATCGACCCTTGCGTGTTCAAGGACGACGACGGCGAGATATATTGCTATTTCGGTGGTCTGTGGGGCGGACAGTTGCAGTGGTACACCCTCACGCCTGAGGCATCAAAGAACAACGAGGGCGTGGTAATGGGTCCTGCTGCCGACAAGAAGACTCCTTTGTTCCTGAAGGAAGGCAGTCCTGCCGTACCGTCATTCGTTGCACGCATGTCCGACGACGTGAAGCAGTTCTGCGAGGCTCCTCATCCGGTTGTCATCGTCGATGAGAACGGCGAACCGCTCAAGGCCGAAGACCCTCACCGTTTCTTCGAGGCGTCATGGATGCACAAGTATAACGGCAAGTACTACTTCTCTTATTCAACAGGCGATTCTCATTTCCTATGCTACGCCATCAGCGACAACCCTTACGGACCGTTCACATTCAAGGGTGTAATCCTCGACCCTGTTGTTGGCTGGACCACCCACCACAGCATCGTTAAGTACAAGGGCGAGTGGTTCCTCTTCTATCACGACTGCGTTCCGTCTAACGACACCACATGGCTGCGCTCTCTGAAGGTTCAGAAGCTCTACTACAATGAGGACGGCACTATTCAGAAGGTGAAGAACTAAAAAGAAAGAATGTCCAACACAGACATCATAACAAACTTCTACAGCGAACACAGAGACGAACTTATAGCTTTCGTCAATTCGCGGTTGCACAATATCCCCGAGGCAGAGGATATTGTGCAGGAGGTTTTCATGCGTCTGCTCGCCAACAGCACCCCCATCTGCGAGAACACCGTTAGCGCACTGGTTTACACCTTGTGCCGCAATATGGTTGTCGATTGGTTCAGATGGCATGCCATAAGGAAGAACGCAAGATACGAGTGGCAAACCATAGAGGCGAGTGCCGATGCCTCCACATTGAGAAGAGACATAGCCGAGCACGTGGAGCATGGTTTGCTGCGCTTGCCTGAGGAGTGTCGCGATGTCTATCGCCTTCACATCTACGACGGCATGCAGGCAAAGGATATCTGCTTGCACACCGGATGGAAATACAAGGCTGTGGAATATCGCTTGGGGCAGGCGCGAAAAGAAATAAGAAACTACCTCAAAGACATCTCATGAAAAAATTTTTCTTCATAATTATATGTCTGCTGACTGTCTCCCTTGTCAAAGCGGAAGACGGCAGCAGACTTTGGTTACGTTACGACAAGCTTAACACTGCCAAGGTAACGGGTCCTGACTGCAAGGCGACAGAAATGCTGCGCCAGTATTATAACGGCAAGCAGGCTACGCTCGCTATCGATGCCACCATGCCCAACAACGGCGGCTATCGCATCAGCGGCGACAAGGACAACATAACCTTATCGGCAGCCAGCGAACAGGGATTGCTCTACGGGGCGTTCTCACTGCTCAGGGGCGACATGGCTTCGTCTGAACCGTTCTTCTCTCTGCGTCTGCTCAACCACTGGGACAATATCGACGGTTCCATAGAGCGCGGATATGCGGGCGAAAGCATTTTCTGGAACGAGCAACTGGAAATAAACGAAAAACTCATTGAGGCATACGCCATGGCGAATGCTTCGATTGGCATCAACGGCACCGTGCTCAACAACGTGAACGCTTCGCCGAAGATGCTCACGCCAGAATATATGAACAAAGTGAAGGAGATAGCCGACATCCTCCGCCCATGGGGCATCAGGGTATATATATCTGTAAACTTCGGCTCACCAAAGGCATTGGGCGACCTCGACACTGCCGACCCGCTCAACCGCAAGGTGAAGCGCTGGTGGAAGCAGAAGGCAAAGGAGATTTACGCTTTGATACCCGACTTCGGCGGTTTTCTCGTGAAGGCTAATTCTGAGGGACAGCCGGGACCTTTCGACTACAACCGCAGTCATGCCTATGGTGCCAACATGCTGGCTGATGCTCTAAAGCCTTTCGGCGGCATCGTGATGTGGCGCAGCTTCGTTTATGGTGCCAAGCATAAGGGCGATGACCGTGTAAAACAGGCGGTATCGGAGTTCAAACCTTACGACGGCGAGTTCCGCGACAACGTGATATTGCAGTCGAAGAACGGTCCGCTCGACTTCCAGCCTCGCGAGCCATACGCTCCTATCTTCGACCAGATGACTGCAACCAACCAGATGGCAGAGTTGCAGATTACTCAGGAGTATCTCGGACACAGCAAGCAACTGGTGTTCCTTGCTCCAATGTGGGAGGAGTTCTTCTCTTTCGTTTCGCCAAAGAAACTCAAGGGCATTGCGGGTGTGGCAAATATTGGTCTCGACGCCAACTGGTGCGGCCACCATTTCGCACAGGCCAACTGGTATGCTTTCGGTCGCTTAGCATGGAACCCAGCTCTCAGTTCAAAGACAATAGCAGAGGAGTGGGTTGACCAGACTTTCATCAAGAACAGCAAGATTCCAGCAAAGAAGATACGCCGCCCTATGAAGCGAAAGATGAATGCCAGTCAGCAACTCATTGAGCGCCCCACCCCACTTGCAAAGGTTCAGCCGATGCTCATCGACATGATGCTTCGCAGTCGTGAGGCATGCGTCAACTACATGATGCCGCTCGGCCTGCACCATATCTTTAAGTTCGACCATCACTACGGTCCTGAGCCAATGGGATTCAAGGAGAGCTACCCTATCGAGTGGTGCCCGGTTTATTATCATCAAGCCGACAAGCAGGGAATCGGTTTCAACCGCTCTACCACCGGCACCTCGGCCACTCAGCAGTACCCGGAGCCATACCGCTCATTATATAACGACCCGACCACCTGCCCTGAGGAATATCTCCTTTGGTTCCACCATGTTGCTTGGAACCAAAAGATGAAGAGTGGACGCACACTCATCAACGAACTTGACTATCGCTACCAGCAGGGAGTGAACGAGGTTATTGACTTCATCGCCATTTGGCAACAGGCAAAGCCATACATCGACCAGCAGCGTTGGCAGGAGGTTAACGACCGTCTCACCACTCAGTTGGTGGATGCTCGTGAGTGGCAACGTGTCTGCATGAACTACTACAAAAGTTTTTCAGAATAATCTGCACGTCTGCACAGCCTATATTCACAGGAACACGCAGCAGCATTATCCCTACGATGATTACCACCTTTGGCATGAAAGACGGTATGTATAGCGACCAGATAATCGCAAAGATTGATATGGATGCTCTTTTCTGATTTGCCTTCATCAGCCCCTACTCCACAACGACCTTCTTGCCGTTAACGATATAGATGCCGCTACGCAGACCTTTTGTTGCCGTTGCTACAGGGGCGTTAGTGCGGAGCTTGATGCCACTTAATGAATAAACGTCGGCATTGCCAACAACCGATTCTATATCTGCAATGCCGTCAGAGACATTGTCCTGCTTAGCCAGAAGACGGATGTTGTCGATATAAAGCAATGTGTTTTCTGCAGCACCAACACTCTGCGAGGTGCTGAAACCAAGACTGATTTCCACTTCTGACGGTTCTGCAAGCACGAAATCATAGCACATTACCTCCCATGTGGCTCTCTCGGCAGGGTATCTATAATCGGTGGTATTGCCTATCTTTATGCCTGTGAGCGAGTTGTTCACGTTCTTCGACGTGGTGACTGTAGTAACGGTATTGTCGGTTTGGTTGGTACATTCGTACTTCATGTTCATAAGCAGCCTGTACTCTCCCTTGTCTAATGCCACCTTCTGACTGATTCTGTTGTTGCCCTTGGTCCATGAGTTGAGCACGGTGAGGCATCGTGCGCCGCAACTGTCATCCGCAAGAGGACGTGCGCACTGTGCGGCATAGTTACCAACGTTTGACGGACTGACACAATACATTGTCGTGCTATATGGCATCGAATACATTCGTGCATAGTTGGAACCGCCATTGAGAGCATTGCCCGCCGTCCACCCCTCCACAGGAAGGATGTTAGGGAACGACGCATTTGCCGCAGCAATGCTATTGGTATAGCAAGGGTTATACACCACACTGCCCAATGTGACGTTGCCGTTGGCATTGCCGTAGGTCTTGTCCTGTTCAAAACTCGGATTGGCAATCTTGCCTTCTGTAATATCTGCATACCCGTCGTAAAGACTGTTCTGCGCCACAACAGGGAAATCGGCATCATCAGTGACAACCGCACCGTTTGATACATACACCATAACACATTCACCTGCAGCAATATCCACATTGCCAGCAACCGCCTCGCCGTCAACGACGAAAGAGATTTTTGGACTTACCGCCTCATTCTGCTCATTAAGAACGAACAGGGTGTCGGGCGAACCTGATGCCTGTACTGCCTTTACGTCTGCATCAGAGATAAACGCTTTCAGCACATCAGCAACGGAGTGGTTGACCTCTGCAACAAAGGCAGCAGCCGACTTATTGCCACTAATCGTTGTGGGTTGACTGAACACTGGCGCTCCGAGCTTGCAACTGATATTGCTTAGGCGGCATTTCTCGTCGCTAACGAAGTTGGCAAGCAACAGGTAGTTTGTGCCATCAGGGTCGGCAGCAATAACGCCGTTCCATCCAGTCGGGACAGAATCTGTGAGTACGTTCAACTGCGCCTCCATCTCGGCAGTCTTCTCTGCTGATATGTTGCTATAATATACAATGTTCCTCCTGTCGACGGTCTCGCCCGCCTTGAACGCCCTGCTCGCAGTAGAGTAAGAGGTATAGAGTTTTGAGGTCATTATGGAGTTGTTGTTTGCACGCTCGCCAAATGCCATCTGCTTATCGCTCTTGGAAACGATGCCCACCTCATTGTCAATGTTTATCCAGTTGCCGCCAAATGTTGTCAACTTAGTTCCGTCCAGTTGCTTATGACCAGTCTTATCACCATTATGATAATAGAGCGTGCGACTGGTCTTCGTCAGTTCGTCGGTGCTGATAGCCAATAGTCCTCCCTGCTCTTTCGTTATGGTACCGGCAGTGTTGCCCCTCACATAATCAATATATATAACGGCATTGCCCGGTGTGGAGCAGAGGGCGAAGCGGTTGTTGAGCGAAGCATCGTTGATGTTCAGTTCTCCGTTCATTGTCCATGAGTTGCCGTCCAGTTCGTATATGCCACTAACCACTGGCGTGGCATTAGTTGCTTTTCCGCTCACGCTGTACCAACCGAGGAAGTTGCCAGTATTATTGGCTCTGAAAGGCACCACTATCTTGTTCTTGTCGGGATTATTGGCAGCGAAATATCCAGTATAACTGCTCAGTCCGCTGCTCCAAGAGAAGCAGGTGAAGCGCTCGTCGCTCGAAGCACGCACCACGTTCTGACTTTTCAATATCCTAGCATCGGCATACCGATTGTTGAAGTCATCCCATTTTGTCGGTGTGATATCGGTTGTTGTCAGCACATCGTGCATCAGCCATGTCATCATAACACGATGAGCCTCAACACCCATGCGCCGTGCACCCACATCGGCACGCAACAGCCATGAGCCGTCGGTGGTGGTTGTCTGTCTTGCCTTGATGTTCTTATATGCCAGATTCTCCAGCATCAGTGCGTTAGGGTCGCGCAGAAAGCATGCCATGGTGGTGTAGGATGTTATTTGGTCGTAGAGGAACAGGCTCCAGTCGTTGCCGTTAGGCATTGCCAGTTCGCCATCGGCAAGTGCCAGCCAGTTGAGCACCTCGTCCATCACCTTCTGGTTGTTGTGCATCAGTGCGTTGGTCTTCCATGTCTCCTTGCCGTGCAACTGTGTCTGGAACAGTTTCAGTGCCAGTGCCGACTCACCGAGTTCCTGCATCACCACATTCTGATAACTGGTGTGGAACAGGTTGTGGTTCTGCAAGGTATAGTCGTCATAGAGGTTCTGTCCTTTGTACAGGTCGGCCACAGTCTTACTATCATAATCGGGGTCGATGACGGCATTGTCATTCTTGTCGTCCACATGCGAATAGCAGTTTATGGCAAACTCTCGCAGGCGGTCAAACCACTTCGGTGCCAGTTCGTGGTCGGGAAACATGCCGAGCGTAGCGGCAAGGATATTTGTCTCCCATCCGTTTTCTTCTGCCTTGGTATCACCAGCATAGCCTGTAGGGATGGAACGCTGCAGTTCGTAGTTGCACTCTGCCACAAGCATCGCCTTGATATATCCCTTCTGCTCCTCGGTAAGCGTTTCCCACTGGAAGAATGCTGAGTAGGCAACTGACATTGCCCACAGACTTGACTCCCACACATGGTCGCTGTTGCTCACCGAACCCCAATAGCCGTTGTTGGAGCATACCTTCAGTTTGTTGGCCTTGTGTGTTGAATAGGCGAAAACAAGCGACTTGCGAGCTATATCGGCGAGGTCGTCCCAGGTTACGCCTGCAGGCAACGTCACCTTTCCCTTGCCATATTTCACGAGGAAGGCGCAAATCATAGAGAGGTCGGCATTAGGGCGAACACCCTGTTCGTTGGCATTCATCGTACTCTCACCCTTGAAGCATCCGCACTGCTCGCCTATAGAGTTAGGAGCAGCACACATCTGAAAATCGTTCTTCATCCATATCGAGAAATTGGCAAGCATCTGCAACAGGTCGTCTTTCATCTGTGCCTCACCGACAAAGTCGTGAGTAATGATGCCTTCCGTAGGACTCGTAACTTCCGTTTCGGTCGGATCTTCGGGTTCAACGTATTCGTCAGACAACTTATAAAGGCGAACATTATCGAACATGATGCAGCTGCCGCCAGATTTCCAATCGATGTTGAAACCTATATCGACGCTGCCTGCCGTTGTCGTTTCAAACTGCAAGGCTGTAGTGGTCCACTTTGCCGTAGTAAAGAAATATGTGCTTCCCTGAACGAAACTTTCCGTCACGCTCTCGCTGCCCGCAATCATAGCAAATGCCGAGGTGGCACTGTTAGCATAGCCGGTGCGCTGGTCAACAGTCAACAGGTATTTTCCTGCAGGCAGGTTCTCAATCGTCTGCTTCACAGTCGTTGCACCTGTTGCCCACCCCATACGAAGATAGTAAGCCTTATCGCCATCACTGATGGTTGTTGCCTGGCCGAAATTATTGTCAGTATAGCAGTCTTTCGTGATAAGCAACGTTGTCACGCTTGTTCCGCCGACTGTCCACCCCGAGGGTTTGGCAAGCGTATAACCACGCAATCCGTCGCTGCTGTTCTGCACTGGCGAGAGCGTTGCTATATTGTCTGCCTCAAACGATGCGTTGGTGATATACTGTGATGTAACATCTTCCTGTTGGTTGCTTGTCTGTGCGCCAACAGACAGCACGGCGAATAGTGCTGCAAGACAAATATAAAGTTTCTTCATGTGGTTTTAGTTAATACTTTTATTGCGCAAAGATACATATTTTTACCAATACCACAATAGATAAAGAAGAAGTTTTTGTTTTTGAACCCAGAAACAACAAGGCAGACAGGCTGACAAACAAAAGTGCGGAACAGGGAAACCTTTCCGCACTTTTAAATTCTATTGTTTCTTTACATCGGTCTCCTTGCCGAAGAGATACTGCGACTGATAACCGCCATAATCGACAACAATCTTTTCAAAGACGATGCCTGGATGGCGCGGATGGAGAGTAAGGGTGTGCATCTCGTCGCCGCTGGCAGTCAGTTCTACGGTGTTCTCAACAACACGGCGTGCTATCGTTGGGTAGAAGACAGAGTACATGTGTGGCTGACGGTCAACAAGTTTGGAGTTGAAATTAACTGTCTTTGCCTCGCCGCCGTCGATGCTCACCTCATACTCATGACCGCCACGGTTCTCGAAGTCGAGAGTAGATTTCACAACCACATGCACCTTAACCTTGCGCTGTGCATCCTTTGGCAGAGCAAAACGGTAAGAGAGCGACGCACTGCCTGTAGGCAGGGTGTAAGGAGTGAGGGCAACACCGCTGAGCGTACGTCCGAAACTCGGGTAGATGCTCCATGAGGTGCCGTCGGCGGCTTCTGCCTTATAATAGTGTTCAGCCTCCATCGCCACATATCCGTTGCCTGCACCAAACACATAACCGCCATTGCCTGCTGCAACCTTCTTTGTTGCAGGCTGTATGTCGCGGGGGAAATTGTCGTTCCACGATGTATAGCCGATATGCTTCTGAATCATCATGCCGTTCCACTTGCCACCGGCAATATCCTTGTTATAACTGAGACAGAGTTCAGCATCGCGCTTAAAGCACTCAGCCACCTTGTCTGCCCACTCGTTTGCCTCTGGCAGGTTGCGCTCTGCCAAATAGAGATTCATGGCCTGAGCATAATACATGTCATAGAGGTTGGCCATTGCCTGAACAGGGAAGAGAATGAGCTGACGGTAGAAGTCATGCATCTCTGCAGGCAGCTTGGCATAGAGACGCAGTGCACGAGCCTCAAGACGCTGGTACTCATCAGCCACCTGCTTCCACTCGCCTGTTGCCACATTATAGGTCTTTGCATCGAGCATCTCCGGTGTCACACGTCCCATGAAACGGCAGTTGGTATTGTAGATATCTGCCGCCTCGGCAGCAAACTCCTCACTAAGTTGTTCTGAGAAGAAGTCGTGGGTATGCTTCACCACCGTCTGCTGAGTGTATTCCTTTGGCTGCCATGCCATATCGAGGAACAGCGTGATAGGATATTCCATCGGTTTGAGGTCGCCCACATTGAGTATCCACATGCGCTGGATACCGAAGTCGTAGGCAAGTGACAACTGCTCGAACATCTGCTGCGACTGTGTGATATTGAGCCACTTTGTGTTGCGCGGAGCACCTACATAGTCAACATGATAGTATAGACCCCATCCGCCAGGATGCTTCTTCTCCTTCTCAGTCACCGGCACACGGCGCACATTGCCCCAGTTGTCGTCGCACAAGAGCATGATAACGTCATCGGGTACACGCATGCCCTTGTCGTAATAGTCGAGCACCTCTTTATATAATGCCCACACCTGAGTGGTCTTCTTTGCCGGTTTGCCCGTAACACTGGCTATAATCTTGCGCTGGTTCTTAACGATACGCTCCAGCAGTTTGGTATCAGCCTCCTCGCTCATTGCCTCGTCGCCATCGCCGCGCATACCTATCGTCACCATATCCTCTGTACCTTTCATGCGCTCGATACCCTCACGGAAGAAGCGGTCGAGGTTCTTCTGATTGGTTTGGTAGTTCCATGCGCCCCACTCTTTTCTCTTGCGAGCATACTCCTGATGGTTGCGCGCCATGGGTTCGTGGTGCGATGTTCCCATGATTACTCCCATCTTGTCTGCCAGTTTGCCGTTCTCCGGATCGTCGGCATAGAACGCCCAGCTCCACATTGCCGGCCACAGCATATTGCCGCGCAGACGGAGAATCAGTTCAAACACCTTCTCGTAGAACTTATGCCCGCCGTAGTTGGTGCCGAAGGTGTTTTTTACCCATGTTGTGAGACAAGGAGCCTCGTCGTTGAGGAAGAGTCCTCGGAACTCTACCGCTGGTTCGCCGTCGGTAAACGTACCGTTGGCAACGTATGCCTCCTTATGCTTTTCTATCGGAGCGTCTGCCCACCAGTACCATGGCGAAACGCCCAACTGACGACTGAGTTCGTAGATACCGTAGATGGTGCCTCGCTTGTCACTGCCTGCTACAATAACCTTATTCCCGACAGTGGTAATGATAAACTGCTCACGTTTGCCTTGCAGTTGCTTAAACATGAGTTTGTCAATCTCCTTATTCTTGCCAATAGTACCCACGATAATCGTGGCATCAGCAGCATTCTCCGTGAGCTGCGGTTTGTTGCCAAGCACCATAAGCATATCGTTCTGCAGATTGCGTGCAGCAATCTTCACGCCCTCCCACTCCTGTTCACTATAATAGATGGTAGCATTGGTTATAGACACAGCGCCATCGCGCTTTTCAAAACATACGAACTGCTCTGCCGCCTGCATCGCAATGGCACAGACAAGAGCAATCAACATTATTACTTTCCTTTTCATTGTTTAGATTTGAGTTTTTAAGTTTTTTGAGGTTATGAGGTTGTGAGGTATCATTCTTCATTATTCATTTTTCACTTTTCACTCTCCCTCCTTAGGAGGGGCATGGGAAGGTATCTCACATCACCACCACTCCCCCATTATTAGGAATCTCTATCTTGAGAGTCTTCTTCTTGTTGAGCTTCACCTCTTTCACTGCATCGTTGGCATAGAGGGTAACTGTCTTGCCGTCGAACATCGGCAACTGGAGGGTTGTCTTTAGGGTTTCGCCTGTTGCATTGACACCAACAACATACCACTGACTACCGCTACGACGGGCCATGATGATGTACTTGCCCGGATAGCCGTCGATGAATTTCACCTCGTCCCATGTCGTAGGCACCTGCTTGAGGAAGTCAACTGCCCATTGTGGAGCATCGGTAAGGTTGTTTGGCGCAAGGGCAAAGTGCTGTACCGGACTTTGGAACATCACCGCCGTTGCAAGTGCATAGACATCGCTGGTTACACGGCGCGAACCACGATTGTTGTTTGCATTATAGTACTTGTTGAGGGCAGAGCCACCGAAGTCCATTGACGCCACGGTGTTGCGAGTGAACGGATACATGGCACCGCAATCGCGTGCCTCCTCATTGCAGAATCCCTGTGAGAAATGCAGGTTCTCTGATGCCAGTACAGCCTCTGAAGCGGCGAAGTTAGGATACATACGCTCCCAACCGCGTGGCAGCGTGCAACCATGGAAAATCACGAGCAACCCGTAGTCGTTGGCATCGGCAAGAATATCCTCGTAGAGCTGCATCATCGGTTGCTTGTCGCCGCCGAAGAAGTCAACCTTAATACCCTTGATACCTGTCTTCTGCATCCATGCCATCTCCTGACGACGGATGTGACTGCTGTTCATAAGTCCCTTGGGCGACTGCGGAGCATCGTTCCAAGAACCGTTGCTGTTGTACCACAGATAGAGCCCCACGCCCTTCTGCTTTCCGTAACGTGCCAGTTCTGCTATGCGCTCACGACCAATCTGCTTGTCCCAAAGTGCATCAACGAGCACAGAGGTATAGCCCATGGCTGCAGAGAAATCTATGTAGCGCTTCTGCTCATCGAAATTGCAGCTGCTGTCCATGCCGATAATCCACGACCATGAACCCTTGCCGTACTCATACTGCCTACTGGCCTTATATCTCGGTTCTACCAAGTCCCACGTTACGGTTGTCTCGATGGCACAAGCAGGAGAGTTGCCTATCGTAATGGTGCGCCAAGGCGTCTTGCCCGGCAATGCCATCTGTACTGAGGTACATCCCCATCCGTTCAGTTCAGCCTCATGAGGGAATCCAATACGGAACTTGCCGCCGCCCTCGCCCAACAGACGACAGCCAACATATTTGCCATCAGTACCGGTCTCTGATATCATTATCCATAGCGGTTGTTCTTTCTCTGCTGCCGCTACTTCAAAGAGACAAGGGAAGGTATAGCCATAGCCCCATCCGTTCTTGCCCACCTGTTCGCCCAGCCCGTATTTCGTTTCATAGCTTGGTGCCGTGCGGGCGAAACCTGTCATCGGCTTGCTCTGCGGAGCAAGGAAACCACGGGCATTGTCTGAAATATTGAACGTGGTGAGTTCATCGGTGACAACACAACTACGGCGCTCGCCTTTCTCCAGCAGGTTATAGGCAAAAGCCACATCGCTATTGCCGACGCGGAACTCAATCTCCATTGCCGGTTTGTCGGCCTGTGATAGATGAAGTTGAACAGTGTTATAGACATAGTTGACAGATGACTTCTTGATGTTCTTCAGCGAATAGCTGCCTGTTGACGTTCCCTTTTTGGTCTTCTCTTTGTTCCACACAAGGTTTCCGCTATAGTCGCCAATGTTAGTTACCAAACCTAATGAGGACTCACTGATAGCCACCTTACCGTCAAGCATCACTTTATAAACCGGTTTTCCGCCCTTGACATCAAAGTCAACGGCAATGCGTCCGTCTGGACTTGACACCACTGTGTGGGCATTTGCAGTCATTGTCAGTATGACTGTCATGCAAAATATAAATATTCTTTTCATATATTCTGGTTTTGAGGTTGTGAGGTTTCACTCTTCATTCTTCACTTTTAACTTTATCGGCAAAATTAATAAAAAAACACACATCAATATTATATATTTGTTTCAAAAGGTTTAAAAAACATACGGTTCACACCTTTCACAAGGCATGAACCGTACTTTTTGCAAAAAAACTAATCCAAAAATATAAAACTAATCTAATAATATAATTTCTTTTTTCAAACTGCAATTGAGCGAACTGTTACCATACAGCAGTTCATAGCGGCCTGGCTTTACGCGCATGGTGTTGGTTGCTGTATCGAAGAATTCAAACGACTTGCGAGTAAGTGTCACCTGAGCCTGCTTCGTTGCACCTGCCTCTACCTCTATGCGCTGGAATCCACGGAGCGACTTCAGCGGTCCTTCCTTGTCTGAAAGGTCGCGCAGATATACCTGTACCGTCTCTGTTCCCTTGCGCTTGCCTGTGTTGCTAACAGGAATAGAAACTTGGTATTCGTCACCCTTGCGCTCTACCTTTGCCTTGCCTATCTCAAACTGCGTATAGCTCATGCCGTAACCGAAGGCAAACAGAGGGTCGTTGAAGTAGCGATATGTCCTTCCGCGCATTGAATAGTCTTCGTAGTCTGGCAACTGGTCGGACGACTTATAGAAAGTTACCGGCAACTTGCCGCTTGGATTATAATCGCCAAAGAGCACGTCGGCAATTGCCGTTCCGCCTTCCTGGCCGGCATACCATGCCTGAACGATAGCGTCGCATGTCTCTGTCTCTGGAGCCAAGGCGATGGCAGAACCAGAGCAGTTGACAAAGATAACGGTCTTGCCTGCTGCCTTCAGAGCCTTAAGGAACTCACGCTGTACTCGTGGCAGTTCGATATGGGTACGGTCGCCACCCTTGAAACCGTCTATATTTACCGGCATCTCCTCTCCTTCCAGACCGGCAGAGATTCCTCCAACGAACACAACCTTGTCGATGCCTTTCAACCTGCTTATCACAGCCGCATAGTCGATAGGCAATTCCTTAGCAACGTTTATCTTGAGATTGGCGCCCCATGTCTTGACAAACTGAAACCTCACCTCAATCTTATATTCCTTACCTGCTTCGGCGTTGATAACTGTGCGAGTCGGCGTTGTGCGCCATGTGTGATGGTGCATCTTTCTCTGACCGTCAATATACAGGCCAAAATCGCCACAACCCTCTACGTTTACAACATACTCGCCTGCTTCTTTAGGACGGAACACCGTTTCGTACTTGGCAGAGAAATCCTCCACCGGCACTCCTGGAGCGAAGTTGTGCATACCGGCTGTTGTTACTGCCAGCGGTTCGGTGTAATAGCGGGTGGTAATGGGAGTTCCCTCCATCTTCGTGTTGTTCCAGAAAGTACCCTTCAGTCCTCGTTTGCCGTCGGCAGAACATGAAGATGCAATCAGACAGTCCATCACCTTGTCGTAGGTTTTGTCGCATCCCTGCATATAAACAAGTTTGCGCTGCTTAGTCTTGATACCGTCAAGAATAGTCACGGTGTGGTTGGGCGTTCCGTTATAGTTGCCCCACATCAGCGGTTCGTCATCGGCATTAGGACCTATCACCGCTATCTTCTCCGCATTCTTCTTCAGCGGCAATACGTTGCCTTTATTCTGCAGAAGCACAATGGTCTGACGGGCCATATCGAGTGCTATCTGACGGTGCTGTTTGCAATCCATCACCGAATAAGGAATCTTCGACCATTCCACCAGCGACGGGTCGTCCATCTCACCCAGGTCGAAACGACCTTCGAGCAGACGGATAACGTGCTTGTCAACCTCTTTCTCACTCAATAGTCCGCGACGCACTGCCTCCGGGATACTCTTATAAGCATATCCGTAGCCGCACTCTACATCTGTTCCTGCCAAGACTGCCTTTGCCGATGCCGTAACTGGTGAGCTTGAACTCTTATGGGATGTGTAGAAGTCGGAGATAGCACCGCAGTCGCTCACAACGAGATACTCAAATCCCCATTCGTCGCGAAGTATCTGTTGAAGAAGTCGGCTACTTCCGCAGCAAGGGTCGTCGTCCAGTCGCTGATAGGCACACATCACCTCGCGCACCTTGGCATCCTGTACCAGTGTCTTGAAGGCGGGCATATATGTCTCCCACATATCGCGGGGAGAGATATCGGTAATATTGACGGAGTGACGGGTATATTCCGGACCGCTATGCACAGCATAATGCTTGGCACAAGCCCATAGTTTGCGATACTTGGAGTCTTCCGGACCTTGCAGTCCACGAACGACTGCCGTTCCCATCACACCGGTTAGATATGGGTCTTCGCCGTATGTCTCCTGTCCCCTGCCCCAGCGCGGGTCGCGGAAGATGTTTACGTTTGGCGTCCATACCGACAGACTATGGAACTTCTCGTCCTCGCCGCCATTGAACATTCTGTTGTGATACTGGGCACGCATCTCCGTACTCGTTGCATCGAAGACCTTAAACAAAAGATCTGGATTGAACGATGACGCCATGGCCACCGGTTCGGGGAACACTGTCACGTTCTCCATATTGGCAGCACCATGCAAAGCCTCACTCCACCAGAAGAATTTCTTGATGCCAAGACGCGGAATGGCAGGACTCTCGTCGAGCATAAGCATAGCCTTCTCCTCGAGTGTCAGTCGTGAACACAGGTCCTTGGCACGCTCCTTGGCTGAGAGTTCTGGGTTCTGGTATGGAAGAATGTTGTCGTTGGCCATAATCATTGATACGGCAGCAATACAAATCATCAGCAGAAAATTTCTTTTCATCAGTTCAAAAGATTACGTTAATAATAATTCTGACGGCAAAGTTACTCCTAATAAGGCGCACGGACTTATTTATTTGTTGCATTCATTTTTGTCTTCGTCACAAAGACGTTTCTGCGCTGGATAGGCACAATGATGTAAAAGTTTTTATTGCTAAATTTGTAGATGAAAGAATGACTGAAACTTAAAACGAACATATGAAACGATTACTGACCATACCGCTGCTTGCCTGCACAATGGGGACAGCAGCACAGAATCCGATTGTCAGCGGGCAGTTTACTGCCGACCCTACCGCGCGCGTGTTTTATAATAAGGTGTTCATGTATCCTTCGCATGACATATGTGCACCGGCGGGAGTGAGACAGGACTGGTTTTGCATGGCTGACTATCATGTCTTCTCATCAGAGAATCTTACAAAATGGCATGACCACGGGGTGATTGCTTCACAGGAAACAATTCCTTGGGTCAATCCTAAGGGGTATTCGATGTGGGCACCTGACTGCGTAGAGAAGAACGGCAAGTATTATTTCTATTTCCCTGCCGGTCCGAAAGAGGGGCGCGGTTTTCGTGTGGGCGTTGGCATTGCCAACCGTCCCGAGGGTCCGTTTCGCTTTGAACCAAACTACATTGAGGGAATAATGGGCATCGACCCTTGTGTGCTTATCGATGACGACGGCAAGAGTTACATCTACTGGTCCGGAGGCGGTATTTCCGGTGCTCCACTAAAGAGCAACATGAAGGAACTGGACGGTAAGGCACAACGAATGGAGGGACTGCCGGAAGGTTTCAAGGAGGGTCCGTTTGCATTCAAGCAGGGTGGTCACTACTATCTCACCTTCCCATGGGTACGTCAGCAGGGCGGAACAGAAGCGCTGGCATACGCCATGTCTGACTCGCCACTCGGTCCGTGGCAGTTTAAGGGTATCATAATGAAGGAGTCGCCGACAAAATGCTGGACCAACCACCATTCCATCGTCGAGTATCAAGGACAATGGTATCTGTTCTACCATCATAATGACTATTCGCCGCAATTCGACAAGCGTCGCTCGGCACGCATAGACCGTCTTTACTTCAATGCCGACGGAACGATAAAGGAAGTGATACCTACACTGCGAGGCGTTGGCATCACCAAAGCAACAGCAAGAATCGATGTTGACCGCTACAGCAAAGTGAGCGACAATGTAAGAATAGAATATCTCGATACAACCAACACCTTCCGCGGATGGCAGGCTATACTGCCTAAGGGAGGCTGGCTGACATACAACGACGTGGATTTCAGTAGCATCGGCAACAAGGTTTACGTCACTGCCAATATAAAGGCGGAAAAGAACTGTCAACTGACCATACGCGAGGGAGGAAAGAGCGGTAAGGTGATTGCAAGGATTGACATCAAGGTGGGAAGTACCGACCAACGCCGCCGCGACTACCGAGGACAATGGACTACGGTAACGGCGGAGGTGAACAGTTCTATTATCCGACAACTGGCCAACTCACCTGTCAAGGACATCTGTCTTACTTGCGATGGCGCTGAGGTGTGCATCGACTGGATACAATTCAAGAACCACGAGAAGTATTTCACTGCAGCAACCGAAGGTGATGCAAAACCAGATAGCGAGGGTTTCATTCGCCGCTGGTCATTGCTCGAACCTATCGACAAACCCAACCGCAGCAATACCGTGTTTACCGATTCCTACCTGCGCGAACATTTTAATAATGAGTATTTCAAAGACCAGTTCAATATCATTCCAAAAGACGGACAGAAGGTAAAGGCAGGCAAGCAACGCCTTACATGGCATACCATCGACAGCGAGCGTTATAACGTAAAACTGTTCCGCTTTGCCGACCAGTTGAACAAGCAGGTGTATGGAGTACTGTTCTGGGCGGTGACGGTAATCGACTGTCCGGAGGAGATGACAAACGTACGACTGGCTGCAGGCAGCAACTCGGCATCCATGTGGTGGCTAAACGGCGAGGAGGTTCTTCTGCTCTCCGGCGACCGACGCATGGTGAAAGATGACGCAACATCAAAGCGCATCACACTGAAGAAGGGTCGCAACATACTGCGCGGAGCGATAATAAACGGTCCAGGCATGAGCGACTTCTGCGTGAGATTTATCAATGACAACGGAACACCAATACTTAACTATAACATAAAATGAAAAGAAGACTATTCTATACGGCATTGCTCTGCACTGCCCTCCACAACGCTTCGGCACAGGTAGGACAACCATACATTCACGATCCGTCAACCATAGCAGAGTGCGACGGCAAATACTACACCTTCGGTACTGGCAGCGGAGGACTGATTTCTGCTGACGGATGGACATGGAAGGGTGGCGCGGTACGTCCCGGCGGCGGTGCAGCTCCCGACGTGATGAAGATTGGCGACCGATATCTCGTTGTTTATGGAGCAACGGGCGGCGGACTGGGCGGCGGACATAACGGACGCATTCTTACGATGTGGAACAAGACTCTCGACCCGCAGTCGCCCGACTTCAAATATAGCGATCCTATCGAGGTGGCGGCATCAGACGGTCTTGAAGACAACGACGCCATCGACCCTGGACTGTTGCTCGACCCTTCCACCGGTCGTTTATGGGTAAGTTACGGAACGTATTTCGGCAATATCCGCCTCATCGAGCTCGACCCCAAGACAGGTGAGAGAGTAAAAGGCAACGAACCGCTCGACATCGCCATCGACTGTGAGGCAACCGACCTGCTCTACCGTAACGGGTGGTACTACTTGCTTGGTACTCACGGAACATGCTGCGACGGTGTCAACTCCACTTACAATATTGTGGTGGGGCGTTCACGTTCTGTTACCGGTCCATATATAGATAATGTGGGAAGAGACATGTTTCATGGCGGCGGTAAGATGGTGATTGCTGCCGGTGACCGCGTTGTAGGCCCTGGTCATTTTGGTCGTACCGTCATCGACGAAGGGGTTGAGGTTATGTCATGCCACTATGAGGCAGACTTCGACCAAAGCGGCAGAAGCGTACTTGGACTGAGACCATTGTTGTGGAAGAACAACTGGCCTGTTGCAGGCGAGCGTTTCAAGGGCGGCACTTTCGAGATTGAGTCGGAAAGACGCGGCTATGCCTTAGAACTGGCTGTCGATTTCATTCGTATGAAACAGGAGCGTGAAGCATTCTGGCGAATAGATACAAGCAAACCAGTTGAGAAGATTAAATCACAGACTCTCGATGAGGTGATAGGTACATGGCCAAAAGACAATATCAGCGTGCGCATTGGCGACTATATGTTCCGTCCTCATCAGCTTTGGAGTATTACGCCTGTTGCAGAAGCAGGAGGAACACTTTGCGGTCCGTACTTCAAGATTGTAATCGAAGGAACAGAACGAGCACTGACTGCTACGGCAGACAAGGAACTGACCACCGTTCCCTCATTCACAGGCGCAGACGAACAGCTGTGGCGTATCGAGCAACTTATAGACGGCACTTTCCGCATCATGCCAAAAGCAATACCTGGTCAGCAAGGACTGAACACCAAATACGTGCTCTACTCTATTGCCGACAGCACACCAACGCTTGCAGAATATGACTTCAATAGCGATAATTCTAAATGGAACTTTAAGGATTAAAAAGGATAGATAATCTAGAAGTTCTATAAACCCTAGATGCTCTAGAGAATCTAGAAGTTCTAGAATATCTGGCCCCTCTAGCAAATCTACCAAAAATGAAGAGCAAACGGCATCTCGCCCGTTTGCTCTTCTAAAATTATAAAATCGGCAAAATTATTCTCTTATCTTGCAGTTACTTCACTGAAACCTTCTTCACCTTACCATCTGATGTTACAACGATGTTAATACCAGGTTGCAATGACTGCAGGCGAACACCAGAGAGACTATAGATGCCTGGTTGACGAACATGGTCAACCTCAACAGAAGTGATACCATTCACCGTAGCTGTATTGATGCGGCACTCCAGCAACAAGAATTCCTCGAAACCACTGCCGGCATTCTGGAAACTGATTACATAATCGCCGCTCTCGTTAATCTCGAACTCCAGTTCGTGGAGCTTTGCAGATGAGAGGTTGGCCGACTGATTACCATTAGCATTAGGTGTGGCTGTTGCAGAGCCCTTTGATGCAACAGTTGAACTGCCTGTCTTGCTCAGAATAGCCACCTTGTAGTTTGGCGAGCCCTTCCATGCAGCCATAGCATAAGACAACTTGTAACTGCCCGGTGCGAGAGTCAGCGGATAAGCCTCTTGACGGCCATACTCAGCCTTGCCAACACGCCAATAGAGTCCCTTGCCCTGATAACCAGTGAAACCGGCGAAGGTGCGTGAACCAGAACCATAAGAGTTAGGATATTCATGTATCTCACCGCCACCCTGGTCAATACGCCATCCGGCAGGAATTGTACCGTTAAGCACTGGTTCGAAGTCCATTGCATAAATAGCAGTATTGTCAGCAAAGATAGGTTGGATAGTCACGATATCCTCAGGCATAACGAACGAGCCGTCTTCTGAAATCTCCACCTTACCATGGATTACCACCCAACCTGTAAGAGCATAACCCTCATCAGGTGTTACAGTCAATTGCACCTTCTCGCCTGCGGCTGCCTCAGAAACACTGGCAGTTACACTACCATGCTCTGCCTCGCGCACTGTTATGAGGAACTTCTCTGCAGGAATGTCAGACGGCGTGTATGTCACGTTGTCAATATACATAGGAGCACCGCCGGTATTGATGATAACGAGGTTGTTCTTTTCTGCCTTGAGCGGAGCCTCAAACTCTACCCTGCGCCACTCGTTATTGGCAGTCTTCTCACACTTCAGGACAAAACGCGTGCCGTTCATCACTGCTGCTATATCGCCAGAACGTTGTGGTGATGTATAGCGGATGGCTATGCGGTTATCGCCGGCATGCTTGCCCATAAGCTGATGGCGCAACATGCCAGATGTGTTTGTTCCCATATCGATGAAACCGTTGCCGGCATGACCGAACACGTTAGGATACCATCCGTATGGGTCGGTAACGCAACTCTTCACATCCTTATAGTCCATATCCTCTGCCTCGATGATAATCTCACCGCGATAGTCCTCTGGTTGTTTTGGCATGCCCAACGGTTTGATTGAAGAGAGATGCGGCTTGAGAGTTTCTGCAGAAGCGGCGGCTGTCTCGTTCATTCTTACCACAAGGTCGACACCGCCACGGTGCTTCACTCTGATAGAATATGTTCCCTTTGCCTCATCCCATGAACCAGAAGAGGAACCGTCGGCAATGTTGCGGCGAGTCATCTTATAACTTGGCTGCGACTTCAGGCCTGTGATAACGATATTGTCGGTCTGCATTGTCAGCGTATCGCTGCGGTAGTTGTTAAGATAGAACACGATGCTGTCGCTAAACTCACGAATAACACCGCTGCTCAGCTTGCCGTATGTGAGATACAGACTGTCAGCACAGTTGTACAACAGCGGAATCTTTGCCTCCGATGTGGTCTTCTTATTAAGATATGTATAAGGAGTGTAGGTTATCAGCTGGTTCTGATAGCGCGAGACATACATGTCGCCGGTGCTAACCTCTGGGTACTGGCTGTTGAAATCGGCTACCTTTCTTGATTGGTTGGGCCAGCGCGACTGGTACTGCGACTTCTTTACCTGTACAGGTATCGCCTTTGCCACAGAGTCATAAAGAGCAATGACGACAGGAATAGCACTATAGCGACCGGTCTTCTTGAAGTAGCAGAAGTTATCCATCCACTGGCCGTTGCCGCGGTTGAACGGGTCGTTCTGCTTGTAGAGTCCGTCATAGAGATCACCCCAGGCTGCATATTTCTGTTCGTCGTTGCCGCTCTGCACGTCGTTTACCACAACTATCTTGGTCTTCTCCACCACTTCCTTTCTTGTAGGGATATACATCGTACCGTCGATAATCTTGCGGAACATGTCAATCCAACCGCCCTGGAAACCCTTGAAGGTACCCCAGTTGCGACGCTGGAAACCGTCGACGGTTGTGTTGCTGAGATTCTGGAAGTCTTCTGTCCAGATAAGTTCCGGACCGTCCCACACTGCACCGCCATTGACACAGGTCTGCTCCATAACTGTTCCCAGACCAGCTGCCGTAGGGTACTTCTTGCCGTGGCCCTCGCCCAGCAGCGCATCGAGCGCACCGTTCCAACCACAATTGTCGTAGCGCACACCATAATTTGTTGCCAGACCACTAATGAACGGCGAGAGAGTGACACTCTCATTGTTGTAGAAGCAGGAAGATGTGGTATACTTATACAACCACAGACATGCCTCGGGATATGCCTTGCAGGCTGCCAACAGGTCGCGGTTGCGCTTCATCATACCCACAGGATTGAGTAGATGCGACCATACGTTACCACAGAAGCTGATGGTAAGAAAACCTCCATACTTATGAGCCATCGGCACGAGCTTTGCGAAAAGAGCAAGACGGTCGGCCTGAGTACTTGAGCTCTTGTCATTCGGTTCGTCAAACCCCCAGAACTGCTCACAATAGTTCCAACCGAGGAAGTTGGGATAGCGCTTGTAGAAATACTCGAAAATCTCGAGGTCGTCGTCCATGATGTGGGTATGTCCGCCACTGGCAGGCTGACAAGTAAACCACATGCCGTTGTGCTGGCACACCGATGCCCATGACTTATAGGTGAGGATTGCATTCTGTGGCATCTTATAGACCTCGCGCTCCGTATCGTAGGCACAAGACATTGAGAGGTTAAGACAAACGTATGGTTTGATGTCTTCAGGAATAAGGTCGATAATCTTCTGAGGGTCGGCCTTGTTCCAAACGTCAATATGAATTAGCCACAACGGATTCTCATTGTTAATCGGTCGGCGCTGCTGTGCCTGCATAGAGTGCTGCACGATAATCATAAGCAGTGCCATAATCAATAGAGTAAGATGTCTTCTCATAATTTATATTGGTTTTTAGATATTTCTGTTGCAAAATTAGCAATAATTTCAAAAAAGACATATCGCAAATGTTTCATTTACTTTTTTGCTAGTTGTATCTTCAATGCAATGGCTTATTCGGACCGACATACGACTTCTTGAGTCCGCCCCAGTTGACTATGATGCGCTGAACCATAGTGCCAGGATCTCCGCAGGTGATGGTCAGCAGGTGACTGTCTTTCGTCTTGTCGATGGCGAAAACAGCCTTTGCATCCACCCCGTTTTTCAGCACCTGCTCTTTCCACGGTTCGCTCCATTCCGTAGGCAGATTCTCTGCTAAGACGGGAGCACTGCCATCAACAGAGAAACCGTAGCGTACGCTCTTTCCTTTATATAGAGGGAAGAACGGCAGGGTGGATATGGTCACTTCTATGCTGTCGGCATCTATCTTCGGCAAGCGGTAAGCAATGTGCGTACCGTCAAGGCGTGCGGCATCGGCTGCAGGTTCTGTAGCATCTCCTATCTGCACCACATGCCAATCGTAGCCCAAGCCCTCCACAATGCGCACGGTATGTGACGCATCGGCTGTGATTTCTGCTTCGCGCAGGTTGACAACGAGACAACCGTCTAGCTGTTTCTGACTCTCCTGCGGTGCTATGTCAACGGGCTGCGGTGCAATACCGGCGGTCAGTGTTACGTCTGGCATGTTCTGGTATCTGGCACAGAAGCCGGGCGGCACATCCATCATGCCGTTCCATTTGCCGCCAAGCATCGTGTTGAAATGGCGGTTGAGCGACTGTATGCTGTCGTGAGCAGCCTGCGACTGCTGTGCTGCCCAGTTGGCACCAGCCTTATTGCCTTCTGCCAACTGCTCCTTGTTCAGTTGTGCGAGCAGGAACTTGCGGTTCATCTGGTTGGCAGCCATCAGCGGATAGGCAAACATCTCGAAGAATGCAGGGCGCAGCTCCTCTGGCAGTTGCATGGCTATGGCAGACGCCCTGTCGGAAAGATTCTCATAGTCGGCAAGTCGCTGACGCGCATCGTTATAATTGTCGAATGAAAAATCAGTGGTACTGAATTCATTTCGCTCCGGCACAGCATCCCACTCACGTTCCCAACCCATATACTCAGGTTTGCGACTCCATGCCAGACGGTAGTAGTTGTCGAGCAGCGACTGAAATTCCGCCTCATGCTCACTGCCAAAGATGCCAGCCATGAACTGTGACTGATAACGGTTTACGTTCTCTATATCGAATGCACTGAAGTTCCATGCCATATCAAAGAAGGTCTTTACTGCCAGTTCCATCGGTTTGATGTCGCCCACATTGAGCAGCCAGTAGCGGTCGGCACCGGTATCGTAGGCCTTCTTCAGTTCGTTGTACATCAGCACCGGCGGAGTAGTATTGAGCCAGAGATAGTCGTGTGGCGTACCAAGATACGACGTGTGGTAATATACTCCTGCCCCACCCTTGCGCTTCTGCTCCTCGGGATTGCTCACGCGCTTCATGTATCCGTAGTTGTCGTCAACCCAAACGAGCGTCACATCATCAGGCACTTGCAGACCCTTTTCATACAGGTCGAGCGCTTCCTTATAGGGAACGAATATCTGGGGTATCTCCTCCAAAGGTTCGTCTATGTATTTCTTCAGTATGCCGCGCTGGTCGCTGATGGCACTGGCAAGAATCTTTACCTTCTCGTCTTCTGTCATATTGCCACGCATACCCTCGTCGTGGAGTCCGCGCATGGCAAGAGTATAGATGTTCTCATACTGTCCTGCATCCTTTATTCGTGCATCGAGCTTTGCCAGTATGGCCTGCTTGTTCTTTGAGTAGTCCCACTCGCCGTCAACCTTCTTGTCCCATTCCAACAGCGAGGCATTATTGAAGAGTAGCGGTTCACAGTGTGAGGTGGTAATCATTATGCCATACTCGTCGGCCACCACCTTATTGTCGGCATGCGAGTAGAAGGGTCCCGTACAGGTATGCATGGCAGGCGCCACCATATTTCCTTTCAGTCTCAGAATCAGTTCGCACACCTGAGCGTATGTTTTCGGTCCTATATCTCCCACCTCTGGTTCGTAGGTGTTCGTTGCCCATGGTTTCAGTCCCCAGTCTTCATCGTTGAGGAAGATGCCGCGGTATCTGATGCTTGGCGCAGCAGAGACGTAGTCGGCCTTGACATACACATTTTCTTTCTTGCTTACGGGCACATCGGCCCACCAATAGAATGGCGACACTCCCATCTTCTCACTGATACTGAAAGTTCCATAAGCCACGCCACGGCGGTCGGTAGCGGCAATGACGAGCGCTTCGTCAACGCCTTCAACAGGATTGGGCACCTGGCGGATAACAAACTGTTCCCATCCGTTTTCTATCTGTGCCACATCGAGCTTGCCTGCTGCCACCATTTCACGGATGAATGCATTGTCACGTAGTGTACCGAGCACAACCACACACTTGCCTTCTACAGATGTTCTCGGTTCTGTCTCCTTGCCCGTAACCCTTTTAATGTCATCGGCAAAGAGACTTGCAATGCGTGCCACGGTCTTCCCATCGGCAGAGTCATACACCACTACGGCATCTGAAAGACAGAAACAGCCTTCTGCCTGTTGGTCAGTAACTTCCAAACAGTTGATAGGTTTATCAGCACAAGCTACAAGAAGCAGACAGAGTGCAAGAGAAAATGTATTTTTTAGAATTTGCATGTTATTTTCTTTCCTTTATATACAACAGACTTTGATGTACCGTCGGGCAGGGTCACGTTAAGGGTGATGCGCTTCTGCATGCCGCTATAACTGCCCTCACGACGGGCTATGGTGAGGGTGCGGCGGTCGTCGTCCCAACTGAATGCTATGCGACTGCATTCTCCATGGCGGTATGACTGACTGACGCCATCGTCTTCGTAAAGAGTAAACTGTGCATCTGCACCTGGGTAGATGCGCAGTTCGAGGGGTTCGGCGGTTGTCTGTGCAGCATACTGGCGCGGTGCTCCTACAGGAAGGATGCTGCCACCACGGGCAAAGACAGGGATAAAGGTCTTGTCAACAGTCGTTGTGACGTACTTTCCACCGGAATAATGCTTGCCTGTGCGGTAGTCATACCAGCCTGCTGCATTCATGGGCAGATAGGTGCGCCACTCTGTTACACCGGGTTCTGTTACCGGACTGATAAGGAGTGCCGAGCCGAACATATATTCGTATTTCTGTTGCAAAGCCTCGGTGTCATTGCTGAAGTCGAAGACCAACGGACGCATAAGCGTATAACCACTGGCAGAAACCTCGGCAGCATGGCTATAGATATAAGGCAACAGGCGATAACGCTCTTCCAAACTCTTGGCTATTATGCTCTTTGCCTCATCGCCATAACACCATGGTTCGGTATTACTCTGATAACCATGCACACGCATGAGTGGAAGATAAACAGAGGTTTGAACCCAACGGAGCAAACGTTCTATATATGCCTTATCCTTATACTGATTTCCAGGACGGAAGAAACCGCCTGCATCGTAAGTCCACCAAGGCACACCAGCTGCCTGCATACCCAATCCACCTGAAATCTGACGGCGCAGCGTCTCCCAGTCGTTGCCCACATCACCGCTCCACAAGGCTGTTCCATAACGCTGAATACCGGCAAAGCCGCTGCGGGTGAGTATCATTGGACGCTGTTCTGGACGGTCGGTTAGCAAACCTTCATAAACAGTCTTGTTTACAAGCATAGGATAAACATTACGCACCTGTTCGCCCGACCACTTGCCTTTGTTTACCCTACGTCCAGTAAGGTCATCGTTCTCTGGTTCTGTTGCATCCTGCCACCATGCATCGATACCCAACGGCACAAGACGACTGCTGAAGTTGTTCCTGTAGGCGCGTGCTGCATCGTCGGAGAAGAAGTCTATCCAGTCGGTGCCAGGTATATAATTGTTGTCAGCAACCATCTGGCGCCCCACCTCAGAACGCTTGTCTATCTTCGACCACACAGACACCATGAAGCGCATGTTCATATTGTGAAGACTGTCGGTCAACTGTTTTGGGTCTGGATAATGGGCTTCGTCAAACTTCATTGAGTTCCAACCGTACTTGCCCCAATACTGCCAGTCCTGCACTATGACGTCAATCGGCAACTGCTCGTTGCGGAAGCGGTTGGCAGTCTCTAGAATCTCTTTCTGTGAGTGGAAACGCTCACGGCAGTGGATATATCCCATTGCCCACTGCGGCATCATAGGCACCTCACCGGTTAGTTGGCGATAACTTGCCACTACCTCATCGGCATTGCCCACAAAGACGGTGTAGTCAACAGCATCGGCGAATGGAGAGCGGAGCACTGTCTCGTCATCTACCTTATTATAATATACAACAGGCGAATCGCCTCTTGACAGTTCTGCCTTCAACTCATGCTTGCCTGCCTCAAGATGCACGATGACCGAGGCGGTAGGCGGCAACCATATATTCTGCATCTCTATCACATTCTTCCCGTCAATCTCCAGATTGTGACGGCGTGCCATGTTCTGACCGACATCGAGCAGCAAGGCATAGTCGCCCGTTTCCTTGATGTCAAGTGTGGCGGTGTAGATATTACGCTCACGCACCTCACGCTTGCCTCCCTCGGTGGAGGTAACGTCAACAACCTCGCGTCCTGCCACCCCATTGCCCTTCTGCAGTTTCACACTGCCATCGGCAGGGTTGTAATCGGTAAGTCCGTAGTTGTTCCACAACAGTCCGTAGCCCTTGCTCGAAATCAACATCGGAATGGATATCTGCGTATTCACCTGCGTCAGGCGTCTCATCAGTCCACGGATGTTGGTATAACCGTCCTGAAACTGACCGAGTCCATAGATAAACTCATCATCAGGCGAAACAAACGAGAGACGTGCCTCATGAGTAGCTTCACCGCCTACGGTAGCAGCCTGCAACTGATGAGCTGTGGCAGTGAACACCTTACGACCGTTCTTGTCGCTGACGGTTATCACCTGACGCTCAGCATCAACATCAACCTTTACATCACTGCCGTCTGTCTCTTCTGTACTGACATATATCCAGTTGGGTAAATCATTCTTCAACTCGCCTTCAGCATATTGAATGCGAACAGCATTTTTAGCCACATAAGTCAATGTTACAACACCCTTGCCAAACTGGATTTGCCTGGCTTCCACTGTGATGAACATCACAACGACTATTAAAAGGAATATAGTTCTTATTGTTTTCATTTATATAGGTTTTATTCTTTAATTTTCATGACAAAACCGCCACGCGACTTGCACTTGATTGTCTTTGGCAACTTCTTCACTGTCTTGATTTCCCATCCCTTGCCATCGGCAAAGACGGTGGCATATGTATTGTCGCCTACAATATCCTCAACAGCGAGCGACAGACTAATCGGTTCGTCTGTTCCGTTGATACCTGCCACATACCATGTATTGCCACTGCGTCGCGCCATAACCACATGATTTCCTGGATAACCGCTCAGCAGGCGTGTCTCGTCCCAAACGGCAGGGAGTTCCGAAAGGAACTGCTGCACCTCGCTCGGTTGAGCATAATAACTCTCAGGACGGTCGGCAAGGTGCTGCAAACCAGATTCAAAGAGTACGGTAAGTGCCAGTTCGTGGGCATCGCTCGTGATGTGCGGATGCTGCGAATCAGAGAAGGCGCAAGGGGTATAGTCCATCGGTCCTATCACATTGCGGGTGAAAGGCAACGTTGCATTATGAGCTGCCGCCTTGCTGGTAAAGGTAGGCACGTTATTGTACCACTCCGCACCATAGACAGCCTCCATCGTCAGCATGTTCGGATAGGTGCGCTGCCATCCGCGCGGAATGGTGGCACCGTGGAAGTTGACCAGCAGATGGTGGCGTGCGGCACACTCCATCAGTTCTATATAATAGTCCATATTCTTCTGGTTGTCGCCAGAGAAGAAGTCAATCTTCACTCCTGCAACACCTAGTTTCTCGCACCATGCGAACTCCTTCTCACGGTCTTCGGGTTTGTTAAGGCGGAACTTCGGACCGGGAGCACCGTTTATCCATCCCACAGAAGAGTTGTACCATATCATCGGTCTTACGCCTTTTAACTTGGCATATGCCACGGCATCCTCGATTGTCTTGCCGTTCTTCATCTCGTCCCACTCCGCATCTATCAGCACATACGGCAGTTTAAGTCGCTCTGCCATATCCACATACTGGCAGATGATGTCGTAGTTGTTGCTGCCATGATTATGTGCCCAGTATATCCATGACACCACACCTGGCTTTATCCACTGCGTATCAGTAAGACGGCATGGTTCTGAAACATCGGTGACAAGGGTCGATTCCACCACGTCTGCCAGTGAACCGACTATCATCGTGCGCCATGGGGTATGCCAATGACCGCTTATGAGAAGGTCGTTCTTCTCTGGACAAACACGATATTCTTCCACATTACGGTCGTTGCGAAGACTTGAAGCACTCTGACGGCGACTGATATCTGCCTCCGTTATCAGTGCGAATACGCTGTCGGCTGCCTCAACAAGAGCGGGATAACCCCAGTGACGTTTCTTCTGATTGCCACTTTCCGCCATCGGGAAGAAAGCCTCGTATGGTTCTGTCCACGGTTGAATCCATCGTTTCCTCCCCTCAGGTATGATATAGGCGGTATGCTCCTCGCCTATTTGCTCACTGTTCAATCCTGTGAGTTCGTAACGGAAAGCAATTCCGTCGTTATAAAGACGCCACACCTGAGTGGTACGTCCATCGAGAACAACGGCATATTCGTTGGCTTCGTTGATGCAGTGCAGACGCTTGCCTGCCAGCATGGTGTAGTCAGCCTTCAGATGACGCAAGAACGACAAATTGCGCCTGCCGCCCGCCTTATTGCCTATGCCGTCGGCACTGATGTTCATCACGTGCTTTCCCTGATATTCCACCACATAACTGTTGTCGCGATACGACAGAGACAGTTTGCCATTGGGCGACAATGCCTTCACCGGCACCAGAAAACGGTCGATGTATTCTTCGACTATCGCATACTGACTCTCATGCAGTTGGCAGTGCTTATGTCCGCCAACAATGCTCCATGCCATGCGGTCGGCAATGCCGAAACGTTGCCACACCTTATGAACTGCCTTTGCAGAAACCTCCATGGCATCGTCAGCCAACCATTTATAGTCGGGATTTCCCAAGAGCAGGAGGGCGCGCGGACAAACCATCGCACACAACTCATGCTGGTCGTAAGGCAGTCGATATACATTGTCACCACTGAAATTGGCGCGCATACTCTCCAAGAACCAATGATAGTCGGTGCGCTCCAGACTCTCCACATCCTGCTTTCCATGCGATGCCCGCCACGCCGCAGCACCACCGCCACCAGGTTCCTGTGCTATGGTCAGTGCTACACGCTCGTCAAAAGCACCGCAATAGAGGGCCATCTTTCCGGCATAAGAGCAACCGGTAACACCTATGCGCCTGATATCAATCTTCGTCTTCTCTTCGCCCAACAGTTGCAGACCGTCAATCAACCGGCTCAGTCCCCATGCCCAGTGACTGTATGCCCCGTTGTCTTTCAGTTGCGGATACAACCGGTCGATATTATGCTCTCCCCTCTCCTTGTGTTTGCGCCACTGGGAGTAGTCGTTCACCTGTGCCTCATGGAATACCATGATGGCTATCGGACGGTTCTCAAAGATTTTCTTCGGCAGCGAAATGCCACTTGTACCTATCATCAGGGCATAGGGAGCATTGCCTGTTTTTGGGTATCTTATCGTTGAACGCAACGTAAGAGTCTCTCCCTCCACGGTAACGTCAACCACCAGCGTGTCGCCATTCATGCGCGCACTGATGCTCTCTCCGTCAACGGCAGGTTTCTTGCCGATGCCATAGTGCTGTATCATCGCACCAATCTCGTTGCGGCGACGTGCCCAGTCGGCAAATGTTGCAACACCTTCCAGAGCATCCGGCAATTCCTTCACCTCTGGCAACTGGTCGGCAGGCAACATATCAGGCACGGCAAGGGCAGCACCAGTATTCTCTACATCGTAAACCAGCGGAACGTTTGCTGCGTGCTGACAATGGCCACAAATGGCAGTTGCCAGCATCGCAAACAACATTAATAATCTTACACGCATTCTTAATTATATTAATTATAACGCTACAAAATTAATGATTTAATTGGGAGTAACCTTATATTAACGTTTCACATTGTATTGCAAATGATTCAGAGCACCATTCCGCCTTGGTCATTTATATCATATTCCGACATAAATAGTCACCAAAAACGAAATAATGCTCTGATTGTATAAGTCTCAAATAAAATCTATTGTCAGGATTTCCCTCTACTACATCAGTTTATCAAGAACACCTTCTGGTTGCCCTTATAGGTGCACTTTACCGTTGCCCTGCCATCAACAATCTTGCTCACCTCTATCTTCACATTTGGATTGTCGGCTGTTGCCTTCAGTTCCGAACCTGCTGTCAGCGGAGCATATACCTGATAACGTGTTGCATCGGTGTAGCCGTTGGCATTGGTGCTGCGTATCGGTGTTGCAGGTATTGTAAGACGCTTGCCGTCGGCAGTAATCGTTATCTGTGGCACCTGTGGTCGCTCAAACTTCTCGCCCTTCTTAGAGAAGCCGATGCCGTGGAGGTCGAAGAGTCCCACCGGACGCTGTGGCTGCTGACGGCTGCCGTAGCGCTGCTGGTTGTTGGCAGGTTGCTTCACCTCTGGTCCTTCTGCCACGAGGTAGATGGCGTGCTTGCCTGTCAGTCCTTCAACTGCCGGCACTGCCACCTGGTAGTTCCTTGCCACGCGCGGAGCGTTGGCTGGCACTTCGATGACACCTATCTCCTTACCGTTCCATACATTATTATTATAAGGACCGTCGAGCATCACGCTAATCTTGAATGCACCCTGACCACCAGGGGTGAGATTTACGTTAAGCACTGTGCCGTCGCCCTTTGCCGTACCTGTAAACGCCTTGATGCCCTTTGAGTCTTGTGCAAGACCTCCGAAGCCGAAATACTTGAAACCAACGATACCGCGGTTGGTAATGCCGGCAAGGTCCATTCCGTCGTTCCATACATCATGATTGTCCTGCATCCAGTTGTTGCCTGTCATATAGCAGGCGGTACCTGCTGAGTACCAGTTGTATGGCGGCAAACCGAAGATATGGAAACCTTCACTTGTCACCTCTGCACCGGTATAGCATGTGCCGTCGCTAGCAGAAGCTGTCCACTCGTTATTCTCTGTATATGGGTCGTAGGCAGTAATCTTCACTACACCACCCTTTGCCACCTTCTTCTTGTCCCATGTAATCTTCACCGGAGCCACCATTGCCTGACGGGCGTTGCCGAAACCGCGTGGCGGACGATGGTAGAACACGTACCACTGACCGTTGATTTCTTCCAGTGAACCGTGGGTATTGTGAGCGGCATTGGTTGTTGTCAGTTTGCTGCCATCCTCGTTTGGCACTACCCCACGAGAGTCAACAAGCACACCTCCTGAGCGCCAAGGACCGAGCGGAGAGTCGCCGAAAGCATAGCGCAAAGCTGAGTTGGTAGAACCAAGTCCATAGTCAGGACCTGAATAACCAGAGAACACCATCACGTACTTATTGCCCACCTGACGGATAGAAGATGCCTCAAAGAAATTGAAGTCGAGCGGATTCTGTCCTTTATAGAGAGCCTTATATACAGAGCCTTCCTTATCCAACAGTTTTCCGTCGCGGCTGCTGGCAGGGATGAACGGGTCGATAATCTCTGTGCCCGGACGCTTGGCATACATATTGTTCTGGTCGAGTTCGAAAGCTGTTGAGTGCTGGAAACCGTAGAACACGTATGCACGGAAGCCCTTGTCGTAGTCAGGGTCTTTCTTGTTGGTGATATTCTCGATGAACACCGACGGGTCGAAGTCGATGATTGAACCTGGCAGGCACTGACGACCGTCAGCTGTAAGGTTTACCGGTGTAAACGGACCGTCGGGGCGGTCGCCCTTGCACACCATTGCCACGCGTCTCCAACCGCGAGAGTGCGGATAGAGGTAGTAGGTCTTCTTACCAGTCTTGCGGTCTTTCACCTCAACAAGATCGGGAGCGAACATCGTGTCCCACTGGCCATCCACGAAATGAGTGAAGATTGGACCTTCGTCACGCCAGTGTGTAAGGTCTTCAACAGGTGCCGACCACATGCGGATGTCTGGTCCGCAGTAAGCAGAGTAAGTAACATCGTGTGAGCCGATGATATACGCACGGTACTTTCCCGGCTGGTCGGGATCTTCAAACACTCTCGGCTCGCCATCGGGCAGATGTTCCCACAATGGCAAGTATGGGTTTTGTGCCTGTGCACAAGTCGCTGCTATGGCAAGCAGCACTGTTGATAATAATTTTTTCATATAGTTATATATTTGGTTTTATATTCTTTTTTGAATTAACAAAATATCCATGTTCTATAACTGGAATATTTTCTTCCGAGATACTTATAGACATCAAGTTTGGGCAAGAGAGATATGGTGAATTATCAAACGTCAAATCTTTCTTACTTTTTACAAATATATTATTAGGTTCATAGATAACACTTGTCAAACTGACACATCTAAAGAATGAATTTCTTTTCAGTTCCGTATTAGCAGGAACAACTAATTGATAAAGACTATTACAATACATAAAGGCAGATTCTTCCACTTTCGATATATTGTCAGGAATAGAGAATACCGCAGGAGTGTTCATGCCGCAGAATGCATACTTACCAATAGTGCTGACGCTCTTGGGAATTACGGCTACGGAACTGCCACAAACAATCTTATTTGACTGTGTTTCAATGATACAGTTACAGCCTTCACGTGAATCATAAACTTTGTTATCTTTATCGACCACTATGTTTACTAAATTCACACAGCCAGAGAAGGAATCTGCATCAATAGTTTTTACACCTTCAGGAATGAATACTTTTGTAAGTCGTCTGCAACCCTTAAACGCCGAAGCGTATATTCTCTTTATGCTGCTATCGATAGTTGTATTGTAGCAACCTGCAAAAAGTACAGAATCACATATCAAAGCATTATTTTCCTTATTTGTGTACCAGTTTTTATTAGAAGGGGAAACAGTAAAGGATGAGAGATTCTCACAGTTGGTAAACGGATTCTGACAGAAATAAATCTCTGCGTCAGGGAGGTGGAATGAAGTAAGGGAACAACACCCATCGAATACTGACTGTCCAAGGTCTAATGTACAGTCATCAGGCAATACAATCTTCTTCAGTTGAAAACAATCAGAAAAAGCATACTCCTCTATAACCTTTATACTTTGGGGAATATTTAGGGAAACCAGACCTGTACATCCACGGAACGCCCCTCTTGATATACGAGATATGCTTTGGGAAAATGTCGTTCCTGCACATCCCAACTCTATTGCATCATCAGATGTACGAATTACTGCATTACACTGTTCACGGGAGTCGAAAACCGGATTTGACTTATTTACATCAATCGATTTTAATTCCGGACAATTATAGAAAATACATTCAGCCAACGATGACATTGTTGATGGGAAACAGACGGAATGGAGATTGGAACAACCGTAAAAAGCAAATTTACCAATTGCTTTTATACCTTCATCTATTACTAGCTTTTTAATAAAGCAACAGTTCATGAAACCTTTTGCTGTTATTTTATCTATTTGGTATGTCTTGCCTTTGTCCTGAATTTTTGAAGGTATTCGTAAGGTTTCATAGCTATTATCAAGGACAGCATCCTTATTCATGGAGATGCTGTAACTTGATGGCCTGTCCGGACAAGGTGTCAAACGAAACAACCCAACAACAATGCTATTATCCGAATAACAAGCTAATGAAATTCCATAGAATAATATAAAAAATAAGATTCTTAGGATATTCAAAATATTTCCATTCATATTGCTAATTGAATACAGGTATTACCTTGTCTGCAAAGTTAACCATTTTATATTTCCTTTATTTATATAAATGTTGCAGATTCTTTTGTCTTCGTAACAAATATATTGAAGATGATGATATTCAATAGTTCATTTAAATTTGGTATACTGCCTGTATTCTTTTGGTATACGCCGTGTATACCGATGGTATATAGGCAGTATACCAAATCCGAATGATTGCTTTTACTAAATAAGAACCAAGGATTGATTACACTTTTTCAAGGGAATAATCAAGGAATGGCTACACTTTTTCAAGGGAATGGGAGAGAAAAGACAAACAACAAGACCACGGAATCAAGCTGTTTCGTGGTCTTGTTGTTTTAAAATATCCAGTTCCATTCTTCCATTTCATAATGGAGAGGGAACGGGGTTGAGTCATCTAACCATTTTCTTTCCCTTGCGGATGACGATGCCCTTGTGCGACTTGCCAACGCGCTGTCCCATAACATTGTAGAGAGGAACAGATTGGTCGTCGGCATCCTGACGCACGTCGGTGATACCGGTAACGGAGAGGTCGAGAGGAATGAACGATGCCGTTGACGACGGCTGCGCATATACTCCGAAAGGCAAAAGAACCGTTGTGGCGTTCTGACGGACAAAGCCCCACTCACCATTCTGCTTGCCCAGCAGATAGTCGCCCTCATAAAGTGGCAGGGCGGTGTAAGTGCCGCGAAGGAGGTCGGCAAGCGGTGAACGGGCAAACGACACTGCACCACTGCTCCCTGGGCCTCAACGAGCACCGGCTGATGGGCAGGTATAGCGGTGAGCGGCTGGAGTGTCATGTCAGTACCTATGCTATAGGCATATACACCCTGTGGCAGTTCGGCAGCAAACGGCAACATCAGCAGACGGTAGCCATAGACGGTGAGTGCCAGTTGCGCCTCGGCGGCATTGAATTGTCTTACAGGACGGAAATCGGTTCCGTCGTCGGCAAGCAGCAGTTGCTGGCATTCGGTGCCCTTAACTACATTGCTGCCAGTGAGGGTGCTCGACTCAGAAACATATACCACACGGTTGTCTGTAAGCCAAGCGAACGATGCCGGCAGGTCGGTGGCTGCGGTAATGTCGATGCTTGTACACACACGGTCACCGGTATAGTCGAGCAGATAACTGTCGTCCTCGCCGTATTTGCCGCCCAGTGTGGCAGCATAGTTACCGCCATTGCTCAGATAGACATCGCCGAAGGTGATGCTGAGCGTTGACGACCAGTTGTTATTGGTTATCGAAATGATGCCACGGCATCCATCTGGCAATGTCTTAGGAGAAAGGTCGAGCGTAAGGTTGAAATTCTCACGGCGGTTAAGGTCAAGTTCACCATAATCATGAGTTGCCACCTGCCCTTTGGCATTAACATAACAAAGCGTTGTCTTTGCTGATGTATAGTTAAGGGTAGATGTTACCTTCTTTATATTAAGAACCAGTTGGTCGAAACGGTCGGTCAACTGAATATAACCATTTGCAGTATTGGTGCGAGCAGAGACAAGCGGATTGGAATGGTCGAACTTAAGTGTCTTGCCCGACATCTTGTATGATGTTCCGAACGCCGAGTTGGTGCAAGTCATATCATCTATTCTATCGAAACGGTTGATGCTGCCTGTCATCTGTGACGGTTGGCGGTCGCGTGAGCGGGCGAAGATAAGTGTGGCAACGCTCTTTGCCGCTATCTCCACCTTTGGGCGACAGGTCTCCGTCTTCTGTCGGAGGTCCTTCGGAGCAAGGTTCTTCGTTTCCGTCGTTGTCTGCATTCTGCCTCGCTGAGTATAGAAAGGCAGGTCGAAGGTAACGGTGCGAACATCATCGGAAGGATTGATGAGCACAGCCACAACGGTGTCGCCTGTCTGTGAGAGATAAACCGAGCCTTCGAGTGGAACAGAAGCGTTGTCGTTCCACTGTGCATCGATGCGTGTCATGCCTGTCATATATTTTGCGAAGTGTGCCATCACATAGCCTCGCTTGGTCATCTCGCCATTGGCCGTGCCATACTGACCATCGCCCAACATGGCGTAATAGCGTTTGGCGGCATAGTGAATCCAGGCGTTGAAATCGTTGAGCATGCAGGTGTTGATGCTGCGGAAGAAGTTGAACACATCCTTAGAATAGTCGTAGTTGCGTGGCGAATCGCTGTTCTCATTCCAGTTGATGAGGTATTCGGTCATCCACACCTCCTTGCCCTTCTGTCCCAGTTTCTTGCAAGCCTCCTCGATGCCGCCATACTGATGACCGCCATAGATGTCGAAATTGGGCAACACGTCTGACTTGTTCAGTTCGTTGACGTATGCCGAACTGGTGCCGAGCGTCTCTGGAGCGATAATCTTACAGTCAATCTGGCGTCCGTAGGTCTTAACGAACTCTGCAATCTCGCCTGCTGACCAGATGCAACCGGCATAAGAGGCTGTCCAGTCGGGTTCGTTCTGAATGGAAATAGCATCGAGTTCAACGCCATTGTCGCGCATATACTTGACATAGTCGTTAAGATACACGGCATAGTCGTCCCAGTATTCGCGCTTCAACTTGCCTATCGTGCCGTCCTCGTTCTTGGCGTTGATGGTTCCGTTGGTCTTCCACTCCGCCGGTTGTCCCCATGGCGAGGCAAAGACAATGAGACCTTTCTGCTTGGCATACTTTGCCGTGGCCAGCGACTGTCCCCACGAGTTTCTGCCGATAGGGATATAGAGGCGCATGATGTTGCAGCCAACGGTGCTGCCCTTGCCCCACACCTTGTCTATCTCTACATTGCTCATGTGGTTGTAGGTAAACTGAGGACTGCATACGAACCCACCGAAGCCAGTGATTTGCTGATATTTCTTCTGCGCATCAATACGCACAGTAGCATCCTGCGCCTGAGCGCAGAATGCTACTACTGTGAATAGTGATAATAAGAGTTTTTTTAGCATTGTTTTGTTTGTTTTTGCTTAAGCCTAGGAAGTTCTTGGAGAACCTAGGAAAACCTAGAAAAACCTAGGATGCCTAGAAAAGCCTAGGAAAACCTAGAAAATTCCAGGAAAGCTATACTTATTTCTTAAAAAGCAACTGTGCCAGTTCCTTAAGGCTGCGGCGCCATGTGAGGAACTCGTGGGCAGTGCCTTCTGACACATAGCCAACTGCATTGTGGCCGGCAGCCTTCAGCGCTTCTGTTGACTTCTTGATGCCGTCTGGATTCTCCTTGCTACCGCAGCTCTGGAATATCAGCTTTACCTGCTTCTTATCCTTGATGTCGGTTGGTGCATACTGACCGCCGCTCATCAAACCGTAATAGCCGAACACCTCTGGGCGGCGCAATGTGATGAGCTTGGTTTCAAAGCCACCCATTGACAAGCCTGCCATGGCACGGTGTTCCTTGTCGGCGCGTGTCTGGAAGTTGGCATCGATATAAGGAACGAGTTCGTCAACAAGCACCTTCTCGAATGCCTCGGCAGTGAACTGACGAAGACCGCCAAAGCGCACCTCGTTGGTCATACCGTAGGTCATGACGATGATGAACGGTTCTATCTTGCCTTCCGCAATGAGGTTGTCCATGATGAGGTTGGCATGTCCCTGGTTGCTCCATGCTGTCTCATCCTCTCCCCATCCGTGCTGGAGATAGAGCACTGGGTACTTCTGCTTCTTGTTCTTGCCATACTGAGGAGGAGTGTAAACGAAAGCGCGACGTGTGGTCTTAGTGCTCTCCGACCAGAACAGTACCTGCTGAACATTGCCGTGAGGAACGTTCTTCACTGCATAGAAGTCTTGATCGTGGGCAGGTATCTCAATGCCGCTCTCCCAACGTGTAGAACCGAAATAGTTCATTGCACCTGGGTCGTTGACAACACCGCCGTCAACGGTAAGATGATAGTAGTGGAATCCCTCGTCCATCGGTCCTTCTGTAGTTCCGACCCAAGAACCATCGTAGGTCTTGTGGAGTTTAGTACCGCCACGGCCGCCGAGACCGAGACTAACGACAACAGACTTTGCCTCTGGCAGTTCTACGCGGAAACGAACATAGCCTTGTGAGTTTACCTGCGGGTACTGCTGACCAGGCTGGTTCTTTACAGATGGTTTGAAGTCTTCCTTGATATTCGGGTTCTCTGGGAAAGCGAGGTCAGGATTGAACGGAGGACGTTCTGCCTGCGCACCGCCACGGTTGTTGCGCTTAGGACGTGCAGGTTTCTTTGGCATATTCCACTTAGGAGCTTTCATGTCCTTGATATACTCATAGGCGAGCTTAGGCTTATACTCTGTATCGAAAGGCAGAGGATAGTTGCGTGCGCCAAGCCATGAGTCGCGGTCGCTGAGGTTCCAGAATGTAACGCACTTAACCACATCCTTATGGTTGCGGAACACACGGAACACGCGTGCATACTGGTCGGCAAGATGCTGCTTGATAGAGTCGCTGACAGTCTGACCCTCACGACTGAAGCGCAACTGACCGCCCATCTCCTCGTTGATACGGATGTCGAGCTCGGTAACGTGGATATGGCTGACTACCTGCTTGTAGAGCTTGATGGCATCGTCAACTTCCTTTTCCGTAGGACCGTAGATATTATAGTGGCCCTGCATACCGATACCGTCGATAGGCACACCGGCAGCCTTCATCTTCTTTACCATCTCAAAGATGCGCTTGCTCTTCACTGGGTCGCACTCGTTATAGTCGTTGTAGAAAAGCAATGCCTTTGAATCGGCCTCACGGGCATACTCGAAAGCCTTGGCAATGAACTCGTCGCCAGCAATCTTGTAGAGCGGTGACTGACGGTATGGGTCGCTGGCGTTGCGGTCGTCGGTGATGGCCTCGTTGACAACGTCCCAGCAATAGATAACATCCTTATAGCGGTTTACTATAGTATGGATATGGTTGCGCATGCGCTTGAAGAAAACCTCCTTGGTTGGGTTGTCCTCATACATCCACTTACCAATCTGACTATGCCACATCAGACAGTGACCACGCAACTTGATACCGTTCTGGCGTGCGAAGTTGGCGATACGGTCAGCCGATTCCCAATTGAACTCACCTTCGTGCGGTTCGGTTGGTTCGGGCTTCATATCATTCTCTGCTGTCATACTGTTGAACTCCTGTTTTACAAGAGCCGACTGCGAAGCGTTAGTAACATTGCGTTGGTTTACAGCTATGCCAATCATGAAATAATCTTTGTAGGCATCCTTCAGTCCCTGCGCCCAGAGCGGAGTGCTGCTGCATGACACGAGCAAGGCAAGTGCCATCACTCGCAAACGTTCATCGAAACGTGTCTTCAATCTTTTCATTAATAATAAGTTTTTAGTTATACTGATTCTTTAAATTTATACATTTTTAGGTCGCTGCGCTTTCAGGTTATGAGGTTCTAGGCAGTTCTAGGCTGTCCTAGGTTTTCCTAGAATTTCTAGATTTCCTAGATTTTACTAGGTCTCTTACCTCACAACCTTCTTTCCACCTTTTATATATATACCCGGTTTCAGACTGTTCTCATCAACGCGACAGCCACGGAGGTCATAGACGGCATTGCTGTCAACCGGTCTTACATGTACAGACTCAATGCCGGTGTCGTTGACGATAGCACGATGACGAAGGGCAGAGCGCACGGCATAGTAGGCTGGTTTCTTGCCCAGTTCGGCATTGTAGAGCAACGGGTTGGAGTCGCTTCGCCAACTGTCATTGTCCTTCAGTCCCCAAATCACGAGACTCGGACAGTTGTCGTGGTTGAGTACAATATCCGTAATGACGCGGTAGTTGCGTGCCTGTTCCTCAAGGTCCTTGTCGGATGTTGACGGCACTCCCATGTCAAGTTCGGTGATGATGCACTTCAATCCAGCATCGCCAAAGCGCTTGATGGTATTGTCGAGTTTCACAGAATCGACCTCACCGATAGAGAAATGGCACTGCAGACCGACACCATGGAGGGGTATTCCCGCTTTCTTCAACCGCATGGCGAGGTTATAAAAAGCGGTAGTCTTGGCCTTACCTTGCAGTTCCACTCCGTAGTCATTGAGAAAAAGCAGCGCATCGGGGTCGGCACGATGGGCATAGACAAAGGCGGAGTCGATATAGTCGTCGCCAATGGCACGCTGCCATACTGTGGCACGCAGGTCGTAGCCATCAGGGTTGGAGCGTATGCTGGTCTGGTTGTCGTCAAGACATTCGTTAACAACGTCCCACTCAACAACCTTTCCCTTGAAGTGGTTCATAACCTGATTGATATGATTCCTCAACAGTTCGAGTGCCTCGGCACGCGTCCAGTTCTTGTCGTTCTTCTTGCCGTCGCTTGATACCCATTCTGGCACTTGCTGATGCCATGCCAGACAGTGGCCACGCACGGTCATCTTGTTGCGCTCGGCAAAGTTGACGAGGTTGTCGGCTGCCCAGAAGTTGAACTCACCCCTTGCCGGTTGCAGAGCGTCGAACTTCATCTCGTTCTCTGCCACGAGGAGATTGAACTGAGTGCCTATCTCCTTGGTCTCTGAGAGGTTGTCGTTGGTGATGTCGTTCTTCCATGTGGAGATGGCGGTTCCTATCAGTTTGCTATTCTTTGCCGCATAACTGCGCAGTGGGGTGCGGTCAGTATTGTCGTTGATGCCATCGTTATAGAAAGGTCCCATGACGTCTGCCTCATCGCCGCTACCGCTATCGTCATCACCGTCACCCTGCTCATTGTCAGCCAATGAAACAACACGGGCAACAACTTCGTAACCGCTATCGGTAATGCGCTCGTCGAGGGCAAAGGTGTATTTAGTTGATTTCAAGGCAAACTGCCACTCTCCTGCCTGCGAGGTCTTGCCTGCTGCAGTGAGCAACACGAACTCGTCGCCAACCTTCACTGTGGCATCGTCGGCAACGGCAAGTTCTACTACAGGCATATCGGTGCTCTGTGAAAAGTCCTGACGTATGTTATAGTATTTCACGTTGCCACTGACGGCAAGGCGGTCGTAACTTTCTGCCGATGAAATCTTGAAACGTAAAACAGAAGCCGGACGAACATAAAGGTTAGCCTTCTGGGTTAACACTGCGTAGTTCTTTATTGCAAGCTCACCTATTGCGTTGTCGCCCGGTTCAATTATACCATAGTTATCTACTGTTCCCGCGATGTTTCCTGTACCGCCAAGTTGTCCTTTCTCAAACACCAGCACCACGGCATCGGCATCACTTGCCATCGCTCCGGTAGCACCACGCAGTTTCTTCGCCTCTGCCTCTGAACGGTCGTTCATTATAAGCATCTTGCCGCCAAGCACACGCAGAGCACCGCTGATGAAGTTGTTGTTGCCTGTGATGCGGTAGGTTCCGTCACCCTCTTTCAGCAGTCCCACCTTATGAGAAGCACTGAAATCGGGCGGTGCGATGGTTCCTGCCAGTGTTGCATCGGTGCCCATGCAACCTACAAGGAAATAGGAATTTTGCGTGCCTTTCTTCATATATCCCTGTATGTTTGAGCCAGCCTCGGTGTTCAGTTCTCCGAAGCGGAATCCTCTCGTACCACTCTCGCAGACAATCGTAGCACCTTGGTGGAGGAAGACACGGTTGTTCTCCATCATGATGTTCACCTTGCCACTGCCAAGCGAACCCTCAACATCTTCAACGGAGAATGTCTTTCCGCCATGAGCCATGACAATACCGTAGAATCCGGCTGACGGACTCTTCTCCTTGTAGGGGTAGATATGAACGTCGCCGGTGTATTTGGTCCAGTTGGGATAACTTGCACCCTTGGCCGTACCCAGATAGCAACGTTCGCCACCGGCATGCAGATTAAGCGTACCGCGACCTGTGATATATGAATTGAAATATGAATAGCGTGCCATCAGCACGTCAATAGTCTTTGACGACGGCATGGAAATGACTGCATCATAGGTCTTGTAGTCCGACGATGTGTTGTTTCCACTGATGTCTATCGTGTCGCGGGCACCGAATGCCGTAGCCGACAGCATAAGAAACAGAGAATATAACAGTATTCGTTTCACAATTCTTTTATTTTTGTTTGCAAAAATAGCAAAAAAATGCGACACGCTATATAAAATAACGTGTCGCATACTTTTCTATTTGTATCATAACCTCACAACCTCATACCTCTTTCCCGCCTGAGTCACAATATCGTACTCATAAACCTTGCGCAGTGGGAGATGCTTGAAGTCTTTGAGTTCGGATGACTGCAACGGCGACTTCACTTCGGCTGACTGCAACAGGATGTTGTCGCACTTGCCTTTTGCAGGCACAAGCCCTTTGCCTTTCAACTCCACATACGAGCGCAAGCGGAGTGTGCCTCCGATATCAGACTTGATAACGGCAGATTGCAGGTTGCCATCGCTCCACTTCATGCTTACCTCAAAACCGCCACGAGTGCGCAGTCCGCTCACCTCACCCTGATGCCAGTCGTCTGGCAATGCAGGCAACAGGTGGACAGCTCCGTCGTGACTCTGGACAAGCATCTCGCAGACACCTGCCGAGCAACCGAAGTTACCGTCTATCTGGAACGGCGGATGGGCATCGAAGAGGTTTGGATATGTTCTGCCCTCTGGATACTGACCAGCCTTGCTGTCTTCTGGCAGCAGATGGAGCATGTTCTTTATAATCTTGTAGGCATGGTTGCCGTCGAGCATTCGTGCCCAGAAATTTATCTTCCAACCAAGACTCCAGCCCGTTGCCATGTCGCCACGCTGGCGCAATGTGTTGGCAGAGGCGGTGAAGAGTTCGGGATGGGTATATGGCGAAATCTGGTTTGACGGATACAGTCCGTAGAGATGTGATATGTGACGGTGCTCGTCGCGTGGATTGTCGGCATCGATGAGCCATTCCTGCAACTGACCGTGACGACCTATCTGCATTGGCGGCAACTGGTTGAGCGCCTTACGCAGGCGGTCTTCGTATGCCTTGTCGTTCTTTCCGAGTATCTCAGATGCCTTCAGTGCCTGTGTCAGCACGTCGAAGACAATCTGGTTGTCCATAGTCGAACCGGCGGTAACGGTTGTCCCCTTGCCCTGCGGACCATGCTCTGGCGATACCGTTGGAACGGTCATCAGCCAACCGTACTGCGGATGCACCTGCATATAGTCAAGCAGGAAGTCGGCGGCACCCTTCAGCACATCGTAGTTGTCGGCAAGAAAGTTCTTGTCGCCAGTATAGAGATAGTGCTGCCAGATATGTGTGGTAAGCCACGAACCGCCAGTAGGGAACATTCCCCATGTCGCTCCGTCTATCGGTCCTGCCACTCGCCATAGGTCAGTATTGTGATGAGCCACCCATCCGCCGCAACCATACATCTGCCGCGCTGTCTTCTTTCCTGTATTGCTCAGGTCGCGAATCATCGAGAAGAGCGGTTGCTGTGTTTCCATAAGGTTGCCCGGCAATGCGGGCCAGTAGTTCATCTCGGCATTGATATTGATGGTGTATTTTGAATCCCATGGAGCATTGCGCTTGTCATTCCATACGCCTTGGAGGTTGGCAGGCTGACCGCCTGGCTGAGATGAGGAGATGAGCAGGTATCTGCCGTACTGCATCATCAGCGAAACCATGTCAATGTCCTTGCCGCTGGCGAATGATTCGAGTCGCTTGTCGGTCTGCAAGCCTGAGTTTTCCGACTTCGGCAATGTAAGTGTCACACGGTTGTACTGCTCTTGATATTTTGCCAGATGGCGTTTCAGCAGTTTCTTATAGTTCATCTGCTCGGCAAGGGCAAGACGTCGGTTGTTTTTCGCTGCAGCCGAACCGCTTATGTCGTGGTAGTTAATGAAGTTGGTGGCAGCCGACAGATACAGCGTGGCTTCGGTAGCACCGGTAATGGTGATATTATTGTCGGAGGTCTTCACGCTTCCGTTGGTCTTTACGTCAACAACACATTCTGCTTTCAGTCCTGCCTTGATGCCTTCCTGTTCAACGCCGTTTACAGTAGCCACGAGTCTTGGGGTGCCGTTGTTGGTTGTGGCAACGGTATATGCCAACTGACTGTCATAAGAAATGTTGAAAGACAAGGCACCTTTCTTTCCTGCCTTGATATTTATCACTATCACACTGTCTGCAAGCGAAGCAAATACCGTTCTCTCATATCTTATACCTTTATATATATATGAGGTGGTGGCGGTGGCTGTAGCAAGGTTCAGCGCTCGCTCATAGCCGGTCACATCTTTATGCCCAAGATTGAGCTTCAGATAACCCATCGGCAAATAGCGCATGCCATGAGGACCTTTCACAAAATGCTTGTCAATAAGTCCGTGGGCATCTTTCTCCTTGCCTGAGAAAATGAGGTCGCGCACCTCTTGCAGATGAGCAAGAGACTCCTTGCTGTCGTTGTTGTGGGGCGAACCCGACCAGAAGGTTTCTTCGTTGAGTTGTATCACTTCGGTATCAGTACCGCCATAGACCATTGCTCCGAGAGTGGAGTTGCCTACGGGTAATGCCTCCAACCAATGAGTTGCCGGTTGCGAGTACCACAGTCTGTGGTCTTGAGCATTCAATGCCACAAGCGGCATCAGAGCTATCAGAAATAATAATTTTCGCATAGATTAATGTATTTTATTTGCAAAGATAAGAAAAAAATGCAAGTTTCATGCTTTTGTTATGTAGCACTTTCTTTATAATCTGTATCATTGGGGTGTTTAGCAAAGGATTAAATTTGGTTTTCTCCTTTTTTTTCCGTTTCTTTGCATTTAAGAAAAATCAATAACTAAATAGAAATATGAAGAAATTACTTTCCGTAATGGTGCTGGCGGCATGCACGCTGACAGTTCCGGCACAACTGAAACAGAAGATTCAGACATTCCCAATCAGTAGCGTACGACTGGGCGACAGTCAGTTTTACAGATACCAACAGGCAGACATCAACTATCTGATGGGACTGAATGCCGACCGCTTGCTTGCTCCGTATCTGAAGGAGGCTGGACTGAAACCGAAGGCTGACAACTACACCAATTGGGAGAATACGGGTCTCGACGGACATATCGGCGGACACTATCTCTCGGCTTTGGCTTATATGTATGCGGCCACTGGCAACAAGGAGATAGAACGCAGAATGGACTACTACCTTAGCGAACTGAAACGCTGTCAGGATGCACGCACCGACGGCTACCTGGGCGGTGTGAGCAACGGCAACAAGATTTGGCAAGAGATAGCAGAGGGCAAAATCAACGCTTCATCGTTCGGACTCAATGGAGGATGGGTGCCTCTCTATAACATACATAAGATTTATGCCGGTCTGCGCGATGCATGGCTGATTGCTGGCAGAGAGGATGCGAAGCTGATGCTTGTGAAACTTACTGACTGGATGATAAAGGAGGTAAGCCAGCTAAGTGACGAGCAGATACAGCAGATGCTGCGCAGCGAGCACGGAGGACTGAACGAGACGTTTGCCGATGTGGCTGAGATAACTGGCGACAAGAAGTATCTGAAACTGGCACATCAGTTCAGTGACCAGCAGATGCTGCAACCACTACTCAAGGGTGAGGACAACCTAACAGGCAAGCATGCGAACACACAGATACCGAAGGTTATCGGTTACAAGCGCATTGCCGACCTTGAGGGACGTGCCGACTGGGACCGTGCCGCCGCTTTCTTCTGGGAGGTGGTTATCGGACAGCGCAGTGTTTCCATCGGCGGAAACTCTATGCGCGAGCATTTCAATCCTACAAACGACTTCAGCGGACTACTGGCAAGTGAGCAGGGACCAGAGAGCTGTAACACTTACAACATGTTGCGACTGACGAAGATGCTTTATCAGACATCGGCAGACAAGGACTATATAGACTACTATGAGCGTGCACTCTACAATCATATCCTATCGATTGTTAACCCTGTGCAGGGCGGTTTTGTGTATTTCACCCCTATGCGCTCTGGTCACTATCGTGTTTACTCTCAGCCACAGACAAGCATGTGGTGCTGCGTGGGTACGGGCATTGAGAATCCGGCACGCTACGGCGAAATGATATATGCTCACGAGGGCAACGACCTCATCGTGAACCTCTTCATTCCGTCAACACTGACATGGGGTGACATCACAGTGAAGCAGGAGAACCGCTTCCCGCAACAGCCTTCAACTGACATATCTCTGTCGCTGAAGAAGGCGAAGAAGTTTGCCGTAAAGATTCGCCAACCATGGTGGTGCAACGACATGAAGGTTAGCGTGAACGGCGAACCTGTTACTGCCAAGGCTGAGGGCGGCAACTTGGTAGTTAGCCGCAAATGGCAGGACGGCGACCGCCTGCATGTGGATATGCCAATGCACCTCACTGCCATAACAACACCTGACGGCAAACCGCAATATTCGTTCCTCTACGGTCCGATAGTGCTGGCAGCAAAGACTGGCACGGAGCGTCAGGACGGAATGTATGCTGACGACAGCCGTGGCGGACATATTGCCAACGGTCCTCAGATTCCGCTGAACCAGATGCCGGCAATAATCGGCGACTCAGCAACATTGCTCAGTCATCTTAAACCTGCCAACAGACCAATGCACTTCCGTCTCACCGGTGTGACACTGCCACAGTTTGAGGGCATGACACTGCAACCGTTCTACGAACTCTACGAGTGTCGCTATCAGATTTATTTCCCTCTTTATTCTGAAGCACAGTGGAACGAACAGAAGCAGCGTCTGGCAGCGGAAGAGAAGGCTCGCATGGAACTGGAACAGCAGACCACAGACAAGGTGTATTGCGGTGAGCAGCAGTCGGAAAGCGACCACTTCTTCTCTCAGCAGAACAGTTGGAACGGTGCCGACGGCGGCATCCACTGGCGACGCACACGTCAGGCATTCAGTTATCAGATGAAGACCGACGGGGCACGCACTCTGCGCATAAAGGGATTTGGCGACCGCGAGCGATTCAGCGTAAGCATCGGCGACAAGCAGTTGGGCACTCACAGCCTAAACCGCCAAGGCGTGGCCATCATCGAACTGCCAGAGGGCATCGCCTCACCGGCAACAGTAACCATCATGCCTGAGCAGAACCGACAGACACCACGCATCAGCGAGATTAGGTTATGTAAGTAATACCTCTCCTAACCTCCCCAAAGGGGAGGAATTGGTGATATAAGAAAAAGGAGATAAAGGGCAATTGTCCTCTATCTCCTTTTTCATTCTTCTATCTTCTTTTATCTCCGCATTAGTTAGCCATCTTATATATGTTTACCATATCCTCTGCCTTCAGTACCTTGAGAGCACCTTTGGTTATGGTGTAGTTGCGGGTACACTTGCGTGCCATCTCACTGATTTCCTCGTCTGTGGCCTTTCTACCTATCAGTTCTGGGATATTGACAGGCATGCCGATGGCACGATAGAAGTCCTCAACTGCTGAAATACCACGAAGAGCTGTGCCTTCGGGGTCGGCGAAATCGTTGGTGACGCCCATCACATTGACGGCAAAGCGAACGAAGCGACTTACATTCTCCTTATATACATAGCGCGCCCAACTTGGCCAAAGGGCAGACAAACCGGCACCGTGGGTAACGTCGAACATGCCACTCAGTTCGTGTTCCAACTGATGCGTTGCCCAGTCCTCCTCCACTCCACAACCGGTTAGTCCGTTGTGTGCCAGACTGCCACCCCACATTATCTGTGCGCGGTTGCGATAGTCTTCTGGATTGTCGAGCACGGCAAAGACACTGTCTTTCATCGTTCTGAGCAAAGCCTCTGCCAGTTCTGTGGTCAGCGTCATATCGTCGTCATGGGTGAAATAACGCTCCATGGTGTGCATCATTATGTCTGTAACGCCTGCTGCTGTCTGATATGGCGGCAAAGAGAATGTGCGCACAGGATTCATTATCGCGAACTTCGGGCGCAACTTATTGCTTGAGAATCCGGTCTTTATATCGCCTTCTTCATTGGTGATGACAGAACCCCAACTCATCTCACTGCCTGCTGCAGGGATAGTAAGCACTGTTCCTACAGGAAGTACTTTCTCGGGATTGCCGCCATGGTCGTAGAAATCCCACACATCACCGTCGTAAGGCACACCTAAGGCAATGGCCTTAGACGAATCGATGACACTACCGCCGCCAACGGCAAGGATGAAGTCAACGCCTTCGGCACGACACAGCGCAATGCCTTCGTTTACCTTTGACAATCGAGGATTAGGCACTACACCGCCAAGCTGCACATAAGGAATGGCGGCATCCGTCAGCAGACGGCACACCTTGTCCAGCAGACCGGAACGGACTGCACTCTGACCGCCATAATGCACCAGCACCTTGCTGCCGCCGTAGTTTCTTACCAACTGGGCAACTTGCTCTTCCGACTGTTCACCGAACACTATTTCGGTCTGAACATTATAATTGAAATCTTTCATTGATTTTGAAATTTATTTCTTCCAATACTTCTCCAACCTACGAGCCTCCTTCTTAGTTATCTGTATCACGCAACCGTGCTTAGGACTCTCGAAGTTTGTTGCTTTCATCTTTCCCTCATTAAAACGGCCAAGTGGCGTGAAGGTCTTGAAGTCGGTTGTTTCCACGAATCCGAAGTTATGAGGATTGACGCTATACACATCATACATTATCACCCATTTGTTCTCCCCTATTCGCTTCCATGTGTTTGGAGCCTCACAGCCTCTGCGCTCTGTGTCTATCTGCTCGTGGTGATAATCATTATATGAGTTTATTTTGTCGGAAATCATGTACTTTATTCCACCGGGATTCTCCTGTGCAACGTATGTCATGAAATAGCGGCCGTCGGGCATCTGGCAGATATCGGCATCAAGCACCTGAATCTTATTGTCGGGATATTCGAACAGGAGTTTAGGTTCTGTCTCCAACTTCGTGAAATCCTCGTTGGCATAGCTGTAATACATCTTTGTTCTGCCACCCGGTTTCTGACGGATAGTGAAATACACCATCGGCTTGCCCACCTCCGGGTCCCATATTGTCTGCGGAGCCCAAGCACAACCCAGTTCACCGAAGTTCTCAGGGAACGCTTCAGTAACAAACACCTCGGTATGCGTCCAGTGGATAAGGTCCTTCGACTTCATCAGCACCAGTCCGCGGTTGTTGCCCCATCCATACTTGTCGTCGCGCTCCCACTGTGTGTCGCGCAATCCCTTCTGCTTTCCAAACACATGAAGGTCAGTCATGGCGATATAGAACCATCCGTTTGGGGCACGACAGATATGCGGGTCGCGGATGCCTCGCTGAGCAGCAATGCTATCACTGCCAATCACCGGTTTGCCATCGTTAACGGCAGTAAAGGTATATCCGTCGTAACTGATAGCCATATACAGACTATGCGTAGGGTCGTTGAAGAATGTAAACAGGTATGCGCCCATTCCCTTTTCCGGGTCTCTCTTTGCTGCTGACGGTTGCATGAAAGCGAATGCCAACAGACAGGCAAGAAGAATTTTCACTGATTTTCTCATAAGTAAACGTAGTTTTTAATTATTGCAAATGCAAATATAAACATTTTATTTGAAAATCACGGGCATTGGGCACAACAATCAGATTTCTATCGAGAAATCATCATTGCAACATCCTTTATCAGCAAGGATATCCATATATACATAAAACATCCGTTTTGTTTAATGGACATGCAAATTTTGTGGCGTTTTTATTTAATCCATTAAACAAAACGGGCAATTTTCGCTGTTTTCAACAATCCCATCAGTAGCCATTTGCTTAACCTTTTTGCATGCAATATTGTATTGCTGCGAATAGAGGAATTAACTGTAAATTCCAGTAAGTGGCGTTCTGACTGACAGTTTTTGGCCTACAAACTGCCAGTCAGAACGCCACTTACTGAAAATAATCATACAAATAACTATGCTTATTGCAATAGCATAATAAAGAAAAACAACTTATTTTGGACTTTAAGGAGAAATCATCATTGCAACATCCATATCCAATAAGGGTACGATTATATATATGTAAAAGACGCAGTTATGATTATGCCTCCACACGCTTTACAATCAATATGCTTATTTCGTAAAGGGCATACATAGGAATTGTGACCAAAACCAGCGTAAATAAATCGGGAGGTGTTATTATTGCAGCAATAATCATTATAACAACTAACGCATGACGACGATATTGCGCCATAAAGTCTGCATACAGTATTCCCATCTTAGCCAAGAAGAAAGACAAAACAGGAATCTGGAAAACCAAGCCCATCAAAAATGTAAGGGTTGTAAATGTAGATATATACGAACTTAGATTTATCTGATTTACAACATCTTCTGCCACCTGATACGTACCGAGGAAACGCAGGGAGAAAGGGAATATTACATAATAACTCATTATTACCCCTGCTATAAACAAAATGTAAATCGCTATGGTAACATACACAGAATATCTACGCTCATGGTCATATAGTGCAGGAGCAACAAAACGGAATAATTCTATAACGATATATGGTGATGCAAAGAGCAAAGCCAAATATACCGATGTTGAAAGATGAGTCATAAACTGACTCGACAATTCCGTATTAATCAGTTGTATGCTATATGCATCGAACTTAAAATCAATGTTGAATTGTCGGCACAAATCTTCTATCCATTGATAAGTTGCGAAACCATTATTGCAAGGGGCAAGCAACAAACCAAATGTAATATCCTTAAAACAGAATATAGCGATGCCCAAAACACACGTTACGCCCAAAATACGGAAAAGCATCTTGCGTAAAACCTCAAGATGCCCTCCGAATGTTAGCATCTCATTGCTTTGGTTTGTCATCTTTACAATCCTCTGTTTCTGAATTCACAGTTTCTTCCTCTGCCTTTGCTTCCTCTTGAGGTTGTGTCACTTCGTTCATTCCTTCTTTGAAGTTCTTCACGCCCTGACCTAATCCGCGCATCATCTCTGGCAATTTCTTACCTCCAAACAGCAGTAGTGCAATGCCACCGATTAACAGAAGCTCTGTTGTACCAATCATTAATAATATGTTTGCCATATTTACATTGTTACTAAATAGATTTCACAAGTTTCAAAGTTAATCTCCCAGTTTCCATTCTCAGCAGACTCCCATTGGTATTTATCTGCCATTCTGTCCCACCAATTCTGAAACTTACTACCTGTTTCACCTAAGTCCTTCACTAATTTCTCATATAGTTCAGTATTGTCAGCTGTAACTATTTTCGCCAACTCGTTCAAACCATTGCGACGTTCGAAAAGAATTTGAATTTCATAACTCTCTTCAGGTGTTACTTGCCCAACTTTCTTTCTATTCATAAAGAGTCATTTTTAATAATTATCGTATCTGAAATAATTTTAGTGCTTCCACCATGACAGCTCCCTTTGCAACTTCCACCACATGCTACAGCACACAGTCCTTTGCAACTTCCAGCACAACCACCACATACGTAGCCACACATCGCTTTGCATGTTTGTTGACAACCACCCTGACAACCTCTGCATCCCCCCTTGCAACTACCTTTACAGTTCCCCTTGCATGACCCCATGCAACTTCCATTACATCCAATAGTAGGCTTAGTTGGTTCTGCTTTTATAACAAGTTGCGGAACTACCAATAATGCCATCACAGGTAGAATCCTTGTGAGGCATTTCTTAAAGAACTTTCTTCTTGATTCCAATTTTTCCATAGAATTTCATCTTGATGTATTTGAGCAATCGCCCCAACATGAATTTGAGCAATCACCAGAACATGAATTTTGGCAACTATTAACGCAACCCTGAGAGCAATTAGTACTACAGTATGTTTGACAAGTACCCTTGCAGGTTCCTTTGCAACCGTCTTGGCATGTTTCTTTGCACGTGTTAAAGCACGTTCCTTTGCAAGCGTTCGTACAGTCTTGGCATCCGGGATTTATGTCAATCAGAGGGTCATCTTTGTCACATCCTGTAATTACAAATGGTAATGCGAACACTGCCAAAAGTGTAGAAGAACATTTCCTAAAGAATAACCTTCTAGAAATAATGCTATCAATTCCATTCATTTCGCTTCTCAAAAGGGTCCAAATAGTCTATAGTTGGAATGTTAATATCTGGAAGGAAATCTCCATGCTGACGAATTCTTTCTAGTAAAGACTTTGATGCATTTCGCTCTATATGCGACAAAACACACTGCTCATGAGAAGGAGTGTTGACCTCAAGCGTAGTCTTCCTATTCAGCCAAACACAACGTTTACATTGATATGCATCACAATTGCGACACAGAGGAGAATGAGAGAGTTTGTATAGTTGCGGATTCTTTATATCCAAACCGTTTTGCAAATCTCCTATGTTGAATTTTGCCTTACCCAATCCGAAATCTTCTTCATCATCTGCAAGGTAGAAAGCAGGACAGACATAGAACTTGCCATCAGGAGCAAGAGTGATGTTTTCCCAACCTGCATTGCAGTTGTTCATTGAATCAAGCTGCATTCGGTCGGTCAAGATGTTTAATTGTGGTGATGCGCCAGAGACATAAAGTTGTTCTATTGTTTCTGACAAAGAGTTTAAGCACTCTTTATATTTGTCGAAATCTTCCTTTGTAAAGGTCTCTACATCAGTAATAACAACATTAATACGGATGGATTTGTCGAGTGCATCCTTAACCAACTGCTGGCAATTGAAAAACAACTCCTTATCTGTTCTTATTACATAGGTCGTTTGTTTATCAAAGGTGCAAGCAGCAAAATCTTTCCAACTGTTTATTACAACCACATCTCCGTGCCCTTTGTATTCATACGGTATAATCTTACTATGGTCAATACTATGAATAGCATCTTTATATTCTTGCGGCAATTCATAATCAGGATAAACAAACTGAATCATCAGATTCTCTTTCATAGCAAAAAGGATTCCAGCTTTCAAGTCTTCCAATGAAATTGGTTTGCGCTCTGACTTTTTAGTTTCGTAATGACAATACGATGTGCTTGTATCATCCAATAATATTACAAGGTATTTCAACATGGCATCAACAGATTACTTCATTAGACATTCGTTTATTCTTTTCAAACTCTTCACGCTCTCCTTCCAACTCTAATTTCCGGAACAACTTGTTCCAATAGTAGTTGTTGGCACGCACGCGTGCCTTGTGCATCTTGCATATAGCTGTTGAACGTTGATAAACGGTTGGTGTATCAGCAGCATCATAGTTTTCACCTTGACACCAAGCACAACCACTTGCCACTTCACAATCAATACATTCTTCTGAATTTTGAGTACATCGGTCAAGGGTTAGGAATGGACGAAGTTTATTTTTGTCTATACCATCATGAATATTTCCTATAACCCAAGCCCTTTTATCGCGTAGGGAATACTGTGCAAAGCGAGTACAAGGATAAAAGTTACCTGCGGCATCTATCGCAAGCATATTCCCTGCACCGCACCAATTTTGATTATGAAGAACACGATCTAAAGGTTTGCCTATATTTTCTGAGAAAAAAGAGCAAGCATAATCTGTGTAAAAACCGCCATCAATAATTTCATCTGCCAATTGCATCAATTGCTCTTCAAAGAGTTGGTCATCACCCTCTTGCCATACATCCTCAAACACAACATTTATATTTACTTCATGTATTCCAAGAGAATAAAGGTGAAGCACACTTTCTTTTATATAGGGAATATCCGCACTACTTATTGTTACCTTTGTTCCTGCATTTGGAAATTGACTTTGCCACAAAGGAATATTTTTAACTACATCATCGTATGAACCTTTTTCTTCATGAGGTAACGGCATTTTGCCTTGCTCAATCTCATGCGTCTTCCAAATGCGATTCAAATCATGCTTTTGTTTTGTACCATCAATAGTTATACCAATGCTAAGATGCTCGCGATTCTTTTTAATAAAATTTTGGACTTTCTCTGTATCATAATTAATCCCATTTGTTGAAAAAGAAAAGCGATATGAGTTAAACCATTTATGACTGCGATTAAATAATTCAATTTTTATGTAGTCACAAATTCTATCAATTAAATCTATCTCCAGAAATGGTTCACCACCGATGAAGTCCCAAATAACAGAATGTTCTTTAAATTCTTCAGGATGATCCAGAATGTAATCTATTGAACTTTTTGCGACATCCCATGTCATACGTTCTTTAGAATTCTTACCAACAAGGTAACAATATTTACAAGCTAGTTGACAGTCCTTTGTAACAATAAAGGTTATGTTTTTTGCATTACCAGACTGCCAACTATCTTGATTAGTTCTAATTTCAATATCCTTCATATTATAAGGGATGAAAAAATAACATAAAAGTATTTCTACATATAGTTACTGCTAGTACAACCTCCCATGCATGTTGTCTCACAAGTGCCATAACATGTACCGACACATGTTCCTGTACACGTTCTATCACATCCTCCCGAACATGTGTTCTGACAATTTGTTCTACATGCATGATTACTACAACCATAATAACAATCTTGATAACAACTTGCTGCACAACCATATTCACAACCCATAGGTGATTTTTCCGCTTTTACAATATTGGGAATATTTGCAGATATAATAACACCTAAAATTGGAAGTATACCTTTTATCGACTTCTTAAAAAAATCTCTTCTATTATAAATATTTTTCTTTTCCATAAATTATCATTAAAAATGAGTCATTAATAAATCGCAGAAATTACACCTAAATTAACGATATCTAGACGATCCTGTACAACCTGTTGCACATGAGTATTTACAAGTATTTCTACATCCTCCCTTGCACCCTCCAGAACATTCATATTTACAAGAGCCCTTACAACCTCCGTTACACGTACCTTTGCATGAAGCCATACAACCTCCGCGACATCCATTACATCCCATTGGATCAGCATCAATAGCTTTAGCAATTACAGGAGCATTCGCAAGAACAATAGCGCCCAAAATAGGAAGAGCACCTTTCGCAGCTTTCTTAAAGAACTCTCTTCTTGATTGGAGTTCTTCATTCTTTTTATTATTCTCCATAATAATTAGAAGTTTTAATGTGCTTATGAACTCCCAAATTCAGCATTAATAAATTCAGTAAAGTTTAGGAAATAAAAAAAGACGTGGGAGTTTATTCCTCCGCGCCTATCCCTATGTTCAGGCCTTCGCATTGCCCCCAAGTAAGGATAAGCAACGCAAGCCAGCCCACGCCAAGTGATATTATACATATAGAACCTACCCTGACGCCATAATTAAAAAAGAATATAATTATAGCATAGAGCAGTAGGTATATAATACACCCACGCAGACGCTTCAGTTGCATTACACCTGTACTTGGATTCAAAGTTGCGAAGTTTGAACATACAGATAGTAACGTCCGGAAACGTCCTTTCCGAGGCGTGCCCTACAAACGGCATCTGCCTCTTTCCCTCGATGTCTTGACCCGCCCTGTCCGCTATGGACTGGCTTAGTCAACGGCAAAATTAAGAAATATTTCTGAATAAACAAATATTTTGGGAGAAAAAGACTTTAAAGAGTAAAAAGGGAATCGCCAACAAATCTCCCCCAAACACCGTTTACATTAGTATATTTACGCAAAATCTCTTGCGAATCACATCATACTGTGATTTTACCATAACAAACTATTAAATGTTATTCATATTTCGTTAAATTCACAACATAATGTGAATTTGTTTTGTTTTATTCGCAAAAATGCCCTATATTTGCAAGGAATACCAATATATTGTGATTATGACATCTTTGGGAATGCAAATTAAAGCTCGTAGATTAGCCCTTAAAATCAAGCAGCAAGAACTGGCAGATTTGGCAGTTGTGAGCATAAATACTATTGTTGCCATAGAACGCGGCACTGGAAATCCTCGCATTGATACGTTACTCTCTGTTTGCGATGTGTTAGGATTACAACTTGTAACTAAATTAAAGGATTGATTTTATGAGACAATGTGAGGTCTATCTACACGGAATAAAAACCGGTGTGTTAACCGAAAATGATAGTCGTGAGTTTACGTTTACTTACGACAAGGCGTATCTTTTAAGTGAGAATTGTGATGCTGTAAGTCTAACACTACCACTTCGCTCAGAGCCATACCATTCACCATTTCTATTCTCCACCTTCGCAAATATGCTATCAGAAGGAGATAATCGTCAAATACAATCCCAGCTACTTCGAGTAGATCCTGAAGATGATTTTGGAATACTATTGGCAACTTGTCAATTCGATACTGTTGGAGCTATTACCGTTAAACCTATTGGATTATGAGAGATTTAACTGTTTGTCCATCTACATTGCAAGAGGGTTATGATACCTACTCTCCTGATGCCCGAAAAGCATTGTTTGACGGTCATGCTGTATCGCATATTTTCTCAGAACCAAGCCCTGATTCGGATACAGTAGAGGCGAATGAAGCAGTGAAGAGCGTTGGGCGCATATCGTTGTCTGGTGCTCAACCAAAATTCTCCATATTAGTTGATGATGACAAACTACGATATATTCGTGAGGGAGAACAAGGAGCATTCATCCTCAAACCACGCCCTACAGCATACCAAATAATAAATAGGGATTATTGTGCTGCCAACGAACATATAACCATGCAAATAGCATCTCAGGTATATGGCATTGAAACTGCAGCAAATGCTCTTTGTTTCTTTAGTGATGGTACACCTGCATATATCACCCGTAGATTTGATGTCTATAGTAAGGGGAAATATAAACAAGAAGACTTCGCTGCATTATTGGGTTATACCAAAGACAATGCTGGTTCTAATTACAAATACGACAAAGCCAGCTATGAAGAATGCGCCGAGGTGATTCATCGTTATGTCAAGGCTTCTTTGATTGATATACGAAGATTCTTTCGCATAATTCTATTTAACTTTGTCACACTTAATGATGATGCACATTTGAAGAACTTCTCTTTGATAGAGCGTAATGGAGAATATCGTTTATCTCCTGCTTACGACTTGATAAATACATCTTTGCAGCTTCGGGAACCACACATCTTTGCATTGGATAAAGGACTTTTTAAGGAGGGAATGGCTTTTTCTGACACCCACACAATCTGTCGTTCAGATTTTGAAGAGTTCGGCAAGCGCATTGGACTTCCTGTAAAAGTAATAAAACAGGAGATTGATATGTTTGCTACGGAGCAACCATTGGCAAAAGAACTGCTTGGGCATTCTTTTCTCCCAACCTCATTGCAAAAGCAATATTGGATGGCATTTGATTACCGTCGCAAAATGCTGAAATTCTAATGCCGAACCTGAACTGATACGAACTAAACATACCAAGCATATTCTGCGTTAGCAAAATGCATAACAAGCAAAAATCTCTTGCAAAACAAAAGTGCCAGTTGCCTCAATCAAGCAACTGGCACTTTTTTATTCATTCGGTATCAACGGCGCATTATTATTATCTTCTTGCCATTGCGGATATAGATACCCGGTTTTGGATTATTCACCTCAATACCATTGAGATTGTATAGCTTGCCATCGCTGATGGCTGGTGCTGTGATGTCGTTAATGCCTGATGAAGCCGAAGGCACAAGATAGATACCACGCACATTGACACTCGAACCACCAAACGCCACCTTCATGGCATTGAGATGCACGAAAGGATCCGGACGGTGTACGTTCTCATTAGTTGGAGCATTAGCGATATCAGAAATAGGCACAATGATAGCCTGATGCTCTTCGTTCCAGTATGGGTCGTTCTGATTGAACGATACGGTTATCTGCTTGTACGGGCCATGGTCCTCGTTGCGGTTTGCCAAAATACGTAGATTATTGCCAGTACCACGAATAACCAGTTTGTCATAATCAGAAATGTCGGCATACTGATTATATGCAACGCTTACCGTTCCTGCCACAACACCGCCACCGCCAACATTCTGGCCTTTGTTAAGTTCGAAAGCAACAAAGTCGTCTGTCGGTTTGGCATCCTTGCCTGTACCATCCCACTGATGGAACATATCGACAGTCATCTCTACCCAACCGTCAGGCATCTCCCAACCGTCATAACCTGTCTGCGACCCTACAAAAGCCAAAATGCCTTCAAGTGCGAACTCGGAACGACCAGGAAAATAGTTATTTAGCAAACGGTTGCGCTCTGGGAGATAGTGACCATCTACAGTATATAACTGACCTCTTGACTGATACGGATGAACGTCGCGACGATAATCGCCCCAGCGGGCAGCCTCAACATACACGGCATTGGCGATGGTATTATAAAGACTGTCCCAAACCTCAACGGTTGACTTCTGCCCAAGGAAACCGTCTTTACTCAACAACTCTTCTGCACGCTTAACATAGCGGGTGGCGAAATCACGGTTCTGCAGCAGACTATGGAAGAAACCAGTAGGACAACCATAGTTGTTGGTCTTCATGATATTCTCACGCTCGTTCTCAAAGATCTGCTCAGTATCCCAACAGAGGAACTTAAAGCCCTTGCTCTCAGGTCCCTTGCGACGGATAGCATACCAGTTATGATGATCCCAGTCGGTATTACCGCCATACTGATTGATTAGCAGATAATCGATAAAGGCATCAATATCGAGAAGCGGTTCGAGCTCAGAATCGAGCTCTCCCTGTTCGTTCTTGCCTTGCAGACGATTATAATATACAGGGTCGGAAGCCTTAGAGACGGTTGACGTAAGCAAGTCCCATGCCTCAAGGTCGCCCTCAGCTGCCTCGATATGGTTGCCCCCACTCTCCTCTATCTTCACAACGTCGTACTCGCTCTTCTTTCCGCCGAAGTGCATCTTGCCATACAGGTCGTCAACACGCTCGGCAATATTGTAAAGTCCCCAGTACATGCCATTCAGGAACACATGAACATAGAGACCGTTGACAGCCGTATGTCCCATGCGGCGCTGCATACGGCGTGCCCACATGTCACGACTATACTGTGCTTTTGTGCGTCCGCCTTCCAACCAGTGTTGCCATGAGTTACCGAAATGACAACGGAGCACCAACTGGTCGAATTCAGCCGGTTCGTCTTCGCCAAACAAAGGATATTCCAGTTTTCCTGCACCGTATTCCTTCTTGAACACCAGTCGCATGGAATGCTTAGGGTTCTTCTCTGCCAGACGACCATGACCGCCATGCAGACGTAAACCACAGTTGATGCTCATATCGTGCTGCATCGGACCGCCTATAAGTTCGGCACTTGCCTGGCGTGTCCAACCGTGACCGGTAGGGTCGCCGACTGGAGGACCAGTGAAAATGTATATACCGCCCTTGGCTGTGTCGTTCTCGAAAGAGAAGAGATTATCCTTATCTGTAACGATAGAAAGAATTGGCAAGTCTTTCAATCCCTGCTCTATCTTTGGACGAAGGTTTGCATCACCCGTCATCTCTGGGTCCATTCCGTAATCGGCAATGGCATAACCATTCTCTGTTGCATAGTCGCCCCAGCGCTCAGGATAACCGGCAGGTTTGTCTGACTGGTTGAGCACCGAATGCATGAAGATATATGATGCTGTGGCTACGGGTGAGACAACCTCACCGTCAAGCACTTCAACAGCACGCAGCAATGTTGTTTCCTTAAAAGTAAGCGCACCGCCATAGCGACGACTCTGCGCCGTAGGAGTACTGCCGTCGGTGGTATATCTAATCTCTGCACCAGGGAAGTTGGCTGTTATACCTACATTTATGCTCGTCTGTGTATAAAGACCGTGCGGTTTGGTGAACTGCGGTTGCGCCAGAGCGGCAAGCGGCAACAGAACGAGAGCAAATAGGAATGTTCTTATCTTCATGTAGTTCACAGATTATACTTGCAGAAAATTATTTATTATTCAGAATCTCCAGCATCTTTGCAGCATAGCGTATGCCGAGCAGACGATAGCCGGCAGCATCGAAATGGAGATTGTCCTTAGCATTGGTACAACCGTCAGAAGACACCACATGAGCAGTACTGATAGTCTTAGGCAAATCATTTATTTGCTTGTTCATGCGTATGCATTGTCCCTTGCCGTTGGCCTGAACAACCTCACCAGCCAGCAGAGGCACCTCGTTGGCATTGAGTTTCAAGTCTTTCAGCAAATTGGTATAAACATGGTTTACCTTATCTGCCCATTCACTATCGCCAGTGTTTGACTCTCCCTGATGCATCAGTATTCCCTTTATCACACCGTCCTTCTGAGCCTTGCGTGCCAGTTTCACGATACGCTCGTATGGATTATTGTCGTATGCCTTGAGCATACCCACCATCCACCCCGGAGCATTCTTGGCGTAGTTGGCGATAGAGTCAGGCATATAACCTTCTATGCGGATGCCGCCGATAGCAACATGCACAATACCTATCTTTATGCTGTCAGGAAGTGCTGACACCAATGTTCTACCGAAGTAGTCGGCAGGTGTGATACCGTTGAACGGACGACAGAGAGGAGGAACAGCCTCGCACCATTCACCCATCTTTCTGTTTCGCTGCGGGTCGTCAACGGCAGCCATCAGTTTCATACGTTCTCCCGGACTTACCATATCCTGTGACTCTGGGCGTGCTGCACCCTCCATGTTTGATTGTCCGAAACAGATAAATATATAGAAGTTAGGGTCAACCTCAGCTTTCATGCTACATGCAGGCAGAGCAAGCATGGCTGCCACTGCCAATGTCTTAAGTAATTTCATTGTTGTTTTTAGTTTGTGAGTTTATAAGTTATTGAGTTTGTAAGTTTGTGAGTTTATCATTTGACAGTCTTCCACCAATCGAAGTGCATCTTACCGTCAACACTGTCGAAACAGATATAGAGGTCGTGAACTCCGGCAACGCCATTTAACTTGGTTTTGAACTGACGGTATTTGTCAAGCGAACCGGTTGACTTTATCTTGATAGTTCCTGCTATATCGCCCTCCGGACTGTCAAGGCGCACTGTCACAGTAGCAGTTCCTTCTGCAGCCGCAGTCATAACAAACTGCTTGGCACCATCGGCAAAGTCAACACCACGCAGACGGATATACTCATTGCTGTCGATGTCGTAGATATACATGTTCTTCTTACCGGTTGAATAAGGCATCTTCTCCACCACACCTGTATTCTCAATACCCATCTTGGCACTCTTCAAACCATAGCCCCATGCCATGGTCTCTGCCTCGACACGCTGATATGGATTCAATGTTCCTACCTGCTTAACAGGATTCTGGTCTAACCAGTAAGGTACCTCCTTGATTGTTCCGTCAGCATTATATTCCATCTCTGTGAAAGTAACGGAACGACGCTCGTAATGACGCTGTATATCGATATGCATCAGGTCGTAGTTCTGACCGAAGACGTAGGTCTTGCCTTTAAAGTCAACTACACCCGGATGATTGCCACGGTCGCGGTTGGTAGGACGCATGATATAACCCTTCGTTTCCCACTTCCCTGTTGGCGAGTCGCTCATGGCATAGCCAAGTCCTTCAGGGCAGCAGGTAGAGGCGAAAGCAAGATAATACTTGTCCTTGCCCATAGCATTCTTACGTTTGTAGAACCATGGGCCTTCTTGATAGTGCTTTATCTTATAGTCGAGTTTAACAATGTCGCCCTTAGTAGAAATCATGTCGTCATTCAACTTAACATAATAAGTATTAGGATTGCCCCAGTACATATATGCCTGACCGTCATCATCAACAAAAACCGTAGGGTCGATATCCTCCCAATGCTCACGCTGCCAAACAAGCGGCTTGCCGAGCGGGTCCTTGAACGGTCCGTAAGGAGAATCTGCCACCAGCACACCTATACCATGACCATGAAGCGGAGCATACAGATAATACTTGCCATTACGCTCTACTGTCTGTATTGCCCAACCTCCATTGTCGCGACTGCGCCATGAAAAGTCCTTAAGCGATGCCACAGCACCATGTTCTGTCCAGTTTACCATGTCTGTGGTAGAATACAACAGCCAGTCGTACATGAAGAAACCTGCCGAACTGCGCTCGTTAGGGTCAACAATGTCTTCTGGTGATGCGTCGTGAGAAGCAAAGAGGAAGAGGGTGTCGCCAACAAGCAATGGTGACGGATCGGCGGTGAACTTTGTCTGTGTCATTGGCATGTTGCACTGCTCCACTCCACGAATCTCCCACCAGTCGAAGTTCATGAGCTTAGGTCCTTTGCGTCCTTTGAAAGCGAAGTAGAGGTCATGAACACCAACCACCTTTGCCTTGAAGTCGGCAACCAATGTCTGCCATTTCTCCCAACCGCCAGTTGCCGGTACGTTGAGGGTAGTAAGCAGTTGACCTCCCAGACTGTCGATGCGCACCTCTATGCTACCACCGCGCAAACCACTTGCCACACGGGCAGTAAAAGTGCGTGGGAACATACGGCCGAAGTCAACAGCCTGAAGCTTGATATAGTCGCCGTTATGAATATCAGTAACATAAACGCCTGTTTCATCGTTCTGTTCTGTCTTCAAACCCTTAGAGAACGCCATGGTCTCTGCCTCAGTCTTCTGATAAGGGTTGAACGTACCTATAGGTTTAACGCCTTCTTCTGTCGGCATAATCTTAGGGAATGTGCCGTCATCGTTGTACTTGAATTCCTCAACAGCAACACTACGTCCGAAACCGCCACCGCCAGGCAACTTTCCTGTATGATAGAAGAAATAGTTGTGTCCCTTGAATTCGGCGATACCGGCATGATTGGTAAACGAACCGGTGTTGCATAGAGGCATTATCTCGCCCATATATGTCCATGGACCTATAGGTGTTTGCGACTTGCTGTAAGAGATATGCTCTGGCACACCGCCTGCGGCATAAATCATATAATATGTATTAGGAACGGTCTGGTTTTTCTTTACCTTCTTGGTTGTTGCCGGTTTCGGCGCCTTCATAATCCAAGGTCCCTCCACATAACTATCCTTATACTTCTTGCCCTTGATACGCTCTTTCATTGACGGAGAACCGAAGCCCTCTTCAGTCATGTCAACCATACCCAGTTCACCGGAATATGATATCATATCCTCGTTGAGTTTGAGGTAGTAGATACGTGGATTGCCCCAATATACCCATGCCTGACCATCATCGTCGATAAACACCGTTGGGTCGATATGGTCCCAAGAACCGTTTTCAAACAAAGGTTTGCCTATTGCATCGCGGAACGGGCCCGTAGGCGAATCACTGACAGCCACGCCAATAGCCATTCCCTTTGAAATCTTTGAATGGGCACAGATATACCAATAGAACTTGCCGTTGCGCTCTATACACTGGGCAGCCCATGCACGGTCGTCAGCCCATGAGAACGACTCCAGTGCCAACGGTGAACCATGGTCGGTCCAGTTTACCATGTCAGCCGATGAATAGACGCGCCACTCCTGCATCCAGAAGAAATCGGCCTTATCTTCATCATGACCTGTATAAACATACATCCGGTCGCCATGAACCATCGGTGCAGGGTCGCTCGTATAGCATGTCTGCACAAAGGGGTTCTGCGCCGCCAACTGCATTGACGAAGCAAGCAGTATAGATAATGCGGTTGATAATTTTTTATTCATAGTTTCATTTTAATATTTTTCTACTCTGACTACTTCCGTCGCTCATTACTCTCTTCTCAATCTGTAAGCCTTTGGCATCAGAGGCAATGCGCTGACCTGACATATTATAATAATATGTGTATTTCGGCGACTCTGAAGACGCCACATTTTCTATTGCCGACACGTTGCCCTTGCGACGCAATGCAGCCTGACCGATTACGAGGTCTGCCCATGGTGCGTCTGCCGTATAGAATGTTATGACATATTGTCCCTTGTCATTCACATCGAAGGTAAATGACTTCAGGGTTGTGCCGCTGAACTCATTTGCTGCAGAGTTGCCCACGTTTGATGTCGGTGTGAACGTATAAGAATACACTTCCTTGCCATCTATGGTTTCAATGGCAATGGTAACGGGTGAAAAATTGGGTTGGTTCCAGTTGGAAATGCGATAATACATCTGGTAGTTGCCGGGATACATCATCAGTGTCGCTGATGTTCCCTTATCAGCAAAGCGTGCATAACCGGCTTTCTTGCCGCCAGTGGTATTGCGGGTATATAGTCCCCAATCGAAATCACGCTTTGCTCCGGTAAACTTGAACACACGACTGCCCGAACCATAACCTGAAGAGAAACCTGTACGCTTCTCATTTCCGTCGTAGGTTGTCCATCCTTCCGGCACACTGCCCTCTGTGAGGAACTTAGTAAAAACGTAGTTGCCTGTTGGTTCATCTACATTCACTGTAATCTCACTGCTTCCAGTACGTCCTTCGTCGTCGGTTGCAACGGCACGAATCCGGTGTGTACCCTTTGAAAGATTATCTATCACACAACTGTATGGCGCCTTTGTCTGTTCTGCCAGCAACACATCACCGTCATAGAAAGCAACACTCTTCACCTCACCGTCAGGGTCGCTTGCCGTTGCCTTTACTGTTATGGCAGGCACTTCGGAAGCACCGCCGAATGTGAGATATGACAAACCGTCGTTGGGTGATGTTATTCTGACGCTTGGGTCTTTTAGTACCAAAGAGTAACGCTTGCAGAAATTCCATATCTCCTCACCCGTAAACACGATGTCGTTTGAGATCCAGTGTCCCTTGCCTTCAAGTTCAAGCAACACCACTTCCACGCCATTCTCTCCAGGTCCCCAGGTGTGCTTCGTAATATGATTGGCACGATATGGCTTTACTACCTTCGCCGTGGTCGGGCATCCATTGCGCTTCACCCATCCTGCCATCGTTCCTGACACTCCGCCAAAACCTACCACGTCGTCACCTGTTCCGTGGGTATGGATGATGGGCACAGGACGAGAACTGGTATAGTTACCGCCGCCCATAGGATAACCGCTGATTGGGGCAAAGGCTGCAAACTTGTCTGCCATGCGGTTCATACAGTGATATGTAAACATACCGCCCATGGAGAAACCGGAGATATACACTCGGTTTGGGTCGATATCATACCTTTCCACCATCTTGTCTATCAGTGCCTGCATGTAACGCAAGTCACGGTCGCCCCCGATATCCCAACCGCGGTCGATACCGTTAGGAAAAACAGTCACGAACTTCGCTGTATCGGCAATGGCTTCTATCTTCAGCATGTCGCGCTGATAACCAGCATCCTGATTCATTCCGTGGCACGAAATAAGGAGCGGGCGCTTTGCACCTAAATCTTTAGGGGCATAGACAATGTAATTTCTGTTTATGTTGTCAACGACAATGTCATCTGCCTTGACTGCCGTTGTTGTCATCAAAAGGAAAACTACTGAATACAATAATCTTTTCATAACCTATTAATTCTTTATCAATTTATAATCGAAGTTGTCAACATCCACATATCCTCCACCCTGCTTGGTTGCATAATTGAAGATAGCGTAACGTGTTCCCATGAACAGGCGACGGTAGTCGAAGCGCATCTTGTATGGTTTGCCTATCGGTTTCCATTCGCCCTTACCTGTCTTATAAAAGAATGTCGCCATATCCTTGCCTGGATTGAAGTCGGCATCGATTCGCAGTTCTATGCGCTTGCCCTTAACCTTCACACTCTCTATTGTCTCCTCGTCAACACTTGTTACTGTCTTATCGCGGTCTGTAAGGTTGACCACAACATTCGACTGTGTCAATATAAACCGTTTTCCGTCACGGACAACGGTGAGCAGACCCGAATGACCGTTGAAAGCTGCAAAGCCACAGCGGTCGCCGTCTTTCATCTTACTGATGTCGATAGTAACTGATGCTGTGCAGCGCGGACCTTCCATGCGCTGGCTTACAGTGTTGCGAGCCTCATAAAGATTTTTTACTATCTTGTTTGTCTTCAGACGCAGATGTCCCTTGCGCTCTGTCAGCGACCAAGCCTCGTCAACAGGATTATGATTCCACTGCCAATGACACCCCAGTTCAGTTGTTTCAAAGTCATCAGAAAAGACAAGTCGTGTTCCAGCATCGGCACCCTCGCCCAGCGGCATTGTCTCAGTCACCTTGCCGTTCTCATCACCGAGGATTGGCCAACCGTCAATCCACTGACATGGCATCACAGTAAGCACTCTGCCCACGGCACCTCTGTCCTGGAATATCACGCCATACCACTTGCCGTCTGTACCGTCAACAATTGTGCCCTGGCCTACATAAGGGAAACCGCCGAAGTCACTCTGCAGAATCACCTTCTTCTCGTATGGTCCACGGATATCATCGGCACGATAGCACACCTGACGACGATGACGTCCAGGTGCATAGACATGCGAAATCATCAGAAGATAGTACTTGCCGTTATGCTTTATCATGCGAGAACCTTCAAGCAACCCAGTCTCGTCTGCCTCACGCTTGAAAATCTTGCAGTCAGAACCGGGCACAACACCTTGCAGGTCTTTAGTCAACTCGCACATCTCACCAGTGCCATATATAACATACACGCGGTCATCATCATCGAAGAAAAGCGAAGCATCATGAAAGTGGCGCAGCCTTGAATGAATCTTCCAAGGACCGGCAGCATCCTTTGCCGTCATAATGTATGTGTCACCGCCACGACTATCGTTAGGCGCAAAGAGAGCATAGAATGTTCCCTTGTGATATTTGAGCGAAGTTGCCCATTGTCCGCGACCGTAAGCGGTACCCTCTTCCATATTGTATTTCGGCGAGTCGGTAAGCTTGTCAAAGAGGAAGCCCACAGTCTCCCATTTAGTAAAATCCTTTGAACGCATTATCGGCGCACCTGGCATCAAGTGCATCGTGGTGGTCACCATATAGTAATAGTCACCCACACGGATGACGTCTGGGTCTGGCGCATCAGCCCATATCATAGGGTTACGCATTGTTGCAAAAAGAACATTAGGCAATAATAACGCAACAGTAATAATCGTAAGTAATATTCGTTTCATGAAACATTTGTTATTGGTTTACATTGCAAAAGTAGCAAAAAGACACCTATATATATATATACGAATGTTTCTTATATCTTTTAATTTGTTTCAGATACATAAAAAAAGCGGACTGCAATGCCCTTAGCATGCAGTCCGCCAAACAGTTGATTATAAGTTATTTACTTTTTGATAACTTTCTCTGTCTTGATTGTACCATCGCTCATGTACTTCTTAACGAGTACGATACCCTGACGTGCGCTGTTGATGCGGCGGCCGTTGAGGTCGTAAATCTCGATTCCAAGTACCTTTGCAGGTGTAGCTTCTGTTACATCAATACCAGCAGCAACCTCATCAAATGCCTTGCCGTAGTCGAAACCAGCAGCTGCAGCAGTAATGAACAATCTTGCTTCATTGAAGAATGTATGAGAAGCACCGTCTGTCTTAACACCGATAGTCAGTTGACCATCTGTTACCACTACATTGTCGATAGACATGTTAGCGTATGGGAATGTCTGGCCGATTACTGGAGCGTGCAAGCTGTCTGCACCGTTCTCAAGGCTTGTAGCCTGAACGTAGAAGTATGTAGCCGCTGTCTCAGCACTGCTTTCGCGCTCACCAAGACCAACCTTCACTGAGTAAACACCAGCAGGGAGGTCAGTGATTGTCTGGTTGATGTCGTATGGGCGTGCCCAGTTAGAAAGCATAGCATCACCTGGGATGTCGTCTGTTGTAACCTGGCTCCAACCTGTTGTCCATGCAACCTCATAACCGTCACCCTGAGTTACGTTCCAACCTGGAGCGTTGTCCTGTGTCAGGTTCTTGCGGTCTTCCTTAGTTGTATAGAGGTTAGGATTCTTGATGAATACAGACATGTCGTATGTTGCAGGAACAGTCTCAAGAGTAATGGTATCCATTGTACCTTCGAATACCTTGTTGTCAGCATTCTTCAACTGACCATAGAGCAGGTTCTTGATGAGGAGCTTCAAGTTATCAGCAACCTTATCATCGTCACCCAGTGTGTTCTTAGCCTCAACGATAGCCTCGTTGTCAGCAGCAGCACCAAGTTTCTCGGCTGTCAAGATACCCAAGCGGATGCGCTCGTTAAGAACTGCATAGCCAGTACCTGTTGTCTTAGACTCACCTTCTGTGAACATCTTGTTGCAGAGTTCGATAGCCTTTGTCAGTTCGTCGATAGCAACCTTGAGTTCTGCGTCGTCGGTAAGAACCTTACCTGTATATTTCTCTACATATGACTTCAGGTTAGTGAAGTAAGTTGTAGCAGCAAACTTAGTCTCAGCGAACTTGTCAACCAATGTCTGACCGTTGAGTGGCAGTGGGTCGTAAGTGTCGCAAAGTGTGCGGTGATCCTTCATTACCTTAACAGCAGCATCAAGTTCAGCAGCAGCGTTCTTGTAAGCAGAAGGAGCTGTGTATGTCTTGCCATCGTAAGCCTCGATAGCAGCCTTCAGTGCGTCGTAAGCAGGACCAGCATATCGCTCGTCAGCATTACCTGCGAGAGTTGCCTTAGCATTCTCAAGAGCAACGTTCAGAATCTGTGTTTCTTCAACACCAGCAGCATTTGGCAGATACTTAACAAGTACGTTACCAAGGATAACCTCTACCCAACCGCCACCGTCGCCGGCTTCGTTGATACCTGGAGTCCACTTCAACTTGTAGTTGCCTGTTGCCTCTGGACGGAACTGGAAGTCAACCTTTGTTGAACCCTGGATGGCGCCCTTAGCACCGTTCATGTTAGGAAGAGCAGCATCGTTGCGTTCGTAAACGATATTGTCAGCAGCATCGAGGATGTAGAACTTAGCCCATGGTGTACCCTTCCAAGCAGCCACGTTGTAGCTGATGTTGTACTTCTTGCCTGCTTCCAATGTCAATTCGTAACCATCTGTCTCACCATAGATAACACGACCTGCGTCTGGGTTTGTATCATTACCGAGACGGAAGTACATTGTACCAATCATATCGCCACCGTCAGCGAACTTGAATGTACGAGGACCTGAACCTGGGTTTGTACCCTGTGTAACCATAGCATTCTCTGAATATACGCTCCAACCATTAGGAACAGTTCCCTCACCATTGTTTGTGATTGTCTCAAGGAATGGGTCCTTCAAGAGAATACGTACAGTATCGTTAGGATCTGCGTTAACAGGACCGATGTTCAATGTCAGTTCTTCCTCACCGAAGATATCCTCGCCGAGCATTCTCTCTGGGAAGATCTTTGTGATGCTGAGAATATACTCACCGGCAGCCAAGTCAGTTGCAGCGCGTGTCAGAGTGATATCCTTTGCGAATCCTTCTGCAGGAGCAACTGTCAGAGCCTCACCACCGAGCTTAGCCTCGAGCAGAGAGCAGTCAACGTTCTTGTCGAATGTGAGCTTGAACTCTGAAATGTTCAAAGGAAGGTTGAATGAACCGCTTTCTGGGTCAGCCTTCATAAGAACAGGAGTCTCGTATGCGTATGAATAAACGTCAGCAATGTCTGCATCATAAGAAGCTGCGTATGCAGTGAAGTTAGGAACGTCACCTGTTGCTGTTGCTGCAGCCTGTGCGTATGAGATGCGATATGCTGGATCTGTTGGGTTTGTGAATGTAACCTCAACCTTTGCATCTTCTGACTCTGGATAGTTCTCATCGATGAAGATGTAGAACTTGCCATCAGCAAATCCTTCTACAGAAAGAATAGTTGCATCTGTACCGTTAACCTTTACATTAACACAGTCGTTAGGGAACATGATACGCTTTGCACCTGTAGCCTTAACGAGGTCAGCGATGTTTGTTGGATAACCGAAGTCTACATTAACAACGTCATCGCGGAAAGTGATGCCCTTGATAGCAGCCTCTTCAACAACGACATCATCAATATAATAGTCACCAGGGCTATAAACATTCAGAGAAAGGAAATACTTCTGCTGAAGTTCTTCGTCATTAGCGCCATTAGCATCCCACCATGCTTTGTGAGCCTCGTGATTAGTATAATAGAACATTGCTGTATATGTTACAGCTTCTTCCTGGAAATCTGTAATGTCAGCAAGGAATGTAGAGTTGCCCTGATTGTCAAGGAAAGCCATATCTACATTCTCTGTACCCTGCTGCAAAGAGAAGCGAGCCTTACTCATTACAGTTGAAGTACCATCCATAGAATAAGAGTTGTCACCTCTCAAAGTAAGACTTACCTTATAAGATGTGTTCTCCTTCAATGGGAGGTTACGGAACTTGACAGCACGCTGCCATGTTGTGCCTTCTGCAGCCAGAGAGTTGTAGAAGTGCAAAACTCCGTCTTTTACTTCTCGTTCATCATCTTCTTGACTGTTGATGAACTCATACCATCCTACTTCTGTCTCAGCTTTTGTCTGAGGAGCAGAGAAGTCTTCAGAGAAGATCACGTTCTGAGCGTTCATTGCCAGACATGAGCCGAAGAGCATTCCCAAACTTAGTAAAAAGTTCTTTTTCATGTTGAAACGTTTTTAGTTAATACTTTATTTGTTTTTAATTAGGTTATATTCTTGCTGCAAAGATAAAGCCCTTCCAAAGAAAGGGCTTTATCGTTTGTTTCATTGTATTTTGTTTTTGTCACATGCGGACTTTTTCAAATTTATCTCACAACAACCTTCTTTCCGTTTACTATATAGAGACCACGAGAAGGATTCTGAACCTTGCGTCCCTGTAGATCGAAGTATACGTTATCTATTGTTGGCTCTTCTATTTCATTAATGCCAGTTGAAACACTTTCGCTTAGCAACAAATACCAAACAGTACCCTTGTTATTGTTATCCCATGGCAAACGAATATTGTTCAAATGAGCGTATGGATATTGTGTGAGGTCAAATGTATATGTACCATCTTCACCTACGACAGCGTCAACCCATACATAGCTCTCGCCCTCTGCATAGTCGCCAAGATTCTCCTTAATATCTACATCATGATTGAGATTGAGAACAAGCTTCAAACCTGGTGTTGCAACTACAACCAACTGCTTGTAGCTAGAGAGGTCGGCAAACTGAGCCTTATTCTTTACACCGTATACCATCTCACCATTACCAATCTTCTTGCCAAGATTAATTACAGGACTAACAGCTGTGGCTGTCTCTGTTGCATCAGCGCCAGTTCCAGTCCACTCATGATACATTGATGCAACGAGGTCGATGTAACCCTCTGGCTTTGCAGGGGCTTCCTCTACTTCAATCTCAGGAATATCTACAGACTCGTTTTCCGGATATGTTTCAAGATAAACGCTGTTGATCTTCACTTCGCCAGGAGCGACAACATTGTTACCAGAAAGACAAATCTCATCACAAGCGAGAATGTACTCATTGTAATCATTTGGAGCGATGCTCTTCAATGTGTCAGCAATGATAAACTCGTTCACACCCGACTTAGTAACATAGAGAGTGAGGTTAGAACCGCCCTTATAGAACAAGATACGGAACTGCTCGCCTGAAACGATGTCGCAGTCAACAACAAGTTTCTTATACTTAGAGATGTCGCCGTTTGGCAAACCGATGTTTCTAAGCTGATTGTACCATGTAGTTGACCATGTGAAAGTCTTTGTTTCAGCATTCCAAGTAGTGTTGGTATTTGCCGGTGCCTCAAAGGTTGCAAAGGTCTTTTCACCTTCATCATCGTAAGTTTCAAGATAAACCTCATTTATCTTTACCTCACCCGGAGCGGCACCATTGTTACCAGAAAGGCAAATCTCATCACAAGCGAGCATGTACTCGTTGTAATCATTTGGAGCAATGCTCTTCAGAGTGTCAGCAATGATAAACTCGTTTACGCCTGACTTTGTAACATATAGAGTGAGGTTAGAACCGCCCTTGTAGAACAAAATACGGAACTGCTCGCCTGAAACGATCTCGCAATCAACAACCAGTTTTTTGTACTTAGAGATGTCGCCATTAGGCAGGCCGATGTTTCTAAGCTGGTTGTACCATGTGGTTGACCATGTGAAAGTCTTTGTTGCAGCATCCCAAGTTGTGTTGGTGTTACTTGGTTTCTCAAAGGTTGCATAAACCTTTTCTGTTTTAGCATTTGCAACAAGTGCTACCAAGCAAAGTGCAAACGCCATGAATAGTTTGGTAAACTTTTTCATAAATAAATAATGTTTAGTTAATAAATAAGATTAATAATTCTGCTGGCAAAAGTAAATAATAATAATCATTAATGTTTGACTATTCGTTTCTTTAGATTTGCAATATGTATCAAGTAGCAAAAAAAACAACAGAGATGGCAAACATATAAAAAAATAACATAAAAATATCGGCAAGTCCCTATCGATAAGGACTTTGCCGATTAAGTTGCCAACATTGGCAAGTGTTTCAATAGAAGTTATTCCCAAACAGAGAAATGGCCTTTAGACATGGCATCAACCTCAGAACCAGTCTCATTTAACTCGCCCTGTCCTGTTGGACCTTCAAATTCCATACTCGCAGCCAACAACGTCTCGGTTTCAATCAACAAAATCACTGTATTTGGCTTAATATAATTCTTTTTCATAATAACCTGATATTTAAATGTTATTTAACTATGTATTTCTTACCATTAATAATATAAAGGCCCTTAACCGGATTCTTTACAATTCGCCCACTAAGGTCGTATATATTAGTTTCGCTTATTGGGGCAACTGTTTCAACGTTAACAATTCCTGTTGTTTCTCCATCCAATGAGAAGAATGTAGCCTTGGCACTTGACTCATCAGTCTTACTTACCTTAAGATAAGCCTTACCTGAAGCTATTGTCTTGTTGTTAGCCAAATAGAAACCATATCCATTTGCTTCGGTATAACCAAGTATATAGTATTTATAATTTTCATCTTCTGACGCCTGGCTTGATATAGTTCTTAAGTTACCTATAAATGCATTGCCATCATTGGCAGAAACTTCTCCTTCTGCGTATGGTATACTTTCCGCAACGGAACCACCGCCTACCGAACGTACGAGAACACCTTCGCCAGCAGCAACTTTACCTACTTTTGTCAAATTAACAACACCATTGCTAACTGCAGCCTTATATGCAGCAACTTTTGTTGCAGTGGTAAAATCAAGAGCATATTCGCAAGCGAAAGTAGCAAGACCAGACTCGCTGATTTCTATTCTTTCATTTTCTTTAATCAAATACATGCTTGTTACCGTAACATTCGCCCAGTTTGCACCTTTTATACAATTTAGTCGGGCATAACCCTTTTCTTCAGTCATCAACTGTAGGTTGATTGTATAAACATTACCCTCAACTGTTTGGTAACGTTCTGTCGCCCATTTAGTATTTGGAATATCTATCAATTTAGATTCTTCCTCATTTTCTGATGTTGCACCTTGGTCCACCAAACGATTAAAGCAAAAGCGAGGGGTTCCTTCCGATACTGTTACTTCAAGTTTATCGTAGCCTGTGAGATCAGCATAATTTAAATAATATACATTTGCATCTCCGTATGGAAGACCTGTACTTTCTTTTAGAACATATGCGCAACCTGCACCTTTAGAAGTTGTAGGATTAACTGGGTCATCCCAAGCCTTAAACATTATATCTGTAAGTTTTGAATAATGCTCAGGCAACACCTCTTCTTCAACCTCTTCTTTTATCAGATTAATAGCTGTTATCTGTCCTTTATGTTCCCCCCAGTTCAACTTTACAGCATTAAGATGCACATATTCAAGGCCAACAAGACTAACCTCTGCTATTCCTGATTCATTGATTGTTACTTGCTTTTCTGTCAGAGCACCCTCGTCGGCGACACGGTTCATCATTACACGCAGTGGAAGACCGGCAGTACCTTCAAATACGATTTTGGTATAGCCTGTCAAATCTGCATAGGTTAAATAATAGACAGAACCAGTACCACAAACAAGACCACCACCAGACAAATCTTTATTTAAATTTAGTTCAGCCCCTGTGGCCTCTGAGGTTTGTGTTGCATCTTCATAAACGCTAGTCCATTTATGAAACATGTCCAATGTCAGCGGTGTTGATACCGTCTCTGCCGCAAAGACATTAATCGCACTGCAAAAGCAGAACAATGATACATAAAAATACTTAGTAATCTTTTTCATACTTTTAAATAATTAGTTAATAAAAAGTTAATTTAATATGGCAACAAAAGTATACAAATAAAAAAAACAGGCATTACCAAAACGTTTCTTTAGTTTGCATATTTGTATCATAACACAAATAAGCAAACAATAATTCAGTATAAAGGCGATCTAACAATAAAGCAATCATGGGAGGAAGTAAATTTGGTATACAGCCTATATACCTTTGGTATACGCCGTATATACCGATGGTATACGCCGTGTATACCAAATTTGAATGAGTAAACTAAAATGCAGAATGAACGGTCTTAAAGCCAAAAGCACCACGACCTGTGCAAAAACAAGTCGCAGTGCCTATTATTGTAAAATGATGATAAAAAGAAATCTTTATTTAACTTTCACGCTCAACATACTCTGACGGAGACATGCCGAAATGCTTGCGGAAAATGGTTGAGAAGTGGGCAAGATTAGAAAATCCCACGGTATACGCAACCTGAGTGACATTTATCTTCTGCTCTCGCAACAGGCGGGCAGCCTGCTCAAGACGTATGTTGCGGATGAACTCGCTGGTTGAGATGCCTGTCATCTCCTTCATCTTGCGGTGCAACTGGGCACGACTGATGCCCACTTCGTGTGTTAACATATCCACATTGAAGTCACTATCCGACAAGTTCTTATTGATTGCCTTCATGATACGCTCCATCAATAGTTCGTCATTGCCCTTCACTTCCGGTTGCTCTACCTTATCAGCCTGCTGTTGAGCACCGGAATACTTTCCCTTTAGTCTTTGGCGGTTGTGGATAAGGTTGTCGATATTCATGTGGAGTTCTTCCATGTTGAACGGTTTGGCAAGGAACGCGTCAGCGCCACGCTCCAAGCCCTCAAGACGATTGCCCACATCGGCCTTGGAAGTAAGCATGATAACTGGTATATGCGAAATGTTCAGGTTTGTCTTAATCATGCGCAGCATCGTAAAGCCATCCATCTCCGGCATCATCACATCGCTAACCACAAGGTCATACTCATTGGTGAGCAGTTCTTTTAGTCCCTCCTTACCGTTAGCACATATACCAAACTTATAGTAATGACCAAGTTCGTTTGAAATATAATGAGATATTTCAAGGTCATCGTCAACAATAAGTACACGATATTTGGCACTCTGCTGCTTTATCTTAACTGTGCTTTGCTGCTTCTCATCTTCTGACTTTTCAATCTCTTCTTGCGAGAAGTGTCTGTTGCCGAGCGGCAAAGTCAAAGTGAACACAGAACCTCGCTGTCCATCTAAACGGTTGCCTGCCTCAATCGTACCATGATGCATGTCGATAATCATCTTACAGAGGTTCAACCCAATACCTGTACCATCGATATGCATTCTGCGAGAGTTGCCTCCTTGATAGAATCGGTCGAAAATATGTTTCAAGCTATCAGCATCAAGTCCGATACCCGTATCCATAACCTTTATGCATACATTCTCCTGCTCTTGAGTCAGTTCTATATCTATTCGCCCACCTTCGTGCGAATACTTAAATGCATTTGACAGAAGATTGGTGATTACCTTGTCGAATTGACGACGGTCAACCCATACAGGCAGTTCTTTCAGTCCTTCGTGAGTAAAATTGAAAGTGATATTGCGCTCATTGGCATTATATTCAAACATCTTATATATGCCATTGATAAACTTGACCATATCTGTTTCCTGACAATGCAGGTGCATCTGCTGCTTGTCAATCTTACGTACATCTAGAATCTGATTGACCAGATTAAGAATACGCGTGGCATTATGTTCAATGGTGTCTATATCACGGATAGCATCTGGCATAGCCTCGGCATCAATGCGACGCTTAAGATTTGCCAGCGGACTCATGATAAGAGTAAGCGGAGAGCGGATATCGTGGGTTGAATTGATGAGGAACTTCATTTTCTCTTCATTCATCTGCTCGTTGGTACGGCGACGATAAGCTGAAATGATATAAGTGCAGAGCACTAGCAACAACAATACATATATTATATAGGCTAGCGGTGTGCGATACCATGGGGCCTGAACATGCACTTCAATTACCTTGACCGGAGAATACTGATTGCCTTGCAATGCTCTCACCTCAATGGTATATTTTCCAGGTTGCAAGTGGCTAAGCGTAACGTCATTCTTGCCTGCAGCGTTTTTAATCCATTCACTTTCATTTACTCTATACTCAAATGTAACATTGAAAGGATTGTCGAAATCCAACTGTGAGAATTGAAGCGTAATATTATTGTCAAGATAAGAAAGCGTGAACTTATCTGATTCCGAAACACCTTTTTCTGTAATCCTTACATCATTCAGCACCGTGTTACAATTCACCTGAGTGCCACCTACAAAGAACGATGTCAACAGCAATTCGTGAGGGTCTGATTGAGTTGTCTGCACATCTGAAGGATTAAACACTATCAGTCCGTCATTATTTCCGAAATAAATCTTATCGTCGTTGTTGTGCATTCCAACACCATAAAGATACTCTTTGCTTGTCAGTCCATTTCCATTAATGTGACCGAGAAAAGTTTTCTTATCTGACTCATACTGCCATATACCCATGGAAGTAGAACACCAAATATCGCCATCGTTTGCCTGAACGATATAGTTTATCAGCTTGTTTGACAGTTCTTCACTATTTGGGAATGGAGCCACCTTAGCCGTCTGACGGTCGTAAAGATACAAACCCTGTTCTGTTCCAATAGCGATGTTGCCGTTGCGCAACTCACAGATAGAGAAACACATCATGCCATTGAGCTGTTGATTCCAGCCTTGCGAAAGGAAACTATCAGTCTTAGGGTCATAGCATGATATGCCAGAAGATGTACCCATCCAAACTAGTCCCTTATGGTCGGTGGTCATCGACATTATCCAGTCGTTACATAAGCGGTCGTCACCTTCCTTAGAGTCAAATGAAGTATAATGCTTCAGCGCGCCCGTCTTACTATTATATATGCACAATCCTCGTGAGAATACTGATATATAAATATTGCCATTGGCATCGCTTGTCATGTCGTTGAATTTATCGCATTCGAATGTTATCTTTTGCTCGTATGTACCCTTCATAGGATCGTAAGCGAACAAGGCTTTGTCTGTTCCCAACCAATATTGCCCATTCCGGTCGCGGAACATGAACTCTACGGCTGCAGGAGCCTTAGGATGAGCTACAACATGACCATTAATATCAAAGCCATAAACTCCAACGCCTTGAACAGAACACCATGTGATGCCTTTGTCGCCGGCACAGACTGAAGCGATAGACGAACCGACTTCTATATTCTGTGCTTCAAAACTCCATTCCTTAAACTGCATTGGCACGAGTGGAACCATAAGCAATCCCTTACGTTGCAAGCCTAGCCACATATTGCCGTGATGGTCGAAAAGCATTGCCCACACCTTGGCGGTACTCATATTCACGCCAAAAGCATCTACTTCAACACGTTCAAGCTTGCGTTCACCGCTGCGGATACAATACAGACCACTACCACGCGTACCTATATATACATTGCCAATGTTGTCCATCTTGGCTACACTCATAAGGGCATCTGTTGACCTGAGTTCGCTCATGTCTATGTCGGCAACTGTCATTTTCCCATTTGAATATGACATAATGCCATGGAGACAGATTATCAGCACTTCGTCAGAGCGCTCAATAAAACCGACAGGAGAACCGACTGTTGAAGTAAATTTCTTGAATTCGCCATCACTCTTCATCAAGAAGGAGTTATCATACCCACTCTTCCAAAACCTATTCTTAGAATCTACATAGGCATAACTGAAGAAATGGTCGTTTGGATCTGGCGAGAACTCGCTTGTTGCGCGCACCACATTGTCGTCACCTACAACAAATGTACCATAACCGGCTGTACAGAAAAGGATTCTACCGTCAGACAACTCTATAATGTCGCTGATACGAGGAAGAACATTCTCTGGGAATGGATAATGTATAAAAGAGTTGCTGTCTGAACAATAGCGATCCAAGCCACGATTTGTACCTACCCACAATCGGCCCTTGCTGTCTGTCAACAACTCAACAATAGCATTAGAACAGACGGTTGTCGTATCTCTGTCGTCATGCAGAAATGATTCAAATTGATAACCATCAAATTTATTCAGTCCATAGTCTGTGGCAATCCAAATATTGCCAAATTTATCTTGACAGAGGTCGGCAATAAGACTATTAGAGAAACGATCTGACGAAAAGAAATGTCCTGTCTGACCATAACTCATGGCAGACAAAATCAGACACAATGTTAGTATTATTCTTCTTATCATGGTAAAACTATATATATAATGCTCAATGCATGATTAATTTAATATTAGGAGTTCAGGAGTGTAGGAGTGAAGGAGTTCAGACGTATGCTTTGACAGCAATCTTTAATCCTTCAACTCTTCAATCTTTCAATCCTTCAATTCTTCCAAACCTTCCTAATCCTCACAGTTCCGTCTGCATCAACAGTACGAATGATGTTTAGTCCGCGTTGCAGACTGTCATGACGACGACCTTGGAGATCGTAAACAGATGAGTTGTCTTCTATTGCCACATCTTCAGCCTCTATCCCCTCGATGCCCAAGGCAAGGTGGTCGGCATTCATCTGCATAGCATACTCCTTGTACCACTCAAAGCATGCTGCTGCGCACGCCTCAGGATGACCGCCAAAGGCTGGGCGTACCTCGCCCGTTGACAGATAGTGGTCTATGTCAATATATGTTGATGTACCAGAAAGGGTCATCGAGATGTTTCCGAAATAGTCGAGAATCTTCTTGAAAGCCTGTCCCCATTTCGATGTGGAGGCAGTGGCCCATGTGCCCATATTGCTCACTACCCATTCGCCATGCTCGTTGTAATGACCGCTACCTGGTTGCTCAGGACTCCAGTCAACCTCGGTGATAACTATCGGACTCCTGCCCACTATCGGCACCTGGGTACGGAACTGGGCGGTCACTCCGCTCATGTTAGGGTTCTGGTCGCTACTGTTATACCATCCCGGATAGTCGTGAACGGCATAGCCTATCTGCTCGCCCCACTCAAAGGTATCTTTCGCAGGGTCTTTGATTGGATAACGCCAGTAGCCTTTGTAGTTTGACTGCCATCCTGTTCCCGGTACCCAGATGATGCCACGGAATCCGTTTTCGCGTATCTTATCCACAATGGGCTGGAAATAGTCGCGCATGGTCTTGTCGTCGGTGGTTCCGTCGGCATTAGTGATGTTCACGGGTTCGTTGGCAAGTTCAATGCTTACATAGTCAGAATTTTCAAGCATCTTCTTGTTCTGTGTCACGATGTCCCAAACGGTGAGGAGATACTGCTGGTAGTAATCGCCCACCTTCAGATTCTGCGGACATACTCCCGGCGGACGCATGATGACATAGAGTCCGTGGTTGAGCGCACGCTTTGCTATTGGCCAATAGAGCGACTGCATGAGTGTCTTCAATCGGCTACTGCTAAAACGTGAAATGTCAGCCTCTCCGCTCTCCTTGCCATCGCTCTGCTTGTTCGGATCGTTGGTCCAGCAAGGGTCGAGGTGCAGACGGAAAAGGTTGCAATATGCTCCCTGAGTTGTATCGGTGAGGGCGGTAAACAGTTTTTCGAAATATTGTATACATGGCTGGATGTTCTGCGTAGAGCAGTCGCGCCCCCATCGCCAATTGTTGAAATAAGGGCTTGGGGTATCCATCACACCGTGTAGTGTAACTATCTGACCATGGTCTGTTACCAGATTTTTACCTTCAACATGCAACGGGCGCAACGTTCCAAACTGTGCTCGTATAGTAGTTGAAACAAATAAAAAAGCGACAATAAAAAAGATTGTTCTTTTCATTTTTAGTTATCAGTTAACATTGATACATTGTTTTTACGCTACAAAGTTAACCAAATTAGCAACAAACAACAAACATTTTACGTTTCATCGAGTTTTCTATTTGTTTCATCGCTTCACAATATCATACAATAATATATTACATATTGCATTTTTCTTAGAATAATCACATATATAGTAAACGGCATACCAAATAACCATATATTTCCAAACACACATGATATATATTAGAAGACTGCAATAATCAAGTTCTTATAAAAAAACGGCTGCCGATATTCTCATACAGGCAGCCGGTTTTATTAGTTTTACCATAAACTAATATGACATAAAAAAATTAACTACTAACTATTACCTTGAAACTAAAATAACTCCACTAATTTTAAATGACAATGCAAAGGTAGTGGTTATTTAGGAATCTGATAATAACATTTGTTTCGTTTTGTTTTATTTTCGTATTCGTTGCAAAAAAATGCAATCTGCTTATCTCTTAAAATGTTTAATAATTGTGCCATCAGAGCGCTTTTCAATGTAAAGGCCCTTAGGTTCGAGCATTTTTCTGCCATGAATATCGTAATACACACTTGTTGTTTCTGGTGTTGCTACAGGCATTTCTGATATGCCTGAAGCCTCACGGTCTATCTGGAAGATATAGGTGTTAAGACTGCGTGCCGGCAGATTGACGGTGATTGTCTGGGCAGACTCCGACATTTCTATAGGCAACTTCTCGCAGTTCTTGTCGCTTGTTGACAGCCAATGGATGCCACTCTTTACCTTATAAGGCAGGTTGAGACGCAGGTCGAAGGCATTCTTTGTAGTGTCGATAGCCATAACGATGAGCGAATCGCCCTTGATATAGGCTGAAGCTTGAAATGCACTGTTGGTACCTACATGAACACTGGCTTTGCTGCCAAGACGGGTGGACCCGGTGATGTTCTTTGAGAAGTGCGACATTACATAGCCACGACGCAACAGTTTGCCGTAGTCGTTGCCTGGCTGATATTGCGACTCACCAGTACCGATGAACGCCCAGTGGGCAATCATATACCAATAAACATAGGCATTGGCACCGGCAAGCATCGACTCATGCACCTCTTCGGCAAATATCAGTTCGTCGTGCCAGTTAGGCAGGCGAGGTCCGTTCTCCACAGAGTGCTCCGTCATCCATGTTCCCTTGCCGTACTTCACGGCTGCCTTATTTGAACGTGCCATCTTGTCGAGCGGCGGATTGCCGTAAAGGTGACCGCCGATAATGTCGATATGCTCTCGTGTCTCAGGGTCGTTGAGCAGAATGTCTGAGTATTCTGGTTGGAAACAGAGACTCTCGCCACTCATCAGTTGCACGCCATACTTCTCCTTGTCAAGACGATAGGCGTAATCCTTAACCAACTTGTGCAACTGCTCCGGCGTATAGAGACAACCGGAATAGTTTACCCACCAGTCGGGTTCGTTCTGCAAAGATACAACATCCACGGCGGCGTTGTTGTTCTTCATATAGGCAAGGAACGTGTTGAGCCATGGGAAGAACTTGCGGTAGGCTGATTCTGCCAGTGTTCCGCGCTGATAGCCCTGGTCCTCGCTGTTACCGCCGCCGGCAATGCCGTTGGTCTTATACTCGCCTGGAGGCGACCATGGAGTTCCGAAGATGATTGCACCGCGGCGCTTTGCCTCCTGAATAACGGGCAGATAGCCGTGCCAGTCGTAAGGAGTGTCCCATGGTGTCTTCACGTCACCGATAAGGTTAGGCGAAATTTCCATTCGCACAATATTCAGACCAACAGGCGAGTCCTCGCCGTAAAGCGTTTTTATAACATTAACGTCGTCTATCGGACGCATTGCTCCCCAGCAGGCAGCAGCACCAAAACCAGTTACCGTCTGATAGCGGGTGCTATCGACGGTAACGGTAATGGTAGCGGCTCTGGCAGACGTCAAAGCCACCAATAAACAAACTAAAACTATAATTCTATTTCTCATATATATTTCAGGAGTTCAGAAGTTCCCACTCCCCTCCCTTATGGAGGGGTTAGTGGTGACTCTTATGGTAAAGGTAAATACCAGTTATTGGTATTCATAAGCAACTGGCGGAGATTGTCGTCAGTCTCGCCGTTACGCTTTGAAACAGGATCGGCAAGATAAGCAGCATCGCCACGGCGCAAAGCCACACGCATGAGGTCGTAGTAGCGATAGCCTTCGAATGCTCCTTCAAGTGCCATTTCATTGATAATCAGGTCCTCAACAAGCGGAATCTGATAGTCAATGGTATCCTGGCGTGTTGCAAGTGAATCCTGTGGCTGTGGCAATACATAGTATTCGTTGGCAGGACTGTCACCAGAACCGAACGAATGGATACCGATTGCACGCTCCTTAGGGAACAGAGTCTGGTCGAATGCAATCAAATCGCCTGCTGCCTGCTGCTCAAGACTGTCAACATACTGCTTTACATTGTCTGAACAAAGACCGTATTTCAGTACGGCGAATGCTGACTGTGGAAGACCTGAACGGTTGAGTGCCTCAGCATAGCGAAGATAAATCATCGGAGTGCGGTAGGTTACAATTCGGTTGCTCACAATCTTGTTTATTGTCTGGCGCATGTTGTTGTCTTCAGAATACTCATCCTGACCGCCCGCTGCTCTAAGATTATAGATAAAATACAGACGGAGGTCGCCAACCAACAGTTCGTCAGCAAGACCAGCGGTAGGCGCATAGAGTGTGTCGGTTTCTGTATCTGTCTTATACTCCATGCAGTAAACCTGAGAAGCAGAGAGGTTGCGCATTGCCTTTGAAGGAATTACCTGATAGTAATACTTGTTCTCGCGTGTAGATTCAAAGATGTTGCTCAAATCACTTACAACACCGTCAAACACTCTTGCTTCCATCGGGATGAAGGTTTGGGCACCTGTATTACCAGAATAACCGCCAGAAGTGTATTGGAACTCTGTATTGTACCATGTTGCGCGACCAGAACCGAGGGTTACCGGAGCATCTCTATCTGAGAGATAGTCATGATACCAGCGTGCTGCTTCCTCATAGCGGCCTGCCCAGAGACAGAGGTCGCCAAGGAGTGCCTTCACAGGAATGAAGAAAGAGGTTGATTGATATCCGTCAACGACACCCCAGCGTGGAAGTTCTTCTTCTGCGTATGGAGCGATGTCGGCAATGAAGTATGAGCAGATGTCTGAGATAGAAGACTTAGGCATGTTCATTGCCTCGCGTGCCTCAATCTCTGTGAGCAGAGGCTTGGTTATGAGAGGCACGTTGCCGTAGGCCTGAGCCACCTGAAGGTAAGCCCAAGCACGGTAAGCCTTTACGACTGCATATTCTGCCTTGAAAATCTTATGTCCACGACGCTCAAGTGTGGTGTCTACATGATTCAGGAAGTAGTTGCAGTTGTTGATAACGGCATAGTAGTCGCTAACAGCATTGTACTTGTTTTCCTGTGAGAAGTCGAAAGCAGCAAGTCGCTTGAGGTCAGAATTGGCAGCCTCGGTAGTGGCAAGAAGGTCACCGCGCATCTCACCGAGCAGTACCACTCGGTCGGCAATAATCTGCATCTTGCCAATGATACCCATGACACTGTAAACAGAGTCGGTTGGCTGATTCAACTGATTATCCTTCTCATACATTACAAGTTCAGAGTCGGTTTCCAGCATATCGCCACACGATGTGAAAACGCCCATTGCGCAGATGGCGCAAACTAACTTATATATATATTTCATAATAGTAACAGGATTTTAGAGATTAATGTTTATACCCATTGAGAATGAACGGCCGGCAGAAAGGAGTCCGCGGTCGATGCCCTGATACAGTACACCATTTGACATTGCTGTCTCTGGATTAGAACCGAGATACTTAGAGATGGTGAACAGATTTGAAGCATTTCCCCAGATAGTTATACCCTGCAGGTATGTGCTGTTGACAGGGATATGGTAGCTGAGGGTAACAGAGCTGAGACGTAGATAACTGCCATCCTCTATCCAGCGGTCACTGAAACGTGAGTTGCCCATTGGGTCGGTGTAGTTCACGCGTGGCATATTTGTAATCTGTCCTTCTGTTGTCCAGCGGTTGCCCATGGCTGTTGTCTGGTTCATGAAGTATGTACCGCCTTCGAGCAGTGAGCGCTGATAGTTATATACATCATTGCCCAGAGAGTAGTTGAAGGCTGCAGAGAGTGTCAGGTTCTTCCAGTTAACGGTTGTAAAGATGTTACCGTAGATGTCTGGGTTAGGATCGCCGATGATGGTACGGTCGTTCTTGTCGATTATGCCATTGCCGTCGAAGTCCTTGAACTTAACATCGCCTGCCTCGAAATAAAGGCGGTCACCATTGGTTTGAACAATATACTTGCCTGCTGCCTTTGCCTCGGCAGATGTTGCATATACGCCTTCTGTCTTCCAACCGTAGAAGAGACCTACCGGTTGACCAACCTTTGTCTGGATGGCTGCGCCATAGATTTCTGTCTCGAAAGAACGGTTGTCGTTTGGCAGAGCTGTCACCTTGTTCTTATAATGACCGGCAGAAGCACCGAGTTCCCAGTTGAAGTCTTTCAAACTGAGCACCTTAACAGATGCACGGGCATCGAAACCTTCGTTCTCAAGCTTGCCATCGTTGCTCCAGTTTTCCTTCAAGCCGCTGGTCCATGCCAACTGACTAAGTGAAAGGAGATTTGATGTCCAACTCTTGAAGTAGTTGAGTCGTACGTTCAGACGGTTGTTGAAGAAGTTTCCTTCAAGACCTGCTGTCAGGCGACTTGTTGTCTCCCACTGCAACTCTGTGTTACCGATATTGCCGAGGGTAAGGCCTGTTACGTTGCTGCCAAGCATGCGGTTGGCAACGAAGTAGCTGCGTGATGCAGTATAGTCGATATCATCGTTACCTGTCATATCGAAACCTAAGTTCAGACGCAGATAGTCAAGACCTCTGATGCCTGACAACCATTTCTCGTTGGTCATCACCCATGCACCTTCTACGCTTGGGAAGATTCCCCATGTTGCACCGAGAAGGTCGAGTCCTGAAGCATCTTCACCGAAACGTGAAGAAGCGTGAGCAGAAACACCGGCATTAAGATAGAAACGCTCTGCATAGTTGTAGCCAGCCTGAGCATACCACATCAGTTCGCGTGTCTTGTCGTCGGCACCTGTGGTCTTCTTGAACTGCAATGAGTTGTTCATGTTAGGTGTCTTGTCGTTACCTGTATTATAACCGCGCTGTGTTGTAAGGTTATAATCGTTGCTCAGATAGCGGAAACCTCCTATAAGGTTAATGCTGTTGGCGCCATAACGGTTGTTCCATGCCACTCGGGTGTCGCTCTGGATGGCTGTCTGGCGTGAAGCAAGACTCTGTGCATAGTTCTGGAGTGTTGTTCCTTCATCAAGTCCTTCTACTGTAAACGTAGGCACACCGTGGATTGGCAGATAGTAGTTCTCGTTAGTGTTTACGAGTCCGAGTGAGAAGTGCTCACTGATAGTGAGGTGCTTGTTCACCTTGTACTGTGGAGTGATAGAGAACATGATGATACGATTACCGTGTGAGTTACGGTTCTTGCCATCACCGTAGTGAAGGATTGCCGTAGGGTTGGCCAAGCGGCCCTTACCCTGGAACATTCCTTGCAGATAGTCGTCGGCCTCAGCGAAATACTGGCTTACGTTACCGTTCTTATCATAAGCGTATGGAGAGAGGAACGGAGCCTTGGTAAGACCGAGGAATCCTGGTGATGTGATTACGCCTGACATAGGGTCGAGCGGAGCACCGTCGTCGAACAGGCTACGGTCAACATCGCTGTAAGACGCATCGAAACGCACGTCAAGGTTTCTTACCACCTCGATATCAGAGTTAAGGCGCATGCTAAAACGTGAGTAGTCGTTGCCTTTCAATGTGCTGTTGCCAAGTGAGTAGCCAACAGACAGGTTGTAAGATGCCACATTGTCACCTCCCTGAACATTGATACCGTAGTTCTGAGAGAATGCGTTCTCATAAACCTCATCCTTCCAATCGGTATTGTTGTGATACTGATTATAATAATAATAGTTAGGGTCGGTGTTGAGATACTTCATTGTTCCAACGTTTGCCATCTTGTCGGCGAGCATTTCTGTGGTGTAGAGTCTGTAGTCTTCTGCACCCATCATCTCCGGCAGACGAGGAACGAGCTCGTAGCGTCCGCTGATGTTAACGTCAATCTTGGTTGCCATGCTCTTGCTGCGCTTAGTATTAATGATAAGAACACCGTTGGCACCCTTTGCGCCATAGAGAGCAGTACCGTTCTTCAATACCTGAACGCTTTCGATATCATTGACATTGATATTGGCAAGCATGTTGTTGTAGTAACCGTCGTGAAGCATTTCACGGTTGTACTGCATATCCATAATCACACCGTCGATAACAACGAGCGGCTGAGAATTGGCATGTAGTGAGTTGATACCTTCAATAAGCATTGAGTTTCCGACACCAAGCAGTCCGCTGCGGTTTACTGTGCGGATATCGCCACCAAGACGCTGCTGGATGAGCGGGTCAACGCTTACTTCTGCCGTATTGTCAAAACCAACGGCCTCGGCACTGATGGTGGCAGATGTAGAAGCCTTATAGTCCTGACTGAAAGCAGAATGAAACATATTGGCATCAGCCTTGCCGTCAGAAATGGCACGCTGCTGTATATTGTATCCGTCAACGCTCATAGAAACGGAACGTGTATAGTCGGGAACCTTCAGTTCGTAGTTACCCTTCTCATCGGTCATGGCAGTATAGCGGGAATCGCCGTAGGCAGAAACAATAACACCAGCCAATGGCTTGCCTGTAGATGCATCTACCACTCTACCTGTCACAGTATTCATTTTATCCTGTGCCGCAACTGCGACTGAGCCACACATTGCCAGTGCCACACAGGCTGTCTTATAGAATTTACTAATCATAATCTTTATTATTTAAATTAGGAGTTCAGAAGTTCGGGAGTTCAGGAGTTCAGACGTATGCTTTGGTAGCAATCTTTAATCCTTATTCTTTAATCCTTAATCCCCAATCTTCAATCCTTCAATTCTTCAATCCTTAGATACATCACTTCTTGGCCTGAGATAAATACAATCCAGATACATCTCGCGTGAATACTTAGAGTTTTCACGGGCAAGGATAGAGCATGTGAGCTTAACACTTACCTTCAACTCGGTGTTGTCGTAGTTGCAGGCAGGGAGGTAGAATGACTCGGCGAGCACTACTGTATCAACGCGTGCCGGGTCGGTCTTGAACTGGGTGTTACCGCAATTAAATGTCTTGCTGTTACCCAAAGTGTCAACATAGTTTACTGTTGCCTTGAACTTGCAAGGATTAAACTCCTGGTCCTTATGGGTAATGGTGCGTGGCAATACTATGGCACAGATGTCATAGTGACCGCTTAGGGTATTGTCAAGACGGAAAGTCATCTCCCAGTTTGAAGTTGCCTTCTCTGGGATAATCTGCAGATAACCGCCATCAGAAATACTGTCGCCTGCTATACGGCGTGAGTTGTAGCTGCAAAGCTTGTCTTCTGTAACATAGTACATGTTCTCCGCCTCACTCCATATAGGACGGAAGTAGGTCTGCTCTGGTGTGAACGGCCACAGGTTAACCTTATAGAGAACACCGTTGCTGGCATCAACTGGAGTTGCCTGACTGAGAATACCGCCTGCCTCAAACGGTTTCTTGAACACGTGATAGATTGGCTTGTTGTTGGTAACGTTGCGACGAACATACTGAACAGAAGTAAGCGAGTCGTTAACAGACAACTGGTCGGTCATATTGAACACAGCATCGTCGATGAGTGCACGGTGAGCCCAATACTGCTGTATTGAGTCGCGCTTAGCCACCTTCTTGTCATAAACGAAATACTTGGCTGCTTCATCGTATGCCTGCTGCCATGCTATTTTAGTTGGAGCGATGAACCAATACATTGAGTCCTCGGCATTGATATAGCCAACGCGGTCAAGGAATCGGTTGCGCTCAATGATAACTGAGTCAACATATACTGGCACACCCTCTATAATGCCGCTTGAAACAGAGTTGTCGGCATCGAAGAAGTCTTCGTCGTACTTACGGATAAATGCTCCGATAGTACTGAACTCAGGTATGTCGCAAAGCATTTCAAACAGACTGCGCTCGTAAGGCAGTGGCTGTGCTGCGATATGAAGAACACCATTCTTTGTGTAGATGTTTGACTTTGTTATTGAAACGCCCTCAATGGTATTGCTGCCAATCTCAACGTGCTTCTTGTTGAGCAGAAGCATACGGTCGCTCTTGGCTGGGATAGAAACCAATTTGCGTGAGATGTGGTTCAGTACAAAGAACTTCTCAACGACAGAGTCGCCCTGTGCTGTCTGCACGAGCTGAAGAAGAGAGTCTTTATTGAATGTACCGTTAACAGGTGCCACAACAGTAAACGACTGACCGCCATCAAGCAGTTCAGCATAGCTTACCGGAGTCTTCTTGTGCTGACGGAATATCTTTGTTTCCTCAAGCACTTCGCAGAAATCGCTCAGCTGCTGTTCTGACTTCAGCTGCTGCCACAATGTGAGATTGTTGCCGCCAGAAGTGTTTGTGCCATTATAGTGGTCATCCCAATCAGAACAACCATATAGTCCGCAGACTATTCCAATGGCGCATATTGCTTTATAGAACTTATTCATAATTCTTAAGTTTATAAGTTTTTTATATTTCTCCCTTTAATTAATGAGTGTCTTCACCTTCAGGACTTCCATAAACACTCTTAGGACAGAGTTCGATATAGTCGAATGACCAGTAACGCTCTGAATCATCGAGTACCTGACGGAAACGCAAGTAGTATGTCTGTTCTGAATCGAGATACTTGGTTGTGAGCACACGGCGCAGGTTCCAGTTGTTGTTACGCAGCGGACCTTCGGCATCCCATGGGCGGTAGCTGTCCATAGCCTTCATATATCCCTTGTTGTGCATAGCCTTGTCGTTTGCTACATTCTCGTCAGGATCGTCGGTATCCTCTACCCAACCGATGTTTGGATCTGGTCCATAAACACGGAGGTCAACAGGAATACCGCAAGGTTCGTTGTTCAGATAAACCTGAACTACACCACGCTCCTCACCTACTGTATAGCCGAGACGAACCTCGTATGTGCCTGATGGTACTGGAGGGAGTTTGAATGAAACGTCGAAGATACCACTGATACAAACGGCATTTGCCTGGTATGAGTTCCAATAACCTACGTCACTGTGAACACCTACGTATGTCTCATCGCTTACAATCCAGTCGGTGATATACTGGTTCTTGAATCCTGTAAGAATATCCTCACCATAACGGCCACGGCCATTACAATTCATGAAGTCAGGGCTAAGCACTGTTGCATCGATACGGATGCGGCAGTTAAGAACAACGTCGCGAACCTGTGTGGTATAGGCAAGGATGTTGTCGAGATAATGATAAACACCATTGAGCGCATTCTGGTCGGTAGAACCTGACTCTGATGGTGAAAGCACCTTTACACCACGAACCTTAACATTGTTCTGCAGGCCCTTGCGGTTGATGAATAGACCGGCAGAAGGACCAGCGAAACGCATGATTGTACCAGGACACATTGTCTCGTAGAACTCTTCTGGGTCACTGATAGATGTGTACCAGCAGTGCTCACGAAGCTCGCCCGACATTACCCAGCTGTTATACTGGCCAATGCGTGGCAACAAGTGGTAGCTGATAAAGCGGTTGAGCGGATTCTTGCGATGACGTGGATTGTCGTCGTAAAGTCCAGCATCTTCTGGATAGGTCTGATCGTAAACCTTCTTTGCATATGCTGTAAGGTCTTCGATGGTGTAGATACCGTGCTTTGCATATACAGAGTCAGTCTCAACAAAAGCAGTGTATTTGAAGAAACGCTTCTCCGGCCAGAAAGAACGGGTGTAGAGTGCAGAACCTGATGTACAGCGTACCATAGCACCTGTGTGAACAGAATCTATACCGCAAGAATAAGTCTCGTCGATATACTTAACCAATGAGTCTGCCATACCTGTGAGCTCCAATGCCTGTGAGAAGAGGGTCAGGGTTGAGTCTTCTGCAATCTTGTCAGGCAGGAGAAGGCTGCTTGAGGTGATAACGTTGTCGATAACATGAACAACACCGTTGGTAACAGAGTCGTCACGCTCAATAATACGCGCGTTCTTATTTATATAATATATAAGAGCGTTATTGTTATAAACGTCAGAGTCACTTGACAATACGATATAACCATCGTCCATGTTAAGTTCAGGAAGCGAACCTTCACTGATATCGGTTGTGAAGAAAGCACCTTTCTTGATGATGTGGGTACGGGCGAGAGTGTCGCAGGTCTCGGTAGGAATATCTGCAACAGACATATAGCCCATCTTTGTCACATACTTGTACATAGCATCGTTTGTAGGAGCAAACAATGTAAAGTTACCGTATGTAGAAAGCAAAGAGAAATAAGGTGTGCGCTTCAACACATCGATGAAGTCGCTAAACTGCTCTGGGTTCTCTTCAAGCAATCCGGCTGCTGTGAGTTTTGTTGATGTATAATAGTTCATAGGAACATCATCATCATTATCAACACATGCCGCAACACTGAAGATTACGCAAAATGCGCAGATGATATATTTAAATTTTGCAATCATATCTTTTCGTATTTACTTATTACTTAATCAAAAAACTCTTATTTTGTCAGCTCAGAGTCTTCATCCTTACCGTATGCCGGATTCTGAACGAGCAGCGGATTGACCTTCAACTCGCTCTTTGCGTATGGGAAGTAGATGATGTTAGGGTCTGCCAATTTAATCTTGATGGCGTTAACATTCTCTATGTACTTGCGTGACGCGAGAGTAACAAGGCGGTTGGTGTTGCCGTCGCGGCGTGATACGCGGACGAGGTCGAACCAGCGCTTACCCTCGAAGAGGAACTCACGATGACGCTCTTCCATAAGGAGGTCTTCCATAGCAGCCTTGGTCTGGATGTAGTCAGCCATCTTCAAGGTGTCTGAACGAGAAACGCTTGTTACGTCGTTGGCACGCTTGTTGACGATATTAATCATTGTGAATGCTGCCGGATAGTCTTCTGGACTGCGCTGTATGAGAGCTTCGGCCTTGATAAGCAACATATCGCTCAGACGGTAGAAAATCCAGTTGGCATAACTGTTGGCACGCATGCTTGTTGCCAACTTAAGAGATTTCTCGTCTGTTACATTCTGTGTTGTATAGCTAACATTGGTATAAGCATACTTTCTAACAAGATAGCGAGACGCGTCTTCTTCAACACTTTCGTAAGCACGGCCGTCGGTCTTCTTGAACAGGATGTTTGTACCTAAGGCAACATCCTTGCGCAGGAAGTCAGGAGCGCTTAAGCGACCTACAGGATTGTTTGAGTTTCCGTAATAGTTGCTTACCCATGTGTTCTGACGGGTCTGGTTGTCCTGGAAATACAACTCGAAGATGCTTTCGAAAGAGTTGCCTTCGCCGAAAGTCAGGTTATAGGCATTGCCGCAGTTTGTACTACCTGTTGGCTTGGTGAGCAACATTGGTATTTCACCGAAGAGTCCGATGGTGTTTACGTTACCCTCACGCTCAATCATCTCATCGTATTGCTGACGTTTGTAGTTGATAACCATATCGCAATACTTGATAGAGTTGTCCCAGTCGCCCTTCCAGAGGTAGAGGTCGGCAAGCAGTGCATAGATAGCATAACGTGTAATCTTGCATGAGTTCTGCCACTGATTTGCACTCTCATCTGTATAATAACGGCGAACAGCATCGTCCTTTACACTCTCCAGATTTACGATGAGCGAGTCGAGCACGTCATTGAACGGAGTTGCTGGAATTACGTAGTTCTGGGTGTCGTCATCAAGACTCGGACGTGTTGTATAAGGCACGTCGCGGAATGTACGGATGAGGTAGAAGTAGCACAATGCCCTGATGGCAGATGCTTCTGCTACGTTTGCCTTCATCTCGGCTTCTGTATAGTTAGGGTCTATCTTCTGAACCTGTGGAGCATAATAGCAAACAGTGTTACAATAGTTGATAGCCTCATAGAAGCTTGACCAGTTGCACATCGGGTTAGAAGGAAGGATGTTCTCCTTGAGAATCTCATTTATTTCATTTGGCACGTTGCTTCCCAAACGAAGGTTGTCAGAACGCAACTCGCCCCATACGCCCATTCTTACAAGACAGTTCTCTTTTTCCAAAGCCTCGTAACAGCTGTTCATAACGCTGGTAACGTCGGCCTTTTCTGTCCAGTAGTTTTCAAGCACAACCTCGTTCATCGGCAGGATTTCAAGGAAATCATCACAGCTTGACAAACTGCAGGCAATGCAGATGGCGCAGAATATGTTTTTTATCTTGGTAATCATATATTTGTTATATTTCTAATTACACATTATATATTATTTAGAACTGTATGGTTACACCCGCAGTAAACGACTTGGCACGTGGTGTCTTGGCGTTGTCGGTTACAATACCGAGGTTACCATATCCAACTTCAGGGTCTGCACCTGAATATTCTGTCAAGCAGAACAGGTTGTTGGCTGATACATACAGATTAAGCTGACTCAAACCGAGACGCTTGATAAGCTTTGGCTCGAAAGAGTAACTTATCTGTGAGTAGTTAAGACGGATGAAAGAACCGTCTTCTACAAAGCGGTCGCTACCCAACCAGTTGTAACCATGCTGACGCAATGCTCGTGGAATGTCAGTAATGTCGCCTTCAACACGCCAACGCCAGTTAACGGCACGGCTCTGGTTGTTGTTAGAATACATATTCTCAACATTCATGCGAGCCTGGTTGATAATCTTGTTGCCATAACGGAAGTTAAACTGGTTGTTCCAAGAGAAACGTCCCCATCTGAGTTTGAAACCGAAACCACCAGTGAACTTAGGCAGTGAAGAACCTAAATAAACGATGTCGAGTTCGTTGATAGAACCGTCGTGGTTTACATCCTCATAGATGGCATCACCACCGCGGAACTCATAGTCAACGCTTCCGGCACAGAACATCATCGGTTTTGTCATACCGTTCTCATCGAGAATAACTACACCGTTCTTGTCGCGGACAACAGGGGCATTAGGACCACTTACGCCCTTGATTTCCTCTGGTGAATACTCAGAATACTGATAAACGCCCTTATAGCGGAAACCATAGATACTACCCAAGGCACGCTTCAACTCTACGCGTGAGAGATAAGAACCATTGTTACGGTTGAACTCATTGTTAAGACTGGTGAGACAAGTCTCGTCCATCTTTGTTATCTGGTTCTTGTTGTTAGCAAAAGTAATGTTGAAGTCCATACCGAACTTGCCAGCCTTGATGATGCTATTACCATTGAGGTTGAACTCCCATCCGATATTCTTCATGTTACCTACGTTCTGCCATGCAAGACTTGGATAACCTGATGATGTAGGAATACCGCGACCGCCCATGAGCAGGTCGGTAGTAAACTGCCAGTAGAGTTCAACGTTACCGGTGATTCGCTCGTTGAAGAAACCGAAGTCGGTACCAATATTAAAGGTTTCCTTCTCTTCCCACTTCAGATTCTGAAGGCGGATGTTCTGAGGATAAACAGAACCCTGTCCCATATAACCGCTACCGTTGGCATACTTACTGAAGAACAGGTATTCTGCACCTGGCTGACGACCTACGATACCCCAACCTGGACGAATAGACAGTGTAGAAATCCATGGCAATGCTTTCTGGAACCATGGTTCCTTATGGATATTCCATCTTACAGAGAATGCAGGGAAGTTACCCCAACGCTGGTCGCTACCGAACTTGGTGCTACCATCACGGCGTACAGAGAAGTCGGCCATGTACTTACCCTTATATGCGTAGTGGGCAGAATATGTGAAGTAGATGCTTCTCCACTGTCCGCTGCCTGTACTCATGCCGTCGATAATACCTTCTGCACCAACACCCTGGATAGTTCCTGAAGGCAGGCCCCATGTTACGGTGCTCTGCGAACTTGACTGGCCACTTGTCAGCTGGCCACGAAGCAACATTGTGAGGAAATGGTCTTTGTTCTTAAATGCCGGAGTGAATGTAAGGGTGTGGGTTGTTGTCACACCGAGACTCTTAGAAGAGTTTGCTGTAGAGCGGTTACTCTGCTTATTCTGTGAATCATTCCATCCGGCTGTACTCAATGACAAAGGCATGAACTGATCTTCATAGCGGTTGAAGATGTTGAACATCACCTTACCTTCATACTGCAGGCGAGTCTTGTCCTCATCAAGTCCGAGAAGGTTATAACGTAGTTTGAACTCAGGTTCGATGTTGTAACTTGTCTCGTGGTTCTTTGCCTGATGTGCCAAAGCAACAGGGTTTCTGTTGTTTAGCTGGTCGCGCAAAGCCGGTGTGATGGTTGGCAACATATTATAATAGTCTTCAAGATTGTTGCCCTGTTTGTCCTGTTCATAAACAGAAACGTTAGGCATGCGCACATAAGCAATAGAAAGCAAGTCGCCGTTGTTCTTCTGATTGCGTGTATATGTAAGCGCAATGTTTGTCTCAATCTTGATACGGTCAGAAACGAAGTAGTCGAGGTTCACACGAGAGGTGAAACGGTCGAGCTGCTGCTTGATGATAGAACCGGTTTCATGGTCGTAACCTGCACCGATACGGAAGTGGGCCTTCTCACCACCACCGCTCAAAGCAACATAGTGGTTCTGGCGCCAACCGGTTTGCTTTACTTCCTTCAGCCAGTCGGTATTGTTGTTGTACATCTCATACTCTGGGAAGCTTGGAGTATAGTTCAACTCAGGAATGTTACTTGCCTCATCACTAAGCTGCGGGTTGAAATACTCTTCCTTGAGAAGCATGGTATATTCGTCACCATTGAGCAGTTTGTAACCCTCTGGCTGATAAGTTCCAGTAAGGCGGAAGCTATAGGTAACGCGAGTCTTACCGCGAGTACCACGCTTGGTCTTGATTTCGATAACACCATTAGCACCCTGTGAACCCCAGATAGCTGTTGCGGCAGCATCCTTCAAAACCGAGATGCTCTCAATATCCTCTGGGTTTACATTAAGCAACTGGGCGAACTTCTCTTCGTTGGCTGATGAGAAGTCGAAATCTTCAGTACCCGACGACCATACATTGCCATCGACTACGATGAGCGGTTCGGCAGAACCATTGATGTTTGACACACCACGCAGACGCATTGATGTTCCGGCACCAAGGTTACCAGAGTTGGCAACGATGTCAAGACCGGCGATACGTCCCTGAAGAGCCTCATCGACTGTTGTCATTGAAAGTCCTTCAAACTCTGACATGTCAATGCTCTGGCGTGCAGTAGAGATTTCATCCACAGGAATAGCAAGACCTGAACCCTCGGCACGCTTCTTTGAAGTAACGGTAACTTCTCTGATTTGCGTTGCATCGCGCATTGTCACTGAATACTTGAACTTGTTCAATGGCAATGTAACAGTCTTGTATCCTACAAAAGAGATGCGGAGCTTGTTCTTAGGATTCTTCAACTTGAAAGAGAAGTTTCCGTTTATATCCGTTACGGTAGATGCCACTATACGATTGGCAGCATCAATCTCCACAACGTTTGCCATAGTAACAGGTCCAAAAGCGTCATTGACTGTTCCGCTGATGATATCACCTGCTTTCTGGGCAAATGTATTGATTGACATTTGACTTCCGACAAAAATCAATCCTATTGTTCTTAATAAATTCTTTGTTTTCATAATTCTTCGTTTTTACATCAAGAACACTCTTAATTATTTATCATCAGAGGTTTGTCGATAAGATGGATAACAGCTGATGAGCTTGTCTCGATGTTCACGGCTTTTGAAACGTCCTTGTCGTTATAGAGGTATTCTCTTGACATGAGGTTATAGAGTCTATCATCTGATGTTATTACCTTACGGGTATTGCCTGCATAGTCCTTTAGCGTAATACCATTGTCTGTAAGCTCGGCTAATACGCGATAGAAGCGTCCTGTTGACGGGTCAATAACAGAAGTCTCGAAGTCTCCCTCTTCTGGCGTGGCACCTATGAACAGGGCATTATCTTGGATATGATACTTCAGGAAGTTTACGATGTTGAGCGAGTCCTTGGTCTTTGCCTCATAGTTGCCTGCCTCTTCGTGAGCTGCAACAACATCCCAGTTAGACAGTTTGCCACTGTTCTGCAACTCCTCGATACTCTCGTTTGTCGGAACATATACGGTGTAGTGATATGTATTGAACACAGAGATATTCTTACCACCGGTTGAATGGCGGTTGTTGCGGATAGTCTCTGTCAGGTCGCTACCGTCAAGGAGTTCAAAGAACTTAGAGAACTCAGGTGTGTTTGCAAGGATATCGTATGTTGTCATGCGTGTACCCATGATTGGCTGACTCTCCAAGATATAAGCCTTACCGTTACCGCCTTCTGTCTGGTCGTAGATATAGCTAACGTTGATTGGAGCACCTTCGTTAATCTGGAAACTGCCTTCTACTGTCATGCCGTTAGCTCCGGCAGAAGCATTGTTGACACGAATCTCCGTGCCTCCCTTTGTGCGATAGTACTTATGACCGTCCTCTACATTTCCAATAACAATATGTGTGTCGAGGATATCCTTCAGACGGTTGCGAATCTGACCAGCATCTCTAACCTCACCGATACTGTCAGTTACCTCACCGGCTACAGTGTCGTAGTTCCAAACACTTGCCCAAACACGATTGTTCTCGTCAACCTGAGACGGGTCGTAGTGGAAACGATAGAGCTGAGTCTGGCTCTTGCCATAAGAAACAGGGTCGATATACTCCAACAGCGAATTGTTGGTAGGGATGAAGAAGCTGTAATATGAGTTGAGCGAGTTCAGATATACATTATACTGCAACTGCTTGATACCCCAATACAATATGTGCATTGTCTCGTTAATCATCGCAGGGTAAGAAACGCTGACGTATGATGTTGGAGAATAAACACGGTTTGTAAGGTAGATAGCTCCATTACATCCGAGCCATACAGAGTCGATAGCTGCCAACTCTACACCCATTGGGTCGTTGGCGTCGTTAAGGATGTTGTCGAACTTTGATGGAACGTATGACAATAAAGAAGGGAGCATATTGTTGTTGATAAGTTCTGAGATTACCTCGTCAGGAACATTATCCCATGAACCGTAGTAATCTTTCAACACTTTACCAGGACCATTGTTCCAATACTCCTCAAGCGCCTCGTTGCTTGGAACCATCATCAGCGCCATGTCTTTCTGCATAGCCACTGTACTACCCTGCTCGTCGATACCTGCATAATAAGCATTCCATCCTGGGTCGAACTTCAAAGTACCAGTTACAGGACCGCCATCGGGAGTTTCTGTAACGGCTACACCACCTTGAGACTTTCTTGAGAAGAAACGCTTTACATATACTGTATCAACGTTAGTATTATAAAGATAGTTGTAACGCTCGGTTATTGAACCTTCTTTGTCAGGATATGGAGCACAGAAACGCTCGAGCAACTTGTAATAAAGGCTAACGTTTGGCTTGCTGGCAAGAAGGTCGGCCATGTTAGGAAGCGGAGTGATAACGTCTTCCATCTTGTGGATAAATCCATTTGAACACTTGATATTGCCTTCCTCAACCACAATACCGTTGACACTGGCATCACCAGGCTGACGCTGAGTGGTCTTATTGAAAAGGAAATCATAGTCTTCATTGGTGATGCGCTTGTTCACAAGCAGTTTCTCAATGAAATAAACGAGTGGCACAACAGAATTGTCCTTCATGCAAACCATCGGTTCGCCGCTTTCCTTGTGGCGTGCCCAATAAGGATTGTCAGGCATCTGATCCGGCATAACAACGGCCACTGAATCATAAACCGAGTTTGAAGCATAGCGACGCATTGTCTGACCTTCGTTCTCAGGCGGTGTTCCCTGAACGCTTGGCAGAATGCTCAGCTGCATTGAGTTGTCAAGCATGCTTCCGAAGAGCAACTGCTTCTTCTGAGGTTCTGACAGTTTGCTATAACTTGTCACGCCCCACTTGTTGTTGCGATAGAAACGCTCAAACGCTGCATCGTCTGCAACGAAAAGCGTCTTCGAACCTGTCTTGGCCAACACTTCGCGATAGCCAAGCTCATCAATCATCTGCACTGTGTTAGTGTAGTTGCCCTGATCGTCGAGCCAACTGTAGATGCTCGCTCCCCAACCGTCAGGGGTACGCTCATCCAAATCGTACTCAGAACAAGCAGTGAATGCACTACCACCAGCCAACAGAATTCCGGCTGCCAGCATCAAATGCCGTCCACGCCTCCAGATTTGTTTTTGGGTTTTCATACGTTTTTTGGTTTTTGTTTATATTTGTTACTCAATTTTTGGCAAAATTTACACTTTTTCAGTGCAAAGATATAAATAAATCACGTGCACGACTTGTTTTTACGTCCGCACGGCTTTTCAGTTCGTAAATTCATCTTTTCACTATGTATCATGTGTTTTCATATTTGTTGCATAAGGAAACATAAGGCCCGCAAATACATATAAATCAAATATATATAACGCAAAAAGCCCCCGCAACGATTGTTGCGAGGGCTAATATTAAAACTTGTAAAACGACCGATTACTGTGCCTTTTCAATGGCAACGCAGCAACCGTTCTTCATCTGTGGAGAATCCTTATATGAAGTCTTGATGCCGACAACTGTTATCTTGTCGCCTACAGCAAGACCTGCTGTTGCTACGAAGTTCTTCTTGTCGTCGCCTTGAGCATTCCAGATACCATAAGTACCATAGATATACATTTCAGCTCCTGTTTCATCTACAATGTAGATATTACCATAGAGGTCGTTTGCAATCTTGCTAATTGTACCAGAAACCATATAGAACTTATCGTTAGAATCTTCAAAAGCATTGAACTCTGTGATGCTTACTGGTGTTGAAGCAACGAGCACTTCCTCACAAACAGCATTCTTCATCTGAGCTGTACCTTTGTACTCTGCACGAGGACCAACCAGTGTCACAATGCTACCAACAGCGATGTTGCAATCAGCAAAGTTGGTTGTACCATAAACGTAAACACTTCCAGTCCAGTCGCTAATGTAAAGGTTGCCATACTTTGTGTTGGCAATATCTGTCACAACACCTGTCACACGATACTGTGCATCGCCTACCTGTGCAGCCAAGAACTCAGCCACGGTAACGTTGGCGATTGCACCTTCCTGTGAGAAGGTATAAGAAACAGTAGACGAGCCTGAAGTGAACTCCATAGAACCAGTACGTGCACCAGCCTCGTTTGCCATGATGTTGAATGTAAAGACTGCTGTGTCTGCTGGGTTTGGTTCAATCTTTGTTGCCTCACCTGCTACATACTCTGTGTTTGCAAGGTGTACCCAGCTCTGGCATTCCTCTGGAACTGACACGTATGCACCGTTGCCCTTGAAAGCTACCTTAACTTCAAGCTCACCACCTTCCTTAGCAATGTTTGCCTCTTCGGTAACAACCTTAACGAGCGACTTGGTTATCTTGATGATTGTAACGTCAACAAGCTCTACTGTAGAACCGTAGGTTGTACGTGGACCTTCAAGTTCCACTACGTCACCAACCTCAAGTCCCCAGCTTGCGAAGTTCTTAGTAGCACCCTTAGAGTCGAGTGTACCATAGATATAAACCTCGCCAGTGCCGTCGTTGATATACCAGTTACCGTAAGTAGTATTGGCAATAGACGTACAAGTACCCTTAATCTTATAGGTCTTGCCGTCTGTACCTGCAAGCACCTCAGCACAAGTAGCCATCACTGCCTTGGCTGTACCCTGGCGCACCATCAGGAACTGAATGTTGCCACCAACATTAATCTGTAGTTCAACTTCACGACCGCCTTCGAAAGCGTCGGCAGAGAAAACAAGCTCTGACTGACCAGCTGTGCCTGATACATGTGATACTGTAAACCATGCGTCAACCGTATCTTTCGTAGTAACCAACTGAGTCTTGCCCGTTTCTGAACTGAAGATAACATTCTCGAACTTCCAATCCTGCGTTGCAGATACGGCAACCGTTGCGCTACCGCCTTCAGTTGGAAGTGACACGTAGGTCTCAGACAGACTGATACTGCCAAGATTGCCTGCCGGCTCATTATCCTCAGAACAGCTTACAAAAAGCAGAGCCGAGATAATAGCTGTAAACAAATATCTTAATTTCATAATTATTCTTTTATTTAATTAAATATATACTTAATACCTACTGATGCATACCAGCATTGACCGATGGCATGGTTACGAATCCATGTCTTGGTGTCACCGCTTACAGCAGATGGTGTAGAGAATGTAGGATAACCCTGTGCGTCTGTACCTTCATACTTCAATATGCGGCCAGAGTTCAGAGAGGTGTTCATAACCTTGCTTACTCCCCATTCTGAGTTGAAGAGGTTCAGCACATTCTTGATGTCGCAGCTGAGCTGGAGCTTGTGTGTGCTCTTGCCAACGTTAACCTTGAAGTCGTGCTTGTAGCTCAGGTCAACACGGTGTACCCATGGAGAATATACGCTATAAGCCTCAGCATACTCACCCTGATTGTCTTTCAGGTAGTCGTTGTTGTGAACATAATCCATGAAGCGTGTCTTGTCGTTTTCTGAAACGAAGCGGAACAGACCGTTCTCAACCTCAGCGTCTGTCGGGATATAAAGAGCGTCGTAGTTGTAGCCGTCGCCGTTCATATCGTTAGCCATCATGTAAGAGTAGTTATAGCCGCCGCGCCATGCCTCATAGATAAGGCTGAGGTGGTTGCCATGCTTGTCGCTGTGAGTAGCAGAAGCCACGAAGCGGTCTGGAGTAACATACTCTGAGTTGTGCAGACCGATGTTGTTAGGACCGTTAACGGTTGGAACGTATGTAAATGCAGACTCAGCATTTGAACCTGGCATACCTGTCAGTTCCTTAGATACGGTGTGTGTATATGCAGCCATCAAGCTCAATGTCTCGATAGGCTTCATGTTTACTGTTACGTTTGCAGACCATCCGTAACCCTTGCTTGTGTTCTCGAGTACGAATGCCTTGGTGTTGTTTCTGAAGTCTGATGGATACATCGGACGGCTGTCTGCACCGTTGAAGCGTGCAAAGCCTTCTACTGGAATCATACTCCAGTCTGACAGAGTCACACCGTTGAGTGTCTTGTTGAAGATACCCTCGGCTGTGATTGTGAATGGGAATGACACTGGCAGTGAGTAGTCAACAGCGATAGATGTCTTCCATACCTGTGGCATCTTGAAGTCTGGGTCAACAGCAGAGATTGAACTTGGAACAGTTCCGTCTTCTGGTGTAATGTCCTGTGGATAGCCAAGGCTGAACAATTTGTCTTTCAGAGCAGCGATGGTTGGCTTGCCGTTGGCATCGCAAACAAGACCACCCTTAAAGTCATCCATTGAGAAGCCCATCTTGTTGGCATTCTTCTCGTTGATCTGTGCCTGATACTGAATCATACCGCTGTTGGTTGGCATGTTGGTGAAGAACACCAATGGCAGACGACCAGAGAACAGACCTGTTCCTCCGCGTACCTTCAGACTCTTGTCGCCGAACACGTCGTATGTGAAACCAACACGTGGAGAAACGGTCAGACTGTTGCCTGGCCACTTGCCTGTGTCGATGTGACGACCGTTATAGTCAAGTTCGTAGATAGCCTTGTTGGTCATCAGGTCACCGTTGTTGAAGAACAGACCGTCAAAGCGGATACCGCCAGTAACCTTCAGTTTGTCGTTAACAGTCCACTCATCCTGAGCATACAGACCGAACTTGCTGAACTGAACGCGTGCTGCCGGCTTTGTCTCGCCACCGTAACCATAGGTCAGACAAACAACCTCTGGAGCAGCTCCGTTGATGAAGTCGTCAACACTCTGGTAGCGGTAGTAACCTGTACCGTTACGCATATACTGGTTGTCGGCCATCTGATACTCATAGCTGATACCACCGATAATCTTGTGGTTGCCCATGTAGTATGTCAGGTCGTTCTTAACATTGAAGATAGTGTTGTGAACGGCGTTGTTGTGTGTAAAGAGCTCATAACCCAGCGACATGTACTGTGTTGTAGTGTTTGTGCCGTCGAGGATGTCGATGAATGGGAACTCGCTTGACTCTGAGTCGCGAACGTCGTCGAGCTTAGAGAATGTTGCGAGGAACTGGTTTGAAAGCTGGTCAGAAAGACGGCTGTTCAAATCGAGTGAGAAAGAATGAACCTTATTGTTCATTGAGTACATAGAGTTGGCAAAAGCCATTGAATATAAAGATGTACGCGCGTAAGCAGAACGTGTACCACCGTCCATTGATGTTGCGCTAGGTGGATTCCATGCTGTGTTGTTAGTATGGTTGTATCGCAAAGCCAACTTATGGTTCTGGTTGATGTTCCAGTCTAAACGAGCAAGAATCTTCACGTTGTCCTCATCAGCGGGGAAGCTGTTGTAAGAACCGGTGTTGTAGCCGTACTTCTGCAATACATGCTCGCTCACGCGCTCCATGTCTGCAATTGTTGTGTATGACTGATAATTGTCTGCATCACCCTGGCCGTTTTCTGTCGCGCGCCAGCGTACAGCAACAGAAGGAGTCTCTGAATACTCACCGTTAACGAAGAAGAACAGCTTGTCCTTGATGATTGGACCACCGAGTGTGAAACCGTAGAGTGTGTTGCGGTCTTTCTCGCGAGCACCGGCAATCTGCTCACCCTCGATAGCATCACCACGCATGTTCTCGTTGCGATGATAAACGTAGGCTGTACCCTTGAATGTGTTTGTACCCGACTTAGTGATAGCGTTTACACCACCACCGATAAAGTTGGTCTGACGTACATCAAATGGAGAAATTACCACCTGGAGTTCTTCGATAGCATCGAGAGAGATTGGGTTGCCGCCACCAGGGAGATTGTCTGAAAGACCGAAGTTGTTGTTGAAGTTAGCACCGTCAACAGTGAAGTTGGCTGTACGTCCGTCTGCACCGGCAAAACTCATGCCGTTACCACCATAAGGTGAAAGGCGTGTAATGTCGGTGATACTGCGGTTAACGGTTGGCATAGCCTGAATCTGCAGGTTGTTGATGTTGGTTGTAGCACCAGTCTTCTCAACTGCAAACTTAGAACCTCTACCTTGTACTACCACTTCGCTGAGCACATTTTCATCCTCACTCATCACAGAGTTGAGGTTGTAGGTCTCACCGAGCTGCAAGGTTACATCCTTTACCAGCTTTGTCTGATAACCGATGTAGCTCACCTTAACTTCGTAAGGACCACCAGAACGCATACCCTGGATATAATACATACCCTTGGTGTTAGTAACTCCCACGTAGCGTGTGCCGGAAGGTGTGTGTACAGCCTCAATAGTGGCTCCGATAACTTCTTCGCCATTAGCCGTAACCTTACCAGACATGCCAGACGTAGTAACCTGCGCCACTGCTGACGAAACCGTCAGCACAAAAGCGGCGATTAGGAGATACAATCTCTTGAACATAAATCTTAGTATTTAAGTTAAATATTAAATAATTGCGGGCATATAATGCCCTTGTCTCATAAATATGATGCAAAAATAAGTAAAATTTCTCATATAAGTATTAAGAAGTTACGAAAAAGGTCTAAATTATTGAGAATGAATAACGACCTTTTGGTTGAATATGTATTGGGTTACGAATTAGCAATATACAGAGTGTTTTGGTCTTCTGCGTTTTGCATAACTTCAAATAACTCTTTCTGTATCGC